>NZ_JADCDA010000036.1 GCF_020252405.1 Aestuariivirga sp.
CGAGGCAAGCTCCGCCTCCCACTCCAGCAACGCGCCCGACCACTCCGCGACCATTGTCGTCCTCCCGCCAAAAGCGGCAGGAATCACAAATCTATCGCAGACGCAACTGTAGTACTAATGGAGTCAATTGATCGCCCGCCGCTCTAGCCTCTGCTCCAACTCTCATCATGCCCGGGCTTGTCCCGGGCATCTTTTTCGGCCGCCACCAAAAAGGATCGCCGGGACAAGCCCGGCGATGATGTCGTCCGTGAGGGAAGTCAAACCTACCGCGGCAGGCTCGTCGATCCCATGAGGAACTGATCCACCGCATGCGCCGCCTGGCGGCCTTCGCGGATGGCCCAGACCACCAGCGACTGGCCGCGCCGCATGTCGCCGGCCGAGAACACCTTCGGGATTGAGGTCTTGTAACTCATCACATTGGCCTCGACATTGCCGCGCCCGTCCAGCTTCACGTCGAGCGACTTGAGCAGTCCTTCGTGCACGGGCGAGACGAAGCCCATGGCGAGCAGCACCAGGTCCGCCTTGAGCTCGAATTCAGAGCCCGGGATTTCCTTCATGCCGGCATCGATGCGCACGCAGTGGAGCTTTTTCACGTGGCCGTTCTCGCCCGAGAAGGACCTGGTGAGAACCGAGAACTCGCGGTCCGCCCCCTCCATGTGCGACGACGAGGTGCGAAGCTTCAAGGGCCAGTTCGGCCAGGTGAGCAGCTTGTTCTCCTTCTCGGGCGGCTTCGGCATCACCTCGAGCTGTTCGACCGAGAGCGCACCCTGACGCACCGAGGTGCCGATGCAGTCAGACCCCGTGTCGCCGCCGCCGATGACGACGACGTGCTTTCCCTCCGCGGTGATCGGGCGGTTGTCGGCCTGAGGCTCCTTGCCCACGCGGCGGTTCTGCTGCGGCAGGAATTCCATGGCGAAGTGGATGCCGCTGAGGTCGCGGCCCGGCACCGGCAAATCGCGCGGCTTTTCGGAGCCGCCCGCCAGCACCACCGCATCGAAGCTGCCGATCAGCTGCCTGGCATCCTGCGTCACGCCGATATGGACGCCATAATGGAAGGTGACGCCCTCCGACTCCATCTGCGCGATGCGGCGGTCGATCAGGTGCTTCTCCATCTTGAAGTCGGGAATGCCATAGCGCAGCAGGCCGCCCGCGCGTGCGTTCTTCTCGAACACATGCACGTTGTGGCCCACGCGCGCCAGCTGTTGCGCGGCGGCAAGGCCCGCGGGACCCGAACCGATGATCGCCACCTTCTTCCCCGTCTTGTCGCGGAAGGACTCAGGCTTCAGCCAGCCATTCTCCCAGGCGCGGTCGACGATGGCGCATTCGATCGTCTTGATGGTGACCGGCGCATCCTCGAGGTTCAGCGTGCAGGACGCTTCGCAGGGCGCCGGGCACACACGACCGGTGAATTCGGGGAAGTTGTTGGTGGAGTGCAGGTTGCGCGAGGCCTCTTCCCAGTCACCCAGATAGACAAGGTCATTCCAGTCCGGAATCTGGTTGTTGACGGGGCAGCCGTTGTGACAGAACGGAATGCCGCAGTTCATGCAGCGCGCCGCCTGGTTTTTCACGGCCTCCGCCGAAAGCGGAATGACGAACTCGTTATAGTGGCGCACCCGGTCGGCGGCCGGCGTATACTTTCGTTCCTGCCGCTCGATCTCGAGGAAACCCGTAATCTTTCCCATCTTATGCGCTCCTCTTCACGCCGATCGTCGTGCCGTCGCTGTCCTTCTGCGCCTGTTCGAGTTCCTTGAGCGCCCGGGCATATTCGACCGGCATCACCTTCACGAATTTCGGCAGATAGGCGCTCCAATTGTCCAGAATGTCACGGGCGCGCGACGAGGCCGTGTATTTCAGGTGGCGCGTCAGCAGCTCGCGCACGCGCTCGGCATCGTTGCGGTCCATCTGCGAGGTGACATCGACGAGGCCGTGGCTGATCAGGTCGCCGGTCGCATGCAGCAGCTTCTCGGTGGCCTTCTCCTCCGCCGGAACCGGCTGCAGGTCGACCATGGAGAGGTTGCAGCGCTTGGCGAAGTCGCCCGCCTCGTCGAGCACATAGGCGACACCGCCCGACATGCCCGCCGCGAAGTTGCGGCCCGTCTCGCCGATGACGAGAACGACGCCACCCGTCATGTATTCGCAGCCGTGGTCGCCCACGCCTTCGACCACCGCGACGGCGCCGGAGTTCCGCACCGCGAAACGCTCGCCCGCAACACCGCGGAAATAGCACTCGCCGGTGATCGCGCCATAGAGCACGGTGTTGCCGACGATGATGGACTTCTCAGGCACGAAGCCGATCTTGTCCCTGGGCCTGACGATCAGCTTGCCGCCGGACAGGCCCTTGCCGACATAATCATTGGCCTCGCCGGTCAGCTCGAGCGTGACGCCCTTCGCCGCCCAGGCGCCGAAGCTCTGGCCGGCGATGCCGTCGAACGTCACCGTGATGGTGTCCTCCGGCAGCCCCGCATGGCCATAGCGCCTGGCGACCTCGCCCGAGAGCATGGCGCCCGCCGTGCGGTCATAATTGTGGATCTTCGTCTCGATCAGAACTTTCTCACCGCGCTCCAGCGCAGGCTTCGCTTCCGCGATCAGCTTGCGGTCGAGGATCTTGTCGATGCCATGGTCCTGCACTGTCACGCGCTTGGTGGCGACGGGGCCGTGGACGTCCGGCTTGGCGAAGATCTTCGAGAAGTCGAGGCCGCGCGCCTTCCAGTGCGCAATCGCCGTCTGCTGGTCGAGGAAGGCCGTCTCGCCGATGAGCTCATCGTAAGAACGAAGGCCCATGGCCGCCATCAGCGCGCGCAGCTCCTCGGCCACGAAGAAGAAGTAGTTGATGACATGCTCCGGCTGGCCCTTGAAGCGCCTGCGCAGTTCGGGGTCCTGGGTGGCCACGCCCACGGGGCAGGTGTTCAAGTGGCACTTCCGCATCATGATGCAGCCCGCGGCGATCAGCGGCGCCGTGGCGAAGCCGATCTCGTCCGCGCCCAGCAGCGCCGCGATCAGCACGTCGCGCCCGGTGCGGATGCCGCCATCTGCCTGCACCGCGATGCGGCCGCGCAGGTCATTGGCCACCAGCGTCTGCTGCGTCTCGGCCAGGCCGATCTCCCAGGGGAGGCCCGCATGCTTGATCGAGGTCAGCGGAGAGGCGCCCGTGCCGCCCTCGTAACCCGAGATCGTCACATGGTCGGCATGCGCCTTGGAAACGCCTGCGGCCACTGTGCCCACGCCGACCTCGGACACGAGCTTGACGGAGACCTGGGCCCCCGGGTTCACATTCTTCAGGTCGAAGATCAGCTGTGCGAGGTCTTCGATCGAATAGATGTCATGGTGCGGCGGCGGCGAGATGAGGCCGACGCCGGGTGTCGAGTGGCGCACCTTGGCGATGGTCGCGTCCACCTTGTGGCCGGGCAGCTGGCCGCCCTCGCCGGGCTTCGCTCCTTGCGCCATCTTGATCTGCATCATGTCGGAGTTGACAAGATATTCCGTCGTGACCCCGAAGCGGCCGGAGGCCACCTGCTTGATGGCGGAGCGCATGGAGTCGCCATTGGGCAGCGGCTTGAAGCGGTCCGCCTCCTCGCCGCCCTCGCCGGTGTTGGACTTGCCGCCGATGCGGTTCATGGCAATGGCCAGCGTCGTATGCGCCTCGCGGCTGATCGAACCGAAGGACATGGCCCCGGTGGAGAAGCGCCTCACGATTTTCTCCGCGGGTTCGACTTCCGAGATGTCGACGGGCTTGCGGCCCATCTCCTCGGCCGTCCGTATACGGAACAGCCCGCGCATGGTTTTCAGCGTCTCGGACTGCTCGTTCACCGCCCTGGCGAAGGCAAGATACTTGTCCTGTGAATTGCCGCGCACCGCGTGCTGCAGGCTGGAAATCGTGTCGGAGTTCCACACATGCGCCTCGCCGCGGATGCGCTGGGCGTAGTCGCCGCCCACGTCAAGCGCGGCGCGGAACACCGGGTTCTCGCCAAAGGCGTTCTCATGCCGGCGGAAGGCTTCTTCCGCGATCTCCAGGAGGCCCACGCCCTCGATCTGCGTCGCCGTGCCGGTGAAATACTTCTTCACGAAGTCGGAGGAGAGGCCCACCGCGTCGAAGATCTGCGCGCCGCAATAGGACTGGTAGGTCGAGATGCCCATCTTGGACATCACCTTGAGAATGCCCTTGTCGATGGCCTTGATATAACGCTTCACCGCCTCATAGCCTGTGATCTTCTCCTCGAGCGTGGGGAGCATGTCCTCCAGCGTCTCGAAGGCGAGATAGGGGTTGATGGCTTCCGCGCCATAGCCCGCGAGCGCGCAGAACTGATGCACCTCGCGCGCCTCGCCCGTCTCGGCCACCAGGCCAACCTGCGTGCGCAGGCCCTTGCGGATCAAATGGTGATGCGTGGCGGAGGTGGCAAGGAGCGCCGGGATCGGCACGCGCTCGGCCGAGACAGCGCGGTCGGAGAGGATGATGATGTTGTAGCCATCCTTCACCGCCCGCTCGGCCAGCGCGCAGACGGAGTCAAGCGCCGCTTCCATGTACTGGTGGCCGTTCGCCACATCGTAAGTGATGTCGATGGTGGCGGTGCGGAACGGGTTGTCGGCCACCGCACCGATGGTGCGGATGCGCTCAAGGTCCTCGTTGGTGAGGATCGGCTGGGCCACCTCGAGGCGCATATGCGCCGAGGTGCCCTTGAGGTCCAGGAGGTTGGGGCGCGGCCCGATGAAGGAGACGAGCGACATCACCAGCTCCTCGCGGATCGGGTCGATGGGCGGGTTCGTCACCTGCGCGAAGTTCTGCTTGAAATAGGTGTCGAGCGTCTTGGGCCGGTCGCTGAGCGCCGAGATCGGCGCGTCATTGCCCATGGAGCCCACGGCCTCCTGTCCCGTCTGGGCCATTGGGGCCATCAGCACCTTCAGGTCTTCCTGAGTGTAACCGAAGGCCTGCTGGCGGTCGAGCAACGGCACGGTCGAATGCGCGCGGCGCGTCTTTGAGGCCGGAAGGTCCTTCAGCACGATCTGCGTGCGCTTCAGCCACTCCTTATAGGGATGCGCGGTGGAGAGCTGCTTCTTCAGCTCCTCATCCGCGATGATGCGCTTCTGCTCGAGGTCGATCAGCAGCATCTTGCCCGGCTGCAGGCGCCACTTGTGGGTGATGCGCTCTTCCGCGAACTGCAGGCAGCCCATTTCGGAGGCGAGCAGGATGTGCCCGTCATCGCTCGTCATGTAGCGCGAGGGGCGCAAGCCGTTGCGGTCCAGCGTGGCGCCGATCATCCTGCCGTCGGTGAACACCATGGCGGCCGGGCCGTCCCACGGCTCCATGAGGGCGGCGTGATATTCGTAAAAGGCGCGGCGGTCCACGTCCATCAGCGGATTGCCCGCCCAGGCCTCCGGGATCAGCATCATCATGGCATGGGGAAGCGGGTAGCCGCCCATGGTCAGGAATTCGAGCGCGTTGTCGAAGCAGGCCGTGTCCGACTGGCCTTCGTAGGAGATGGGCCAAAGCTTGGAGAGGTCCTCGCCGATGATATCGGAACGCATGTTGGCCTGGCGCGCGGCCATCCAGTTATAGTTGCCGCGCACCGTGTTGATTTCGCCGTTGTGGCAGATGAAGCGATAGGGGTGCGCCAGCGGCCAGCTGGGGAAGGTGTTGGTCGAGAAGCGCTGGTGCACCATCGCGAAGGCGCTTTCGACGCGGCTGTCCTCGAGGTCGCGGTAATAGGCGCCAAGCTCGGCACCCAGAACGAGGCCCTTGTAGACCAGCGTGCGGGCGGAGACCGAGACCGGATAATAGGTCCTGGCCTTGGATCCCAGCACTTCGAGAACGCGGTTGGAGACGACCTTGCGGCAGACGAACAGCTTTCGCTCGAAATGCGCCTCGTCGCGGATCGTCGGCCCGCGCCCGATAAAGACCTGGCGGTGGAAGGGCTCCGTACCCTTCACCGAATATCCGAGCACGGATGAATCCACCGGCACGTCGCGCCAGCCCAAAACCTTCAGGCCCTCCTCCCGCGTCGTCTCCCACCAGATGCGCTCCACGTCCTGGCGGTAGACGGGCTCGCGCGGCATGAAAAGCTGGCCCACGCCGTAATGCCCCGCCTCGGGAAGCCCGATGCCGAGGCGCCTCGCCTCCTCCGCGAAGAAGGAATGCGGGACCTGCAGCATCAGCCCCGCGCCGTCGCCCGCCTTTGGATCGGCGCCCACCGCGCCGCGATGTTCGAGGTTCTTGAGGATGGACAGGCCATCCGCGATCATGCGGTGGCTTTTGACATTGTGGATATTGGCGATGAGGCCGATGCCGCAGGCATCATGCTCGTTCTTCGGGTCGTAAAGACCATGCGCCTCCGGAAGACCTTCTGGCCGGTATTGAATGTTCATGGCCAACTCCTTGCCCGTCCTCATCCCATCCTCCCCCCGGTGCCTTCGCGAACCCGGAGGGTCTTCCTATTCTGCGCAGGTGTCGATCTCCTGGGGGCGGGGCCTTCAGGTGGCGCCGGACCCTTAAGGGCGATCAAACTCCTGGGCAGTTCTGCCCCGAGCGCTCGCCCTCAGTTGCTTTTGCGGAGCGTAGCGCGGGGCAGCCCTGCGGCGTCGTCGACCGGTTTGGCCGTCGCTTTCAGGGTCTTGGTGGTCGTATTCCGGAGCATCCGGGGTCCACTTGCCTTGATTAACACCGCGAAAGGACAGTGCCACTGTCCTATCTCTGTATGACAGAATGAGGGGCGTCGCGCAAGATAGGAATCAGCCAGCCGGAAAATCAGCAATAATGTTTCGCGTCAGTCCCGTTACGCCCGGCCCCGGAGAAAAGACCATGCATATCTCAAGAGGCGATCTCGCCGATCCCCGCATCATCCGGATGCTGCGCCACCACTTCGACAAATGCCACGAGGTGACGCCGCCCGGCAGCGCCCATGTCTTCGACGTCACCCGCCTGGCCGCCCCGGAGATCGACTTCTGGGCCGCCTGGGACGGCGAAACGCTGCTGGGCACCGGCGCCATGAAGCCGCTCGGCGAGACGCATGGCGAAGTGAAGTCCATGCACACCGCTGCTGAAGCAAGGCGCCGCGGCGTGGCCAGCGCGCTCTTGCGGCACATCATCGAGACCTCGCGCGGCAGGGGCCTCACCCGCCTCAGCCTCGAGACCGGCTCCTTCGGCTATTTCGAACCCGCCGTCGCCCTCTACAAGGCCCACGGCTTTGAGGAGTGCCCGCCGTTTGGCGCTTACAGGCCGGACCCCAACAGCGTGTTTCTGACCCGCAAGCTGCGACACTGACGCGTGTTCGGGTGAGGTGGAGCCACCTGATAGGAACATGCGCCGAGGCGCGGGGGCGGAGCCCTCATGTCAGACGCTTCTCCATGAACACGCTGTTCGGATCATCCGCCGGATAATCGCCAAACGCGCCACGGTGGACATAGCCCAGCCGCCGATAGAGCCCGAGCGACTCCGGCTGGTGGATGCCCGTCTCCAGCCGCGCCAGCCGGCGGCCGCAGGCAATCGCCTCTTCCTCGATCCGCTGCATGATGAGCTTCGCAAGCCCCAGCCCGCGCGCGGCGGGCGTCACGTAGATGCGCTTCGCCTCGGCATAGTCCTCATGCAGCCAGCAGCCGCCGATGGCCAATATCGCGCCGCCGCGATAGGCCGCGAAGAAGCGCATTTCGGGCTGGCGCAGGGTTTCGATGTCCAAGAGGTGGTTCGACTCGGCCGGATAGAGCGGCACGAGATAGGCGTCGAGTTCCTCCACCATCGCCCGAACCGGCGGATGCGCCGGGTCGGCGATGGCGATGACGGCGGCGGTCACTGGAAGGCCTGGAGGCCTGTCTGGGCGCGGCCCAAAATCAGCGCGTGGACGTCATGCGTGCCTTCATAGGTGTTCACCGTCTCGAGGTTCACCATATGGCGGATGACGTGATATTCCTCCGATATGCCGTTGCCGCCGTGCATGTCACGCGCCATCCGCGCGATCTCCAGCGACTTGCCGCAGTTGTTGCGCTTCATCAGCGAGATGGCGGGCGGCGCCACGGCGCCGCGCTCGAGGCCGCGGCCCAAAGCGAGGCAGCCCTGCAGGCCCAGCGCTATCTCGGTCTGCATGTCGGCGAGCTTCTTCTGCACCAGCTGCGTGGCCGCCAGCGGCTTGCCGAACTGTTTGCGGTCCAGCGTGTATTGCCGCGCGCGGCGCCAGCAGTCTTCCGCCGCGCCCATGACGCCCCAGGCGATTCCGTAGCGCGCCTTGTTGAGGCAGCCGAAGGGGCCGCCGAGGCCCTTGGCATGGGGCAGCAGGTTTGCATCCGGCACTTCCACATTGTCGAGCACGATCTCGCCGGTGATCGAGGCGCGCAGCGAAATCTTGCCTTCGATGGCGGGCGTCGAGAAGCCCTTCATGCCGCGCTCCACGATGAAGCCGCGGATCACGCCGTCCTCGGTCTTGCCCCACACCACCGCCACGTCGGCGATGGGCGAATTCGAGATCCACATCTTGGCGCCGTTCAGCACATAGCCGCCGTCCACCTTCCTGGCGCGGGTCTTCATGCCGCCGGGATCGGAGCCGGCATCGGGCTCGGTGAGGCCGAAGCAGCCGACCCATTCGCCGGTGGCGAGCCTGGCGAGATATTTCTTCTTCTGTTCGTCCGAGCCATAGGCCTCGATCGGGTGCATGACGAGCGAGTTCTGCACGCTCATGGCCGAGCGGTAGCCGGAGTCCACGCGCTCCACCTCGCGCGCCACGAGGCCGTAGGCGACATAGCCCAGGCCCGCGCCGCCGAAATCGGCCGAGGTCATCACGCCGAGGAAGCCCATCTCGCCCATCTCGTTCATGATCTCGCGGTCGAAGCGCTCCTCGCGGAAGGCGGACTTGACCCTGGGGCCGAGCTTGTCCTGCGCGAAGGCGCGGGCGGCGTCGCGGATCATGCGTTCCTCGCCGGTGAGCTGGGATTCGAGGTCGAGCGGGTCTTCCCAATTGAATTCGGCGGTGGCCATGAAAAACTCCCCTGGATCAGGTCCTAATGAGCAATGTGGCGCGGACTTGTCAATTCGGCGAAATGACCCATTGACCCATGGCTTTGCGCTCAGCGCACAAGCGCCGACAGGGCCTTGAACTCCGCCGTCCCGGCCCGGCCCAGAAGCTCGAACACCACCATTTCGGTATTCACCACCTGCACCCCGTGCTGGCGCATGCGCTTCAGCGCCAGGGTCTGGGAGGCCGGCGCGCGCGAGGCCATGGCATCGGCCACCGCCAGCACGCCGAAGCCCGCGGCCGCAAGGTCCGCCGCCGTCTGCATGACGCAGACATGGGCCTCGATTCCCGCGAGGATGACGAGCGGCCGGCCTGCCTCGTGGTGCACGATCAGGTGGTCCTTCAGGCCCTGGTCGCGCCAGCAGGAGAAGGACGTCTTCTCGAAGACCGGCGCATTGCCGGCCTCCTCCGAAAGACCTGGCACGGTGCGGCCAAGGCCCCTGGGATATTGCTCGGAGACGGTGACGGGCACGCCAAGCGCCCTGGCCGCCTTGAGCAGGATGGCGCAGCGCGCCTCCGCCTCCGCACCCCCGGACATTGCGGGCAGAAGGCGCTCCTGCATGTCGACGAGGAGCAGGGTGGACTTCGCGGCTTCAACGAGCATCGGTCAATCCCGCCACCTTGAGCCCGAAGGCATGGACGAAGGCCACCTCCCTCAGCCTGTCGAAACGGCCCGACGCGCCGCCGTGGCCCGCTCCCATGTTGGTCTTCAACAGAAGCAAGTTGTCGTCGGTCTTCAGTTCACGGAGCTTCGCCACCCATTTGGCGGGCTCCCAGTAGGTGACGCGCGGGTCGGTGAGGCCGCCGACCGCAAGGATGTTCGGGTAGGCCCTGGCCTCGACCCGGTCATAGGGAGAATAGGCCATGATGTTTTCATAGGCCTCCTTCGACTCGATGGGGTTTCCCCACTCGGGCCATTCGGGAGGCGTCAGCGGCAGCGTGTCGTCCAGCATGGTGGTGAGCACATCGACGAAGGGAACTTCCGCGATGATGCCGCGGAACAGCTCGGGCGCCATGTTGGCCACGGCCCCCATCAGCATGCCGCCGGCGGAGCCGCCCTGCGCCACGATGTTTCCTTTCCGCGTGAAGCCTTCGCGCGCGAGGAACTCGGCGCAGGAGATGAAGTCGCGGAAAGTGTTCTGCTTCATATCCATCTTGCCGGTCTTGTACCAGCGGCGGCCCTTCTCCTGCCCGCCGCGAATATGCGCGGTGGCATGGATGAAGCCGCGGTCCACCAGCGACAGGATGTTGGTGTTGAAGCCCGCCGGCAGCGAGATGCCATAGGAGCCATATCCATAAAGCCAGAGGGGAGCGGAGCCGTCGAGCTTCGTGCCCTTGCGGTAAAGCAGGGTGACGGGGATCGTCTCGCCGTCATGGGCGGGGGCCATCAGGCGGCGGGTGACGTATTGCGACGGGTCATGGCCGCTCGGCACCTCTTGCGTCTTCCGCAGCACGCGGGTTCTCGTCTTCATGTCATAGTCAAAGACCTGTGCCGGCGTGGTGGGGGATGAATAGATGAAGCGCAGCGTGCCGGTGTCGAACTCGCGCATCTCGCCGAAGCCAAGCGAATAGGCCTCCTCGTCGAAGGCGATGGCGTGTTCCTCGCCCGTCTCCATGTTGCGCACGACGATGCGCGGCAAGGCGTTCTCGCGCTCCATGCGCACGAGCCAGTCCTTCAGCACGATATAGGAGACGATGAAGACGCCGGGCCGGTGGGGGATCAGGTCCCGCCAGTTCTCCCTGCGCGGATCCGACACGGGCGCGGTGACGAGCTTGTAGTCCTCGGCACCGCCCTCATTGGTGCGGATGATGAACTGGTCGGCCCGGTGCTCGATGTCATATTCGATGCCTTCGGCGCGCGGCGCCACGAGGCGCGGCTTTTCATCGGGCTTCTTGGCGTCGATCAGCCAGATCTCGGAGGTGTCATGGTCGTGGATATCGATGGTGATCCACTGTTCCGAACTGGTCATGCCCACGCCGGTGAACTTGCCGGCGTCCTTCTCCTCGTGGACCAGCGCATCGGCCGATTGCTCCGTACCCAGAATATGACGGAAGGTTTTCAGCGGTCGGTGGTTGTCGTCCTGGAGCGTATAGAAGAAGCTCCCGCCGTCGGCGGCCCAGGTGGCTTCGCCCGTGGTGTTCTCCAGCACGTCCTTGTGCCCGGCGCCGGTTGCCGCATCGCGCAGGCGGAGCTCGTAGAACTCCGAGCCATTGCCGTCGAAGGACCAGGCGATGAGGTTCTGGCCGGGCGACAGGTCGATGCCGCCGAAGCGGAAGTAGCCGCGGTCCTTCGCCAGCGCGTTGCCGTCGAGGAGGATCTGCTCCGGTCCGTCCTTGCCGCGCGGCTTGCGGCAATAGAGCGGGTGCTGGCCGCCCGTGACGTAGCGCGAATAATACTCCCACGCGCCATCGGGGGCAGGCGCCGAGGAGTCGTCCTCCCTGATGCGGCCCTTGAGTTCGGCGAACAGCGTTTCCTGCAGCGCCTTCGTGCCGGCCATGACGGCCTCGTGATAGGCGTTCTCGCCCTCGAGGAAGGCGCGGATTTCGGCGGGCAGCAGGGAGGGGTCGTGCATCACCTCCTGCCAGTTCGGGGCCTTCAGCCAGTGATAGTCGTCGCGCTTCTCATGGCCGTGCCAGGTTTCGGCGCGCGGGCGCTTTTGCGCCCGCGGCGGCTTCGGGATATCGGCCATGTTCAGGCTTTCCCTTCCGGCTCGAAATTCATGGCGACACCGTTCATGCAATAGCGCAGGCCCGTGGGCTGCGGCCCGTCAGGGAAGACATGGCCCAGGTGCCCGCCGCAATTGGCGCAATGCACTTCCGTCCGGCGCATGAACCAGGACCGGTCCTCGGAGGCGCCAACCGCATCCTCCGCGATCGGCGCGAAGAAACTGGGCCAGCCGGTGCCCGACTCATATTTGGCGCTGGAGGCGAACAGCGGCTTTCCGCAACCGGCGCAGTGGAACACGCCCTTGCGCTTTTCCGAATTGAGAGGGCTGGTGCCGGCCCTTTCCGTGCCGTGCTCGCGAAGCACACGGTAGGCCTCGGGCGACAGGGACTGCCGCCAGTCGGCTTCGGATTTTTCGAATTTGCTCATTTGTGTCTCTCTTTCCAACCCCAATGTGGAGGATTGGCGCCGAAATGTGAAGCGCCGCCGGGCGCTTCGCAATCTGGTGAAGGATTGCGTTAAGCACGGCGCGCCGTGCCCGCCCCGGCTACGACCCGGACACTCCGGCTTTAATCAAATCCTCAACCATCCCTGCGCCTGCTGCGGGAAGAGGACAAGATGCAGCCACACGAGCCCATGCCTGCCGGAGAACTGCTTCCGCACCGCGGCACGGCGCAGTCCTTCCGGCTGCTCGCGGCCAGGCTGCGCCGCACCGCGCAGCCGGAGCCGGCACCCGTTCCGGCGCGGCAAGCGGCTGCGCCTCGCCCCGTTCCGGCGCTGCTTGCCATTGCGCCGCCCGCCGCCGCAGCACCCGAAACGGGCGAGGCGGCCACCGCATTGCTCGACATCATGTGGGGCGCAACGGACCTTTCGCCGCAGGAGCGCGCTATGGCGGGGGATACGCTGCTGCTGCTGCTGCCGCGCCTCTCCGCCGCCGACGTCGCCATGCTGGCGGAGCGCATCGCGGCGATGGACCGGCCCCCGCCGCTGCTCGTCTCCCGCCTGCTTGGCGATCCGCGTCTCGAAGTCGGCGGCGTGGTTCTGGAGCGCGCGCAAAACCTTGCCCCGGAGGACCTGGTGGAGGCCGGCCGCGACGCCGATTCGGACCGCCTTCGGCTGCTCGCGCGGCGGCGCAGCGTTCCGCGCGCGGTGGCCGCCCGCCTGGTGCAGGCGGGCGACCTGTTGAGCCTGTTGGCGCTGCTGCGCAACCCGGACGCCGAACTGTCGTTCGAGTCCTTCTTCCATCTGTCGCAGATGGCGGGCCAGCACCCGGCCCTGCAGGCGCCGCTGGCGCTGCGCGCGGACCTGCCGCTGGCGGTGGCGCTCGACCTGCTGTGGCGGCTGCCGCCGGAGCTGCGCCGGGTGATCATGTCGCGCTTTCTGTCGGATTCCGCCGCGCTCTCGCGCCTGCTGGCGATCGCGCTGGCGGCGGGCGCGGGCGGAGCGGCGGGCATTCCGGCGCAGGCCGACGTCGATGCGGCGCTCGAACCGTTTTTCGCCGGCCGGCCTGGCGATGCGGCCGTCCCCCTCTCCACCCTCACGGGGGTGGCGGCGGAAACGGCCGGGCGCATCCTCGCGGATGAAGAGGGCGAGGCGCTGGTGGTGCTGCTGAAGGCGCTTGGCCTCGGCCGCGCGCATTGCGACGGCGTGCTCGACCGGCTGCGGCAGTCCGGCGGTCCGCTGCGCCAGGACCGTCCGCCCGAAGAGCTGAAGGCGGTGTTCGACTCGCTGTCCTCCACCAAGGCGCGCGTGCTTCTGGTCTATTGGGACTGGTTCGTCCGCAAGGCCGGGCCCTATGCGGCGGTGAGCGGGCCGGGCCTTGTTGAAGCCGCGCCGCTCGCCTAAACAGAGGCGGCTCTTCAAGGGAAACCCGCCGCGGATGGACACCAAGCCCACGCTCATCGAACTCGCCTCGCAGATCGTGGCGGCCTATGTCGGTCGAAACACGGTCGAGCAGGCGGACCTGCCGAAGCTCATAACCGAGGTTCACAAGGCGCTGGAACAGGCGGCGGGACCGCCGCCGCGAAGGCAGGACGCCAGTGAAGCAAGGCCCCCGGTGAGCGTGAAGAAGTCCATCACGCCGGACTATCTCGTCTGCCTCGAGGACGGCAAGAAGTTCAAATCGCTGAAGCGCCATTTGCGGACCCATTTCAACCTCACGCCCGAGCAGTACCGCGAGAAGTGGAACCTGCCCGCGGATTATCCCATGGTGGCCCCGAACTACGCCACCTCCCGCTCCAGGCTCGCCAAGACCATGGGGCTCGGCCAGCGCAACAAAGCGCGCTGAGCCGCAAGCCCTGAGATTTCATTCTGGCCGACTCTTGCGGATCGGCCATTCACGATTCATAAATGAGTCGTTCGGGCGGGGCATCGATTCGCAAGGGGCGGCGGCGGCAATGGGTTCGGTCAACATCGCGTTCAGGGCACAGCTGGTGGTGCCCGAACAGCGCCAGCTTTATGACTACTGGCTGTCACGCGCCGGGCCGGGAACGCTTCCCACAAGGGCCGACATCAATCCCGCCGACATTCCGCGGCTGCTGCCTTATATCAGCCTGATCGAGGTCGGCCCCTCGCTTGAAACCTCGCGCGTGCGTCTGGCGGGCACCAGGCTGCGCGATGTGTTCGACCGCGAGATCACCGGCCTGCACATCGACGATCTCGACCTCGGACCCAAGCGCGACTACTGGATGACGGCCTACCGCCACACGGCGGTCGATGGCAAGCCCACCCAGGGCATCGTGCGCGGGCCCCGGGTGAACAAGGAGCACCTGGTGCAATACTGGGTGCGCCTGCCTCTGGCCGCGCCCTGCGGCGCGGGCATCCGCATGATACTCGGCATCGATTATTTCCTCTCCGGCCTCGAGGACGAGCAGCGCCAGGCCGGCACAGGCTGATCCCCGCCCCGTCCGCCGGCCGCGTGCGTGGGAATTCAAGCACATAGGAAATCAATCAAAACGGGTATTGATTCCTGTTTTGTTCTCCACCATATTGAAGGCCTTGTGAGGAGGAAGCCGCCATGCGTGAGACCCGTGAGACCCGTGAGACCCGTGAAACCCGTGAGACATCCGCCGCCGCCCCGCTGTTCAACGATGCCGAAAGCCCGCTTACCTGGCTGCGCGCGCGCCGCGGCAAGGACGGCAAGCCGCTGATTTCGGAGGCGCAGTTCCTCGCGGGCGAGCGGCTGCGCGCCGATTTCGAGCGCGCCCTTCTGGCGCGGCGCACCACGCTGAACTGGGACCTCGCCGGTGCGGGAAGCCGTTGCGGCAATGTTGCCGCCGATATGAGCGACGAGGCCATGGCCGCCCGCCGGCGCTATCACGCCGCAATCGACAGCGTGGGCCCCGAGCTGGCCTCGATCCTCGCGCAGGTGTGCTGCCTTTCGGCCGGCATCGAGCAGGCGGAGCGCGTGCTGCGGCTTCCCGCCCGCAGCGGCCGCGCCGTGCTGGGCCTCGCCCTCAACGCGCTCGCCCGCCACTATGGCCTGGCCGGGGCGGTGCGGCGCGACGGCATCGCCGGATGGGGGCTCGACGGTTACAAGCCGTCGCTCAACGGCGGACGTCAGCCGTGAAGGGCGGCCTGCGCATCGGCCTTGATGCGCCCGATCATCGAGGCGAATCCGTTGGAGCGCTGCTGGGTGAGGTGGCCCGAAAGGCCCAGCTTGCCCAGGATCTCGCCTGCATCGGTGGCAAGAATGTCCCGCGCGGTCTTGCCCGAATAGATCATGAAGGCGATTGCGATGAGGCCCTTGACGATCAGCGCATCGCTGTCGCCCCGGAAGGCCAGGACGGGATCGTCCCCGGCGCCACTGACGGCGGTGGCGATCCACACCTGGCTGGCGCAGCCCTTGACCTTGTTTTCCGCGGTGCGGTCGGCGCCGGGCAGCGGGGCAAGCTCGCGGCCAAGCTCGATCACATGGCGATAGCGGTCCTCCCAGTCGTCCATGACGTCGAAGTCGGCCAGAAGGTCATCGATGGCAGTCAAGGCTTGGGGCTTTCCCGGTTGCATGGCGACTGAGATAGGCCGCGGAAGGCGGAAGCTCAACCTTCTTGCGCGGGCCCCCGCCATGGCGGCACGAGATCGTCGAGGCCCAGCGTCGACCGGCCACCGGAAGCATTGCCGGACGGCGGCGGAAAATCGCCCTCGACGGTGATCGCGGCGGATGGACCCGAGAGCCGCGGGCCACCCTTGCCGCCATCCCAGGCCCAGCCCCACAGCAACGAGGCGGAGTAGAGCAGCTTGCCCTGCAGCTTGGATCCCAGATAGCCGGCCACCGCGCAGACATCCGGCTGGCGGCTGCAGAAGGACCAGGCATCGGAGGCCGCGGAACCGGCGGACGACAGCATATCGATGGTGGAGGGCTGATCGGGATCGGGCCCTTTTGCCAGCTCTTCCGGCGGCGAGGGCAGCAGCAGCCCCGCCGCCCCCAGCAAGACGATCGTTCGGACAACCCGCATCCCCGGCCCGTTCTCCCGTTTTCCTGCTGATTTATAACCGGAGTGTTGACGGCGGTTGAAGGGACTGGGCTTATATTGCGTTAAAACGTGTTCCGCGACGCCCCCGCCGGAAAGGCCGCGTTAACCTCGCCGGGTGCAAGTTCTGAGCTTACGGGAACAAACAGGATCAAAAGTGAAGCCAGGCCGGCGTCATGCGTGAGATGATGGAAAAGCAGGGCCGCGGATTGAGGATCGTGCCCCTCGCCGCCTGGAGCCTGTCCGCCGTCATGTCTGCCGCAATCGCCGGCAATGCCCTGTTCGGGCAGAATGCCGCGGGCCGCGCCGCGCAGGCTTCCATCGATCCCGCCGCGGATGCGGCTGGCGACATCGCGCCCCCGGGCGGACGCACCATTCAGCTGAAGTTCGACCCCGTGGTCGAGGCTGTGCAGCGCGAGCTGCTGTGGGCGGGTTATTACAAGGGCTCCGTCGATGGCGTGAATGGCCGCAAAACGCGGCAGGCGATCGCTGCCTATCAGCGGGCGATGGGCCTCACGGCTGACGGCCAGCCCTCGGGCGGCCTGGCCGAGCACATCCGCTTCACCCGCGAGGTGTCCGAGGCCTCGCTGTTCACCGGCACGGTGGCGGCCGCGCCAGATGCCGAGCAGCGCGCCGCCATCCGCCGCGTGCAGACCGGACTTGCCGACCTTGGTTACAGCCCCGGCGAAATCAACGGCGGGCTGACGCGCGAAACACGCGATGCGATCATCGCCTTCCAGCGCGACCACAAGCTCGGCGAAACCGGCGAGGTGAGCGGCGAACTCATCGCCGAACTCGACAAGCTGAGTGGCGAGGCCGAGGCCGGTTCCGGCGCGGCGGCGCCGTAACGCGTTGCGGCTCAAATCCGCGATCTGGGTGTCCGCCTTCCTGCGCCGCTGCATGGTGCAGGGGATCTTCGGCGCGGTGGTGAAGAAGGGCGCCGAGGAAGCGGGCGCTGTGCATGTCATTGTCAATCATCTCGACGGCACATGCCACATGCTGGGGCCCGCCCCGGGCGGGGCCTGTGACGAAACCGGCGAGCGGCGCTGGATCGCGGAGATCGCGCCGCCGCAGTCGGCGGCAGACGCCATGGCGCTGCTCCAACGCCGCATGCGCTTCGATCCCGACCTGTGGATCGTCGAGGTGGAGGACACCAAGGGCACGGCGGGACTCGACACAGGCGCTTAAGGGCTTGTTAACCATGTTGCGCAAGTTTGGGCGCATGGAGTCGTCCGCAACGCGAAGGTTCACGAAATGCCAGCCCGTCGAACAGCCGCCATCATCGATTTCCCGCTTGACCGGGCGCGCCCGCCGCGCGGCGGCGCGGCGGGCGCGAGCGCGGAGGTGCTGATCTTCACCGGCGTGCGCGTCGAGCGCATGTACGACCTCGCCGAACGCCTGCCACAGGCGCGCTCGGGCCATGTGTCCAATGCGCGGATGGACGTCGATTTCTGGTGAAAGCCTTGGGGCCCGGAGCACGATCCGCAAAAGTGGAACCGCTTTTGCGATAAGATCATGCTGAAGTTTTTTTATATGGCGCATGTTACGTCCAGGCGATTCCGCCTGAACGGATCATGGGCCATGGCCTTCGCCCCATTCTCCGCCGTCAGCTCTCCCCCGCCGGCCCCGCCGCGCAGCGTGACCGGGCCACCTGTCTGGCCGCGAGATCGCGCAGGCCGATTTCCGGGGTGGGATACCACACCACGGCAAGCCCGCGCGGTTCGGGCGAGGTTACGGTCCAGCCCGAGTCGGTCCCGTCGGCCGCTTCCTTCTCGGTGGACTTGAGGATCTGCTCGATGAGGCCCGGCGCCCGCGACAGGCTGACCGTGAAGCTGTTGGCGCCGGACTGGCGGTTGTTCACCGAATAGATGGCCTCCGCCTTGTCGGTGTAGATGGTGGTGATCCAGAAGCCGTCCGGCAGTTCGGCGGCGAAGGTCACGTTGCCCTTGGCCACGTCGAAGACGCAGACGCCCGTGACGCCAAAGCGCGGCAGGCCCGGAAACAGCCTCGCCTGTTCCCCGGGCGAAAGAATGAAGAAGCTGTTCCTGCCATGCGCATCCGCCAGCTCACGCACCTCGCGCGAGAACCACCAGGCCGGCACGAAGAGCGCGAAGGCGGAGTGCGCCGCCACCCCGGCCACTGCCGCCACCAGCAGCCAGTAAAGGTGCTTTCTCATAAGCAGGGCCCCCGCTTGATGGCGAAGGGCGGGTCCAGCGGCTTGGGCCCCGAGGGCAAGGCCGAATAGATCAGCGTGAAGTTGCGCCGGTCGGGCAGCTTCAGCCAGTTGCCGGGCTGCGGGCGGCTGGCGGCGGCGACCGTGACGCTGCCGTCGGCCTCATGCACCGCGGTGTCGCTGTCCGCCGTGGTCTGCAGCGTGGCATCTTTGGCCGCCGCGGCGCGGGGTGCGGGCACCATGCCCGCCGGCTCGACGACGCCGAGGCTCCACCAGCGCGGCAGCGGGCCAGTGGACGCGATGAGGTAACTGCAGCCGCCGGTGAGCGGGCGGCCGTCGCTGTCGGTGTCCGCCGTGGCCTCGCCCAGCTGGCTGGGGGCGGGCGGCAGGCGGCCTTCGAGCAGATAGTGCGCGCGGACGTAAAAGGCGTTGGGGCCGGCCAGCGCGGCGGCACGGCTCTGCCACGGCATGCCCGGGTCTGGGGGCTCCAAGCCCGCCCGCTGGATCAGCGCGAAGGCGCTGGCGCACCCGGCGGCGACGCCGACTGCGACATAGATGGTGGACCAGATGAACCGCAGCATGCCCGATCAGATCATGCTCAGAAGATGCTGTCGAAGAGAGTTTTTTTCTTTTTCTTCTTTTTCTGTTTCCTGGGCTCTTCGGGCATTGCCTGGACTGGACCCTCCGCGCCGCCGCCGAAAATCTGGTCGATGAAGCTGCTCTTCCTTTTCGGGCCGGGGGAGTCATCGACATTGGCCTTGGGCAGCACGAGAGCCTCCTGCCTCTTCGGCGCCGCCTTCGCCGCGGCGACAACGGCGGGGTGCACCGGGGGCGTGGTCTCGAACAGGTCGAACATGCCGTTCAGCACGCCATTGACATCGCCCGTGCCGGCCGCGGCCTGCTGGGTGTCGGTGTCCGCCCCCTGCGCCTGGTCGGTTTCATCGCTCACTGCCTCGGGGGCCACGGGCTGCGGCGGCCCGGCGGCGGCCAGCGCATAGGACCCGTCATAGGGCACGCCGGCAAAACCCGCCGGCGTCAGCCCGCGCTCTGCCTCCATCATGATGCGCTTCCAGACCGGCGCGGGAAGGAGGCCGCCCGTCACTTCATTCATCGGCGTGAAGTCATCGTTGCCGAGCCAGACTCCCGCCACATTGTTGCCGGTGAAGCCGATGAACCAGGCGTCGCGATAGCCCTGGTTGGTGCCGGTCTTGCCGGCGGTGGGCTCGAAGGCCAGGTCGGCGCGCTTGCCCGTGCCCTGCTTCACCACGGCGTTGAGCATGGTGTTGAGCTCCGCCACCTTGTTCTCCGGGAAGACGCGCCTGGGCGCTGCGTCCGGGTCCTTGCCGCGTTCGTAGAGCACGTCTCCGTTGGAGCGGCGGATCTCGAGAACCGTATAGGGCCGGGCCGCCAGACCGCCGGAGGCGAAGGAAAGATAGCCGGATGTGAGGTCGATGAGCGACAGCGCGCTGGTGCCCAGCACCATGGACGCCAGGGTTTCGATTCCGCCCCTGATGCCGGCAAGATGCGCCGTCTCGATGATCGCGGGCCGGTCGATGTCCAGCATCAGCTTCACCGGCACGGAATTGTAGGAATGCGCGAGGGCATCGAGCAGCGTGGTGCGGCCGGCATATTTTCCGGTGTAGTTGCGCGGCGCCCAGTTGCCCACCGACACCGGCCCGTCGATGATGGTGTCGGACGGCTTGTAGCCCTTGAGCAGGGCCGCCATGTAGACGAAGGGCTTGAAGGAGGAACCCGACTGGCGCAGCGCATCGGTGGCGCGGCTGAACTGGCTCGCCTCATAGTCGACGCCGCCGACGATGGCGCGCACCGCGCCATCCGGCGCCATCACCACCGCCGCTCCCTGCGTCACGCGATATTGCTCGCTGTTGGCCGCCACTTCCTCCTTGACAATGTTCTGGGCCGCCGTCTGGAGGGGCAGGTTGACAGTGGTCTTCACCTCGAGCACGAAATCGCCGGTGAGGCCCTTGGCGTCGATAACCGACATGGTGTCGCGATAGGCCTGGTCGAGGAACCAGTTGGGGCTGTCGGAAATCTTCTGCTCGATGGGCGTTGCAGGCTCGCGCCGCGCCTCGAGGAGTTCTCCCTGCGTGATGAAGCCCGCGTCCAGCATGCGGTAGAGCACCGTGTTGGCGCGGGCGCGGGCGAGCTCCAGGTTCTGGTGGGGCGCATATTTGGTGGGCGCCTTGAACAGGCCGGCCAGCATCGCCGCCTCGGGCAGCGTGACGTCGCGCACCGACTTGCCGAAATAGAACTGGGACGCCGCCTCGATGCCGTAGTTTCCGCCGCCGAGATAGGAGCGGTCGAGATAGAGCTTGAGGATTTCCTGCTTGGTGAGCCGCGCCTCCAGCCACAGCGACAGGAAGGCCTCGTGCACCTTGCGGCGGATGGTGCGCTCCGGGCTGAGGAACAGGTTCTTCGCCACCTGCTGGGTGAGCGAGGACCCGCCCTGCACCACGTTGTTGGCGCGCGCATTCTGCACGATGGCGCGCAGGGTGCCGATCACATCGACGCCGAAATGCTCGAAGAAGCGGGCGTCCTCGGTGGCGAGAACGGCCTTGATCATGTGCGGCGGAATGTCGGTGAGCGGGATCGCGTCGTCCTGGCGGATGCCGCGGCGGCCGATGATCTCGCCATCCGCCGTGGTGAAGGTGACGGCATATTCGCGGCCGCGGTTCCACACGTCGCCCGTGCCGGAGAAAGGGGGCAGGGCATAGGCCAGCAGCAGGAAGCAGAAAACGACGCCGAAGGTGGCGCCGTCATCCAGCAGATCGATGAAAAGACGCTTCGGGCCCCGGAGGCGGAAGCGTTCGAGAAAATTCGCATAGGCCGAATGGGCGCGCCTGACAAAATCCCAGGTCTCGAATACGGCCGTGCTGACGGCGCCGTCGGCCCGCCAGAGCCGCCCCCACAGGGATTTATGCGATGGAATATTCGACACGCCTCAACCCCATCCCGAGCTCGCCGCCGCTTAAGCTGCGATTGTGACGAAAACGCGCCAGGCCCGAACGCCGCCAACCGGCCCTCCACCATGCCCGCACAAGGTTGACTTTTCGTTTGGATTGCATGCCATTGGGCGTCATGACCGAGCCCCGCCCCTTCTGGAAGATCAAGTCCCTCGCCGAAATGAGCCGCGGGGAGTGGGAACAGCTGTGCGACGGCTGCGGCCGCTGCTGCCTGAACAAGCTGGAGGACGAGGATACGGGCCGGTTCCTCTATACCCGCGCCGCCTGCAAGCTGCTCGATCTCGCCACCTGCCGCTGCACCGACTACCCCAACCGCCAGGCCAAGGTGCCCGATTGCGTGCAGCTGACGCCGGAGAATGTGGGCTCGCTCGGCTGGCTGCCCGCCACCTGCGCCTACCGCCTGCTGGACGAGGGAAAGCCGCTGCCGTGGTGGCACCCGCTGGTCTCCGGCACGCGGGAGACGGTGACCGAGGCGGGGATCGCCGTGGCTGGCGAAGCCTATTCGGAAGAGGGGATCGCGGTCGGGGAACTGGTGGACCACCTGTGGCGGCTGCCGAAGGCAAGGAGGCGGGTGGTGGGGTAGCCCCACGCCTTTCTCAAAGTCATCATCGCCGGGCGCGACCCGGCGATCCTTTTCGGGCGGCGGCAAAAGGATGCCCGGGACGGGCCCGGGCATGATGAGTGTTTGGATGAGATTGCAGGATCAGGCATTGACCGTCTTCGGTCGCCTGATCAAACCGGCGGCCTTGACGATCGTCGGGTCGAGGCCCTCGCCGCCCTTGTCGAGGTGGGCCACCAGCGCGGCGCGCATGTGGGGGTCCCAGAACTTGTTGATGTGCTCGGCGGCGTCCTTCACCGCCAGCTCGGGGCCGGAGCCGTTGAAGAAGGCGGCGATCTGGTTCGCCATCCGGAGCATGTCGTGCTGCTGCATGTTCAGTCCCTCTCGAAGATCATGACGCCGCGGCTTGCGAGTGCGGCCAGTTTGAGCCGCGCCTGCCGCGCCAGCGACAGCGCAAGCGCGGTGGGCGCGGAGACGGTGGCGAGCGCGCCTATCCCCGCAAGGGCGCATTTCTGCACCAATTCGAAGCTGCAGCGGCTGGACATCAGCACGAAGCCCCGCGCGGGGTCAGCCTGCCCGCGGGCCAGCGCGCCGATCAGCTTGTCCAGCGCGGTGTGGCGGCCCACGTCCTCGCGGCTCAGGCGGATTTCTCCGTCCACGGAGCACCAGGCGGCGGCGTGCACCGTGCGGTTCACCCGGCTCATCGGCTGGTGGGCCGGCAGCTGCTCATAGGCGCGGGCCACCGCCTCTGGGCGGAGGTCCACGGCGGGAAGCGCTGAAGACGGCATGCGGACCGCGTCTCTCATGTCCTCGATGCCGCAGAGGCCGCAGCCGGTGCGGCCCTCGATGCCGCGCTTCGCCATGCGGGCGCGGTTGATCTTGTCCTCCGGCGCGCAAAGGTCGACCGCAAAGCCCTGCCCGGACGGGAGCACGAGGACGGCGGTGACATCGGAGGCCTTCGCGACGATCCCCTCGGCGATGGCGAAGCCCACCGCGAAGTCCTCGAAGTCGGCGGGCGTGCCCATCATCACGGCATAGTTCTGCGAATTGAACTGAATGGCGAGTGGCACTTCCTCCGGCACCTGCCAGACGGTTGCCTCGTCGCCCGCCAGCGTGTGGAGGATGCCGTGGGCGGGAACGGACGTGCGCGGCGCCACCCCCTCCCGCAAGGCGGAAGAGGACGCCCGCGCGGCGGGCCGGCGAGGGGACGTGAGCGGCGCGTTCATCACTGCCCCTCACCTGATCCTTGCCGCGCAAGGATCGTCCTCTCCCGCTCCGCGGGAGAGGTTGTGGGAGGAAGCTTGCTCATTCTGCCGCGACCATGGGGGCAATGCGCTTGTTCTCTTCCTCGCGTTCTTCCCACTCCCTCCGCCAGCCGGAGGGCTGGTTGGAGAGGCTCACCTGAACGGCCGTCACCTTGTATTCGGGGCAGTTGGTGGCCCAGTCCGAATTCTCGGTGGTGATCACATTGGCGCCCGACACCGGGTGATGGAAGGTGGTGTAGACCACGCCCTGCGGCATGCGATCGGAAATCCGGGCGCGCAGCGTCGTGGCCCCGACGCGGCTCGAGACCGACACCATGGCGCCGTCCTCGATGCCGCGCAGCTCGGCGTCATGCGGGTGGATGTCGAGCAGGTCTTCCGTGTGCCAGGCCACATTCGCGGTGCGCCGCGTCTGGGCGCCGACATTGTATTGCGACAGAATGCGCCCCGTGGTGAGGATCAGGGGGAAGGAGCGGCTGGTGCGCTCCTCCGTCGGAACGAATTCGGTGACGACGAAACGTCCGGGCCCGCGCACGAAGCCGCCGATGTGCATCAGCGGCGTGCCCTCCGGCGCGCGATCGTTGCAGGGCCACTGGATGGAACCCAGCAGGTCCAGCTTCTCGAAGGAGACGCCGGCGAAAGTGGGGGTGAGCGCGGCGATCTCGTCCATGATCTCGGAGGCGTCGTTGTAATGCATCGGATAGCCCATGGCGGTGGCGAGCTCGGCCACGGCCTGCCACTCGTGCTTGCCCTGCAGCGGCGCCTTGACCATCCGTACACGGTTGATCCGGCGCTCGGCATTGGTGAAGGTGCCGTCCTTCTCGAGGAAGGACGTGCCGGGCAGGAACACGTGGGCGAAGGCGGCGGTCTCGTTCAGGAACAGGTCCTGCACCACCACGCACTCCATCGACTCCAGCGCGCGGTCGACGTGCCTGGTGTTCGGGTCCGACTGGGCGATATCCTCGCCCTGGACGAAAAGCCCCTTGTAGCTGCCCTCGATGGCGGCATCGAACATGTTGGGAATGCGCAGGCCCGGTTCGCCGTCGAGCGCTGTCCGCCAGACGGTCTCGAACATCCGGCGCACCGTGTCGTCGCCGACATGGCGGTAGCCCGAGAACTCGTGCGGGAAGGAGCCCATGTCGCAGGAGCCCTGCACATTGTTCTGCCCACGGAGCGGATTGACGCCCACCCCGTTGCGCCCGACATTGCCCGTGGCCATGGCGAGGTTGGCCATGCCCATGACCATGGTGGAGCCCTGGCTGTGCTCGGTGACGCCGAGGCCGTAATAGATCGCGCCATTGCCGCCCGTGGCGAAGAGGCGGGCCGCGGCGCGGACTTCAGCGGCGGGAACGCCGGTGACCGGCTCCAGCGCCTCAGGCGAATTGCGCTCCTCGCGGATGAAGGCTTCCCAGCGGGCGAACTCGGCCGCGTCGCAGCGCTCCCTGATGTAGTCCCGCTTCTCGAGACCCTCGGTCATGATCACATGCGCCAGCGCGTTGATGACCGCCACGTTCGTGCCGGGTCTCAGCTGCAGGTGATGCGCGGCCTTCACATGAGCCGTCTCGACCAGGTCAATCTTGCGCGGGTCGGCGACGATGAGTTTCGCGCCCGCCCGGATGCGCCGCTTCATGCGCGAGCCGAAGACGGGGTGCGCGTCCGTCGGGTTGGCGCCGATCAGGAGCAGCACGTCGGCCTCGTCGACCGACCTGAAGTCCTGCGTGCCGGCCGAGGTGCCGAAGGTGCGCGACAGGCCGTAGCCCGTGGGCGAGTGGCAAACGCGGGCGCAGGTGTCGACGTTGTTGTTCCTGAAGGCCGCGCGGATCATCTTCTGCACCGCGAAGACTTCCTCGTTGGTGCAGCGCGACGAGGTGATGCCGCCGATCGAGGTGCGGCCGTATTTCTCCTGGATCGCCCTGAAGCGCGCCGCGGCATGGCCGATGGCCTCGTCCCAGGAGACTTCCCTCCACGGATCGGTGATCCGTTCACGGATCATCGGGCTGGTGATGCGGTCCTTGTGGGTGGTGTAGCCCCAGGCGAAACGGCCCTTGACGCAGGAGTGGCCCTCATTCGCCCCGCCGTCCTTGTAAGGCACCATGCGGACGACCTGGTCGCCCTTCATCTCGGCCTTGAAGGAGCAGCCCACGCCGCAATAGGCGCAGGTGGTGACGACGGAATGCTCCGGCTGGCCCATCCCGATCACCGACTTCTCGGTGAGGGTGGCCGTCGGGCAGGCCTGCACGCAGGCGCCGCAGGAAACGCATTCGGAGTCGAGAAAGCCTTCGTCCATGCCGGCGGAGACGTGGCTGTCGAAGCCGCGGCCGTCGATGGTGAGCGCGAAGGTGCCCTGAACCTCCTCGCAGGCCCTGACACAGCGCGAGCAGACGATGCACTTCGCCGGGTCGAAGGTGAAATAGGGGTTGGAGTCATCCTTGGGCTGCCAGCGGATGTTCCGCGAACCGTCGGCGCGATTCCTGAAGACGTGGTTGTCGCCTTCGTAACCATAGCGCACCTCGCGCAGGCCCACGGCCCCGGCCATGTCCTGCAATTCGCAGTCGCCGTTCGCGGCGCAGGTGAGGCAGTCCAGCGGGTGGTCGGAGATATAGAGCTCCATCACGCCCCTGCGCAGCCTGGCGAGACGATCCGTCTGTGTACGGACTTTAATGCACGGGGCGACGGGCGTGGTGCAGGAGGCGGGCGTGCCCTTGCGGCCCTCGATCTCGACAAGGCAGAGGCGGCAGGAACCGAAGGCGTCCAGCATGTCGGTGGCGCAGAGCTTCGGGACCTTGGTGCCGAGCTCCATGGCGGCGCGCATGATCGAGGTGCCCTCGGGCACGGTGATCTGCTGGCCGTCGATCTCCAGCGTGACCATCTTCTCCGAGGCCGCTTGCGGAGTGCCGTAGTCGGTTTCCTTGATGAGGGTCATCCGTGTGGCTCCTTATTCGGCGGCAAGCGCTGCCGGCTTGTCGAAATCTTCGGGGAAATGCCTGATGGCGCTCATGACCGGCATGGGGGTCAGGCCCCCCATGGCGCAGAGCGAGCCGTCCGTCATGGTCTGGCAGAGGTCGGAGAGGAGTTCGAGGTTCGCGTCACGATCCTCGCCCGCCACGATCTTGTCGATCACCTCGACGCCGCGCGTCGAGCCGATTCGGCAGGGCGTGCATTTGCCGCAGGATTCAATCGCGCAGAATTCCATGGCGAAGCGCGCCTGGGCTGCCATGTCCACCGTCTCGTCGAACACCACGATGCCGCCGTGGCCGACCATGGCCCCCGCTGCGGCGAGGGTTTCGTAATCCATGGCCAAGTCGAGCTGCGAGGCCGGAACGTAGGCGCCGAGCGGGCCGCCGACCTGGATGGCGCGGATGGGCTTGCCCGTGAAGGTGCCGCCGCCGAAACCCTCGACCAGCTCGCGCAGCGTGACGCCGAAGGCCTTCTCCACCAGGCCGCCCTGCCTGATATTGCCGGCAAGCTGGAAGGGCAGGGTGCCGCGCGAACGGCCCATGCCGTAATTCATGTAGGCCGCGCCGCCCTGGGCGAGGATGAAGGGCACGGCGGCGAAGCTCAGCACGTTGTTGATGACGGTGGGCTTGCCGAACAGGCCCTCCAGCGCCGGGATCGGCGGCTTGGGGCGCACCGTGCCGCGCTTGCCCTCAAGCGATTCGAGCATGGCGGTCTCCTCGCCGCAGATATAGGAGCCCGCGCCGCGGCGGACCTCAAGATAAAAGCTTTTGTCCGTACCCTGAATATTGGCGCCGAGCCAGTTCGCGGCAATCGCGGCGCCGATCGCCTCCTTCATGATGGCGATGGCATCGGGGTATTCCGAGCGGATATAGATGAAGCCCTTCGTGGCGCCGACGGCGAGGGCGGCGATCGTCATGCCCTCGATGAGCATGAGGGGGTCGCCCTCCATCACCATGCGGTCGGCGAAGGTGCCTGAGTCGCCCTCGTCGGCGTTGCAGCAGACATATTTCTGGTCGGCCTGTGCATCGAGCACGGTCTTCCACTTGATGCCGGTGGGGAAGCCAGCACCGCCGCGGCCGCGCAAGCCTGACCCGGTGACTTCAGCGACGACGGCTGAACCTGCAAGGCCCAGCGCCTTGTTCAGGCCCTCGAAGCCGCCGTGGGCCACGTAATCCGGCACGGAGACCGGATCGGTGATGCCGCAGCGCGCAAAGGTGAGGCGCTCCTGATTCCTGAGATAGGGGTGGTCCTCGATCTTGCCGAGGCGCAGGCGGTGCGCGCCCGCGGTGGCGATGGGAAGCGAGGCCACGTCCTCGACGGTGACCGGGCCATAGGCGATGCGGCCGTCCCTGGTCTCGACCTCGACGAGGGGTTCGAGGAACAGCAGGCCGCGGGAGCCATTGCGGATCACCTGGTGGCCAGCGGCGGCAAGTGCCGCGGCCACTTCGTCGGCACCGACCGAGCGGGCGGCGGAATCACGGGGAACGAAGACCTTGCTCATGAGCGGCACTCCGCGGCGATCTTCTCGAACTTCCCGGCGTCCACGCGACCTATCAGCCTGTCATCCACCATCACGGCGGGGGAAAGGGCGCAATTGCCGAGGCAATAGGCGGCCTCGAGCGTGATCGCGCCATCGGCGGTGGTCTGGCCCAGCTTTACCTTCAGGAAACGCTCGATCATGGAGACGAGCTCGTTCGCCCCCATGGACTGGCAGGCTTCGGCCCGGCAGACCTTGATGACGTGGCGACCGGCGGGCTCGCGGCGGTAATCGTGATAGAAGGTGACGACCCCGTGAACCTCGGCGCGCGACAGGTTCAGCGATTTGGCCAGCGCCGGAAGGGCGGCCTCGGGAACAAAGCCCAGCTGCTCCTGCAGATCATGCAGGATTTCCAGCAGCGCGTCAGCGCGGTTGCCGTGACGGAGGGCGATCTCCCGGGCGACCGTCGCCTCGCGCGGGGTTTGGTCGGGCAGGGTGGTTTTTCCGGACATGTCACCTTTATGGCGCATGCCGTGTGTAAACTCCAATTGACGGATGCTATGGGGTCATAGGCGGGGCATATGAGCGGCTTCGCCCGCGGCCCTATGCCTTCAGCGTCCGGGCGGCGGCGAAGAGGGCGGCGACCAGGGGGGAGAGCGGCTCGCGCGGCAGGCCGACAAGGCCCACCTTGTGCTCAACCCTCGGATCGGTGAGCGGAATCGCCTTCACGCCGTCGATCTTGCCCAGCACGTGGATGAAGTAATCCGGCATGATCGAGGAGAGGCCCATGGACTTGACCGAGGCCAGGAGGTTCATGATCGAATTGGTCTCAAGCCGGGGCGAGGGGTGGGCATTGGCCAGCGCGAAGGCCCGGTCGACGATGCGGCGGTTCTGCATGTTGGGCGTGAGCAGGCAGAGCGGCTCGCGGGCGGCCTCGGTCCAGGTGACCGACTCTTTGTCCGTATACGGAGAATTCGCGCCGACGAAGAGCGAGTAATGCTCCGCGTAGAGCGGGTGCCGCATCAGGCCCTCCACCGGCTCGTTGTCGAGATAGGTGATGCCGGCGTCAATGGCGTGTTCGTGCAGGTTCCTCAGGATCTCCTCGGAGGATTGCGAGAGCACGGTGAACTCCACCGAGCGGTGCTCCCGCTCCATGGCGCGGGTGAGGAGCGAGACCTTGGGCAGGGCCGAGGGGATGACGCCGAGGACAAGGCGGCCCGCCAGCTCGCCCTTCCGCGAGCGGATGGCGCCGAGCTCCTGCGTGAGGCTCCGCCAGTTGTCGAGGATGAGATGAGCCCATTTCAGCACGCGCTCGCCTTCGGGGGTGAGCCCGATATAGCGCTGGCCGCGCTCGACGATGGGAACGCCCAGCTCCTGCTCCAGCTGGCGGATGCGGCCCGACAGCGTGGGCTGCGTGACGTGGCAGGCCTGGGCGGCGCGAGTGAAGTGCTTTTCGCGCGCCAGGGCCGCGAGATACTGAAGCTGGCGGATATCCATGGCACTGGATTAGCGGGGGACGGTGACGGTTCAAGGACAAAAGAAAATTCCTCGAAACTGAAAATAGTCCTTGACAGCGCGCGCTCATTGGGGTATAAAGGCGCATACTCCACAAATGGGTGAAGAGATGAGCGGCGACGGTGATGAACCGGCGCCCGCCGCCGTTTGGGCGCGGGTGCGGGAGCGGTACGAGAATGGCATCGAGGCGGTGACGGCCATCGCCAGGGATGCGGGGATCACGCGGCAGGCGCTGTCCGCGCGGGCGCGGGCCGAGGGCTGGAAGATGCGCGGCTATGCGCACGCCCAGAGCAGGCGGGCGCAGGGCACAAGGGCCACGCTCGCCCGCTTCAAGGCGCTGCTGCAGCAGAGGCTGACGGAATTCGAGGCCCAGATCGGGACGCTTTCGGCGGAGGCGAACGCCGCCACGAGCGAACGCGACATCCGGGCGATGAACACGCTGGTCAGAACACTGGAGAAGGTTCTTGAACTCGAACGCAAGGAACGCGCCCGGCGGTCCGCCCGGCGCAAGCACGACAGGCGCTTTGATGACGCGGAGCGTGAGGCGCTTGCGGACAAGCTTGAGGGACTTCAGCGCGAACTGCGAGCCGACGGACCTCGACAGCCTGAGCCGGACGCTGCCGATCCACCAGGTGAAGGGGATCAACCGCGACTGGCGGATGTGGGGGCGGCTGGGCAAGCAGCTGCCGCCGGATGAAATCGACTGGCGCAGCTGGCTGATCCTGGGCGGACGCGGCGCGGGCAAGACCCGCGCCGGGGCCGAATGGGTGAAGGCGCAGGCGCTGGGGGACTGGGCGAACGGCACGGCGCAGGCACGGCGCATCGCCATCGTCGGACCCACCCTCGATCAGGCGCGCAGCGTGATGATCGAGGGAAAGTCCGGGCTGCTCTCTGTCCACATGGAAGCGGAGCGGCCTCTCTATGAGCCGTCGAAGCGGCTCCTCACCTGGCCCAACGGCGCGGTGGCGCAGGTGTTCTCGGCGGACGAGCCGGAGAGCCTGCGCGGCCCGCAGTTCGACGCGGCCTGGTGCGACGAGCTTGCCAAGTGGCGGCTGGGCGAACAGGTCTGGGACATGCTGGCCTTCGCGCTGCGCCTGGGCGAAGCCCCCCGCGTGGTGATCACCACCACGCCGCGGCCCGTGCCGCTGGTGAAAAGGTTGCTGGGCGACCCCGCCACGGCGGTGACGCACACGGCGACCTTCGACAATGCGACGAACCTGGCGAAGAGCTTCCTCGCCGGTGTGACCGAGCGTTACGGCGGCACCAGGCTCGGCCGGCAGGAGCTGAACGGAGAGCTGATCGAGGACGATCCGGATGCGCTGTTCCGCCGCGCGCTGATCGAGGGCGGCCGCGTGAAGGCGGCCCCCGAGCTGAAGCGCGTGGTGGTGGCGGTGGACCCGCCGGCGGGCCACGGGAAAAAGGCCAATGCCTGCGGGATCGTCTGCGTGGGACTGGGGATCGACGGTGTCGCCTATGTGCTGGACGACCATTCGCTGGAGCGGGCCAAGCCCATCCAGTGGGCGGAGCGGGCGGTGGCCTTGTACCATGCGCGCAAGGCAAGCCGCGTGGTGGCGGAGGTGAACCAGGGCGGCGCCATGGTGGAGGCCGTGATGCGCGAGGTGGACGGGACATTGTCCTTCCGCGCCGTGCACGCAACGCGCGGGAAACATGCCCGCGCGGAGCCGGTGGCCGCCCTGTACGAGCAGGGCCGGGTGCGGCATGCGGGGGCCTTCCCCGAACTGGAGGACGAGATGTGCAGCGCGCTGGGCGAAGGCATGAAGAGCCCCGACCGGCTCGACGCGCTGGTCTGGGCGGTGAGCGACCTGATGCTCAGGCGGCAGGCGGAGCCGCGGGTGCGGGTGGTTTAGGTTTCCATTTCAACCCTCGATGCCGTCACCCCGGCGAAGGCCGGGGTCCAGCTTTGGGCGTCGACCATGCGGAAAGAAAGCTGGATCCCGGCCTTCGCCGGGATGACGACCGTTGGGATTGTGAGGTGAGTATGTTCGACAAAGTAAAACGTTTCTTCGCCACCGAAACCAAGCGCTCCGCCACGGCGCCCCTGATCGCGCTGCATCAGGCGGGGCGGCCGCGGTGGACGCCGCGGAATTACGCGGCGCTTGCGCAGGAGGGGTTCGCATCGAATGCCATCGGCTATCGCTGCGTGCGCATGATCGCGGAGGCGGCGGGCTCGCTGCCCTGGCTGCTCTATGAAGGTGACCGCGAGATCGGCGCGCATCCGCTGCTCGACCTGCTGAGGCGCCCCAACCCCGGCCAGCCGGGGCGGGAGTTCGGCGAGCAGCTCCATGGCTTCCTGCTGGTGGCGGGCAATGCCTATGTGGAGAAGGTGGAGATCGACGGGCTGCCGCGCGAGCTGCATGCGCTGCGGCCGGACAGGATGAGGGCGGTGGCGTCCGACAACGGCTGGGCGGAGGCCTATGATTACTCCGTCAACGGACAATCGGTGCGGCTGCCGCGCGAGAACGTGCTGCAGCTCCGGCTGTTCAACCCGCTGAACGACCATTACGGCATGTCGCCGCTCGAAGCCGCGCAGCCGGCGGTCGACACGCACAATGCGGCCTCCGGCTGGAACAAGGCGATGCTCGACAATTCGGCCCGGCCTTCCGGCGCGCTGGTTTACGCCTCGGGCGACGGGCATCTGACGGTGGAGCAGTTCGAGCGGCTGAAGAAGGAGCTGGAGGAGAGCTACCAGGGCGCCTCCAACGCCGGAAGGCCGATGGTTCTGGAAGGCGGCCTCGACTGGAAGGAGATGGGCTATTCGCCCAAGGACATGGAATTCAGCGCGGCAAAGGATGGCGCGGCGCGGGAGATCGCGCTGGCATTCGGAGTGCCTCCGATGCTGCTCGGCATTCCGGGCGACAATACCTTCGCCAATTTCATGGAGGCGAACCGCAGCTTCTGGCGGCAGACCGTGCTGCCCATGGCGAGCCGCGTGGCCGAGGCGATGACGGGGTTTCTGTGTTCGGGCTCCCTCCGGCTCACCCATGATCTGGATCAGGTCGAGGCGCTGGCCGCCGACCGCGAGGCGCTGTGGGCGAGAGTCGGGAAGGCGGAGTTCCTGACGGATGACGAGAAGAGGGCGGCCGTGGGCTATGGGGCGGTGAAAAGCACGTAGAACAAACAACCCCCTTCAGTCCGTCATCCCGGCGAAAGCCGGGACCCAGCTTTCCGCTGGGTTGATGCCCAAAGCGGGGCCCCGGCTTTCGCCGGGGTGACGGCATGAGGGGAGTGCGTGCCCGACGCCCGAAGCGGGGTTCCGGCTTTCGCCGGGGTGACGGCATGAGGGGAGTGCGTGCCCGACGCCCGAAGCGGGGTTCCGGCTTTCGCCGGGGTGACGGCAAGAAAACTGAAGTTGGAGAGATGAGGACAATGCAGACCCGCCGGGAAATGAGCCCGATGGGGCAGCCGCTTTGCGCCTGCTCGGGATCGGGGGTGTTCAGTGGCTACGCGAGCCTGTTCGGGGCGCGCGATCAGTCGGGCGATGTGGTGATGCCCGGCGCCTTCGCGGCCTCGCTCAGCAAGCGCGGCGCCTCCGACGTGCGCATGCTGTTCCAGCATGACGCGGCCGAGCCCGTGGGGACCTGGATCGACCTGCACGAGACGCCGAAGGGCCTGCATGTGACGGGCCGCCTCGACAGGAATGTGCAGCGGGCGCGGGAATTGCTCTCGCTGCTCGAAACGCGGGGCCTTGACGGCCTGTCGATCGGCTTCCGCACGGTGCGGGCGCGGCGCGACAGGGCGTCGGCCTCCCGGCTGCTCACCGAAATCGACCTCTGGGAGATCTCGCTGGTGACTTTCCCGATGCTCCCCGGAGCGCGGGTGACCGGCATGAAGTGTGTTGCAAACAGAAAGGGTAAGTGAATGGAGACGGGACTTGAGACCAAGGTCGCCTTCGGCGACATGATGCAGGCCTTCGAGGCCTTCAAGGACGCGAATGACGAGCGCCTCGACCAGATCGAGAAGCGCATGGCGGCGGATGTGGTGACCTCCGAGAAGGTGGACCGCATCAACCGCGCGGTGGACGACGCCAGGGCCAGGCTCGACGAGCTGACGCTGAAGTCGCGCCGCCCGCAGCTTGCGGGCGAGACGGCGGACGCACAGCCCGTGGCGCGCGAGCACAAGGCGGCCTTCGACACCTATGTGAGGAAGGGCGAGGCCCACGGTCTTGCGGCGCTGGAGGCCAAGGCCATGTCGGTGGGCTCCGGCCCCGATGGCGGCTTCCTGGTGCCGCCGGAGGTCGAGGCCGAGATCGGGCGCAGGCTCTATGCGATCTCGCCGCTGCGCTCCATCAGCTCCATCCGCCAGATTTCGGCGGCGCTCTACAAGAAGCCGTTCTCGACGAATGGACTGGCGAACGGCTGGGTGGGCGAGACGCAGACCAGGCCGGAGACGGGCTCGATCACGCTGGCCGAGCTGCAGTTTCCGGCGATGGAGCTCTATGCCATGCCGTCGGCCACGCAGACGCTGCTCGACGACGCCATCGTCAACATCGACCAGTGGCTGGCCGAGGAAGTGCAGCTGGTGTTCGCCGAGCAGGAGGGCATCGCCTTCGTCAACGGCGATGGCGTGAACAAGCCCAGGGGCTTCCTCGGCTACACCAAGGTGGCGGATGCGACCTGGACCTGGGGCAATGTCGGCTATCTCGCCACCGGCGTGGCGGGGGGCTTCCCGGCCACCAACCCGTCCGACCGGCTGATCGACCTGATCTATGCGCTGAAGATCGGCTATCGCCAGAATGCGAGCTGGGTGATGAACCGCCGCACCCAGAGTGCGATCCGCAAGTTCCGCGACGTGAACGGAAATTACCTGTGGGAGCCCGCCGCACGGCCCGACGGCAAGGCGACGCTGATGAACTTCCCCATCACCGAATGCGAGCCGATGCCCGATGTGACAACCGACAGCTTCGCGCTGGGCTTCGGCGATTTCGCCTCCGGTTACCTGGTCGTCGACCGCGTGGGCGTGCGGGTGCTGCGCGATCCCTACTCCGCCAAGCCCTATGTGCTGTTCTACACCACGAAGCGCGTGGGCGGTGGCATCCAGAACTTCGAGGCGGTCAAGCTGATGAAGTTCGGCCTCACGTGATGGGCCAGGTGCTTGTGCAGGCCCCGGCGAGCGAGCCCGTCTCGCTCGCCGAGGCCAAGGCGCAGCTGCGCGTGGTCAATGCCGACGACGACCAGCTGATCGCCTCGCTCGTCACCGCCGCCAGGCGCGTGGTGGAGGCGCGGACCGGCCTCAGCCTCATCGCGCAGGACTGGCTGTGTTTCCGCGATCAGTGGCCCGGGGATGGTGCGATCGAGCTTCCCGTAGCACCCCTGCGGGCGGTGGAGGAGATCGCGGTCTTCGGCGAGGACGATGCCAAGGCGGTGATCGACCCGGCGCATTACTTCGCGGATGCCGCGTCGCGGCCGCCCCGCGTGCTGCTGCGCGGCTCGCGCGAATGGCCGCGTCCGGGGCGGGCGGCGAACGGCATCGCCATCCGCGCCGAGGCGGGTTTCGGCACATCCCCCCAGGATGTGCCGCAGCCGCTGCGCCAGGCCATCCTGCTGCTCGTCGCGCATTTCTATGCGCAGCGCGGCGAGGAGGCGGGGAGCGGCGTGCCGCTGACGCTCAACGCGCTGCTCGAGCCTTACCGCATGGTGCGGCTGTGAGCGCGGGGCTGGCCCTGCAGGAGGCGATGCGCGCCCGGCTCATCGCCGATGGCGCGGTGACGGCGGCCCTGGGCGGCGCTTACGTCTTTGACGAGGCGCCGCGCGGCGCGCCGCCGGCTTACGTGGAGTTCACCTCCCTCGACACGCGGGACTGGAGCACCTTCGGCGAGGGCGGCTTCGAGCATTTCGTGTCGCTGGCGGTGCGCTCCAACAGCCGCGGGCGGACCCAGGCGCAGGAAGTCTCGGCGGCTGTCGAGGCTGCCCTCGATGGCGCGGAACTCACGCTGCCGGGCCACCGGCTGGTGAACCTGCGGCTGATGTTCTGGAGCGTGGCGAAGACCGGGCAGTATTTCGGCGCGTCGCTGCGCTTCCGCGCGGCGACGGAACCTCTTTAGGAGAGAGACATGGGTGCTCAGAAAGGGCGTGACCTGCTGCTCAAACTCGATGCGGCGGGAATGGGAAGCTTTGCCGCGGTGGCGGGCTTGCGCAGCAATCAGATCAGCTTCAACGCTGGGACGGTGGATGCGACGAGCCAGGAATCCGCCAGCCAGTGGCGCGAGCTGCTCGGCGGCGCCGGGATCAAGTCGGCGTCGATCCGCGGTTCCGGCATCTTCAAGGATGCGGCCTCGGATGCGGCGATCCGGTCGCTGTTCTTTGCCGGAACCATCCGCAACTGGCAGGTGGCGGTGCCGGATTTCGGCACGCTGACCGGGCCGTTCCAGATCGCCAGCCTCGAATTCGGCGGCCGGCACGACGGCGAGGTGAGTTTCGATCTCGCGCTCGAGTCGGCGGGCGAAATCACCTTCGCGGGCGTCTGACATGGCCAATGCACACCGGGGCGAGATCGAGGCCGAACTCTCCCACACGCGCTACGTCCTGTGCCTCACGCTGGGCGCGCTGGCCGAGCTCGAATATGCCTATGGCGGGGAGGACCTGATCGCCATCGCGCAACGCTTCGAGGCGGGCAAGATCTCCGCCACCGATGCGATCCGCGTGATCGGCGCGGGGCTTCGCGGCGGCGGCAACGCCATCAGCGACGAGGAGGTGGCGGCGATGACGGCGGAGGGCGGCGCACAGGGCTTCCTGTCCATCGTCGTGCGTCTGCTGCGCGCCACCTTCGCGGGCGAGCCATGAAATTCCCGTGGGAGAAGATGATGGCGACGGGGCTCGGCACGCTGCGCCTCAGCCCGCGCGACTTCTGGGCCGCGACGCCGCGCGAAATCGCGGCGGCCTTTCCGAAACGCCAGCCCGGCGCGCTGCCGCGCGACGTGCTGGAACGCCTGCTCGAACAATTTCCGGATGACACATGAGCAACAATTCCCTTGACCAGATGAGCGGCCAGGCAGACCAGCTGAGGGGCCAGCTGCAGGATATCGACCGGCTCGCCGAGAGCGTGGGCAGCCGCATGGTGACGGCCTTCGCCAGCGCCGCCACGCAGGGGCGCAACCTGTCCGACGTGCTGAGGGGCCTCGGACTGTCGCTCGCCCGCATGGCGCTGTCGGCGGCGCTGAAGCCCCTGGGATCGATGCTCGGCGGGCTGACCGGCGGATTGATGAAGAATGCCGCGGGCAATGCCTTTTCCGGCGGCCAGGTGATCCCCTTCGCCGAGGGCGGCATCGTCAATTCGCCCACGCTCTTTGCGATGCGCGGGGCAACCGGGCTGATGGGCGAGGCGGGGCCGGAGGCGATCATGCCGCTGGCGCGCGGGTCCGATGGCAAGCTGGGCGTGCGCGGCGGCGGCGGCGTGAATGTGACGGTCAACATCTCCACCCCCGATGCGCAGGGCTTCCACCGCTCCCAATCCCAGGTCTCCGCGCTGATCGCCCGCGCCGTGGCGCGCGGCCAGAGGAATTTGTGACATGAGCTTCGATGACGTGCGCTTCCCCACCGCCATCTCGCGCGGCAGTTCCGGAGGCCCGGAGCGCCGCACCGAGATCGTGGTGACGGGCTCGGGCGCCGAAGAGCGCAACAGCCGCTGGGCCTGCTCGCGCCGGCGCTACAACGCGGGCTTCGGGGTGAAGTCGCTCGATGACATTCACCGCGTGGTGGCCTTTTTCGAGGAGCGGCGCGGCAGGCTGCACGGCTTCCGCTGGAAGGACCCGCTCGACTTCAAGTCCTGCGCGCCCGCCGCGGCGGTGACGCCCCTGGACCAGGCGATCGGCACGGGCGACGGCGCGGCCGTCAAGTTCCAGCTGGTGAAGCGCTATGGCTCCGGCCTTCGCGACTATGTGCGCACCGTCACCAAGCCGGTGGCGGGGAGTGTGCGCGTTGCCGTGGGCGCCCAGGAGGTGACGGGCTTCAGCCTCGATGCGCTGACCGGCGTGGTGACGCTCGCAGCGGCCCCGCCCGCGGGCGCCGCGGTGACGGCGGGATTCTTCTTCGACGTGCCGGTGCGTTTCGACACGGACGAACTGCGCATCAACCTCACGCAATTCGCCGGCGGGGATATTCCCGACATTCCCATTGTGGAGATCAGGACATGAGAACGCTTCCCGGCGGCCTGGCCCAGCATCTTGCCGGCGGCGCCACCACGCTCTGCCATTGCTGGCGGGTGGCGCTCAGGGGCGGCGAGGTGCTGGGCTTCACCGACCATGACCGCGATCTTGTCATCGACGGCACGCTCTATGAGGCGGAGGCCGGCTTCACGGCGAGCGAGATCGAATCCTCGCTGGGATTGTCGGTGGACAACCTCGAGGCTTCGGGCGCTCTCTCCTCCGCGCGCCTGAGCGAGGCGCGGCTGAAGGCGGGGGACTTCGACAATGCCGCGGTGGAGCTGTGGCGCGTCAACTGGCAGGACGTGGGCCAGCGGGTGCTGCTGAAGAAGGGCCATGTGGGCGAGGTGACGCGTGGACGCGGCTTCTTCACCGCCGAGCTGCGCGGCCTGTCGCATGTGCTGAACGAGCCGCGCGGGCGGCTTTACCAATATGGCTGCGACGCGGTGCTGGGCGATCAGCGCTGCGGGGTCGATCTCGGCAACCCGGATTTCGCCGCCGCGGTTCAGGTCAATGCCTGCCGCGAACGGCGGATTCTCGAGGTGAGCGGGGCGTCGGGCTTCGCCGCGGGCTTCTTCGCCCATGGCACGCTCGCCTTCGCCACCGGGGCCAATGCCGGGCGCGGCGGCGCCATCAAATTCCACCGCGTGGCCGGCGCGCTGGTGAGCATCGAGCTGTGGCAGCCGCTGCTGTTCGACGCCGCGGCGGGCGACCAGCTTGTTCTGCGGGCGGGCTGCGACAAGCAGTTTTCCACCTGCCGCGCGAAGTTCAACAACGCGGCCAATTTCCGCGGCTTCCCGCACATGCCGGGCGACGACTTCGTGCTGGGTTACGCCGTGAAAAAGAAAACGACGAAAGGAAGGGGCTGATGCTGGCGCAGGACAGGATCGTTGCCGCGGCGCGCGGCTGGATCGGCACGCCCTATCTGCACCAGGCAAGCCTGAAGGGCGTGGGAGCGGATTGTCTGGGTCTGGTGCGTGGCGTGTGGCGGGAGGTGGTGGGCGGTGAGCCGGAAACGCCGCCTCCCTACCAGCCCGGCTGGGCCGAAATGGGCGGCGGCGAAGCCATGGCGGAGGCGGCGCGGCGGCATCTGACGGAGATCGCCTGCACGGACTATCGCCCCGGCGACGTGCTGCTGTTCCGCTGGCGGGCGCAGCTGCCGGCCAAGCATTGCGGCATCGCGGCGCCCGGCGGCCTCATGGTGCATGCGCAGGAGGGCGCCGCCGTGGCGGAGGTGGCGCTGTCGGCCTGGTGGCTGCGCCGCCTGGCCTTCGCCTTTCGCTTTCCGGAAGGTGCGTGATGGCGACCGTGGTTCTGCAGGCCGTGGGAACGGGCCTTGGCACGCTGCTGGGTGGCCCCGTGGGCGGCGTGATCGGCCGCGCGCTGGGCGCGGTGGCCGGGAGCTTCATCGACGAAAAGCTGTTCGGCGGCGACCGCACCGCCAAGGGCCCGCGGCTGGCGGACCTGCGCGTCATGGCCTCCACCGAGGGCGCGCCCATTGCGCGGCTGTGGGGGCGCATGCGGGTGGCGGGGCAAGTGATCTGGGCCACCGACTTCATCGAGAAAACGACGAGCGAGGGCGGCAAGGGCGGCGGGGGCGGGGGCGGCGGCGGCGGCGGCAAGGTGAAGACCTACAGCTATTCCGCCAGTTTTGCGGTTGCCCTGTGCGAGGGCGAGATCGACCGCATCGGCCGCGTCTGGGCGGATGGCCGGCCCTTCGACCTCAGCGGCGTGACGGCGCGCGTCCACACCGGCAGCGAAACCCAGGAGGCCGACAGCCTGATCGCCGCCATCCAGGGCCAGGGCATGGCGCCGGCCTATCGCGGGCTTGCCTATGTGGTGTTCGAGCAGCTGCCGCTGGAGGAGTTCGGCAACCGCCTGCCGCAGCTCTCCTTCGAGGTGCTGAAGGGGGTGGGCGGCATGGAAAGCCATGTCAGGGCGGTGAGCATCATCCCCGGCTCCACCGAGTTCGGCTATGACACCGAGATCGTGACGCGCCGGGCGGATGAGGGCGTGACGGCGCCCGAGAACGCCCATGCCTCCGCCGTGGACAGCGACTTCAGCGTGTCGCTGGATCAGCTGGAGGCAAGCTGCCGCAAGGCCGCCGCCGCCTCGCTGGTGGTGGCGTGGTTCGGCAACGACCTGCGCTGCGGGACGTGCCGCGTCCGGCCCGGGGTGGAAACCGCGGACAAGCAGACCTCCCCCACCCTATGGAGCGTCAGCGGCATCGCGCGCGGCGCGGCGCATGTGGTGAGCCGGCGCGACGGCGGACCCGCCTTTGGCGGAACGCCTTCCGACGCCTCGGTGCTCCGCGCCATTGCGGAACTGAAGGCGCGGCGGCTGAAGGTGATGTTCCATCCCTTCCTGCTGATGGACATCGCACCCGGCAATGCGCTGCCCGACCCTTATGGCGGGGCCGGACAGGCGGCCTACCCGTGGCGCGGGCGCATCACCGGCGCGCTGGCGCCGGGGCGCGCGGGATCGCCCGACAAGACGCCTGCCGCGGCGGCCGAGGTCGCCGCCTTTGTGGGGCAGGCGCAGCCGCAGCATTTCACCGCGGCAGGCGCCGGCGTGACCTATTCCGGGCCGCCCGAATGGAGCTTCCGACGCATGATCCTGCATTATGCGAAGCTCTGCGCACTGGCGGGCGGGGTTGACGCGTTCCTGATCGGCAGCGAGCTGGCGGGACTGACCACGCTGCGGCGCGAGGCCAACGGCTTTCCCTTCGTTGCCGCCCTGATGCAGCTGGCGCAGGAGGTGAAGGCAATCCTGCCCGCCGCCCAGGTGTCCTATGGCGCGGACTGGAGCGAATGGTCCGGCCACCAGCCGGCCGACGGGACGGGGGACGTGTTCTTCCATCTCGATCCCTTCTGGTCGCTGCCGCAGGTGGGATTCATCGGCCTCGACAATTACCTGCCGATTGCCGACTGGCGCGACGGCGAGCGCCACCTTGACCGGCTGGCGGGGTGGACCTCGGTCTATGACACCGGCTACCTCAAGGCCAATATCGCCGGCGGCGAATATTTCGACTGGTATTACGCGAACGACGCCGACCGTGCGCTGCAGCAGCGCACGCCGATCAGCGACGTCGCCTGCGCCAAGCCCTGGGTGTTCCGCCGCAAGGACCTGAAGGGCTGGTGGATGAACCGCCATTACGACCGCCCGGGCGGCGTCGAAAGCGCGGTCCCCACCGGCTGGACGCCGCAGTCGAAGCCCATCTGGTTCACCGAGGCGGGCTGCGCCGCGGTGGACAAGGGATCGAACGAGCCCAATGCCTTCATCGACGCCAAGTCGGCCGAGTCGCGCCTGCCGCCCTTCTCGAGCGGCGCGCGCGATGACCTGATGCAGGCCCGGCACGTGACGGCGCTTGATGAATTCTGGTCCGAGCCGGCCAACAATCCCGCCTCCGCGGTGGATGGACGGCGCATGGTGAATGCGGCGCGCATATTCCTCTGGGCCTGGGATGCGCGGCCCTTCCCGCAGTTTCCGGCGCGCGACGATGTGTGGGCCGATGCGCTGAACTACGAGCGCGGCCATTGGCTGAACGGGCGCGCCGGCATCGTGCCGCTGGGCCGCCTCGCCGCCGACGTGATGCAGAGCTACGGCCTTGACGATGTCGACGTTTCCGCCGTCGAGGGCCTGGTCGCGGGCTTCGCGATCGACCGCGTGATGTCGTGCCGCGACGCGCTGGAAGGGCTGATGCGGGCCATGGGCCTCGACGCGGTGGAAAGCGGCGGGACCCTGCGCGTCTTCATGCGGAAATCCGCCGCGATCACGGCGCTGACGCCCGACGGGCTGGCGGAGGCGAAGCCGGAGGCCCCGCTCTACCGCATCACCAGGGCGCAGGAAACCGAGCTGCCGGCGGCGGTCAAGCTGTCCTACCTCGAAGCGGGCCTCGATTACCGCCTCGCCGTGGCGGAGGCGAAGCAGACGGGGGGCGCGGCGCGGCGCGACAGCCTCATCGAACTGCCCGCCGCGGTGACCCAGGCCGAGGCGCAAAAGCGGGCCCAGGTCGTGCTGCAGGAGGCCTGGGCGGGCCGCGAGACGGTGGAGCTCGCCCTGCCGCCCTCGCATCTCGCGCTGGAGCCGGGCGATGTCATTGCGCTCGGCCTCGATGACGGCAGCTACCTGCTGCGCATCGAGGAGATTGCCGAGGCCACGTCGCGGAAGATCCGTGGACGGAGCTTCGACCGCGCCGTGCAGGAACCCGCCGATGCGCCGGACCGCGGCCAGTCCGGCGAGACGGCGGTGATTTACGGGCCGCCCGCCGTGCAGGCGATGGACCTCGCCCTGGCGGACGACAGCGTGCAGGCGCACGCGCCATGGATCGCGGCGGCGGCCACGCCGTGGCCGGGCGAATTGTCGCTCTACCGCCGGACCGGCAAGGCCAGCCTCAGTTTCAACCGCGTCATCGGCAGCGCCGCCAGCATGGGCCTGCTGCTGACGCCGCTTGCCGCGGGACCCCTGGGCTGCCTCGACCGCGGGCCGGGGGCCATTGTGCGGCTGAGCTCGGGCGCGGTGTTCTCGGCGGGCCTCGACGAGCTTCTGCAGGGGGCCAATCTTGCCGCTGTCGGTTCAATGGCCACGGGCTGGGAGATCGTCCAGTTCGGAGCCGCCGAGCTGGTCGGGGTGCAGAGCTGGCGCTTGTCGCTGCTGCTGCGCGGGCAGTTCGGCTCCGAACCCGAGATGCGGGCGCTGCGCCCGGCGGGCGAGCGCTTCGTGCTGCTGGATGCGGCCGTGGTGCAGCCGGTCCTGAGCCTGGCCCAGGCGGGGCTGGAGCAGACCTGGCAGGCGGGCCCGTCCGGGGGCGGCCTCGCCCAGGCGCAGGCCAGCGTCACGCTGCGCAGCGCGCTGCTCGGCCTGCGACCGCTCGCCCCGGTGCGGCTGAAGGCGGCGCGGCAGGGCGACGGCGTGCTGTTTAGCTGGATCCGGCGCAGCCGCATCGGCGGCGACAGCTGGGAGGCGAGCGAGATTCCGCTCGCCGAGGAGCGCGAGGCCTATCAAATCGACGTGCTCGCGGGGGCCGCGGTGCGGCGCAGCGTGACGGCGGGCGAGAGCCAATGGCTCTATCGCGCCGCCGACATCGCCGTCGACTTCGGGCCTGGGGCCAGCAGTTTCACGCTGCGCGTGGCGCAGCTTTCATCGACATTCGGCGCCGGCGCCGCTGTGCAGGAGACCTTCCATGTCTGATACGCCATTGCTTTCGCTCCCGCTGCTTGCCGCCGCGCAGGCGCAGAAGCACGTGACGCACAACGAGGCGCTGCTGCGGCTCGATGCGCTGATCCATCTCTCCATCATCTCGCGCAGCCTGGCGGCGCCCCCTGCCGCGCCCGCCGATGGCGACCGCTATCTCGTCGCCGCCGCGGCCACCGGCGCCTGGGCCGGGCAGCAGGGCCTGGTGGCGCTCGCCCAGGCCGGCGGCTGGGCGTTCCTCAACCCGCGCAAGGGCTGGCGCCTGTGGGTGGAGGCCGAGGCGCGTTTGCTTGTCTTCGACGGCGCGCAGTGGCGCGAGCCTGTCACCATCACCGAACTCGCCAACCTGCTGCGGCTCGGCGTCAATGCGGCGGCCGACGACGTCAACCGGCTGGCGGTCGCCTCGCCCGCCTCGCTGTTCAGCCACGCGGGCAATGACCACCGCCTGAAGCTCAACAAGAATGCCGCAGGCGACACCGCCTCGCTCATCTATCAGACCGGCTGGTCCGGCCGCGCCGAAATGGGACTGAGCGGAAGCGACGATTTCCGCATCAATGTGAGCAGCGACGGCGCGGCGTGGAAGCCTGCCCTGGTGATCGACCGCGCCAGCGGCGCGGTGAGCCTGCCCAACACGCCCCAGACCCAGCCCGCCGTGCTCTATGGCCAGTCGCTCGCCAGCCAGGGCCCGGGCTTTGCCGCCGACACCTATCTCGCGGGCTCCGCCATCGCCATTCCGCCCGGCCGGCTGAAGCCGGGCACGCGCTATGTGCTGACCTTCGACGCGAGCAAGACGGCGGCTGGCCTGGTCACGCCGGTCATCACGCTGCGCTTCGGATCAGGCGCCGCCGTGGCTGACCTGGCGCTGGCCGCCATGAATTTTCCGCCGCAGACCGCCGCCGCGGATGACGGACGGTTCACCCTCGAAGCCACCTTCCGCGCGACCGGAGCGGCCGCCGCGATACAGGCCGTCTCATCGCTTGCCCATACGGGCGCGTCCGGCGGGCTTTCCAACACTCCGGGTCCGGTGCGGTGCGCGGGCCCGGTCAGTTTCGACAGCGCAATCGCGAACGCAACCATCGGCGTTTCGGTGAATGCCGGAACGGGTGCGGCGTGGACCGTCGCCCTCGTTCAGGCCCGGCTGGAGAACCTCGCATGACCACCATCGAGCGTGACGTGGGCGCGCTGGAGGCGCGCATGCAGACGGTGGAGCAGGAAATCCATGCCATGCGCCAGGACGTGCGCGAGATCCGCGACGCGCTCGTCACGGCGCGCGGCGGCTGGAAGACGCTGGGCCTGGTGATCGGCTTCTCGATCACCTTCGGCGCGCTGCTGTCGCGCGTGGCGCATGCGCTGCTGACCGGCAAAATCTAAAGCATTTTGAGGTCAAGCGGACACCGGTTGACCGTCGAAAATGCGAACAAACAAAGAGACAGAACAGGAGACGGCAATGCAGGTGACAGACGAGGGACTGGCGCTGATCAGGCGCTTCGAGGGTTTCAGGGCCAATGCCTATCGCTGCCCGGCCGGAGTGTGGACCATCGGCTATGGCCATACATCCCAGGCGGGGCCGCCGGCGGTGAAGCCCGGCATGCAGCTCGGCGAGGAAGAGGCGGACCGTATCCTCAAGGACGATGTGCGGCGTTTCGCCGACGAGGTGGGCGCGCTGCTGGCGCGCGAGGTGAGCGGCGCGCAGTTCTCCGCGCTTGTGAGCTTTGCCTATAATGTGGGCATTCCGGCCTTCCGCTCGTCCTCGGTTCTCAGGGCTGTGAATGCCGGTCGCTTCCATGACGTGCCGGCGCGGCTGCGGCTGTGGGTGAAGGGCGGCGGCCGCGTGCTGCCCGGCCTCGAACGGCGGCGCGCGGCGGAGGCCGAACTCTTCATGTCCGAGACCGCGCCCCAGGCAGGGCGCGGCGCGACGGGTGCGCCCAAGAGCGTGGAGACCGGGCGGCAGCTGCGCCATGCGGGCGCCGTGGTGGGCGGAACGGCGGTGGCGGTGAGCGCGGCACATGCGCTTCCCGTGTGGGTGAGTGTGGCGGTGCTCGTGGTGCTCGTGCTGGCGGCGGGGGCCTATGCCTCCTGGCGCTGGCGCAGGCCGGCGGCCGGGAAGGTGGCGTAATGGTCCCGGCCGCCATGGTTGCGCAGCTGGCGCTGGGCCTCGTGCAGGGGCCGCTCGCCAAAATCCTCGACGCCTATGTGGCGGACGTCGAGCTGAAGCGCAAGCTTGCCGCCGAAATCGAGCGCCAGACGCTCGGCTATTTTCAGCGCACCGCGGAACTGGGCGCTGACGTGGTGATGGCCGAGACCACTTCGAACTCCTGGCTGAGCCGCAGCTGGCGGCCCTTGCTGATGCTGCTGCTGATGGGCTTTCTGCTGCTGATGGGCTTTCTGCTGCCGCTGGCGGACCTGATCGCCGGTCACCGCGTTGCCTTCGAGCCGCGGTGGCAGTCGTTGCCGGAAGGCTTCTGGCAATTCCTCACCGTGGGGGCGGGCGGCTATATCGGCGGACGCTCAATCGAGAAGGTGGCGGCCGCGGTAACCCCGGCCAAACGCGCGGGATTTCCATTCACGCGCGGTTCAGATAGGAAGGGATAGAATGCCTGTCATGAACAAGACCCGCGCCAGGACTCTCGCCGCCGCTCTTCTGGCCACCGCCCTCTGGGTGCCGCCGACGCTGGCCCAGCAGGTGGCGCCGTCGGACGCCGTGAAGCTGGCGCTGCAGGCTGTGCCGGGCGCCGAGGCTTTGGGCGTGAAGCTTGAGGGCGATCACTATGTCGTGCGCCTGAAGCAGGATGACGCGGTGATCCAGGTGCTGGTTGACGCCGCGACCGGTCAGGTGTCGCAATAGGGACCGCGGATGCGCCTTCTCGTCGTCGAGGATGATCCGGACCTCCGCCGCCAGCTGACCTCCGCGCTGGCGGATGCGGGCTACGCGGTCGATGCCGCGAAGGACGGCGAGGAAGGGCACTTCCTCGGCGACACCGAGCCTTATGACGCGGTGGTGCTCGATCTGGGCCTTCCCGTGATCGACGGCGTGAGCGTGCTCGAAAAATGGCGGCGCGCCGGGCGCAAGATGCCGGTGCTGATCCTGACGGCGCGCGACCGCTGGTCCGACAAGGTGGCGGGCTTCGACGCGGGGGCGGACGATTATGTCGCCAAGCCCTTCCACATGGAGGAGGTGCTGGCGCGCATCCGCGCGCTGCTGCGCCGCGCGGCGGGGCATGCCTCGGGCGAGCTCAGCGCCGGGCCGGTGGTGCTTGACACGAAAAGCGCCAGGGTGAGTGTCGGCGGCATGCCGGTGAAGCTCACCTCGCTGGAGTTCCGGCTGCTCTCCTACCTGATGCACCACAAGGGCAAGGTGGTGTCGCGCACCGAGCTCGTCGAGCATCTCTATGACCAGGACTTCGACCGCGACTCCAACACGGTGGAAGTCTTTGTAGGGCGGCTCAGGAAGAAGCTGGGGGCCGGCGTGCTGCACACCATCCGCGGCATGGGCTACACGGTCACCGAGCCGGACGATGCGCCTTAGATCATGATCCGCAAAAGTGGAACCGGTTTTGCGGTAAGATCATGCTCAGGCGTTTGATCCGGCGCATGGTCTTTTGGTTCAGGCGGTTCCGCCCGAACCGAACATGCGCCAGCTCGCTGTCGGGCCGGCTCATTGTCTCGTCAGCGCTGGTGAGCGTGGTGCTGCTCGCCGCCACGGGCCTGCTGCTGGCGCGCCTGTTCACCGCCGCACTCGAACGCAATTTCGACCAGCGGCTGCACGCCGTGCTTGACGGGCTTCTGGCCAACATCGAGGTGACGGCGGAGGGTTCGCCGCGGCTTTCCAGCGCCATCGTCGACCCGCGCTTCGGCCTGCCGCTGTCGGGCTGGTACTGGCAGGTGACGCCGGTGGACGCGCCGCCGGGCGTGACCGATCTGGCCTCGAATTCGCTGCTCGAACGGCGTTTGACCGTACCGCCTGATCTTGCCCGCGAGGATGGCGCTCAGGCCTTCTATCTTGCCGACACGCGTGGCGTCACCCTGCGGGCCATCGGGCAGGCGTTCACGCTGCCGGGCAGCACGGGGGAATTCTCGGTGCTGGTGGCCGGGAACTACGACGAGCTGTCGGCCGAGGTGCGCAGCTTCAACCGCGCGCTGGTGGCGAGCCTGGTGCTGCTGGCGCTGGGGCTGGCGCTCGCCGTCTTCGTGCAGGTGCGCTTCGGCTTGCGGCCGCTGCGGGCGATGCAGGCCGACCTGCTGGCGATCCGCCAGGGCGGAGCCACCGCGCTGAAAGGCGAATATCCCGCCGAGATCCGGCCCGTTGCCGAGGAACTGAACCTTCTCATCCAGTCCAATGCCGAGATCGTGGAGCGGGCGCGCACCCAGGTGGGCAACCTCGCCCATGCGCTGAAGACGCCGCTCAGTGTGCTGACCAATGAGGCGGCGGGGCAGGCAACGCCGCTCGCCGCCAAGGTGACGGAGCAGACAGGCCTGATGCGCGGCCAGGTGAACCTCTATCTTGACCGCGCCCGGCGCGCCGCCCGCGCCCAGGGCCTGGGGGCCGTGACGGAGGTGAAGCCGGTGCTTGACGCGCTGGCCCGCACGCTGGCGCGCATCAACCGCGACAAGGGCGTGAGCGTCACGGTCGACTGTCCCGATGGCCTCAGATTCCGCGGCGAGCGGCAGGACCTCGAGGAGATGGTGGGCAATCTGCTCGACAATGCCTGCAAGTGGGCGGCGAAGCGGGTGACCGTGTCGGCGCGGCCGCAGGGGGCGCAGGCGGGCCGCAGCCTGCTCGCCATCGCCGTCGAGGACGATGGACCGGGCCTGCCGCCCGGCCAGCGCGCCGCGGCGCTGCAGCGCGGGCAGCGCCTGGACGAGACCAAGCCGGGCTCCGGACTTGGCCTTGCAATCGTCCGGGAGACGGCTGGCATGTATCATGGCGCAGTCGCGCTGGAGGACGCCGGGCTGGGCGGCCTGCGGGCCGTGCTGGCGCTGCCCTCCGCATCCTGACTTGCGCATGATCTTACCGCAAAACCGGTTCCACTTTTGCGGATCATGCTTTAGACGGAACCGGCCCCCCCGATGACTGGAATGCCGCGCTCGCGATAGGGCGTGCGGCCATAGAAGGCGCGATAGCATTTGGAGAAGTGCGAGGGCGATGAGAAGCCGCAGGCCAGCGCCACGTTGATCACCGACATATCCGTCTGCAGCAGCAGCGAGCGCGCCTTCTTGAGGCGGAGTTCGAGGTAGTGGCGCTTCGGGCTGCGGTCGAGGTAGCGGCGAAACAGGCGTTCCAGCTGGCGCGTCGACAGGCCCGCCTGCTTCGCCAGGACCGAGGGCGAGAGCGGTTCCTCGAGGTTATCCTCCATCTTCTCGATGATGCCGACGAGCTTGGGGTGGCGTGCCCCGATGCGGGCGGGCAGCGACATGCGCTGGTGTTCGCTGTGATGGCGGATCGGCGAATGCAGGATGCCTTCCGCAACCGCCGAGGCGAGCTCCGGCCCATGCTGGCTGGCGATCAGCGTGAGCATCATGTCGAGCGCCGTGGTGCCGCCGGCGGAGGTGAAGCGGTCACGATCGATCTCGAACAGGCCGCCGGTGGCGTCGAGCTCCGGGAAGGCCTCGGTGAAGCCGGGCATGTTCTCCCAGTGGATGGTGCATTTATAGCCGTCGAGCAGGCCCGCCTCGGCGAGAATGTGGGCGCCGGTGCAGACCGCGCCGATGCTGACACCCTTGCGCGCCACCTTGCGCAGCCAGGCCACCAGCCGCTTGTCGGTGTGGCGCTGCACATTGAGGCCGGCGCAGATGAGGATGGCCGCATCATCGGGGATCGACGCGAGGTCGCCATCCACCATGGCAAGGATACCGTTGGAGGCGGCAACGGGCTGGCCGTCCAGCGAATGCATGGTCCATTTGTAGAGGGCTTTTTCCGAGATGCGGTTGGCGATCCGCAAGGGCTCAATCGCCGATGTCACCGGCATCATGGTGAATTCCGGCGCCACGACGACGGCCATGTGCTGGGGCAATTGCCTGGGGGGATCGCCGAACATGCGGGGTGCGCACTCCTGTTTGAACCCCTTCTTGCGCAAAGTTTGAGCCTTGTCCACCAGCGTCATGCCGCAGGTGGAAAACGACATGGGTGAGATGGCCCGGTCGCATTCGTTATGGCGGGGTCGCAAACATCCGGGCGCTGCGGTTTCGGCTGGCGCAATTTGCGGATATCTCAACGGAGCCCGTTTCCCATGAATGCCCCGATCGCCAATACCGGATCCTCCACTGCGTCCTTCCTGCGCCTCTCCTCGATCGAGATCACGCCGAAGCAGGTGGAGAAGCTCCCCCTGCTGAAGGAAAAGCTGGTTCCGGGGGCCCGCGTCTTCGTGGCGCTCATCGATGCGGGCGACGTCGCGGCCCAGATCGAGGCGGCGAGGCAGCTCAAGGCCGCGGGCTTCCAGCCCGTGCCGCATGTGCCGGCGCGGTTCGTCACGGACGAAGCAGACCTCCGCACCCGCATCAAGGCTTTCGCCGGGGCCGGCTCTGACACCATGCTGGTGCTGGGCGGCGGCGCGCCCGAGCCCATCGGCCAGTATGACGCGGCGATCCAGCTGATGCGGACGGGCGTGTTCGAGGCCAATGGCGTCAGGTCGCTGGGCATCGCCGGCCACCCGGAAGGCAACCCCGACATCGCCAGGGCGCATGGCGAGGCCGCGCTGATGAACGCGCTGAAGGAAAAGCAGGCCTATCTCAGGGCCAATGGCCTTCAAGGCTTCATCGCCACGCAGTTCCTGTTCGAGGTGGGCCCGGTGACGGAATGGGCGAAGACGCTGCGCGCCGAAGGCATCGATCTTCCCATCCATGTGGGCATTCCCGGCCCGGCGACCATCAAGACGCTGGTGAAATACGCCGCCATGTGCGGCGTGGGCAACTCCGCCCGCTTCATCCGCAAGCAGGCCCTGAACATCGCCAGGCTGCTGAGCGTCAGCACGCCGGACGATTTCGTGGCCGGGCTTGCGCAGGTGCATTACGGCCAGCCGGAGCTGGGCATCGCCGGCCCGCACCTCTATCCGTTCGGCGGGTTCGACAAGCTGTTCGACTGGATGAAAACGGTGACGTAACGCACTTCGAAGCACCTTCACCTTGTCGTCACCCAGGCAAAAGCCGGGGCCCAGCTTTGGGCGGCGGAGATTGTGGAAAGCTGGGTCCCGGCTTTCGCCGGGATGACGGCAAGGCGGGGGCTAGTCTTCAACTAAGGTCGCAAGGGCATCGATCTCATCGTGAAGGTCGCGCCAGCCGGGATTCATTTTCTCGATCAGTTCTATCTTCCAGTTACGTTTCCACTCCTTGATCCGTTTCTCGCGGAGAATCGCCGACTCCATTGTTTGTCGATGCTCGTACCAGACCAAAGTGTGGACTTTGTACTCCGATGTAAAACCGGGGGTCGTTCCGTTCTTGTGGGCGCAGACACGATCATAAAGTCCACTCGTCACTCCGACATAGAGTGTGCCGCGATAGCGGCTCGCCATGATGTAGACGGCTGGATATTTCTCCATGCTGCATGGTAGCGCGCTTGTTCGGGTTGAGAAAAGCTGTGTCGAAGGGAAACATCGATTGCGCTGACCAAGTGGAGTTGGACGCCACCACCGTCTGTCACCCCGGCGAAAGCCGGGGCCCAGCTTTGCGCGGCGGAGATTGTGGAAAGCTGGGTCCCGGCTTTCGCCGGGATGACGGCTAAGGGGGTAAAATGCGGCCTCTTACCCCGGAACCTCCTGCGCGCCGAACAGCTTCAGCTTTGCAGGCGCCCTGGCCGTGGCGCAGAGGAAGTTCCAGGCGTGGTGCGCGTAGGAGCGGAAGACGTAGATGTCGAAGACGTTGTCCTCCACCACGTCCAGCAGTGCCGCGATTTCGGCGTAGCGCATGCGGCGGCAGCAGCCCGGCATATATTCCTTGTCGAGCAGGTCGAGCGCGGCGCCCTTCATGAGCACCTCGCGGCAGCCTTCGCCTTCCAGGCGGATGATGGCGCGCATGTCGGAAACGTCCACGGCCAGCGCGTGAATGCCCGTGAGCGCCTCCCGCAGGCTGGCGAGCAGCTCATGCGCGCGCGCCCGTGTGCCGAGGATCAGCCACTGGTCAACCGACAGCCACAGAACCCTGATGTCGCCCCATGAGGCGGAGGTGCGGGGTTTGGTGGGAAGATCGACGCCGAGCACGCCCCTCGCGGCGGCCATGAAGGCCGCATCCGTGCCGAGGCCGCGCAGGTCGATCATGCCGCGTCCGGCGATCTCGCGGATCGAGACCGAGAGGCCGTGGGGCTCGGCAAGGCCGGCGAGCGGCGATTGATACGAGAGCTCAGACATTCAGCTTGGCCCCTTCCTTGTCATAGAAGACCGTGTCGGCGATCCTGGCGCGCACCACCTTGCCGCCCGGAAGCGGGAAGGAGATGGTTTCGCCCATGCGGGCGCGGCCATTCTCGATCAAGGCCATGGCGATGGAGCGGCCCAGCGTCGGCGAGCGGTAAGAGGAGGTGACGTGGCCGATCATCTCCATCGGCGGCTTGTCCTTCACATGGCGCACGGCATAGGCGCCATCGGGGAGCACGTCGTCCGGGTCCTCGGTGAGGAGGCCGACGAGCTGCTTGCGGTTCGGAGCCTTGAGGTATTCCTGATCGAGCGAGCGCTTGCCGAGGAAGTCCGCCTTCTTTTTGGACACGAGACCGTCGAGGCCGACGTCGATGGGCGTCGTGGTGCCGTCGGTTTCGTCGCCCACCACGATATAGCCCTTCTCGGCACGGAGCACATGGAGCGCTTCGGTGCCATAGGGCTCAAGCCCGAACTCCCCGCCCGCCGCCACGATCTCCTTCCACAGGCCGAGGCCGTGGTTGGCGGGTGTCGCCACCTCATAGGAGAGCTCGCCCGAGAAGGAGATGCGGTAGACGCGCACCGGATAGGGGCCCAGCCTGCCTTCGACAAACGACATGTGCGGCAGGGCGGCATTGGAGATGTCGAAACTGGGCTCCAGCTTCCGCAGCACCTCGCGGGCCATGGGGCCGGCGATGGCGAACTGCGACCAGTTTTCGGTCACGTTGGTGACGAACACCCTGTAGTGGGTCCACTCCGTCTGCAGCCATTCTTCGAGCCAGGCGGAGATGCGGTCCGCGCCGCCCGACGTGGTGTGCATGAGGAAGTGGTCGTCACCCAGGCGCACCGTCACGCCGTCATCGGTGAGGAAGCCCAGCTCGTTCATCATCAGGCCGTAGCGGCACTTGCCGGTCTTCAGCGTGGAGAACATGTTCGTATACATGCGGTCGAGGAATTCAGCCGCATCGGGACCCTTGATCTCGATCTTGCCGAGGGTGGAGGCGTCGAGCAGGCCCACCTTGTTGCGCACGGCGAGGATTTCGCGGTCGATCGACTGGTGGTTGGTCTCGCCGTCGCGCGGATAAGTATAGGCGCGCCGCCACTGGCCCACCGGTTCCCACACCGCGCCATGGTCCACATGCCACTGGTGGACGGCGGTGCGGCGGATGGGCAGGAACAGGTCCCTGGTCAGCACGCCCGCGATGGAGCCGAAGGAGAAGGGCGTATAGGGCGGGCGGAAGGTGGTGATGCCCACTTCGGGGATCGTCTTGCCGCTGGCTTCGGCGATGACGCCGAGGCCGTTGATGTTCGACGTCTTGCCCTGGTCGGTGGCCATGCCGAAGGTGGTGTAGCGCTTGGTGTGCTCCACCGATTCATAGCCTTCGCGCTGGGCAAGCTCGAGGTCGGCCGCCGTCACGTCGTTCTGGAAGTCGATGAAGTGCTTGTTGCCTTCATTGTATTTGCCGGTGGCGGGCGCGAACCAGATCGGCTCCAGCGGGCGCTCCTCGGCCTGCACGGCGGTGGGGACGGGGTGGACGTTGCCGGAACCCGCAAGCCTCGAGCCCGCGCGATAAGCCTCCTCGAGGATCTGATGCAGCGCGAAGTGGCCGTTGGCGGCGCCCACGGCGGTGACCTTGTCATGGTGCTCCCCGGGGCGGAAGGCCTGCAGCTTCTCGTCGAAGCGGATCTTGCCGCCATTGTGGCACCAGAGATGCAAAGCCGGGTTCCAGCCGCCCGACATCGCGACGAAATCCGCCTCGGCCCCGGTTTCCCTGATCACCCGGCCCTGACCCTTGCGGTAAGTCGCGATCTTGACGCCGGTGATGCCGAGGCCGCCCCAGCCGGTGCTGACGGCGGAAATGACGGAACCGGCATCGACCGGAATGCCCATCTCGCGCGCCTTGTTGGGCAAAGCCCCTTCGGCACGGCCGCGCGAGTCGACGACGCGCACGCCGACGCCTGAATGCTTCAGCACGATTGCCGTCTGGTAGGCATCGTCATCGTTGGTGAAGACCACGCCGTTGGAGCCCGGCGCCACGCCATAGCGTTCCACAAGCCCACGCGCGGCGGACGCCAGCATGACCCCCGGCCGGTCGTTGTTGGCGAAGGCGACAGGCCGCTCGATCGAACCCGTGGCGAGGATCACCTGGCGCGCGCGCACCTTCCACAGGCGGTGGCGCGGCACGCCGGATGAGAGCAGCGCCGGATCATGGTCCGCCACGCGCTCGAACAGCATGACGAAGTTGTGGTGCCAGTGGCCGACCGCCGTGGCGCGGTTCAGCACATGCACGTTCGCGGCGGCATGGAGCCTGGCGCCGGTGGCGGCGGCCCAGTCGGGCAGTGCCTGGCCATCGACCTGGCCGCCCGAGATGTCGGCAAGGCCGCCCAGCCGCGGGTTTTCGTCCGCGAGGATGACCCTCGCGCCATTGGCCGCGGCAGCCTCAGCCGCGGCAAGACCGGCGACGCCGCCGCCGATCACCAGCACGTCGCAGTGGACGTGGACCTGCTCGTAAGCGTCGGGGTCGCGGCCTTCCGGCGCTTTGCCCAAGCCCGCGGCGCGGCGGATGAAGGGCTCGTAGACGTGCTTCCAGAACGACCGCGGCCACATGAATGTCTTGTAGTAGAAGCCTCCGGGGAAGAAGCGCGACAGCCGGTTGTTGATCGCGCCCACGTCCCAGGTGAGCGATGGCCAGCGGTTCTGGGAGACAGCCGCCAGGCCATTGAAGATTTCGACCTGTGTCGCACGCAGGTTCGGCTCGTGACGCGCGCCGAGGCCCACGCCCACGAGCGCGTTCATTTCCTCGGAGCCCAGGCCCACAAGCCCGCGCGGGCGGTGGTACTTGAAGCTGCGGCCGAAGACGCGCTGGCCGGAGGCCATGACGGCGGAGGCGACGGTGTCGCCCGCAAAGCCGCTGACGGTCCCGCCGTCGAAGGTGAAGGAGACCTTTTTCGCGCGGTCGATGAGGCGCCCGCCGGCCGAGAGACGATATGGCTTGCTCATGCACCGGTCTCCCGAGATCTCTCCGCCCCGAGGCGCTTCGCGAAATACTCCGCCCACTGACCTTTGGCCTGGGCGATGACGTCCATCGGCGGCAGTTCCGTGATGCCGTAGAAGGCCTTGAACTCCATGGTCACCGTGTCGCGCGCGGCGTGGAACCACTTTCCGCAGCCGCGGTCGCAGCGCCAGCGCTCGAAATGCAGGCCCCTGGGGTTGATGCGGATGAACAGGTAGTCGCGCTGCTCCGCGTCGGTGACATGCGCCGGATCGCAGGTTGCGGGGCGGCGGACATGCGCCTGGCCGCCGGCGTGGAAATCCGTCTCGTCACCTTCGGCGCCGCAAACGGGGCATTTGACGACCAGCATCGGGGATACTCCTAATGGGCGACCGCGGCGGCGACGGATTCGTCGATCAGGCGGCCCTCCTCAAAGCGGTTGAGGCCGAAGGGTTCGGCGATGGGGTGGGGGCGGTCATTGGCGATGGTGTCGGCGAAGACCCAGCCGGACCCCGGAATGGCCTTGAAGCCGCCCGTGCCCCAGCCGCAGTTGACGTAGAGCCCCTCGACCGGCGTCCTGGAGATGATCGGCGAGCGGTCGCCCGTCATGTCGACGATGCCGCCCCACATGCGCAGCATGCGCAGGCGCGAGATGATGGGGAAGGTTTCGACGAGCGCGGCCACCGTGTGCTCAAGCGCCGGGAAGGAGCCGCGCTGCGAGTAGTTGTTGTAAGGGTCGGTGCCGCCGCCGATCACAAGCTCGCCCTTGTCGGACTGGCTCATGTAGCCGTGCACGGTGTTGGCCATCACCACGCAGTCGATGACCGGCTTGATCGGCTCGGAGACCAGCGCCTGCAGGCACTGGCTTTCGATCGGCATGCGCACGCCCGCCATGTCCATGATGGTGGAGACATGCCCGGCGGTGACGACGCCGATCTTCCTGGTCCTGATGACGCCCCTGGTGGTCTCGAGGCCTGCGGCTTGCGAACCCTCGCGCTGGATGCCGGTCACTTCGCAGTTCTGGATGATGTCGACGCCCATGGCGTCCGCCCCGCGGGCATAGCCCCAGGCCACCGCGTCATGCCGGCCGGTGCCGCCGCGCGGCTGATAATAGGCGCCGAGAATGGGGTAGCGGCAATTGGGATCGTCATTGATGATGGGCACGATCTCCTTCACCTCCTGCGGCGTCACCATGCGGCAGTCCAGCCCGGCGAGGCGGTTGGCATGGGCGGTGCGCTGGAAAGCGCGGAACTCGTGCTGCGTCTGGCACAGCATCAGCACGCCGCGCGGGCTGAACATGACGTTGTAGTTCAGCTCCTGCGACAGGTCCTCGTAGAGGGACCGGGCGAGCTCATAGATGGCGATCGAGGGGTCCTGGAGGTAGTTGGACCGGATGATGGTGGTGTTGCGCCCGGTGTTGCCGCCGCCCAGCCAGCCCTTCTCGACCACCGCGATGTTGGTCATCTTGTGGTTCTTGGCGAGGTAATAGGCGGTCGCCAGGCCATGGCCGCCGGCCCCCACGATGACGGCGTCATATTCCTTTTTCGGGGCGGGTGAGCGCCAGGCCCTTTCCCAATCCTTGTGATAGTTCATCGCGTTGCGCGCGAGCGAAAAGACGGAGTAGCGCGGCTTCATGGTGAATCCCTTGCAACTGGGGCGGTTTCTAACGCAACCCAAAGGGCAGCACCAAGGTTTTTCCGACGCCAGGGTGCTGCCGTGCGACAATGCGACCGGCAATTGCCCATGACGGATGAATTGCATTAATGGGGTCCAAGGGAATATCTCATGGACCACCATGATCTGGATCGTCTTTGCCGCCATGACCGCGGCCGTCATCGGCGCGCTGCTGTGGCCGGCGGTCACGTCCAGGCCTGCGGAAACGCGGGCCGAGCGCGCGGCCTATGACCGCGCGGTGTTCCGGGACCAGCTGGCCGAGCTCGAGCGCGACGTCGCGCGCGGCGTCATCGGCCAGGCCGAGGCCGATGCGGCGCGCAACGAGATTTCCCGCCGGCTGATTGCGGCGGCGGGCGAGGTGCGGGCGAAGACGGCACCGGGCTTTGCCTCCGCCGCCATTGCCGCAACCCTGATCGTGCCGGCGGTGGCGCTGCCGCTCTACCTTATGGCCGGCAACCCGCTGCTCCCCGACGTGCCCCATGCCTGGCGCATGGAAAATGCCGAGAACAACGGTGACATGCCTGCGCTGATCCAAAAGGTGGAGCAGCACCTCGAGAAGGAACCGGACGACCTGCAGGGCTGGCAGATCCTGGCGCCCCTCTACCGCCGGGACCAGCGCTGGGACGATGCGGCGGAGGCCTATCGCAACATCCTGCGCCTGCAGCCCCCCGATGCCGCGAACATTTCGGACTATGCCGAAGCCCGGGTGATGGCGAACCAGGGCATGGTGGCGGCTCCGGCGCAGGCGCTGTTCAGGCAGGCCCTGAAGCTGGACCCCACATTCCCCAAGGCGCGGTTCTACGATGCCCTCGCGCTCAAGCAGCAGGGCAAGGCCGATGAAGCCAGGGCCGCCTTCGAGGCCTTCCTGAAGGATACCCCGGCCGATGCGCCGTGGCGGCCCATGCTCCTGGCCGAGATGCAGGACATGAGTGCCAAGCCGCCGGCGCTTGACCAGCAGACCATGGCCGACGCCTCCCAGATGAGCGGCGCGGACCAGCAGGCGATGATCCGCGGCATGGTCGACGGGCTCGAACAGAAACTCGCCGCAAATCCGGATAATCTTGAAGGCTGGCTGCGGCTGATCCGCGCCCGGGCCGTGCTGGGCGAGGCCGGCAAGGCCAAGGCCGCGTATGATAGGGCCAAGGGCCAGTTCGCATCGAACCCGGACGCGCTGTCGCAGATCGACGGGCTGGCGAAGGAGATGAACGTAGAATGACGCGCAAACAGAAGCGCCTGTCCCTCATTCTCGGCGGCCTGGCCGTTCTGGGTCTCGCCGCGGGGCTGGTGCTCTATGCGCTCTCCGGCGCCATCACCTTCTTCCACACGCCAAGCGATTTGGCCGACACCCATGTGCAGGTGGGCCAGCGCATCCGGCTCGGCGGCATGGTGGAGCAGGGCAGCGTCACGAAAGGCCCCGGCACGGTGACGAGCTTCGCCGTCACCGATACGCTCAAGACCGTGACGGTGAGCTATGACGGCATCCTGCCCGACCTGTTCCGCGAGGGGCAGGGCGTGGTGACGGAAGGCAAGATGCAGCCCGATGGCAGCTTCGTGGCCGACACGGTGCTGGCCAAGCATGACGAGAACTACATGCCGCGGGAACTCGCCGAAAGCCTGAAGGCCAAGGGCGTGACGCTGGGCAAGATCGCGGATGAGGGAACACCGCAATGAACTCCATTGCCGAAATCGGACATTTCGCGCTGATCCTTGCCGTCGGCGTGGCGCTTTACCAGTTCGCGGTGCCGCTGATGGGCGCCCAGCGCGGCGACGTGGCGGCGATGCGGGCGGGGATTTCCGCGGCCCTCCTGCAGTTCGTCCTCATCGCCATCTCCTTTGCGGCGCTGACGCATGCCTATGTGATCTCCGATTTCTCGGTGCTGAACGTCGTCGAGAATTCGCACTCGGCGAAACCGCTGCTCTACAGGATCAGCGGGGTTTGGGGGAACCACGAGGGCTCCATGCTGCTGTGGGTGCTGATCCTTGCGCTCTATGGCGCGGCGGTGGCCGTGTTCGGCGGCAACCTGCCGCTTGAACTGCGCGCCCGCGTGCTGGCGATCCAGGGCTCGGTCGGGTTCGCCTTCCTGCTGTTCATCGTGCTGGCGTCGAACCCCTTCATCCGGGTCGATCCGCCGCCGATCGAGGGGAACGGCCTGAACCCGATCCTCCAGGACCCCGCTCTCGCCTTCCATCCGCCCTTCCTCTATGCGGGCTATGTGGGCCTTTCGATCGCCTTCGCCTTTGCGGTCGCGGCGCTCATCGAGGGCCGTGTGGACGCCGCCTGGGCGCGCTGGGTGAGGCCGTGGACGCTGGTCGCCTGGATGTTCCTCACTGTGGGCATCGCCATGGGCTCGTGGTGGGCCTATTACGAGCTGGGCTGGGGCGGCTGGTGGTTCTGGGACCCGGTGGAGAACGCCAGTTTCATGCCGTGGCTGGTGGCCACCGCCCTCATCCACTCCGCCATCGTGGTCGAGAAGCGCAACGCGCTGAAGATCTGGACCGTGCTGCTCTCGATCCTTGCCTTCTCTCTCTCGCTCATGGGCGCCTTCCTCGTGCGCTCGGGCGTGCTCACCTCGGTGCACGCCTTCGCGGTTGACCCGCAGCGCGGCGCCTTCATCCTGATGATCCTGTGCGTGTTCATCGGCGGGTCCCTCTCGCTCTTCGCGTGGCGCGCGCCGCAGCTCAAGGCGGGTGGGTTGTTTGCCCCCGTGAGCCGCGAAGGGAGCCTGGTCGTCAACAACCTGCTGCTCTGCGTCGCCTGCCTCGCGGTCTTCGTGGGCACCCTCTATCCGCTGGCGCTGGAAACCCTCACGGGCGAGAAGATCTCGGTGGGCGCACCCTACTTCGATCTCACCTTCGGCCCCATCATCCTGCCTCTGCTGCTGCTCGTGCCCTTCGGCGCCTTCCTCGGCTGGAAGCGCGGCGACGTGGGGCTTGCCCTGAAGCGGCTGTGGCTGGCGCTGGCGCTCGCCCTGCTGGTGGGGGTCATCGTCCTCGCGCTCAACGTGAGGGGCCCGTGGCTCGCTCCCGTCGGCATGGCCATCGCCGCCTGGCTGGTGTTCGGCGCCATCGCCGATGTTGCCGCCAAGACCGGCCTGTTCAAGGCGCCGCTGGCAACCAGCTGGCAGCGCCTTGCGGGCCTGCCGCGCTCCGCCCTCGGCACCGCGGTGGCCCATGCCGGCCTTGGCATCCTTGTTGCCGGCGTCATCGCCATCTCGCTGTGGCGGATCGAGGTGATCGTGGCGCTCAAGCCGGGCGAGACGGCGGCCGTGGGCAAATATGCCGTGACCTTCCAGGGCGAGGGTCCGCTCACCGGCCCCAACTACACGGGCCGCACCGGCGCCTTCCTGCTGAAGCAGGGCGACCGCGAGCTCGCCACGCTGCATTCCGAGAAGCGCATCTTCAAGCCCTCGGGCATGCCCACCACGGAGGTGGGCCTGTATCAGACCTGGCACGGCGACGTTTACGTTGTGATGGGCGACGAGACGACGGGCGGGGCGCGCGCCATGCGCATGTACTATAACCCCCTGGTCAACTTCATCTGGTTCGGCGCGGCGGTGATGTTCCTCGGCGGCCTGCTGTCGATCTCCGACCGGCGCTACCGCGTTGGCGCGCCGAGGCGCGCCGCCGGCATGCAGGCGGCGCCCGCCGAATGAGGAAGCTTGCCGCCATGCTGGTCTTCCTTGCGGCCGTTTCGCCTTGCCTGGCGCTCACGCCCGACGAGCAGCTGAAGGACCCCGGGCTCGAAAAGCGCGCGCGGGCGGTTTCCGCCCAGCTTCGCTGCCTCGTTTGCCAGAACCAGTCGATCGACGATTCGGAAGCGCCCCTCGCCAGGGACCTGCGCACCCTGGTTCGCGAGCAGATCACGGCGGGCAAGACCGACGCGCAGGTGCTGGATTACATCGTCGATCGTTATGGACAGTTCGTGCTGCTGAAGCCGCGCCTCGAGCCCGAGACGCTGATTCTCTGGGGCACGCCTTTCGCCGTGCTGCTGATCGCCGGAGCGGCCATGATCGTGCGCCGCGGCCGCGGCGAAGCGGCTCCGGAAAGGCCGCTTACGGATGACGAGAAGCGCGCCCTCGAACGCGCCCTGCAATAGCCCTGGCCTCGCCGCAACACTTACCGAAGTTTCACCAGCCGGACAGGTCACCGTAAGGGGTGGCCACCTAGCTTTGTCCCATCGAAACAACCCAAGTCTATGGAGACCAGGAAATGTCCATGTCCATGAAGAACAAGACGCTCGGCGCCTTCGCTGCCGGCCTGATGGCCGCCACGGCCCTCGTCGGCGCCGTGTCGGTTCTTCCCTCCACCCAGGCGGTTGCGCAGAACCAGCTGCACGCCGCCGCCATCGACCCGTCCAGGGGCTTCGGGGAGCTCGTCGACCGCGTCATGCCGGCCGTCGTCAGCGTGCAGGTGAAGTATGCCACCGTCGCCGCCACCGACGAGGACCAGGCCAAGGGCGGCAGGAAGATGCCGAACGGCATGGAAGACTTCTTCAAGCAGTTCCCGCAGTTCCGCAACATGCCGGGCATGGGCCAGGGCGATGAGGAATCCCGTCCCAACGGCGGCATGGCGATGGGCTCCGGCTTCATCATCTCGGCTGACGGCTATGCGGTGACCAACAACCACGTCGTCAAGGACGCCGACCAAGTGTCGGTGACCATGAAGGACGGCACTGAATACAAGGCCGAGGTGATCGGCACCGATCCCAAGACCGACCTCGCGCTGATCAAGATCGACGCCAAGGACAAGACGTTCGACTACGTCGCCTTCACCAAGGACGAGCCGCGCGTCGGCGACTGGGTGATGGCCGTCGGCAACCCCTTCGGCCTCGGCGGCACGGTGACGACCGGCATCGTCTCGGCGCTGGGCCGCGACATCGGCTCTGGCCCTTACGACAACTTCATGCAGATCGACGCCGCCATCAACCGCGGCAACTCCGGCGGCCCGGCCTTCAACCTCGAGGGCGAGGTCGTGGGCATCAACACCGCGATCTTCTCTCCTTCGGGCGGTTCCGTCGGCATCGGCTTCGCCATCCCGGCGTCGACCGCGCAGAACGTGATCGAGAGCCTGAAGGCGAACGGCAAGGTCACCCGCGGCTGGCTGGGCGTCCAGATCCAGCCGGTGACGGAAGACATCGCCGAGAGCCTGGGCCTGAAAGACGCCAAGGGCGCCATCGTCGCCGACGTTACGGAAGACTCGCCCGCGCTGGCCGCCGGCGTGAAGCAGGGTGACACCATCCTGAAGATCGGCGGCAAGGATGTGAGCGACTCGCGTGATCTGTCGCGCCAGGTCGCCGGCATCAAGCCGGGCGACTCGGTGCCGCTCACCGTCATCCGCGACGGCAAGACCATCGACCTCGAGGTGAAGATCGGCACCATGCCCGACGACAGGAAGATGGCCTCCAAGAACGCCTCCAAGGACGAGGGCGACAAGTCCGTGCCGCTTGCCAATCTCGGCCTCAAGGTCGCGCCCGCCGAGGATGGCCCCGGCGTCACCGTGACGGATGTCGCCAAGGGCAGCGCCGCGGCCGACATGGGCCTCAAGGCCGGCGACACCATCCTTGAGGTGGCCGGACAGGAAGTGCACGCGCCTTCCGACGTGCGCGCCGCGCTGAAGGCCAACGACAAGAAGAAGGTCCTCATCCTGGTGAAGACCGACGAGGGCCAGCGCTTCATCGCGCTGCCCACCGCCAGGGGTTAACCCCCCGGCGGTCACGGTAGAGGGCACGCGGACAACGCCCCACCCCCCGCTCCGCGTCTCGCGTGCCTTTCCCGCGCGGAGGAGGCTGGTCCAACCCCCGGACCTCCTCCTCCGCGCCCCCCTTTTCACCGGAGATGGAACATGCAAGTAAGTGACCGCGATTCCCACGTCTGGACAGCAAACCCCGCCCCAACCGCCATGCGCATCCTTGTCATCGAAGACGACCGCGAAGCCGCCAGCTGGCTGGTGAAGGGCCTGGCCGAGGCCGGCCACATCGCCGACCACGCCGCCGACGGCGAGGAGGGCCTTGGCCTCGCGCTTGAAGCCGTGCACGACGTTTTGATCGTCGACCGCATGCTGCCGAGGATCGACGGCCTCACCATCGTCCGCAAGCTGCGCGAACACAACATCCAGACCCCGGTGCTGATCCTCTCCGCCCTGGCCGATGTGGACGAGCGGGTGAAGGGCCTGCGCGCCGGTGGCGACGACTATCTCGGCAAGCCCTATGCCTTCGCCGAGCTGATTGCCCGCGTCGAGAATCTGGGCCATCGCGCGAGGGAAACCACGCAGACGACGAAGCTCAGGGCCGCCGACCTCGAGATCGACCTGCTCACCCGCACGGTGACGCGCGCCGGCAAGCCCATTCTGCTGCAGCCAAGGGAATTCAAGCTGCTCGAATATCTGGTGCGCAACGCCGGCCACATCGTCACCCGCACCATGCTGCTGGAGAATGTGTGGGACTATCACTTCGATCCGCAGACCAACGTCATCGACGTGCACATCTCAAGGCTGCGCGCCAAGATCGACAAGGGCCATGACGAGCCCATCGTGCAGACGGTGCGCGGTGCGGGCTACATGATCCGCGACAAGTGACGCCGGAGCGCGCGTGAACGGGCGGGCGAAGCTCCTCCGCACCTCCACCTTCCGCCTGGCGGCGCTCTATCTCATTCTGTTCGCGGCCTCGGTCGGGGCGCTGCTCGGCTATGTCTATCTCAATACCGCGGTGCTGCTGCAGGAGCAGACGGACTACACCATCCAGGCCGAGGTGCAGGCGCTCTCCGACCAGTATCAGCTGAGGGGCCTGGGCGGCATTCTCGACACGGTGCGGCGCCGCAGCGCGGATGAAAAGGGTTCGGTCTATCTGCTCGCCGCACCCACCGGCCTGCGCATTGCCGGCAACCTCGACGACCTGCCCACCGTGCCCAGGAACGGCGCCCGCTGGATCGAGTTTCCCCTGCAGGTGCAGAAGGGCGCGGTGCGCGAGAACCACGTGGCGCGCGCCTTCTACACGGACCTGCCGGGCGGCTTCAAGCTGATCGTCGGGCGCGATGTGGAATCGCTCCGGCAATTCGCCAACATCATCCGGCAATCCATTTTCTATGCGCTGGCCATCGCGCTGGTTCTGGGGCTCGGCGGCGGCCTCCTCATGAGCCGCAACTTCCTGCGCCGCGTGGACGCCATCACCGATGCGAGCCGCTCCATCATGGCCGGCAACATGTCCGGCCGCATGCCCGTCTCGGGTTCGAACGACGAGCTTGACCGGCTGGCGCTGGCGCTCAACGAGATGCTCGACCGGATCGAAAGCCTGATGGGCGCCATGAAGGAAGTCTCCTCCAACGTGGCGCATGATCTGAAAACCCCCCTGACGCGCATCAAGGCCCGCGTCGAGGCCGCGCTGCGCTCCGGCAGCGAGGCCGAATACCGCGCGGCCCTCGAGAACACGGTCGATGACTCGGACCGCCTGCTTGACACCTTCAACGCGCTCCTCTCCATCGCCCGCGCCGAGGCCGGCCAGGCGCGGAGCGGCCTCGTGCCCGTCGACGTGAGCGAATTGATCGCCGACGTCGCCGAGCTTTACGAACCCATGGCGGAACAGGAGGGCGGCACGCTCACCGCCAGCGCCGCGCCGGGCCTGCAGGTGCTGGGCGACCGCCAGCTTCTGGCGCAGGCCCTGTCCAACCTGCTCGACAACGCGCTGAAATACGGCGCGCGCGACGGCGGAACCCCGCGCATCGCGCTGACCGGCGCGGCCGGGGACGGCAAGGTGGTGATCGCGGTGGCCGACCACGGCGAAGGCATCCCCGAAGCGGACCGCACCCGCGTCACCGAACGCTTCGTCCGCCTCGACCGGAGCCGCACCAAACCCGGCAACGGCCTGGGCCTCAGCCTCGTCTCCGGCGTCATGAAACTCCACAAGGGCACGCTGCTGCTGGAGGATAACGCCCCGGGGTTGAGGGCAAAGCTGGTGCTGCCGGCGGGGCGGTGAATGTATTGATGGTTTTCTTGCCGTTGACGGCGCGCGTTCATTCGGATCGCCGGGGGCCAGCGCGCCGAACCGGAGGCGGGGGGCAGGGTCGCCGTCGCATCATCAAGCCGCACCCAAAGGCGGCGCTCCTCCGCATCGAGCCCCAATTTGCCGGCGTCGCTCTGCGACATGCCGAACAACGTGCGCATGATCCAATGCATGAATCCGCGCAGTTCACCCCCCCCGCGTCGTGGCCAGGCCCGGCTTCTTGATCGATGTCCGAATTTCCGCCATGCTCTGCGGATAATCATGATGAGCCCGCATCTTGGTAAACGATACGCCATTTTCGTCGATCTCCAGCGCCACCACGGCTGCGGAATGGCTTGACAGGTGCGATAAGCACGAGGAGTGGGTTTCCGGCGGAAGCCCGATGGTGATGATTTCCTATTCGCACGGCGACCGTGTGTGGGTGGATCATGCGCAGAACTTCATCGGCGATGTCTTCCGCCATGGCGATCTGCTGTGCAGCGAAACCGGCGAACCTTACAAATTGTGGGATTTTGCCGGCAAGGGCACCGGCACCAGGCTTGGCCAGCATTTCCCGACCGAGGTGGCGCAGAAGATGTGGGAATGCCGGGCGGCGATCATCATCTTCTCCCAGTCCTATGTGAACTCGCCCTTTTGCCGGGATATCGAACTGCCATTCCTGCTGTGGCGTCGGCGCCACCATGGCACGCCGCTGTTCATCCTGCGGGTGTCTGACACCACGCGTGATCGCCGGGCCTGGCGCGTGCCTGGCGGCGAGCCGATGTTGCTGGAAGACCTGGTGGATGATCGCAATCCCGCGCTGGGCGGGGCAGGCGGTGCGGCAGCGGGCCTGACGCTGGATCAGCTTAATCCCCCGCAGCTGACGCAACGCTTCGTGGCCGTCGCCAAGGGTATTGAAGAGCAGGTCAAGGCGATTGAAAAGGCGCGGAAGGACGCGCGGGAAGCGGCGAAAGCAGCCGAGAAAGAGCAACAGGCCGAGCAGGAGCGCCTGGCACGTGAGGCGGAAGAGGCCGCCGAGGCGCAGCGGCGAGCGGCTGAACGGGAGCGCGCGGCGCGGGAAGCAGACGAAAAAGAGCGCCTGGAGGAAGAGGCGCGGAAGGCGAAGGAAGCCGAAAACGGGCCGGGGGAGACTGGCCAGACGCCGGAGGGTCCGGTGCCGGGCACTCCGGTAGTCCCGGTTGATTCGGTGACGACGGAGCCTGTTGGAGGCCCGGCAGGGCCAGTGGGCCCGTTTCCCATGGTTCCCGGCCTTGTCATTTTCATGGTTGTCGTCTCTGTGCTTGCAGGTATCGCCTATTGGAATGGGTGGATTGGCTCGAAGCCCGCAAATCCCACAGGATCTGGCGCCACCAACCAAACGGCAGCAGCCATAGTGGCTCCAAAGGCAACCGCGGATGGAAACGCAACTGGCGTCGCGTCCGCTGCCGCGGAACAAGCGGCGGCCGAGGCTGCGGCAAAAAAAGCAGTCGAGATTGCGGCAAAAACAGCAGCTGAGGCTGCGGCAATAAAAGCAGCCGAGGCCGCTGCAGCCGCGGCGGCCTGTGATCGTGCGGCCATGGCGCCTTCGGATTCCCGGGCAACCCCACAAACCCCCGGCGTTGAGTTGTCGGCGATTCCGGCCACGGCCCTGTCCGATTGCCGGCGCGCGGTGGAACTGAACCCGGACAATGTGACCCTGCTGTTCCAGCTGGGCCGCGCCCTGCAGGCGGATCAGCAATATCTCGAAGCCATGCGGACCTACCTGGCCGCCGCCGGGCGAGGCGATGTGTTGAGCAAGAACAATATTGGGTCGCTTTATTCCGATCATCCGGATGTGTTCATCGCCGCAAAGGACAGCTTTGGTTGCAGCGACAAGGCCGATTGCGACGAGAAGGCCGTGACCTGGTACGCCAAGGCCGTGACCTCCTACGCCAAGGCGGCGAAGCAGGAGCAGGCGGGCGCGCAAAACAATCTCGGCTGGATGTATGAGAAAAAGCTCGGTGTCCGGAACCGGACCGAGGAGCCCGAGCTGAACTGCACGGATGACGCGGACTGCAACGAGAAGGCC
>NZ_JADCDA010000037.1 GCF_020252405.1 Aestuariivirga sp.
GAGTCCAATTCTCAAAGACCTGAGCCCGGGGACCCCCACCCTTAATCCCTCCCCACAAGGGGGAGGGAAAAGACCCCGATTCTGCATGACCGCCCGGCGCTCCATCGCATGATCCGTTCGGGCGGACTCGCCTGAACGAAAAGAACATGCGCCAGATCAAAAGCTTGAGCATGCTCCGCCGGGGCGGTTCGGCCTGATCGGAACATCCGCTAATCGAAGCTGATGTGGCGCGGCCAGCGGAACTCGAGGTCCGGTGACGGTGCCTCAGGCCCCCGCAGCGACAGCGTGCGGCGGCGCAGCTCCCTGGTCACCGCGTCTCGCGGGCCCAGCGCGGCCAGTTCTTCCGCCGCCACGGGTTCGCCCAGTGCGACGGAAATGCGGCTTCCCTGGCGACGCCGCGACTCGCGGAACAGCAGCGCCACGCGCAGCGCATAATGGATGTGGCTGACGATCTGGAACAGGCGCGAGTTCTCGCCCTGGAAGCAGACGGGCACGGTGGTGACGCCCGGCAGCAGCGCCAGCTTCGCCGCGAAACTGTGCCAGGCGGCGTCCACCGCCGGGCCGCGGAAGGGCGACGGCGCCGTTGACACGCTGCCCGCGGGGAAGATCGCGACGGCATGGCCGTTGCGCAGCCACTCCGCTGCGCGCCGCCGCGTCATCGCGGAGGTGTGCACGGCGTCCGGCGTGCCGCCGAAATCGACCGGCAGCAGATAGTCACGCGCTTCCGGAATCTGACACAGCAGGCTGTGGGTCATGATCTTGGTGTCGGGCCGCACCCTTGTCGCGAGGTCGCCCATCAGCAGGCCGTCGATCACCCCGAACGGATGATTGGCGACGAACAGCACCGGGCCCTGGCGCGGCAGCCGCGCCCAGGCGGCCGCATCGATATCGACATCAATGGCAAGAAGCCGGACAGCGGCCGCGAAGATATTCTCGCCCTCCGGCGGATTGGCCGACCAGGCGCGATAAAGCCGCTCAAGATGCGGCTGGCCGCTGATCCACTCGATGGCGCGGATGATGCCGCGGTTCGCCCAGCGCTGCTCCGGCCTTGAATAGCTGAAGCGGATGCCGTCCCCGTTGCTGGCAGTCCCGATGCCGAGGTAATCGAAGGTCTCGCTCATGCCGCCATGCTCACTCTGCTCCCCTTACGTTGTGTTGCGGAAGGATGACAGACATGTGACTGCCCGGCGGGCAGCGGGCGGGGCCAGCGCCGGCGCAGGCTTGCCCTGTCACACAGCGTTCATGCAGCGGTCGGAAGCTGCAACGGTGATCCAAGCAATGACTGACGCCAGATGAGCGATGCCATGACACCCGGCGCCCCGGACCCCGAAGATCGGATCGCGGCCCTGCACGGCCACCTTTCCGGCCTGCGCCGCGATATCGGGCATGGCGCCGCCCTGCTCATGGCCGACTGGCGGCCGGCGCTGCGGACTGGCGATTTCCTGCCGTCCGCCGACAATCTCGCGCATTATCTTGCCTTCAGGCGCTTTGACCTCAGCACGCTGCAGCCGGACTTGCGGCGGCTGGGACTGTCGACGCTGGGCCGCTGCGAACCCCACGTTCTGGCAAGCCTCGATGCGGTGCTGGCCGCGCTCGTGGGCCTGCGGGGCGGCGGCGAGGCGGCCTTCCCCCAGCCTTCCGTCTTCACCGCGGGATCGGACGTTCTCCGCGACCGCCAGTCGCGCATTTTCGGCCGCGACCCCGGGGGGCCACGCACGCGCATCATGGTCACCCTGCCCAGCGATGCCGCCGTTGACGGCGGGCTTATTCCGGCGCTGATCGCCAATGGCGCGGACTGCGTGCGCATCAACTGCGCGCATGACAATGAGCGCGCCTGGGCGGCGATGATCGCCATCACGCGCCGGGCGGCCGCGGAGCAGGGGCGCGACGTGCGCGTGGCGATGGACCTCGCCGGACCCAAGATCCGCATCCGCGAGGTCATGGCGGAGCAGGGAACACGCCTTTTCCCCGGCGACAGGTTTGTGATCGCGCCCTCGCCCGGCCCCGGTGCGCGGCTGCCGCGGATCACGCTCTCGCATAGCGAACTGCTGGCGCATCTCACGGTGGGCGCTGTCCTGGCGGTCGATGACGGCAAGCTGCTGGCAAAGGTGGTCGCGCGCGAGGGCGGCATCGTCACGGCGGAGGTGACGCATGCCCGCGCCAGGGGACTGAAGCTGAAGCCCGAGAAGGGTGTGAACCTGCCCGGCGCCGAACTGGCGATTCCGGCGCTCACCGCGGACGACCTGTCGCACCTCGATTTCGTGGCCGCCAATGCCGACATCGTGGGCTATTCCTTCGTGCAGACGCCAGAGGACGTGCGCCGCCTGGCCGCCGAACTGGAAACCCGCATGAAGGCCCGGCCGCTGCCGGCGCTGATGCTGAAGATCGAGACGCCCCTGGCGGTGCGCAACCTGCCGCGCCTGCTCGTCCAGGCGGGCGCATCGATGCCCGTCGCGGTGATGATCGCCCGCGGCGACCTGGCGGTCGAAATCGGCTTCGAGCGGCTGTCGGAAGTTCAGGAAGAAATTCTCTGGCTTTGCGAGGCGGCGCATGTGCCGGTGGTGTGGGCGACGCAGGTTCTCGAGACCCTGGTCAAGGAAGGCGCCGCAACGCGCGCCGAAACCACCGATGCCGCGATGGGCCAGCGCGCCGAATGCGTGATGCTGAACAAGGGGCCGCACCTTGCCGAGGCCGTGGCCTTCCTCGACGGCGTCCTGCGCCGCATGGACCGGCACCAGATGAAGAAATCCGCCCGCCTTGCCGCGCTTGGCTCATGGGATGGACCGCAGCATCTGCGGGACGGACAGGCCAGCCCGGCGGACGGGACCGCGGGGTGACACAGCGCCGTCATACGCCGCGCCCGACGCGCCCGATCCGCAAACCGCGATAGCGGAACCCGCCTTTGCAATAAGATCATGCGCAAGCTTTTGATCTGGCGCATGTTCCGACAAGGTGATCCCACCTGACCGGAACATGCGCCGGGGCCAGGAGCATTGTCACAATCAACCGGAACAATGCCTTCGGGGTTGCAGGCCTGATTGTCACAAAAGCTTTGCACAAATCAGGCGTAAGGGGCGTAACGAGGACAGAAGGCAGGGAAATGCTCACCGCTCCGATTTCGCCCCGGCGCTACCGCGCCATCTTCATCTCGGACCTTCACCTCGGCACGAAGCGGGCGCAGACCGCGGCGCTTCTCGACTTTCTCCGGGTCACCGAATCCGATCAGCTCTACATCGTGGGCGATTTCATCGACAACTGGTCGCTGCGCAAGACATGGCACTGGGACCAGCTGCACAATGACGTGATCCAGAAGCTTCTGCGCAAGGCGCGCAAGGGCACCAAGCTTATTTACATTCCCGGCAATCACGACGAAAACTTCCGCCACTTTCTCAATCTGCGTTTCGGCCGCGTGGCGGTGCTCGAGGAGGCCGTCCACATTTCGGCGAAGGGCAAGCGATACCTCGTTCTTCATGGCGACAAGTTCGACGGCGTTGTGCGCTTCGCCCCCTGGCTCGCGAAGCTGGGCGACACGGCCTATGAGCTGTCGATGGAGATCAACAAGAGCCTCAACATGGTGCGGCGCTTCTTCCGTCTGCCCTATTGGTCGCTCTCGGCCTATCTCAAGAACCGGGTCAAGAAGGCGGTCGAGTTCATCTCGCATTTCGAGGAGGCGGTGGTGCGCGACGCCAAGGCGCGCAACTGCCAGGGCGTCATCTGCGGCCACATCCACACGCCCGACGACCGGATGATCGACGGCATCCACTACCTCAATGACGGCGACTGGGTGGAAAGCTGCACGGCACTTGTCGAACACCCGGATGGCGCCTTCGAAATCCTGCACTGGAACAGTCCCCGCTTCGCCCAGACCACGGAACAGGCCCATGCGCATTCTGATCGTCACCGACGCCTGGTCCCCGCAGGTTAACGGGGTTGTCCGCACGCTCAATGCCCTGATCGCGGAACTTCGGGCCAAGGGCCACGACGTCCGCACCATCGATCCGGAAGGGCGCCCGTCTCGGCCGCTGCCCTTTTACCGCGAGATCACGCTGACCCAGACCTCCGCCGCGGCGCTGCGGGCCGAGATCGCCGCCATCTCTCCCGACGTGATCCACATCGCCACCGAAGGGCCTCTCGGCTGGACGGCGCGGCGCGTCTGCCTGCGCGAGGGCCTGAGGTTCACCACGGGCTTCCACACGCGCTTTGCCGAATATGCCGCCGCGCGCATTCCGCTCCCGGGGGTGCTGAGCCTCGGCTGGGAGGTGCTGCGGCGCTTCCATGCGCCAAGCGAGGCGGTGATGGCGCCGACCAAATCGATCGGCGCCGAACTTGACCGCCGCAAGTTCCGCAACGTGAAAATCTGGACGCGCGGCGTCGACCGCACGCTGTTCAAACCCTATCCGCGCGATCACCTCGGCCTGCCGCGCCCGATCATTCTCTATGCGGGGCGGCTGGCGGTGGAAAAGGGCATCGACGACTTCATCGCACTGAAGGTGAAGGGCAGCAAGGTGCTGGCCGGCGATGGCCCCGAACGCCAGCGGCTGCAGAAGCTCGCCCCCGATGCCCACTTCCTCGGCTTCCGGCACGGCGAGGACTATGCCCGCACCCACGCCGCCGCTGACGTGATGGTGTTTCCGAGCCGGACGGACACATTCGGGCTCGTCATGCTGGAAGCCATGGCCTGCGGCACGCCGGTGGCCGCCTATAATGCGCCAAGCCCGCTCGACGTCGTCGACAACGGAACCACCGGCATCATTGCCGACCGTCTCGATGACGCCGTGGAACGCGCCCTCGTTCTCGACCGCGGGGTGGTGGAGGAAGGGTCAAGGAAGTTCAGCTGGCGGACCTGCGCCGACCTGTTCGAATCATGGCTCGTTCCCTGCGGACCAATGACATCGCGCCATGATCCGCGGGATGCATCCTTCGCGCTGCCGCGATGACGGCGGCGCTGCACACCCATCCCACCACCGTTTGCAGCTTATAGCGGAAACTCCATGTCGATACCGGGACTTGCCTGCCTTGGCTTCTGCGCCGCCGCCCTGTCCGTGCAGATCGCAGCCAATGGCATAGCCCTGTGGCGCTGCCGCCAGGGCCGCACCGCAACGCCGCCCCGGCAGCGGCCGCCCACAACGCTTGTGCGCCCGCTCTGCGGTCTCGAGCCGTTTTCCGGTGACACGCTCCGGTCGACCTTCGCGATCCGCTATCCCGACTACGAGATACTGTTCTGCGTCGAGGATGCGGCCGACCCTGTGATTCCCCTTGTGCGCGCCGAGCTGGCGCGGCACCCGGGCCGAAATGCGCGTCTGCTGATCGGCGTTGACGCCGTGGGCGCCAACCCGAAGCTCAACAACATGGCCAAGGGCTTCCGCCAGTCGAGTCACGGCCACATTGTCTTTGTCGACAGCAATGTCTTCACCCCGCCGGACTATCTGGACCAGCTGATGCAGACGATGGAGACAGGGGCGGGCATGGTCAGCGCTCCGCCGGTTGGCCTCCTGCCCGAGGGCTTCTGGGCCGAACTCGAGTGCGCCTTCCTCAACTCCTATCAGGCGCGCATGCAATATGCGGTCGATACGCTGGGGCTCGGCTTTGCGCAGGGCAAGACGCTGTTCTTCCGCCGCGCCGATCTCGACAACGGCGGCTTCGCACTGCTCGCATCCGAGCCCGCGGAGGATGCCGCGGCAACCAAGATGATGCGCGCCAGAGGACAGCGCATCCGCCTCGCCGGACCGTTTCCGCAGCTGGTGGGGCCGCGCAGCGCGGCGCAGGTCTGGAAACGGCAGGTGCGCTGGGCGAGGCTTCGCCGCGCCAGCTTCCCGCTGCTTTTCGCGCCTGAGATTCTTGCTGGAAGCCTGCCGCCGCTCGTGATTCTGCTCATCGGCCTTCACCTTCTCGGACTTTCCCTGCCACTCCCTGCCGCGATATTCCTGGCGGCCTGGTACATCCCCGAACTGCTGCTCCTGCGGTTTGCCGGCTGGCCGCGTTCCTTCACGGCCATTCTGCTGCGGGACGCACTGCTGCCGCTCGTCTTCATCGTCGGCTGCGCCGGATCGCGTTTCGAGTGGCATGGAAAGCCCATGACCGCGGCGCCCGCGGCCCAACGCGCGCCGCGCCTTTCCAGAATGCACCCGAAGCTGGTGTGGGCAAGGCTCGCCAGCCGCAATCCGTTTGCCTGAAACAGCAGGAGGCCGCCAGATCAAAAGCTTGAGCATGATCTTATCGCAAAAGCGGTTCCACTTTTGCGGATCATGCTCGAGTGTGGCATCGCCCCTGGGGCGGGCGCCTGACAGCGCCTTGCCGTCGACGGGACAGCAGATGGTCTCCGCGATGTCGGTGGCATGGTCGCCGATCATGCGCGGATTTTCCGGCATGTCAGCGAGAAGCTGGCGGAAGCAGGAACAGCACGGCCCGTCCGGCTCCCCGTCGCGCTCCGGGGCCGGAATTGCGGCGCGCCGCTGTCATCAAGCTGCAATCTATTTGTCACGCGGCTGTTGTTGCGTGGCGGTTAACGGGTCTCCCGAAGGAAGGCGCATATGCTCAGCATCGAGAATCTCGGCAAGCGGTTCGGCGGCAAACCGGCTCTTTCCGGCGTGTCGGTCAACATTCTTGACGGGTCCTTCGTCGGCGTGATCGGCCGCTCGGGCGCGGGCAAGTCGACGCTGCTCCGCTGCATCAACCGCCTTGTCGATCCGTCGGAAGGCCGGATCGATTTCCACGGCAAGGATGTCACCACGCTGCGCGGCAAGGCATTGCGCGACTGGCGTTCCTCCTGCGGCATGATCTTCCAGCAGTTCAACCTGGCGGGCCGCCTCGACGTTCTCACCAACGTCCTGATGGGCCGCATCAACCATATCTCCCTCGTGCCCGCCCTGCTCAAGGCCTGGCCCGACGACGAAAAGCTCCGCGCCCTCCGCGCGCTCGACCGTCTGGACCTTGCAGAGCTTGCGGGCCAGCGCGCCGAAAGCCTGTCAGGTGGCCAGCAGCAGCGCGTGGCCATCGCCCGCACCCTGGTGCAGGACCCGCGCATCATTCTGGCGGATGAGCCCGTGGCCTCGCTCGACCCGCGCAACACCAAGATCGTTATGGATTCGCTCCGGGACCTGCACCGCGAGGCAGGCATCACGGTGATGTGCAATCTCCACTCCCTCGAACTGGCGCGCGAGTATTGCACGCGCCTCATCGGCATGAAGGCGGGCCGCGTGGTGTTTGACGGCGCCCCCGACATGCTGACGGATGACACCGTCATCGATCTTTACGGCCTTGAAGCGAACGACGTGCTGGACCTCGAGGAGGCGACAGCACGGCAGTTGAACGGGTCCGCGGCGTTTCCCAGCGCGGCCTGATCCAGCCTCCCTCAACCAACATCCCAACAGGAGTTCCACCCATGATGAACCGCCGTCACCTTCTGCAGGCCGCAGCCGGCCTCGCCACCCTGCCGGTGCTCGCCACCGCCGCCCGCGCCGACTGGAAGGCGGACTACCCCGAGCTCGTCTTCGCCACCATCCCGGACGAGAACGCAACCGGCGTCGAAAAGCGCTACGAGCCCTTCATGCAGTATCTGACGAAGCAGCTGGGCGTGCCCGTCAAGCTGCGCATCGCCAATGACTATGCCGCCGTCATCGAAGGCCAGATCGCCGAGAATATCCATATCGCGCTTTATGGCCCCTCGTCCTTCGCCCGCGCCCTGATGAACAACGCCAAGATCGACGCCTTCGCCATGCAGGTGAACAAGGATGGCTCCAAGGGCTATTACTCGGTCATGTATGTGAAGGCCGACGCGCCCTATACCAAGATCGAGGACCTCAAGGGCAAGAACCTCGGCCTCGTCGACCCGAACTCCACCTCCGGCAACAACGTTCCGCGCTTCGAGATGAACAAGATGGGCATCAAGCCCGAGGAGTTCTTCGCCAACGTCGTTTACACCGGCAGCCACGAGAATGCGATCATCGCGCTCCAGCAGGGCCAGGTCGACGCCGTGTTCAACTCCTGGACCGACGAGAACGAATCGAACCTGCGCCGCATGGAGCGCAAGGGCATGGCCAAGTACGACGACTTCAAGATCATCTTCAAGTCCGGCCAGATCGTGAACTCGCCCTTCGCCATGCTGAGCAAGCTGCCGCCCGAGCTGCAGAGCGGCATCAAGGACGCCTTCTTCGCGATCGAGAAGAACGATCCGGAGGCCTTCAAGGTGATGACCGACGGCCAGCAGCAGCTGTGGGTTCCGACTGACAATGCCGCCTATGACGGCATTGTTCAGCTGAACACGTTCGTCGACACGCTGCGCAAGTCGTAAGCGATTGGAGGGTCCGCGCCGCCGGCGCGGACCCTTTCCGTTCAGGAGCGCCGCATGACCGCATCCGCCGCGACGCCGCCGCGCCCCTCCGTGGAGCAGCTGGCCAGCTCCTATGCCGCCGAAGTGGCGGTGAAGCGCCGCCGCTTTCTGATCGCCGCCGCGGTCTTCGCCGGGCTTGTGCTGGCAGCGGGCTGGATGGCCGAAGTAAATCTTCCGCTGCTCTTTCAGAACATCCACAAGTTTCCAAGTTATATCGGACGCATCTTCCTGCTCGATTCGGGCCCGATGACGGGCCGCTTCGTGCTGAATGACGTGGCGGGTTGGTACTGGGGCCTCGGCAAGTGGCTGCGCCTTTTGGCCGACACGCTGCTGATCGCCTATGTGGCGACCCTGCTCGGAGCCGTGTTTGCCGCAATGGCCTGCTTTCTCGCCGCCGGCAATCTGGGTGCATCGCGCTGGGTTTGCTTTGTCACGCGCCGGATCCTCGAATTCTGCCGCACGGTGCCGGACCTCGTCTTCGCTCTGATCTTCGTCATGGCCTTCGGCCTTGGGCCCATGGCGGGGGTTCTGGCCATCGCCATCCACACCGCGGGCGCCCTCGGCAAGCTGTTCTACGAGGTTCTGGAGAACGTCGATCAGAAACCGGTCGAGGGCCTTATAGCATCCGGGGCGTCCTGGACCAAAACCATGCGCTTTGCGGTGCTGCCGCAGGTGCTTTCCAACTTCGTGAGCTACGGATTGCTGCGCTTCGAAATCAACGTGCGCGGCGCGTCTGTCATGGGCTTCGTCGGCGCGGGCGGCATCGGCCAGGACCTCATAGAGGCCATCCGCAAATATTACTATCCCGATGTCTCGGCAATTCTGTTGCTCATCATCGTCACCGTCTTCATCATCGACCTTGTGACCGAGCGGGTGCGGCGTCACTTCATTTCACAGGCGGCCTGACATGAGCAGCATGGACAGCGGCGGCTATACCGACATCGAGAATGCCGCACTGCGGGCGCGCTATGCCGCCGTGTTCGCGCCGCGGGGCCGGACGGGCTGGGCGCTGGCCGCCGCCGCCCTGGCGCTGCTGGCCTTCGGCCTGTGGCATCTGGGGTTCTCTCCCGGCCGGTTTTTCAGCGGGCTGAACCGGCTGGGCGATTTCATCATCTTCATGTTCCCGCCTGACTGGGGAAACCCCGCCACCCTCAAGCGCTTCCTGAGGTCGCTGGGCGAGACGGTGGCCATCGCCTTTCTCGGCACACTGCTGGCGGCGATTTTTGCCCTGCCGCTCAGCCTGCTGGCGGCGCGCAACACCACCGTGTCGCAGTTCCTGCGCTTCTTCACCCGGCGCAGCTTCGACACGCTGCGCGGCGTCGACACGCTGATCTGGGCGCTGATCTGGATCAATGTCGTGGGCCTCGGCCCCTTCGCCGGGGTGCTGGCCATCGCCATTTCCGACATCGGTTCATTGGGCAAACTGTTTTCGGAGGCGATCGAGGCGTCCGATGAGCGCTCGGTGGAGGGTGTGAAGGCTTCGGGCGGCGCCAAACTCCATGGCATCCGCTTTGGCCTTCTGCCGCAGGTGGCCCCCGTGCTGATCGGACAGGTTCTTTACTTTTTCGAATCGAACACCCGCTCCGCCACCATCCTGGGCATCGTCGGCGCAGGCGGCATCGGCCTTGAGATTTCGGAGATGATCCGCACGCTGGAATGGCAGAAGGTCGCCTTCCTGATCATCATGATCCTGATCACCGTCTCGGTCATTGACCGCCTCTCCAGCCTGCTGCGCAATGCCATCGCCGGCAGCAAGGCGGCGCCGATTTAGCGCATCTTCCGATCAGGTTGAACCACCTGGCCGGAACATGCGCCAGATTATGCTCTATCGGCTGCGATAAACGGCCCGCCCCGCGCAGACTGTCGCCACCGGCTGCCGGTCCAGCGGGCTCAGAACCAGGAGATCGGCGCGCAGCCCCTCGGCAATCCCGCCGCGGTCGGCAAGGCCCGCGGCGCGCGCCGGATTGGCGCTGATCAGGGCCCATGCGCGCTCCATCGGCAGCGCGCCGCGCTCCACAAGATCGAGCGCCGCGTGGAGGGGTGCTGGATAAAAATAATCCGAGGCCAGAATGGCGCATGTCCCGGCGCGCACCGCCTGCTCCGCGCCGATTGCCCCGCAATGGCTTCCGCCGCGCACCACATTGGGCGCGCCCAGCACGACCACGTCTTCCCCGTCCACGCATGCATCAAGCGCTTCCGCCGTGACCGGGAACTCGGCGATATGCGCCCCCAGCGCGCGGTAGAAGGCGCGGTCCTCCGCCGTTCGGTCGTCATGCGACAGCATCGCCACGCCCTGCCGCCGCGCGGCTTCCGCCAGCGCATGAATGGCGGCGGGCACGCCGTCACCGCGGGCGATGGCCTGCTCATAGAGCGCCAGATAGCGCTCCGGCGCCACCATGGCGCGTTCGGCATGGCGGTTCACCGCGCTGCGCGCATCCGCTGCCTTCATCAGCGGCGATGTGTGATCGTTGAAGGCGAGCAGCGGCGCCCTGGCCCGCGCCAGAAGCTTCAGCACCTCGGCTGCCTGATCGAGGGCGAAGGTCTCCCAGCGGATGTGGATGCGGTTGTCGGCGGCGAGCAGCGGCTCCAGCCGGTCGAGGGCCGCGACCACCCGCAGCGATTGCTCGAGGCTGCGCAGCCCCGGCTCCCAGGAGATGGTGATGCCGTGATAGGCCGTGGTGATGCCATTGGCGGCGAGCTGCCGGTCAGTCTCGCGCATCGCCATGTCCAGCGGAAACATGGTTTTCGGCCGTGGCATGATCTGGCGCTCGAAAGCATCGCCATGGATGTCCACAATGCCCGGCAGCACGAGGCATCCCGCCGCATCGATGCCGCCCGCGCCGCCGCCCGGCGCCCTGATCTCCGCAATGCTGCCCCCGCTGCACACGATGTCGGCCGCAGCGAGCCCCCGCCCCGGCAACAGGCAGAGGCCACCGGAAACGATGAGCTCCGCAGCCGTCACGACGCCCGCAGGGAGAGCGCCGCGCCGCCGGGGTTGGGTTCAGCGCCCTTCAGGCTGCGCAGGATGGCGCAGAACTGGACGACGGCCTCGTCGAGCGTGCGGTCATTGACGATCCGCTCGACGCGCACGTCCGGCGGATAATCCGGCGCCTTGCGCTTGACGCGCTCGCGCGCCTGCCCGGCCGTCTCACGCCCGCGCGCCACAATGCGGCTGACCAGAACGTCCTCGGGCGCGGTGATTTCGATCACCGTCACATTGGCGAAGCGGTCGCGCGCATCGGCCACCGAGGCGCGTGAGCAGTTCACCACCACAGTGGCGCCGGCGTCGAGGTGGATCCCGACGATGCGGCCGATGCCATAGGAATTGCCGTGCGCGCGCCACCAGAGGGCGAAGGCCCCGTCGGCCACCGCCACGGCGAACTCCATCTCCGTCATCGACACATGGTCCTCGGCATCGGGGTTGCTGAGGCGGGTGACGAAGCGGCGCGGAAACATGACATTGTCCCGCGCCGTGAGAACGGCCCGCGCACCGGTCATCACGGCGTCCTTGCCGGCCCCGCTGGGGCCGACCACGAGCACGAGATGGCCCTTTGCGCCATCCATCACATCACCCGCTGGCCTTCGCGCCACACCCGGCGCACGGCGGGAATGCCATCCCTGACCCGCACCTGCACAAGGTCAGCCCGGCGATGCGGTTCGATCGCCCCGCGGTCGTCAAGACCGGCGGCGCGCGCCGGGTTGAGGGTGATCATGCGCATGGCCGCCGCAAGGCCCATGCCCGGCACCGTCTCCGCCAGCCGGAAGACGGCGGGCAGCAGGCTTGAGGGCACGTAGTCCGATGACAGCACGTCGAGGTGCCCGCCCGCCGCAACCTCCACCGCCGAGATATTGCCGGAATGCGACTTGCCGCGCACCACATTGGGCGCCCCCATGAGAACCGCGAGGCCGTTGCGGTGGGCGGCCTGGGCGGCTTCCCGCGTCGTCGGGAATTCGGCGATGGCCACGCCGTCGGCAATCGCCTCCTCGACATGCGCCTCGGTGGCGTCGTCATGGCTGGCCAGGCGCACCCCCAGCCTTGCCGCCATGGCGATGATCGCCTGCTTGTTGGCGGCGGCATGCCTCGCCTGCAGTTCCTGGCGGACGGCGATGTAGCCGTCCATATGCTCGGGCAGGATCAGCTTCTTGCCGATGTAATATTCGCGGAATTTGTCGATCGACACGAACTGCCGCGCACCCGGCGTGTGGTCCATGATCGAGATGAGGTGAAGCGGCCCGGCCTGAGCCGTCATCTCCGCCGACTCGGCCGTATCGGCGCAGGGCAGCTCGCAACGCAGATGGATGAAGTGCTGCGCCCTGAGCCGCCCGCTGTCCTGCGCTTCGACGATGGCGGCGCTGAGCGACATGGCTTCGCGCGCCGAGCGGTCGCCCGGCTCGAAGCTGCCGGCGCGCAGGGCATCGAAGACCGTGGTGATGCCGGCCGCCGCGATTTGCGCGTCATGCGCCATAACGGCGGGGATGGCCGGCCAGGCCACACCGGGGCGCGGCAGAAAGTGGCTTTCCAGATGATCCGTGTGGAGCTCGACGAGGCCGGGGACCAGATAGTCGCCGTCGAGATCCTCGGCCGGCGCCGCAACACGGCCTTCGATTACCTCGAAGACCTTGCCGTCACGCACCACCACCGTGCCCTCCAGCACCTCGTCCGGCAGCACGACACGGGCATTGGTGAAGACTGTCCCGGTCATGCGGCAACCTCGGCTGGGCTGGAGAAGAGAAACTGGCGCACCGCCATGAAGGCGGCGCCGGGCGAGGCTTCGGTGAACAGGCTCAGACAGTCGATGGCGGCAGGCTCCGCCAGCACCGGCGCGAAATGCGCCTCCGCGGCGGACCTGAAGCGCCCGATATCGGCGGGCGGCAGGCGCTCCGTGAGCGTCATGTGGAAGCGGAAATCGCCCATCACATAAGGATATCCCCAATGGGCGAGATGGCGCTCCTGGCTGGGCGTGAGCTGGGCCAGCCTGCGCCGCGCCAGCTCGTCCTCCGATGGCGGCTGGCGGAAGCCGTCGAGTTCGCGCACCGCTTGTTCCGCGAGGCGCTGCAAAGCCTCGCCCGGCTCCCGCGGCACGAGCGCCAGGAATTGGTCGAGCACGCCCACCTTCAGCGCCACGGTGAAGCTCCGCTGCCCGGCGGCGAGCGCGGCCACGGCGCCCAGCAGCGCCTCTGCGGAAACCGGGCCGCGCAGCGTGAAGGGCGGCTTCAGCGTGGCGTGGAAGCCATAACGGCGCGGATCGCCGGTGACCGCTCCGATGCCGGGCACGCCGGGCTGTTCGCGGGTCTCGCCCGCAAAGGCGTCGCGGCCGATCCAGCGTGAACCGAGATCGTGCAGGAGCGTGCCGGGTCTGGGAGCGAAATAGATGGCGTGGCGCATGCTTGCCTCAACCCAGTTCGATGCTGCGCGAGCAGGCGCCGCGGCGCTCCTGCTCGTCGTGGAACACGGCGAGAATGGCGCTCCCCTCCGCGCGCGCCTCGGCCACCAGTTCCAGCACGCGGTTGCGGTTGCCGGCATCGAGCGAGGCGGTGGGTTCGTCGAGCAGCAGGATGGGGAAATGCGCCGCAAAGCCCCGCGCGATGTTGACGCGCTGCTGCTCGCCGCCGGAGAAGGTCATGGGCGAGAGATGCCACAGCCGCTGCGGAATATTGAGCCGCTCCAGCAGCATGCGGGCCCGCGCCAGCGCCTGCTCCGGCGCCATGCCGCGGTCGGTCAACGGCTCGGCCACCACCATCTCGGCGGGCACGCGCGGGATGACGCGCAGGAATTGCGTCACATAGCCGATGACGTTGCGCCTGAGGCCGATCACACCGCGCGGCGGCGCCGTCACCACATCCGTCCAGGCGCCGTCCGAGAAAACATGGATCGCCCCGGAGCTGGCGCGATAGGCGCCATAGACCAGTTTCAGCAGCGAGCTCTTGCCGCGCCCGGAAGGGCCCGTCACCGCCACGGCCTCGCCCGCCTCCACTTCGGCGTTCAGGCCCTCGAACACCTCAATGCGGGCGCCGGCCTGCTGGTGCAGCAGAAACGACTTGGAGAGGTTCTCGATTTTCAGCACCGCGCCCATGGTCACACCTGCAGCACGGAGGAGACAAGGAGCTGGGTATAGGGGGCCTGCGGGTCTTCGAGGATCTGGTCGGTCAGCCCCTGCTCGATCACCTGGCCCTGCTGCATCACCATCATGCGCGAGGAGAGCAGCCGCGCCACCGCGAGGTCATGCGTCACCACAACGGCCGCCAGGTCAAGCCGCCTGACGAGGCCGCGGATCAGATCGAGAAGCCGCGCCTGAACGGAGACGTCGAGGCCGCCCGTCGGCTCGTCCATGAACACAAGGCGCGGCGAGGTGACGAGGTTGCGGGCAATCTGCAGCCGCTGCCGCATGCCGCCGGAATAGGACCACGGGCTGTCATCGATGCGGTCTTCCGAAATCTCGACCCGCCTCAGCCAGTCAACCGCCGCGGCGCGGATGCGGCCATAGTGCCGCTCGCCCACCGCCATCATGCGCTCGCCCACATTGGCCCCGGCGGACACGCCCATGCGCAGGCCGTCGCGCGCATCCTGGTGCACGAAGCCCCAGTCCGTCCGCATCAGCATGCGGCGCTCCGCCTCGCTCATCTCGTCGAGCGCCACCATGCGGCCGTCGCGCGTCCTATAGCGCACCTTGCCGGAACTGGCCGGGATGTGCCCCGAGAGACAGCGCAGAAGCGTGGTCTTGCCCGATCCCGATTCCCCGACGATCGCCAGAACCTCGCCCGGCCACAGATCGAAGGAAACGTCGCGGCAGCCCACGCGCGCGCCATAGAACTTGCCGAGAGTCTCGGCGGCAAGAAGCGGGCTCATCTCTCGCCCCTGTTCCTGGCGCAGAAATCCGTATCGGAGCACACGAACATGCGCGTGCCCCGGTCATCCATCACGATCTCGTCGAGGAAGCTCTCCCGCGTGCCGCACAGGGCGCAGGGCTGGTCCCAGCGCTGCACCTCGAAGGGGTGGTCCTCGAAATCGAGGCTCCTCACGCTGGTATAGGGCGGCACGGCGTAGATGCGCTTCTCGCGGCCCGCGCCGAACAGCTGCAGGGCCGGGCAATCGTCAAGCTTCGGATTATCGAATTTGGGGATGGGCGAAGGATCGAAAACATAACGCTCCGCCACCCTGGCCGGATAGGCATAGGTGGTGGCGATCTCGCCATATTGCGCGATGTCCTCGTAGAGCTTCACATGCATCACGCCATATTCCTCCAGCGCATGCATGGTGCGGGTCTCGGTCTCGCGCGGTTCGAGGAAGCGCAGGGGCTCCGGGATCGGCACCTGGAAGACGAGGATTTGATCCTCGGTCAGCGGCGTCTCGGGGATGCGGTGGCGCGTCTGGATCACGCTCGCCTCCTCCGTCTTCCCGGTGGTGGCGACACCCGCCGTCCTGACGAAGAACTTGCGGATGGAGACGGCATTGGTGGTGTCGTCCGCCCCCTGGTCGATGACCTTGAGCGTATCCTCGGGCGTCAGCACCGAGGCCGTCACCTGCACCCCGCCGGTGCCCCAGCCATAGGGCATGGGCATCTCGCGGCTGGCGAAGGGCGCCTGATAGCCGGGAACGGCGATGGCCTTGAGAATGGCCCGGCGGATCATCCGCTTGGTCTGCTCGTTGAGATAAGCAAAATTATAGGCGGGCACGTTCATTCCGCGGCCTCGGGCCGGTCTTTCGCGGCCTCCAGCCGGTGTTTCGCGGCCTCCGTCCCGGCGCGCAGGCGGCGCAGCAGCACGAGTTCCGACTGGAAGTCGACGTAATGCGGCAGCTTCAGATGCTCGACGAAGCCCGTCGCCTGCACATTGTCGGAATGCGACAGCACGAACTCTTCGTCCTGGGCCGGCGCCCCGCGTTCCTCGCCCAGTTCGCCGGCGCGCAGCGCGCGGTCAACCAGCGCCATGGACATGGCCTTGCGCTCGCACTGGCCGAAGCCCAGCCCATAGCCGCGGGTGAACTGCGGCTTCACCGTGGCCGATCCCTTGAACTGGTTGATCATCTCGCATTCGGTGACGGCGATCGCGCCGATGACAATGGGGAAGCCCAGCTCCTCGGGCGTGAAGCTCACCTCCACCGTGCCCAGTCTGATCTCGCCGGCGAAGGGATGCGTGCGGCCATAGCCGCGCTGCGTGGAGTAGGCGAGCGCCAGCAGAAAGCCCTCGTCGCCGCGCGCCAGGTTCTGCAGCCGCAGGTCGCGGCCTGCGGGAAAATCCAGCGGGTCCTGCGTCAGGTCGGCGGGCTCGCGCGCCTCTTGCGACGGCTGCTCCATCAGCCCCTCGCTGCCGAGCATTTCCAGCACGCGCGGCATGTCGCTGCGCAGTGCGCCGGGCGCGCGGGCGGCCTCCGGCGGCTCATAATCGCCGGCCAGCGAAAAATCGAGAAGCCGGTGCGTGTAGTCGAAGGTGGGCCCCAGGATCTGCCCGCCCGGAATGTCCTTGAAAGCGGCGGAGACGCGGCGCTTCACGCGCATCGCCCGCGTGTCCAAAGGCTCCGCATAACCGAAGCGGGCGAGCGTGGTGCGCGCCGCGCGGATCAGGAAGATCGCCTCGATCAGGTCGCCGCGCGCCTGCTTGATGGCCAGCGCGGCGAGCTCGCGGTCATAAAGCGAACCCTCGTTCATTACGCGGTCGACCGCGAGCGTCAGCTGTCCGGCGATCTGTTCGAGCGTGACCGATGGCACGCTGCGGTCGCCGCGGCGCTCCTCGTCGAGCAGCCGGTGCGCGGCGTCGATGGCCTGTTCGCCCCCTTTTACGGCCACATACATCAGGCGGACTCCAGCATGCGGATGGCGGTCGAGCGCGGCACAGCCGCCAGCTTGCCAGGTGCCGCGAAGATCGCGTCGATGCCCACGGGAAAGCGCGCATGGTTCTCCGCCATGGCCGTCCAGAACGCCTCATCGAGGCCCACAACGCCAAAGCGCTCGCCGCCGCGTATGCCGGGCCCCGAAAGCTCGACGGATCCTGGCACGAAGCCCGCCACCTGGATCACCAGCGTGGCGGACCGGTCAGGATATTCATGCGTACCCTGCGCCAGCAGCCCCAGCCGCGGCGGCAGATCGGCCGCGGTGGCAAAGACGAATTGCGCCGCCTGCGGCTCCGCCACGAGCGGCGCGCCGGCATGAAAGCGCAGATAATGGACGATCCGTTCGTCACGGAGCCGGGGGCTGAGCCAGACCGGCGTCTGAAAATCGCAGAGTGTCAGCGCCACGGCAGCCGCACTCGGCAGCAGCGGCGCGGGGGCCTTCACATCGGCATCGATCGCCTGCACGCGGCCGGGCCGCGCCATGGCCTGCATGATGGCGCGAAAGGCGTGCGCCGACTGGACGGGGGCATCGGCAAATCCGCGCTCAGTCATCGCCGCGCACCATGGTGAAGAAATCGACCTTGGTGGCCGCGGCCTTGGTGGAGGCCTCCGCCTGCTCCGCATCAAGCTTCGCCGCCAGCGGCGCGATGATCGTTTCGGACAGTCTTTGGGCGTCACGCTGCAGCAGCGCATCGCAGATTGCCGCGAGCTTTGCATGCGCGGCACTGCGGCCCATCACATAGGCGTGCCCCTCGGTTCCGTCGCCGAGGCGCACCGCGCAGCGCGTCACCGTCGCCTCGCCCAGGTTGAAGGCGGCGCCGCTTGCGCCCATGCGCCCGCGCAGCATCACGAGGCCGGTCTCCGGCGGCCTCAGCACGTCATGCGCCGTATCGGTATAGTCCTTCGCGCAGGCCTCGAGATCGCCCCACGCGGAAAGCGCCAGAATGCGCATCCACGCCGCGCGCGCGGTTTCGCCGGATGTCGGGGCGTGTGATGGCATGGCGCCTCTAACCAACCGAATGTAACGGTTTTATGACAGACGCGCGCTCATATTTTTCGAGGAAGGCCTCGGCCGAAAGCGCGCGGAAATCCGGAAGCGCGGCGCGCAGCTCCTCATGGCTCCAGTCCCACCAGGCCAGCGCCTGCAACCGGTCCGCCACGGCGCGCGGATGGCGCCACTTGATCAGCCGCGCCGGCGCACCCGCGACGACGGCATAGGCCGACACGTCCTTGGTCACCACGGACTGCGCGCCGATGATGGCGCCGTCGCCGATGGTCACACCCTTCATGACGATGGCGCCGTGTCCGATCCACGTGTCATGCCCCACCCGCACAGGCCGCGAGCGGCGCCAGTCGAACACCGCCTGCTCATCAGGCTCCTCCGCCCAGAAATAGCTGGAACGATACATGAAGTGATGCAGCGAGGCGCGGTGATAGGGATGTTCGCCGGGGTTGAGCCGGGTGAAGGCCGCGACGTTCACGAACTTGCCGAGCATGGAATAGGCGATATCGGCATAGCGGGCGGTGTAGCTGTAATCGCCCATCACCGACTCGAGCACATTCGTCCCCTCGCCGATCTCCACGAAGGCGCCGAGCCTGCTGTTGCGCACATTGGCGTTGGGGTGAAGGAAGGGCTCTGGTCCAAGTTGCGGCACGTTGATTCTCCCAAACCCCTTCATCGGCGCATTCGGTGACATGGAGATGAAGGGTCTCAGCTGCGGTCCATCAGCCCGAGATAAAGGACCACCGCCCCCGAGGAAAGCGCGCAGAGCCCCGCCGCCGCCCAGAAGCCCCAGGGCGAGCCGGTGAAGGGAATGCCCTCGACATTCATGCCGAACATGCCGGCCACCAGCGCCGGCGGCAGGAAGGCGGCCGTCAGGGCGGAAAGCGTGAACAGCTGGCGGTTGGTCTCGGCCGTCAGCTTGGCGTCGATCTCGTCATGAAAGAAGCGGGCGCGCGCCTCCATGTCGGCGAAGTCCTGGTCGAGGTTGCTGAGCCGCGCCGCGGTGAGCGCGAAGCCCCCGGGTGTGGGAATGCTCGCGCGCTCCGCCGTCTGCAGCGCCCGGCGCATGGCGCGCATATGGCGGTGCAGCTGGGCGATTTCGCGCCTGGTCAGCATCAGCCGCTTGCGCTCGCCGCGGTGATGCTCGTCGAGCACATGGTCCTCGATGATCTCCAGCTCATCGGAGAGCCGGTGCAGCGCTGTGTCCAGCACGTCGGTGTAAAGCGACAGGAGGTGGGACAGCAGGCCCGCCGGATTGGCGAAGGACAAGCCCGCGCCGATCACCTGCCGCAGCCGCTCCGCCGACTGCACGGCCTTCGCCCGCCCGGTGATCAGGAAGCGCCCGCCCAGCGCAAAATGCAGCCAGGCGAACTCGGTCGAGTCGGCATCGAATTCGCGGCGGAAGTCGGCAAGATGTCCGAACAGCACGCCTTCCCAGGCACTCACATGCTGGTGCACCGGCGCATCGCAGATGCGGTTCGCGAGCTCCGCCGGAAACCCGAAGGTCTCCGACAGCCACCGGCGGCAGCGCCAGTCGGCGAAGTTGAGGTGAAGCCACAGCCATTCGCCATCGCCAGCCGGGGGATACGCGATCTTGTCCTCGGCGAGCCTGCGCCCGCGCCCCAGGCAGTCGAACCCGAACGCGCAGATGAGACCCGGAACGGCAGGTGCGGTCATGAGCGGTGTCCGTCGCCACGCGGCTTTCAGATCCCGCTACGCCGCCGGCGTGACAGTTCCGTGACATGTCCGTGGCGGCCCATGCCGACCTTCATGGGCACTGTGACATCACATTCATCCCGCCGCCACAGCCGTCGTCGTCCCCGGCATTCGACAGGAGAAAATTATGCTCGGACTGACCCGCCGCGCCCTCATCGGCGCCATTACCGCCCTGGCCCTCGCCGTTCCGGCGCTGGCCGACGATGGGCATCCTTATTTCGGCCCCGAGGCCGTCGATCTCACGGTGCTGCTGGTGCCGCCGCCCGCCGGGGATTCGTCCGTGACCGCGGCCGAGCTCGCCGAGATCAAGGCGCTTCAGGCCTCCGTCAGCGAAGACCGCAAGAAGCAGGCGATTGCCGATGATGACGAAGGCCTCGCACCCTTCATCGCCACCACCAGCCTGGCAAGCCTGGACCCCGCCAAGGCGCCGCTGACCGCTGCCCTCATCCAGCGCGTGCTTGACACCGAGGACGCGGTGACCAAGCCGGCCAAAAAGTTCTTCGCCCGGCCGCGCCCGCCGAAGGTCGATGACAAGATCACGCCCTTCATCGAACTGTCCAAGTCCAACGCCTATCCCTCCGGCCACACCACCAACGGCACGGCGATCGCCATCGTGCTGTCCGACATGGCGCCGGAAAAGCGCGCCGAGCTGATGGCGCGCGCCGAGGACTATGCCACGAGCCGCCTCATCGTCGGCGTCCACTACCGCTCCGACCTCGGCGCTGGCTTCGCTTCCGGCGCGCTGATCGCCCAGGCGCTGAAACAGAACGCCGAATTCCAGAAGGAATTCGCCCCCGCCAAGGCCGAACTGCGCGCCGCGCTCGGCCTGCAGTGACCGTCTGACACAGGCTCCGCCCGCCGACGCGCCAGATGGCCGGCGGCGGAACTCTTGCGGTGCGCGGCGCTGGAGCGGCGTGCATTCACATGACCGCGCAGCCCAACGTCTTCTCCCGCTGAAGGAGCGGGAGAAGACAGGCCGCGCGTCGCAAGATCACATGATTCGACTTGAGCGCTCTTCGCTTTAGTACTACAGTTGCGTCTGCGTGGTGAGTCTTGCGCGGTAGTGGGCCTCGGCGGCATGGGCTTGGTGAACGCGCCGCCAGAGTGACCAACTGAACACGAAGGCGCGTTTGACAGGTGGCGGAAAGACAAGCCGCGCCA
>NZ_JADCDA010000038.1 GCF_020252405.1 Aestuariivirga sp.
CCAGGCGGCACAAAGTCATGAACCGAAGCCGGCAAAAGCCACGCCTGATCTACTTCCCACGATCGAAATGTCTTGCTCATAACCCGAGTGAATCAAATTCTATCCCCGCCGTCTAGGCTGTTTTCCAGACAGGCTCCTAGGTGAAAGTAGGAATCGGGCCTATTTCTGTCAAGGCACATTTCTACCCCCGCTCCACCAGCTTCGGCCGCACGATTTCGACGCCGCCTTCGGGCTCCTGCAGTTCGAGGCTCTCGATGCGCGCGCCGCGCTTCGTGATCTTGCCAGCGGAGACGCCGAGTTTTTCGAGGTCGCTTGATGCCGCGCCGAAATGTTTCTGCAGGTCGCCCACCCGCTCCTTCAGGCGGTCGACGTCCTCGAGGAGCTTCGTCACCTCCGCCTTGATGAGCCCGGCCTGCTCGCGCATGCGGACGTCGCGGAAGATCGCCTGCAGCGTCTGGACGAGCAGCATCAGCACATTGGGCGAGGCGAGAATGACGCGGGCGCGGTGGGCCTTCTGGATCACGTCCTCGAACTTCTCGTAGAGCTCGGCATAGACCGACTCGGATGGCACGAACATGATGGCCGTCTCATGCGTCTCGCCGGGCAGGAGATATTTCCCGGCAATGTCCTTGACATGCTTCAGCACATCGCCGCGCAGCCGGGCTTCGGCGTTGCGCAGGTCGTTCTCGCTGCCCGCAGCCTTGAGCGCGTTGAAGGCCTCGAGCGGGAACTTGGCGTCGATCACCAGCTTGATGTCCGAATCGGGAAGCGAGACGAGACAGTCGGGCCGGGTGTTGTTGCTCAAGGAGCCCTGGAAGGCGTATGCATGCGACGGCAGGCCGTCGCGGATGATCGCCTCCATGCGCGCCTGGCCATAGGCGCCGCGCGCCTGCTTGTTGGACAATATATCCTTGAGGCTCAGCATCTCGCCCGACAGCGCGGCGATGTTCTTCTGCGCCGCGTCGATCACCGCGAGGCGCTCGTGCAGCTGCTTCAGCGACTGGCCGGTGCGCTCCGCCTGGTCGGAGAGCCGCTCGTCCAGCGTGGAGACGAGCTGGATTTGCGAGCCCTGCGACTGGTCGACGAGGCTTTTGAGCGCGCCGGAGAGTTCGGCGATGCGGTATTCGAGCTCCGCGGCGCGGCGCTGGGCAAAGAGCGATTCGGCGAAGCGGTTCGCCTGCGCCCGCCATGACAGCACGACGGCCGCGATGAGCAGCAGCAGGGCAAAGATCCCGGCGGCAAGCAGCAGATGAAGGAGGGTGACGGGTGAGCCGCCGGTCTCAAGCAGGGTGCGGTCGAGGTCCATGGCGGGAGAGTAGCGCATGTTCCACGTGATCGGAACATGCGCCGGTTCAGCTATGCGACTTATGCATGGCGGAAGCGGTTTGTGGCCCGCACCAGGGCGTCCGCGATGCCGGGCTCGGTCGCGGTGTGGCCGGCGTCCGGCACCATGATGAACTCCGCTTCGGGCCAGGCCTTGTGCAGGTCCCAGGCGGTGGCGGGCGGTGTCACCACGTCGTAGCGGCCCTGGATGATGACGCCCGGGATGCCGGCCAGCTTGCGGGCATCGGCAATCAGCTGGTCATCCTGCCGGAAGAAGCCGCCATTGACGAAATAATGGCTCTCGATGCGGGCGAAGGCGATGGCGAAGTGGTCCGAGCCGAATTCCGCCACGCGCTTCGGATCGGGAAGCAGCGAGAGGGTGGCGCCCTCCCACTGGCTCCAGGCGCGGGCACAGGCAATCTGCTGGGCCTTGTCGGACCCGGTGAGGCGGCTGTGATAGGCAAAGAGCAGGTCGTGCCGTTCCTCCGGCGGGATGGGGGCGATAAAGCCTTCCCACAGGTCGGGGAACAGCTGGTCCGCCCCTTCCTGGTAGAACCAGCGGATCTCGCTTCTCCGCAAAGTGAAGATGCCGCGCGTAATGAGTTCCGTCACGCGCTCCGGATGGGTTTCGGCATAGGCCAGCGCCAGGGTGGAGCCCCAGGAGCCGCCCACCACCTGCCAGCGCCCGATCTTCAGGTGCTGGCGCAGCTTTTCCATGTCGGCGACGAGATCCCATGTGGTGTTCTCCGCCAGTTCGGCATGGGGCGTGGACTGGCCGCAGCCGCGCTGGTCGAAGAGGATGATGCGGTAGGCCTTTGGGTCATGGCTCTGGCGCAGAAAAGGCGAAATGCCGCCGCCCGGGCCGCCGTGCAGCACCACAGCGGGCTTGCCGCCCGGGTTTCCGCATTCCTCGAAATAAATCTCATGAAGCTTCGAGACCCGCAGCCGGCCGCGGTTGAAGGGCTGGAGGTCGGGATAGAATGTAAGGCGTTCACTCATCTGATTCGCGGTCCCCTGGGTGATGCGTGGTTGATTTTGCCAGCATCATCAGGATAATGGCAGACACGATCAACACCGGGATGAAAAACCGGCAAACAGGGGGTACCACATGGCAGGCGATACGGTGCGCAAGGAATGGAATGACTTCAAGTCCTTCGCCCTCAAGGGAAATGCTTTCGACCTCGCGGTCGGCGTGATTATCGGCGCGGCTTTCGGGCGCATTGTCGATGGCGTCGTGAACCTGCTGGTCATGCCGCTCATCGGTGCGCTCACCGGCGGGCTCAATTTCGATTCCTACTTTCTGCCGCTCTCCGCCAGCGTGACCTCGCCGGTGCTGGCCGAGGCGCAGAAGCAGGGCGCGGTCCTCGCTTATGGCGCCTTCATCACGGTTGTCATCAACTTCCTGCTCGTGGCCTTCGTGCTGTTCCAGCTGGTCAAGATTTCGAACCGGCTGAAACGCGACGAGCCCGCGCCGCCGCCCGCCCCGCCGAGCAAATCGGAAGAGTTGCTCGCCGAAATCCGCGATGCGCTGAAGGCGAAGAACCCCGCCTGACGCAGGTCAGCGATGCAATGGCACGCCGGGGTTGCTGGACACTCCGGCGCGCTTGCTTAAGCTCCGGGCATGATCGATCAACAGTTTCTGGCGGCGCTGACGCCGCAGGCCCGCGACGAGCCCGACAGCGGCATCGTCAAGGCCGCCATGCATGGCTTCACCGTGCCCGGTGTCATTGCGCTGTGGGCAGGCGAGGGCAACCAGCCGACGCCGGAGGCCTTCGCGCGCCCCGCCGCGGAAGCGCTGCTCAATGGCGAGACCTTCTACACCTGGCAGCGCGGCATCCCCGAACTGCGGGACGCACTGGCGCGCTATCACACGCGCCATTTCGGCCGCCGCTTCGACCACGAGAATTTTTTCGTAACTTCGGGCGGCATGCATGCCATCCAGACCGTCGTGCAGCTGATCGCGGGCGAGGGTGACGAGATCGTCTTGCCGGCACCCGCCTGGCCCAACTATGCCGGCGTGCTGCGCATCTCCGGCGCGAAGCCGGTCGAGGTGCAAATGCAGTTCGCCAACGGCAGATGGACGCTCGATCTCGACCGGCTGTTCGATGCGGTGACGCCGCGCACCAGGGCGATCGCGCTCAATTCGCCGTCAAACCCGGTGGGCTGGACGGCGACGCGCGACGAACTCGTCGCGGTGCGCGATTTCTGCCGCAAGCGCGGCTTGTGGATCCTCGGCGACGAGGTCTATACGCGCTTCTATTACGGCGAGAATGGCGAGACGCGCGCGCCCTCCTTCCTCGACATCTGCGGGGACGGGGAACGGCTGCTTCTGGCCAACACCTTCTCCAAGAACTGGGCGATGACCGGCTGGCGCGTGGGCTGGCTGCAGGCGCCCAAGGCGCTGGGACCGGCGATCGAGCGCATCGTGCAGGTCTCCTCCTCCGGCACGCCGGCCTTCCTGCAGCGCGGCTGTGTGGCGGCCCTCGACCATGGCGATGGCTTCATCGAACGTCAGGTGCTGATGGCAAGGCACCGCCGCGACCTCACGGTGCTGGCATTGAAGGAACTGCCGGGCCTGCAGTTCGAGGTGCCGCAGGGCGCCTTCTACCTGTTCTTCGGCATTGCGGGCATGACCGACTCGGCTGCTGCCGTGCGCCGCCTGATCGACGAGGCCAAGGTCGGCTTCGCCCCCGGCAGCGCCTTCGGAGCGGGCGGCGAGGGGCATTTGCGCATGTGTTATCTGAAGGACCTTGGCCCCCTCGAAGAGGCGCTGAGCCGCTTCGTCGACTGGATGCGCAAGAACCGGCCGGTTTGACCGCCCTCCCGATGTGACTGCCAAAAAGACAGGCGCTGCGCTGCACAATGAGGGGGCAGTGCCGCAGTCCGCAATATATGCTAGATACATCTTTCTCAGAATTGATGAATATATTTCAATGGTTTGACGGGAGCTATCCTGTCCGCTCCGGTCTGGCATTGCTCTTGCTGATCATACTTCGGCGCAAACGTCTTTCTTGGGTCCTCCCATTCTCAAGCGAAGAGCACTCGTGGCGTCCCGGCTTGAGGCCGGCTCGGGGGTGGACAGCTGCTGGTTGCTGCCGTTCACCCTTCTTTTTTACGCCAGATCATAAGCTTGAGCATGATCTTGTCGCAAAAGTGGGTTCCGCCTTTGCGGATCATGCTCTGGGCGCTTGTTCCGGAGCGAAGGCTTTCTATATGCATGAGCGATGCGTCCGGGCCCCTCTGGCAGCCCCACTGGCTGCGATGTCGGACTATTCCACCTTGAAGGCGCCTCCTGCGCCCCAATCTGGGAGATGAACGCAATGACCAGCCCCTCGATCACCATCGATCTGACCCCGCAAGGAACCATGGAGCGCCTCCAGTGGCTCGCCTGGTTCTCCGACTCCGCCATTCGCATTCCCGGCACCTCGCGCAGGATGGGCGCCGACGGCCTGCTGAGCCTCGTGCCCGGCGTGGGCACACTGGCCGGCACCGGCATCTCGCTTTACATATTTGGCGAAGCGCTGCGCCACGGCGCGCCCAAGCGCCTGCTCACGCGCATGGGCCTCAACATTGCGGCGGACACGGCGGTGGGCGCCATTCCCGTTGCCGGCGTCCTGTTCGACATGGCCTTCAAGGCCAATCAGCGCAATCTCAACCTGCTGCGGCAGCACCTTTCGGAGACGCATCGATGAAAACGCTCGTCTGGATTATCACCCTTGCGGTGATCGCACTTTGGTCGCTCGTGGCCTGGATAACCCATGGCCTGGTCGGCGTGGCCGGTGGCCTCGTCGCCAGCAATGCCGACATCATCCCGGCCGATCCCATTCTCATCGAATGGGCCTCATGGCTTGCCTCTGCCGGAACGGGCGTGGGCGAGTGGCTGGTCGTGGCGGTGTGGGGCCTCGTTTCGCTGGTGCTGGTGGCGCTGGGCTTCGTCGCGACAAAGCTGCTGCCGCGTCTCACACCGCGCGCCAGGGCGTGACGGCGGAAACGCCGCCGATCGCGAACTGCACGGCAAGCGCCGCGGGGTGCGCCGCACGGCCGGTGACGCCCACGGGCTCAGTTCACCGTGTCTGGCAGCACGCCCTCGCGCCGCGCGATGAAATCGCGCAGGCCCTCGGCGACGGCCTCGTCCATCTTCGGCGGCTCGTAGGCCTCAAGCATCTGGCGCGCCTTCTCCCGGCCGCGCGCCGCATGATCCCGGGAACCCTCGGCCGACCACTGTTCGAAGCTGTTGAAGTCCATGATGGAGGGGCTGAAGAAGGCCTTCTCGAAATGTTCGAGCGTGTGCTGCGTGCCGAGGAAGTGGCCCTGCGGTCCCACCTCGCGCACCGCGGCCATGGCCTCCTTGAAGTCCGCGAAGGAGACACCGCCGGCATATTTGTACCAGCCCACCAGTTGCTCGGCATCGGTGACGAATTTCGAATAGTCGCAGCACAGCCCGGCCTCCAGCCAGCCCGCCACGTGCCAGATGTAGTTGGCGCCCGACAGGATCGCCGCATGCATCAGCATGTTCGATTCATAGCCTGCCTGAGCATCGTTGAGTTTCGAGCCCACGTGGAAGCCCGACGTGCGCCACGGCAGCTTGTACTTCCGGGCGAGCTGGCCCATCAGATACATCATCTGAGCCGCTTCCGGCGTGCCGCCCATGGGGGCGCCCGACTTCATGTCCACCGCCACCATGAACTGGCCGTAGATGACGGGAGAGCCCGCGCGGATCAGCTGGGTGAAGGCCACGCCCGCCAGCGCCTCGGCATTGACCTGCGCCACCGCACCCACCGCGGAGGCCGGCGTGGATGCTCCGCACAGCGCGAAGGGCGCGCAGATGACGGGCTGGTTATGCGCGGCATAGACCTTCATCGCATCGAGCATGGTCGCGTCCCACACCAGCGGCGAATTGCAGTTGGTGATCGAGACGACGACCGTATTGTCCTTCACGTAATCCTCGCCGAACACGATGCCGGACATCTTCATCACGTCCTCGGCGCGCTCCTTCGAGGTGACGATGCCCATGAAGGGCTTGTCGGAATAGGCGAGCGCCGAGTGGATGATGTGCAGGTGGCGCTTGGGCACCGGAATCTCCATCGGCTCGACGCAGATCGAGCTGGATGAGTGCAGCGCCGGCAGCATGTGGGCGAGCTTGTGGAAGTTGTTGAGGTCCTCAAGCGAGCCATAGCGGCGCAGGTTGTCGAGGTCGCGCACGTAAGGCGCGCCATACATGGGAACGAAGACGCTGTTGCGGCCGCCGATCCGCACCGTCCGCTCCGGGTTGCGGGCATTGAGCGTGAATTCCTCCGGCGCCCGGGCGATGAGGCTCATCAGCAGCGCGCGGTCGATGCGGACGCGCGTGCCGGCAACGTTGGCGCCCGCCGCCTTCCAGAGCGCGACCGCCGCGTCATCGCGGAATTCGCAGCCCACCTCCTCGAGAATCTTGAGGGATTCTTCGTGGATCAGCTCCACCGCCTCGCCGGGCACGAGGTTGTAGACCGGGATGTTGCGCACCAGTGTGGGAAAAGAGGCCATGGGGGCGGCGCGCAGCGCCCGGCGCCCATCGCGCCCGCCGCTGCGGCGTGCGGCGGATGGGGCCGGTGCGGTGGTGCTGGCGTCGGTCATTGTCAATCTCCTGCTGGGCCGGACCTCGCATGGCCAGGGCGGCGGCGAGCAGCCATCTTGGCGGCAGCGCGCGCGATAAGCGAGGGCAAATCATCGTGGCGGAGGATCATGGCGCCAGATTAGGCCCACGGTTGACGTCGGGAAAGCGCATTCGATGGGCCAGTGCACGGCTGAGGAGCCTGCAACCAGATGCCTTCGATCAATTACGGATCGTTGACCGATTGTAAATTCCGTTACAGAATGCCCATCGGGGAAGAGGGGTTCGTCGGCCCGGGCTGGCGGTTCCAAACACACCAAACACAATAATCGCGCCAGTTTGCCCCAATGGCGTGGGGGAGATGCTTCTATGGCCGAACACCATAATCATATCACGGAGGACGAGAAGGTCCTCCACTCCATGGGCTATGCGCAGGAGCTGTCGCGGCGCATGGGACCCTTCCAGAGCTTCGCCATCTCGTTCTCGATCATCTGCATCATCTCGGGCGGGCTTGCCTCCTTCCCGATCGCCATGTCGACGGTCGGCCCCTGGACGGCGACCATCTGCTGGGTCCTCGGCGGCGTCTATGCGCTGATCGTGGCCGCCTCGCTTGGCCAGATCGCCTCGGCCTATCCGACGGCAGGCTCGCTTTAGCACTGGTCGTCGATCCTCGGCGGCAAGTTCTGGGGCTGGCTCACGGCCTCCACCAATCTGCTTGGCCTGCTCTTCGTCATCCCGGCGGTGAACGTCATTCTCTACACCTTCATCCGCGACCTGTTCTTCTCGGGCATGCTGGGATGGGACGTCTCGACCTGGACCAGCAACACCATGTTCATCTGGATCGCCGGCATCACCGTGGCGCAGTGCCTGCTGAACCACTTCGGCATCCGGCTCACCACGATCCTGACGGACTTCTCGGGCTACCTGATCTTCGCCGTCACCATCGTGCTCGTGATCCTGCTGTTCATGCATGTGCCGAGCTTCGACCTGGGCCACGCCTTCGCCTTCGTCAACAAGACGGGCGAAGCGGGCGGCAGCGTGGCGCCGCCCCATGGCATCTTCATCGCGGTGCTGATGGGCTTCCTCTATCCGCTCTTCACCATCACCGGCTTCGACGCCTCGGCGCACACTTCGGAAGAGACCGTCAATGCGCAGAACACCGTGCACAAGGGCATGCTCACCTCGGTGTTCTGGTCGCTTGTCTTCGGCTTTGCCCTGGCGCTCGGCATGGTCATGGCGTTGCCCGCCGTCTACACCACCCTGGCGGCGGACCCGAACCAGACCATGGTGCCGAAGGAGATCATGGACCAGCTCGCCGCCATTCCCGGAGGACCAACGCCCGCCGACATGGCGATCCTCGGCTGGAGCTCCTTCTCGGTGCTGTTCAACACGCTGATCATGCCGAGCTTCCTCGGCAAGCTCTGCGCCATCGGCATCATCCTCGCCAACTTCTTCTGCGCGCTGTCGGGCCTCACCTCGACGTCGCGCATGATCTATGCCTTCGCGCGTGACCGCGGCCTGCCGTCTCAGCTCGCCCACGTCAGCAAGAGCTACCGCACGCCCACGGCGGCGATCTGGTCCACCGGCATCGTGACCGTCCTGCTGGTGGTGATCACCACGCCGCTCAACGCCTTCGCGGCGCTGTCGACGGGCTGCGCCATGTATCTCTACATGTCCTATGGCATGCCGGTCATTGCCGGCCTGATGGCGGAAGGCAAGACCTGGACGACCTACGGCAAGTTCCGCCTGGGCGGGCTGTCGAAGGTCTTCGCGATCATCGTGATCATCGGCACCATCGGCGTCATCATCGGCGGCCACGCCTTCGTGCCGTCGGTCACCGGCGACACCTTCGTGCCGGGGCTGATCTACTACACCGTCGCCTTCTACGGCCTGCTGATCATCGCCTGGTTCGCCTTCGAAGGCCGCCGCTTCAAGGGCCCGCCGATGGGTGACGAAATCGCCCGCCGCCAGGCCGAGATCGCCGAGGCCGAGGCAGCCCTCGGGGGCCGCTGATTTTGGGACGATTGAGCAACAAGGTGGCCCTGATTTCCGGCGGGGCCACCGGCATGGGCGGAGCGGCCTCGCGACTCTTTGCCGCCGAGGGTGCGAAAGTCGGCATCCTCGACATCAATGCGAAGGCCGGAGCCGAGGCAGCAGCCGACATCGAACGGGCAGGCGGCAGGGCCTGCTTCGTCGAGGCCGACGTCTCCAGGGCGGACGAGGTGAAGAAGGCGGTCGATGAGGTGAGCGCCACGCTCGGCCCCATCACCGTGCTGTTCAACCATGCCGGCTCGATCGTCATCAAGCCGTTTCTCGAAACGACGGAAGAGGAGTGGGACAGGCTCACCGACATCAACGTCAAGAGCATGTTCCTTGTCACCAAGGCCGTCCTGCCGCAGATGATCGCGGCAGGCGGCGGGTCCATCGTCTGCACCTCGTCGATCTCGGCGGTGGCGGGAACGCCCATGGAAGTGCTCTATGACACCACCAAGGGCGCCTGCCACATGTTCGCGCGGGCCATCGCGGTGGAGTTCCGGGACCGGAACATCCGCTGCAATGCCGTGTGCCCCGGTTTCGTGCGGACGCCGCACGGGCTGCGCGAAGTGGCGGAATTGCAGAAGCTTGGCGTCGATACCTCCGAGGCGGCGCTCGCCGCCCAGCAGGGCCGCATCTGCGAGCCGGAGGAAGTGGCCCGCGCGGCGCTGTTCCTGGCAAGTGACGAGGCGAGCTTCGTGAACGGCACGCACCTCTTCGTGGACAACGGCTTCACCGCCGCGTGATCCGCGCATCAGGACATGATTGCGGGGGCGGCCAGTGGCCGCCCTGTTGTTTTCCATGTAGGATCGCGTGCCATGCAGCGGGGCTTCGACATTGCGGTGATCGGCGGCGGCGTGGTGGGGCTGGCCATCCTGCGCCGCTTCGCCATGTCCGGCCTGTCATGCGTTCTGCTGGAGCGCGGCGCGGATATTCTCAGCGGCGCGTCGAAGGGCAACAGCGGGCTGCTGCACACCGGCTTTGACGCGCCGGCGGGAAGCCTCGAACTCGCTTGCATTCGCGCGGGCTATGCCGAGTATATCGATATCCGCGGGCGCCTGAACCTGCCGCTGGTGAAGAGTTCCGCCCTCGTCGTGGCGTGGTCGGAGGAAGAGCGGACGAAGCTCGCCGGTATCGTTGCCAAGGCCCATGCCAATGGCGTTGAAGATGTGCGCCCGGTCGAATCTGATGAACTGCGCCGGCTGGAGCCGCGGCTCTCGCCCGCGGCAAAGGCCGCCGTTCTGGTGCCGGGCGAGCACATCATCGACCCCTGGTCGGCCCCGCTCGCCTATGCCCATCAGGCGCTTGCCCACGGCGCGGTCATCCTGCGCGACGCGGAGGTCACCGGGGGCGAGTTCGCGCAAGGCGCATGGCGGCTCGCCAGCAAGGCCGGGCCGGTCAGCGCCCGCGCCGTGATCAATGCGGCGGGAAATTTCGGCGACCTCGTGGAAGCCATCGCGCGGCCCCCGCCCTTCACCATCACGCCGCGGCGCGGGCAGTTCGTGGTGTTCGACAAGCCCGCATCGCAGCTTGTGACGGCCATCATTCTGCCGGTGCCGTCCGATCGCACCAAGGGCGTGGTGCTGTTCCGCACCGCCTATGGCAACCTCGCCATCGGCCCCACGGCGGAAGATGTGCCGGAGCGCGAGGTGGCGGCCACCGACACCGCCACGCTCGAGCGCCTCAAGGCGCGCGCGCTGGAGATGGCGCCGTCGCTCAGCGGCATCGGCGTCAGCGCCATCTATGCCGGACTGCGGCCCGCGACGGAGCACAAGGATTATGTGATCGAAGCGCTTCCCGGGCGGTCCTGGATCACCGTGGGCGGCATCCGCTCAACCGGCCTCACCGCTTCGCTCGGCATCGCGCGGCATGTGGCGGGGCTCTATGCTTCGCATTTCGGCGCCTTGCCCTCACAACCCGATCCGATCTGGACGCCGGTGCCCAACCTCACGGAAGAGCGGCCGCGCCCCTACATGCAAGGCGGCGAGATCGCCTGCCACTGCGAGCGCGTGACGCGCGGTGAAATCGAGAGAGCCCTCGAAGGCCCGCTTCCGGCCGGAGATTTGGGCGGCCTCAGGCGCCGCACGCGCGCCATGATGGGGCGCTGCCAGGGCTTCAGCTGTTCGGCCCATGTCGAGAAGCTGTTCCGGGAGAAGACCCGTGGAGCAGCGTGACGTCGTCATCATCGGCGGCGGACCGGCCGGACTTTCCGCGGCGCGGCGGCTTTCCGAACTCGGCATCGCCGCCACCGTGCTGGAGCGCGAACAGCAAGCGGGCGGCGCGCCGCGCCATTGCGGGCACCTGGGGTTCGGCTGGGAGAGCCACCGCCGGATCTGGACCGGCCCGCGCTTCGCCGAACGGCTGCGAACCGATTCGGCAAACCTCGACCTGCGCACCGGCCACACGGTGCTGGGCATCGACGGCAACGTGCTGCGCGTTCTGAACCAGCGCGGCATCAGCGAGATGGCGGCGGGCAAGATCATCCTCGCCACCGGCACGCGCGAGACGCCGCGCAGCGCCCGCCTGGTCGGCGGCTCAAGACCGCGCGGCGTGATGACCACGGGTGCCCTGCAGGCCCATGTCTATCTGCAGAACTTCAAGCCGTTCGAAAGGCCCGTCATCATCGGCAGCGAATGGGTGTCCTTCTCCGCCATCCTCACCTGCCGCCACATCGGCGTCAGGCCGGTTGCGATGATCGAGGCGAAGGACCGCATCTCCGCACCGCGGCCCGGCGGTCTGCTGGCGAGGCTGATCTATGGCGTTCCGGTGTGGACAGGCACCAGGCTCATCGCCATCGACGGGCGCACCGGGGTCGAGGCGGTGGAGATCGAGCGCCACGGCCGCCATGCGCGCATTGCCTGCGACGGCGTGATTTTCACTGGCGAATGGGCGCCCGAGGCCGCGCTGCTGGTGAACCGGCCGAAGGTCACGCTCGCCGGCAATGTCCATGGTGACCTCAAGACGTCCGGCGCCTGCTGGCGCGAGGGCCGCGCCATTGCGGAACAGGTTGCAAGGGGACAGGCATGAGGGTCGCCGCGGTCGATCAGGGCACGACGGGCACCAAGTCCTGCGTCTGCGACGGTGAAGGCGCACTGGCCTCCGTCGCCGCCTTCGAGCATGCGCAGTTCTATCCGCGGCCCGGCCATGTGGAGCACAATCCGGAAGAGCTGCTGCGTCACGTCACCGGGGCGATTGCCGCGGCGGGCAAGGTTGATGCGATCGGCATCGACAACCAGGGTGAAACCGTCATCGCCTGGGACGCGGCGACGGGCCGCCCCATCCACAATGCCATCGTCTGGCAGGATGATCGCACCAGTGCGGTCACCGGGCGATTGAAGGCCGAAGGCGCGGAGGAGCTCACGCGGGCCATCGCGGGCCTGCCGCTCGACCCCTATTTCTCCGCCGCCAAGCTGCGCTGGTTCATCGACCATGTGCGGGAGGCGAAGGAGCTGCTGCGCGGGAAGCGCCTGCGGCTCGGCACGTCGGACGCCTTCTTCCTGGCGCGGCTCACCGGCGAATTCGCCACCGACGTCACCACTGCCTCGCGCACCAGCCTGATGTCGCTCGACACCTTCCAGTGGGACGAGAGGCTCTGCGATCTCTTCGGCGTGCCGATGGAGTGCCTGCCGGAGATCAGGCCTTCGACCGGACCCTTCGGCGCGCACCGGGGCGTGCCGGTCACCGCGAGCCTGGTCGACCAGCAGGCGGCGCTTTATGGCCACGGCTGTGCGGCGGCGGGCGACGTGAAGATCACCTTCGGCACCGGCGCCTTCGCGCTCGCCATTGCCGGGGCGGAGCGGGTGAACGGCAGCCGCTTCGGCATCGTGCCCACGGTGGCGTGGCAGCAGCGGGCGGAGAAGCCGCACTTCGCGCTGGAGGGCGGCGTCTACAATGCGGCCTCGGCGGTGAACTGGGCGAGGCAGCTTGGCCTGTTCGCCGACTATGCGGAGATCGGCCATTTCGACAAGCCGCCCGCCATCCTGCGCGGCCTGGCCTTCGTGCCCGCTCTCTCCGGGCTTGCCTGCCCGCATTGGGACCGTTCGGCGGCGGGCCTGTGGATCGGGCTCGCGCTCGACACGACGCGCGCCGACCTGATGCAGAGCCTGATCGAGGGCGTGGCGCTGCGTGCGGGGGAGGTGATCGCCGCGCTGGGCGAGCTGCTGCCGCTCGCTGCGGCCATCTCCGTCGATGGCGGCATGGCGCGCAATCCCTACCTCCTTCAGGTGCTGGCCGATGTGACGGGGCGGACCATCGTGGTCCCGTCCGCCACCGGCCTCACGGCGCTGGGAACCGCCCGCATGGCGATGCGGGGGTTGGGGGTGGCAACTCTTCCCGAGTTGCCGCCGCCCGCCAGCAGTGTGAGGCCGGTGGGGACCTATGGCGCCCAGGCGCGCAGCCGCTTCGCCACAGCGGTAACGCGCGCGCGGGGCTGGAAGGAAGCCTGAGCCTTCAGGCCGCTTCCCGCCGAAGCGCCTCGAGCCGGCCGCAGCCGGCAACCAGGCCTTCAGCACCATCAAGGGCGCCGGGGATCAGCTCGACGCCGAGGAAGCGCGCACGATCCACCGGGCCGGGCAGATGCAGATCCGCCACGAGAGTCCCCGTGAAGCCAAAGCGCGCATAATAGGGCGCATCACCCACCAGGATGATGGCCGCATGGCCCAGCCTCTTCGCCTCCGCCATGGCATGGCGCATCAGCGCCGCACCAATGCCCTTGCCCTGCTGCCCACAGTCGACGGCCAGCGGCCCGAGGAACAGCGCGCGGCCGGCCGAACCCGCGACCACGTCCCACAGGCGGATGGTGCCGGCAAGCTTGCCCTTCGCATCCACCGCGGTGAAGGCGAGGCCTTCCGACGGCAGACGGCCCTCACGAAGGCGCTCGGAGGTCTTGCGGCGGCGCGTCTTACCGAAGGCTTTGTCGAGCAGGCGCTCGCGGGCGGCGGTGTCGGCGGCGGTTTCGGCGCGGATCATGGTCATGGGAAAACCCTTCCTGTCATCCCGGCGGATACGCGCCGGAAACCAAAGAAACTGGAGGTCCCCCGGCACGGCACCGGGGGCGACTGGAGCGTGAGTGACGTCACAGCATGATCCGCAAAAGCGGAACCCGCTTTTGCGACGAGGTCATGCACTAAATGACGTAGGACTTGAGCGGCGCGAAACCGTTGAAGGCGACGGCCGCATAGGTCGTCGTGTAGGCGCCGGTGGCCTCGATCAGAACCTCGTCACCCACCGTGAGAGTCACGGGAAGGTCGTAAGGCGTCTTCTCGTAGAGCACGTCGGCCGAGTCGCAGGTGGGTCCCGCGATCACGCAGGGGGCCTTCCCGTCGGCATCCTTCGCCGTCACGATCGGGTAGCGGATTGCCTCGTCCATGGTCTCGGCGAGGCCGCCGAACTTGCCGATGTCGAGGTAGACCCAGCGGTGATTGTCGTTGGCGTGCTTCTTCGAGATCAGCACCACCTCCGCCTTCACCACGCCCGCATTGCCCACCATGCCGCGGCCCGGCTCGATGATCGTCTCGGGGATCGCGTTGCCGAAGTGCCTGGTCAGCGCCTCGTGGATGGCGTTGGCATAGCTCCCCGTGCCGGGCACCTCCTTCAGGTACTTGGCCGGAAAGCCGCCGCCGAGGTTCACCATCTTCAGGGTGATGCCGCGCGCCTGCATGGCATCGAAGATCGCCTTCGACTCTTCCAGCGCGGAGTCCCAGGCAGCGAGCCTGGTCTGCTGCGAGCCGACATGGAAGGAGATGCCATAGGCCTCGAGGCCCAGCTTGTGGGCATGCATCAGCACGTCCACCGCCATGGCGGGCTCGCAACCGAACTTGCGCGATAGCGGCCACTCGGCGCCGGCGCCATCGGTGAGGATGCGGCAGAACACGCTTGCGGCAGGGGCCGCGCGCGCCACTTTTTCCACTTCCTCACCTGAATCGACGGCGAAGAGCCTGACACCGAGCTGGTGAGCGCGGGCGATGTCGCGCTCCTTCTTGATGGTGTTTCCGAAGGAGATGCGGTCGGGCGTGGCGCCGGCGGCGAGCGCCATCTCGATTTCCGGCACCGAGGCGGTGTCGAAGCAGGAGCCCATGGAGGCCAGCATCCTCAAAATCTCCGGCGCCGGGTTGGCCTTCACCGCATAGAAGATGCGGGTGTCGGGCATGGCGCGGCGGAAGGCGCGGTAGTTGTCGGCAATGACTTCGAGGTCGACCACGAGGCAGGGGCCTTCGGGACGTCGGTCACGCAGGAAATCGAGAATGCGGGCGGTGGCGGCCATCTGGGTATCTCCCCGAATCAAAAATATGCGTTGCCTGAATCGGTATGATGACAGCCGTTCCACGCTGTGGAGACGTGGAGACGCGCAGGCTCATACTGACGTTCGCCTTGGCTTGATCGGGACTGTCCCAATCGCACATGGGGCAATGATAGTGGCGCCTCTCAGTAACCCCGGCCTTTGGAGGAGCCGGCAGAGACCAAAAAGCCCGCACCGTCGTTGCTTTGGGGAAATCCTTGGGGCACGTGCGACTTTGGGCGAGCGCGATATGTTCCTGTTCGCCGTCACATGCAAGGATTTTTTGCCCGCGCGGGCAAAATTTTTTCAGCCGAAGGCCTTCCAGCCGGCATGGAGCCGCATCGCAGCCGTCAGTGCGCAGAGCGACGCGTAGACATAGGCCAGCGCGGCGAAGTGCGAGGGAAAGAGGCACATGGCGAGGAAGCAGAGAATTGTCTCCGTGCCCTCGGTCAGGCCGCCGAGGTAGTAGAAGGCCTTCGAGGGATAGGCCGCGCTCTTGAGGCCGCGCTTTTCCGCCAGCACGGCGAAGGCGAGGAAGCTTGTCCCCGTCACCACGAAGGCGGCGAGCAGCACGGCGGCGGCCAGCGCGTTCGCCGCGGGATCCGCCACGCCAAAGGCCAGCGGGATCGCGGCGTAGAAAACGAAGTCGAGCGAGATGTCGAGGAAGGCCCCGCGCTCCGATGAGGAAGAGAGCCGCGCCAGCGCGCCGTCGATGCCGTCGAGCGCCCGGTTGACGAGCAGCGGAAGCACAGCGATCAGGCTGTGGCCGAAAGCCACCAGCAGAGCCGCTGCCAGGCCCAGCGCGAAGCCCGCAAGCGTCGCCTGGTCCGCCGTGACGCCAAGCCGCGCCAGCGCGGCGGCGGCCCTGTCCACGGCCGGCTTCGCGAGCTTCAGGGCGAGGCGGTCAAGCATGGTTCACGCGGCCTTCCCTCAGCAGCAGCACGCGGCCGCTTTGGGGCGCGTCGGCCTTGTCATGGGTCACCATCAGGCAGGGAATGCGCCGCGCCGCGATGTGCTCAAACACGAAGCTCCGCATCGTCTGGCGCAGATCGGCGTCAAGCTTGCTGAAGGGCTCGTCCAGCAGCATGGCGCGGGGCTCCGCCACCAGCGCGCGCATCAGCGCCACGCGGGCGCGCTGTCCGCCGGACAGCGTATTCGGCGGCCGGTCGCCGAAACCCAGGAGCCCGGCCTCCGCCAGCGCCGCCGCCACCTTGGCCAGCCGTTCGGGCCGCGGGCCCCGGGGCATGCCGAACAGCAAATTCTCCGCCACTGTGAGGTGCGGAAAGAGGAGATCGTCCTGGAACAGCCGCCCGATGCGCCGCTTCTCGGGAGGCAGGCCGTCGAGCGCCACGCCATCGAGGCTCACCTGGCCCATGGCGGTGAAGGGCGGCTCCAGGTCACCTGCCACATGCGAGAGCAGCGTCGACTTGCCAGACCCGCTGACGCCCATCAGCGTCACCGTCTCGCCCGGCTCAATGTCAAGCGACAGCGGCTGGATCAGCGGCCTGCCGGAGAGCTGGATCGACACATTCTCCAGCCTCAGCGCCATCTGGGCCTCCCCAGCAGCGCGGCGGCGAGGAAGGCGAAGAGCGGCGGCGCGGCGAGCACCAGCGCGAAGGCGGCGGTGAGCGGCCGGTTGCCGCCGGAGCTGAGCGTCACCGCCTCCATCGGCAGCGTGCTCCAGCGCCCCGCGGCGATCAGCTGGGCCGGCACATACTGCGCGACCGCAACGGCAAAGCCGATGGCCGCCGCGGTTGACAGCGGCGCTTTCAGCAGCGGCAGCTTCACCCGCAGCCATGCCGTCAGCGGCGGCGCCGACAAGGCCCGCGCCGCCGCCACATAGCGCCGGTCAAAGGCGCGATAGGGCCCGGCGAGCACGATCAGCACATAGGCGGCCACCGGCGTCAGGTGTGCCAGGAACAGGCCGAACAAGGCGCCGGTAAGGCCCAGCGGCAGGAACAGCCGGTATTGCCCGCCCGCAGTGGCGAGTTGCGGCAGCGCGAGGGCGAGAAGGGCGATGCCGATCACCCAGCGGTCCCGCGCGGGCGGCTGCGTCTCGAACCACAGCACTGCGAGCGCGACGGCTGCAGCCGCAACGGCGAACGACAACGCGAGGCTCAGCCACAGCGGCGCCAGCGTCATGTTCATCCACGCCGCGATAGAGGCGGCCGGCGGCAGGACCGCAGGGTAAGGCCAGCGGGGGCTGAGCGACAGGATGACGAGCACCAGAATCGCCAGCGTGAGCACGGCCAGCGCGAGAATCCCCAGGGCCGTTGCCAGCACGCGCGGGCTGCGCAACGGCGATGGGCCCGCGGTGAGCAGACCGCGGAGCCCGCGGCGCGCCGCCCGGAGCAGCAGCGCCACGCCGCCGAGCGCCGCTGTCAGCGCCATCGTCAGCAGCAGCGTCATGGCGATGCCCATGGCGTTTGTTGCCGGGTCCTCGTCATTCAGCGCGCGCCAGATGATGGTGGCCAGCGTTGGCGGCTGCGTCGGCCCCAGCACCAGCGCCATGTCCACGACCGTCGCGCCATAGACGAAGACAATCGCCAGCGGCCAGCGCAGCTCTCTCAGCAGCGGGGGCAGCACCACCCGCAGGAAGGCGGAGCCGGGCGCATGGCCAAGGCTCGCCGCCGCGCGTGTTTCAGCCCTGATGCGTCCCGCCTTGTCCCCGCGTGAGAGCACGGCGAAACCGGCGCAGAGCAGAAAGGGGCTTTCCTTCAGCGCCAGCGCCAGCGTGAGGGCGATTCCCCATGGGTCCTGCACTGTAACCCACCGCGGCGGCGCTTCACCGCCGACCAGGAGACGCGCCAGCAGACCCGATGGCATGACGAGGAAACCGAAGCCGATGGCGAAGGCAAGATGCGGCACGGCGAGTCCTGCTGCCGCAAGCGCCTGCAGCCCGTGCCACGTGCGGCTGTTGTAAAACCCCGCGATCAGCACCAGACTGAGCATCGTCGCGATGAGCGCCGCAACCGTGCCGGCGCCGAGCGAGATGGCAAGGGCCGGCCACAGCTGCGGATGCGCCAGCGCCATCCGCCATGCCGCGCCATCCAGTGCCGCAGGCAGCAGCATGGCGAGCGCCAGCAGCAATGGCAGCGCCCAGAGCAGCAGAAGCGGAACGGCGCCCAGTCTGCTCATGCGCCATAGCGTTCGAGCCAGGCCGCCTCGATCAGCGGCGCCCAGCTGCCATGCGGCTCGGGGATGGCGCGCGCCGGGGCCTTCACCGCGCCGGGCGCATCGCCATCGGCGAACAGCGCGCGGTCGGCGGGTGTCAGCTTGTCCAGGTCGAGCACGGTGGGGTCGCCCCAGATCCTGAGGTTGGCCTTGCGCGACTGCGCTTCCGGCGAGAGCAGGAAATTGGCCACCACCTGTGCCGCGGCCCTGGATCTGGAGTTGATCGGGATCGCCACGAAATGCGTGTTGCCGATGGAGCCGCCGCGGTTCTGCCAGGAGATGGCGGTCTTGGGCAGCGTGCCGTTCTCCACGAGGTTCGCCGCCTCGTTGGGATTGAAGGTGAGGCCCATCAGCAGCTCGCCGTCCGCCAGCATCTGCGTCACCTGCGCCTGCGATTGCGGAAACTGCTTGCCATCCCGCCACAGATGCGGGTGCAGCCGGTCGAGATAATCGAACAGCGGCTTCGATGCCTCGATGAACTCCGCCTTGCCGATGGCGAGCGGCAGCTGCGCGCGGTCGGCCATGGTCTCGGCGAGCGCCTGCTTGACGAAGGTGGTGCCGTGAAAATCCGGGGGTGCGGGATAGGTGATGCGCCCCGGCTCATCGCGCGCCAGGTCAAGCAGCTCCATCATCGACATGGGCGGCGCCGCGAGCCTGGCGCCATCGGCGAAGAAGGTGAGTTGCGCCATGCCCCAGGGCGACTCGAACCCCTCGGTACCCTCGGCGAAATCGACGAGCGTGGTGGGCTTGCCGTCGGTGTCGACCAGCGCGAAATTCGGCAGGTCTTCGGTGAAGGGGCCATGGAGCAGCTGCTCCTCCTTCATCACATGGAAGTTCTGGCCATTGATCCAGATCAGGTCGGCGCTGCCGTCCTTCCCCGCCTTCACCTCGTCGCGCACGCGGCGCACGGCTTCCGCCGTGTCGGTGAGCTTCACGTGCTCGAGCGTGATGCCGTGGCGCTTGCGCAGTTCGGCGCCCGCCCAGGCGATGTAGTCATTGACCTGCGGCGAGCCGCCCCAGGCGTTGAAGTGGACGGTCTGTCCCTTCGCTTGTTTCTCGATAGCGGCCCAGCCTTCTTCCGCCGAGGCGGGCGGGAGAAAGGGCGCCATCGCCACGAGGCTGGCAAAGCCACGGCGGGTGAGTGTCATGGGCCTGGGTCCGTTTTCGTTTGCCCCGTCTTAGGCGCATGGTGGCCAAAAGAAAATCAGCTTGCCGTGAACGTCCTCAGCGGGGCGGCTGCCACGCCGTGGCGGTCTCCGCCGTCCTGTCGAAGATGGCGAACTGGTTGGCATTGACCGCATAGGGCTTGCTCCAGTCCCCGCCGGGCCAGCGCACGCGGACCTGCGCGGTCCTGGCGCCGCCGATCCCGAAGTGGACCCAGCCCGACTGGCCGGAGACGTGTCCGCCACCCGACACCACTTCACGGGTCTGGCGGCCGAGCTCCGTCTTGACCTCCACCATCGCGCCGATGGCGTTCACGTTGCCGCCGGGCTCGCGGAGCTTCACCTCGATCCAGTTGCCTGCCCCTTGCGTCACGTTGCGCCAGATCTGTGCTGGCGCGTTGCGGTTGACGACGAGCATGTCGATGAGGCCATCCAGATTGAAATCGGCGAGGGCGGCGCCGCGCGATGTCCCGGTTGAAGCCACGCCCGCCTTGTCGGCCATCTCGATGAATTTTCCGTCTTTCCCCTGGACCAGCAGATTGTTCGGGTCCTTCATCGCGAAGTCGGGCATCTCGGAGACATTGCCCTTGGCGATGAAGAGATCGGCCAGCCCGTCATTGTTCACGTCCTGGAAATCGGTGTGCCAGGCGGTGGAGGGCTTGAGGTCACCGCCCGTGAAGGGCCGGTGTGCGGTCACACCCTTGGGCCAGGCCACGTCCTTGTAGGTGGGCCTGGGCGGGGAACCGTCCTGCGGCGGCTCCTTCAGTGTCTGCAGCTTGTTGTCGGCCATGGAGGTGATGGCATATTCCTGGAAGCCGTCGCCATCGAGGTCATAGCCCGCAATCCCCATGCCCCAGATGCGGAGATAGGCCCATCCATCGGCCTTGGTGTAGAGCCTGGGCGGCTGGCCCGGCCGCATCTGCCACAGCTGTTCCTGGCCGCCTTCGTAATATTCGCGGTCATTGGCCATGCGCAGGTCAGGCGTCCCGGAGTTGTTCCAGTCGGTGAACAGCATGGAGAGCGGGCAGTGGCTGGGCTTCAGCTCGATGGGCGCGGCGAAGCCCCTGCCGCCGGGCCTTGGCCGCTGCATCACATTGGGCGTGCAGGAGCCCCAGGGTTCGAGTTCCTGGGTGCGGTCGATGTAGTTGCCGATGGCGATGGTGGGCCATTGATTGCCCTGTTCCCACGTGGCGGCATAGGCGGTGGACCAGCCGTCGCCGCCCGCAAAGCCCCAGGCCTCGTTGGCGCGGGTGAACCGACAGTCGCCCTTGCCCCGCATCACGATGTTCTCGCCCACCCGCAGCACCACGACATCCATGATGCCATCGCCGTCGATGTCGAGCGGATAGGCGCCGGTCATCGCGTCGAATTCGAGGCCGCTCTGCTGCTTCGCAAATTTCAGTTGGCCGCCCTTCACGCTCTTGTTCACGTAGAAGGTGGCGGGCATCCCGCCGCCGGCGATCAGCACGTCCCCGAAGCCGTCGCCATTGCAGTCGAAAGCCGCGGCGCCGCCGCCAACCATGTATTGCCATTCGCCGGTATAGACGCTGCCGATGCCGGAATCCTTCGTTTCCTCCACGAAGGCGGGGACCACCGGCGTGCCGGCGGCGAACGCCGCGCGTGCCGTGAGCAGCAATGCGGCGGAAGCGATGACGATCGTCCTCATGCCGGGCGCCGCGTCCTGAGGCCTATGGCGAACTGGGCGATGCAGCGGCCCTGCGCGAGGCCCTGTTCGATGGCGGGACGGAAATGGATGCCGCCATACAGGCGCGAGATGCCGGCCTCCCCGGCCGCGGCGTTGAAGCTTTCGAACGTGCGCTCGCCCAGCCCGTCGCGCGCGTGGGTACTGTCGGTGAAGGCGAAGTTGTCGCCATAGATCGAGGTGAGAACGGCTGCGGCCGCCCCTGACTCGGTCGAATGCCCGCTCGGATATTCCGGAAAGGGCGGGGTGATGAGCAGCGGCTCCCACTTGGCGTCGATCAGCTTCCTGATGACGGTGACCGGCCGCACATAGTCATACCGGAACTTGGCGTTCCAGCAGCCGATGAAGCCGTCCGCCATGGCGACGCCCAGGCGCATCATCACCTCGGCCGTCTCGTCGAGCCCCGCATTCTTGTCCGCCAGAAGGTCATGCGCGATGGCGATCCAGTGGCCGGGCGGCGTGAAGGACAGCATCGGGTCATCCGACCAGAAGCGGGCGATGGCGATTTGTTCGGGCGTCAGATGCGCGGTGACCTCATGGACTTCCCTCGCCTGCCTCATGAAGGCGGAGTTCGGGTCCTCGCTATAGGCGGGAGGCGGCGGCAGGCCGCAGGATGTGCCGGACGGCATGGCGAAGGTGCGGTTCAGCCCCCACGTCGGCAGAAGCGGGAACTGCTGCATTCGGATGGGGCTCGTGGGGTTCCAGCGCCCCGGCTCCTTCGACACCGGATACTCCATGGGGAAGCCCATGTTCTCGATGACGGCGCCGCCATCATCCTTCGACCAGTCAACGATCGCCGCCTTCAGCGTCTCGCCATAGGCGAGGCTGGCCCCGATCACGTCGTCCGGAAGTCCCTTCAGCGCATCGCCCTTCAGCTTCTTTTCGGCCGCCGCCATCACGCGCTGGCCGGTGGGGCCGGTATTGCCGAAGAAGGTCTTCACCGCCGACGCCATCACGCAATGGGCGATCACCGCGTCGCTGTAGCGCTTCAGGGGGTCGCGCGGCGGCAGCGCCTTCAAACCATTGAGCTGGCCTGCGAGCGGGACCAGCGAGGTCGAGCCTGAGGCCACCGCCTGATAGGCCGCAACGCCCAGATAGGCGAAGGCGCGGCTCGCCACGGGCGGCGAATAGGTGGCGGTGTGGCGCACCAGCATCAGCACAACCTTATACCACTGGCGCAGGATCCCGCCGCCCGCGGCGGCGTCCCCGGCGCGCGCGGGGCCGCCGGTCAGTCCAGACAGCGCGGCGGCGGCCACGCCCTTCAGGGCGCTGCGGCGGGTCATCATCATGCGACGGTCTCCAGTTCGCGGACGCGCTTCGTCAGCGGTCCATGTGCGAATATCTCGCGGTCGACGTGGCGCAGCGCGCGGTCGATCGTGCCCTTGATGATCATGTCGGTGCCGATCGGGACGACCTCGATCTCGACAGTGCGCCTGAGCTCATCGACCACGCCCTGTTCCAGCGCGCGGTCGAGATGCGGCCGGATCAGCGGCATGGCCCGCGTGCCCGGCCCCGCCAGCACAATGCGCGACGGCGTCAGGATGACGATGAGGCGCGCCAGCCCGAAGCCCAGCGCCTCGCCCGCCTTGGCATAGGCGGATACGGCGTTCGGATCGCCGCGATGCGCTGCTGTCTCCAGCGCCAGCATGTCTTGCGCCGGGATGGCGTTCGAGGAGGGCGGCTGCGTTGCGGCATGGCCCGAGGCCCAGCGCAGCAGGCTGTAATCCGCCACATAGGCCTCGACACAGCCGCGCCGCCCGCAGCGGCACAGGGGGCCGTCCGGCAGATGGTTCATGTGCCCGAACTCGGCCGCCGCGCCGGTGGGTCCGTGATAGACTTGGCCATTGATGATCAGCCCCATGCCCACGCCCCAGCCCATGAACACCACCGCCGCCGTGCCGCCATAGCGCGCCCGGTCGATGCCGGTCAGCCCCTCGGCGATCATATTGGCGTCATTCGCCACCCGGCAGGGAATGCCGAGGCGGTCCTCGACGGCGGAGGCCACCGAAATGTTCCGTCCACGGAAGGCCGGGCTCCACACCACGGCGCCGGCCTGCGAATCGGCCACGCCCTGCACCGCAATTCCGGCGCGCGCGACGCGCTTCGCCGGCACGCGGGTTTTCGCCAGAAGGGTGGCGATTTCGCCCGCCACAACCTTGCCGAAGGCGGCGGGATTTGCGTCATAGGTGGCGGTCCGCGAGGCGCGGCGGGCGAGCACGCTGCCGCGCGCATCGGCCAGCGCCAGCTCCAGCCCGTCGATCGACACTCTTACGGCCACGACATTCGCGGCTTTGGGGTTGAAGTCGATCAGCGTCGCAGGCCGCCCGCGCCGCTGCGGGCCTTCGGCGGCGGCATGCGCGGCGCTCGCCTCTTTCAGGATGCCGTCGGCAATCAGCTGCGAGGAGATGGTGGTGATCGAGGCGGGTGACAGGCCGGTGTGCCGCCCCATCTCGACACGCGCCATGCCGCCCTGCTGGCGCAGGGCTTCGAGCAGCAGGAGGCGGTTCTGTCGGCGCACGAGATCGCTGTCCGCCTTCTCCCGCATGATTCTCCCTGTTTCGCATGTGCAACATTCTTTTTGCGCTGCACTATTTTGTTTTGTTTGTTTTGCATGTTGACTCCGAACGCGGATTGTCGCAACATTTTTTTGGACGCCGAAATAAAACAACAGATCGTCCATGGCCCAGGAACCCCGTGCGGTGGCGGCAAGCCGCTTCAGGGAGGCGTCTCACGGGGGGCCGTCGCGGCTTGGAGGAGGACCCATCGAATGTATCGCAAGATCCTGACACTGGCGGCCGGCGCTGCGGCGCTTGCCGCGGCCAGCCTCGCCACCACGCCGGCCATGGCCGCCGGCAAGAACATCTGCGTGTCCTGGAAAACTTTCCAGGAAGAGCGCTGGAAGACCGACGAAGCGGCGATCAAGGCCGTGGTTGAGGCTGCCGGCAACAAGTTCTTCTCGGCTGACGCCCAGGGCTCCGCCGCCAAGCAGCAGGCCGACATCGAAGGCCTGATCACCCAGGGCTGCAACGTCATTCTCGTCGTTGCCTTCGACTCGGACGCCATCCTGCCGGCCTTCCAGGCCGCGGCTGATGCCGGTGTGAAGATGATCTCCTATGACGTGCTCGTCGAGCATCCGGATGCGCTCTACGTCACCTTCGACAATGTGGGCGTCGGCCGTCTGATGGCCTCGACCATGCTGGAGAAGGGCCGCCAGGACGGCAATTTCGCCTTCATCAAGGGCGACAAGGGCGATCCGAACGCCACCTTCCTGTTCCAGGGCATCATGGAAGTGTTGAAGCCCAACATCGACGCCGGCAAGATCAAGAACGTCTGTGAAACCTTCACCGACGGCTGGAGGCCGGACGCCGCCCAGAAGAACATGGAACAGTGTCTGACCTCGGTGAACAACAAGGTCGATGCCGTGATCTCCCAGAACGACGGCATGGCCGGCGGCGTCGTTGCCGCTCTCGAGGCCCAGGGCCTCGCCGGCACGGTGCCGGTGACCGGTCAGGACGGCGACAAGGCCGCCCTCAACCGCGTGGCGCTCGGCACCCAGCTTGTGTCTGTCTGGAAAGACTCGCGCGTGCTCGGCAAGGCTGCCGCGGAATTCGCGAACATGATCGCCGAGGGCAAGGCCAACACCGATATTCCGGGTGTGGGCAAGTTCAACTCCGGGGCCAAGGGCGTTGAGGTGAACGCCGTTCTGATCGCTCCGAACCCGATCACCAGGGCCAACCTGAACGACGTCATCGGCGGCGGCTGGGTGACCAAGGAAGAAGTCTGCGCCGGCGTGGCCGCTGGCTCCGTCGACGCGTGCAAGTAAGCGGCTGCACGCCTTCGACCTGACAAGATGGCCGCGCCACTCCCCCGGGGTGGCGCGGTTTCCTTAAGCGGAAGGCGCCGCAAGAAGCGCCGCTCACGATCAGAGACAGCGTAGAGGGAGGGCCGCCGATGGCTGCGATCGACAACACGCAGAACCCGGGAATGGCGCAGGAAGGCGCGCTGAAACGCTTCCTGCGCGCCACCGAGATCGACTCGCGCATGCTCGGCATGCTCGGCGCGCTGCTTTTGATCTGGGTCGGATTCGATCTCGCCAGCGCCTTCGTCCGGGGTGGTGACGGGCTGCTTGGCGGCACGTTCCTCACGCCCCGCAACCTGTGGATCCTGCTCGTCCAGACATCTTCCATCGCGGTGATGACCACGGGCATGGTGCTGATCATCGTGATGCGCCACATCGACCTTTCGGTCGGGTCCATCCTCGGCTTCACCGCCGTCTGCATCGGCGCCATGCAGGTCTACTGGCTCGGCCCCGCGCTGGGCGTCGGGCACCCTGCCATCTGGATCATCACGCTGGTTCTCGGCCTGGCGCTCGGAGCAGCCATTGGCGCGCTGCATGGAACGCTCATCGCCTATTTCGGCATTCCCTCCTTCATTGTCACGCTGGGCGGACTCATCGTGTGGCGCGGCGCAGCCTGGTCCGTCATCCGCGGCGAGACGGTGGCGCCCATGGACAAGAACTTCAAGCTCATCGGCGGCGGCATTTCCGGCATTACGCCGGGCTCCATCGGCGCCACGGCGAGCTGGGTCCTGGGCCTTCTTATCTGCGCCGCCATCCTGGCGGTGATCTGGAATGGCCGCCAGCGGAGGAAGCGCTTCAAGTTCGCGCTCAAGCCCGTCTGGGCGGAGGCGCTGCTCGCCGCTGCGGGCTGCGCCGCTGTCATCGGCATCACCTCGGTGCTCAATGCCTATTACTGGCCGAAGGGTGTGGTGGACCGCTGGGCGCAACAGACCGGCGCCACCATCCCGCCCGAAGGCCTCAACATCTCCTTCGGCTATTCGATCCCGGTGCTGATTGCGCTGTCCGTCGGCGTCGCCATGACCTTCCTGGCCAACCGCACCCGCTTCGGCCGCTATATCTATGCGATCGGCGGCAATCCGGAAGCCGCCGAACTCGCCGGCATCAACACCAGGAAGATCACCCTCATGGTGTTCTCGCTCATGGGCATGCTGGCTGCGGTCTCCGCCTCGATCTCGTCGGCCCGCCTCGATTCGGCCACCAACGCGCTGGGCCAGTTCGACGAGCTTTACGTGATCGCCGCCGCGGTGATCGGCGGCACCTCGCTGGCCGGCGGCCTCGGCACCATCTACGGCGCCATGCTTGGCGCCCTCGTCATGCAGTCTCTGCAGTCGGGCATGACGCTGCTCAACTTCGAATCCGCCACCAAGGACATGGTGGTCGGTTGCGTGCTGGTCTTCGCCGTCTTCGTCGACCAGGTTTATCAGCGCCGCGTCAAATAAGGGGGACCGAGAGATGACAACCCACCATCACGGCCACAAGCATCCCACCCGTGTCGAACGCGCCGGTCCGCCGCTGATCGGGATGAAGGACATCTCCATCGCCTTCGGCGGCATCAAGGCGGTGGACCATGCCTCGGTCGATCTCTACCCCGGCGAGGTGGTGGGCCTGCTCGGCCACAATGGGGCGGGCAAGTCGACGCTGATCAAGATCCTGTCGGGCGCCTACAAGCGCGACCATGGTGAAATCCTGATCAATGGCGAGAAGGTGGAGATCAACAACCCGCGCGACGCCAAGGCGCTGGGCATCGAGACGATCTATCAAACGCTGGCGCTTGCCGACAACGTCGACGCCGCCGCCAACCTCTATCTCGGCCGCGAGCTGCGCACCTCCTGGGGCACGCTCGACGATGCCGCGATGGAGAGCGAATGCCGCAAGGTGATGGGCCGCCTGAACCCCAACTTCCGCCGCTTCAAGGAGCCGGTGAAGGCTCTCTCCGGCGGCCAGCGCCAGTCGGTCGCCATCGCGCGGGCCATCCACTTCAACGCCCGCATCCTGATCATGGACGAGCCGACGGCCGCGCTCGGGCCGCAGGAAACCGCGCAGGTGGGCGAACTCATCAAGCAGCTCAAAGCCGAAGGCATCGGCATCTTCCTCATCAGCCACGACATCCATGACGTGTTCGACCTGGCCGACCGCGTGACGGTGATGAAGAACGGCCGCGTCGTCGGCACGGCGCGCACCACCGATGTGGACCATGACGAGGTGCTGGGCATGATTATCGCCGGCAAATGCCCGCCCGGCGCCATCCCGGGTCCCGGCGCATTGCAGAGCCCGGCAGCCGCGGCGTGAGCCCGGTCGATGTCGTCTCGCTCGGCGAGCCGCTCTACGAGCTGAACCGCCAGCCGGACGGCAACTGGCTGACGGGCTTCGGCGGCGACACGCTCAACGTCGCCATCGCCGCCGCGCGGCTGGGTGCCACGGCCGCCTATGTGACGCGGCTGGGCGATGATATCTTCGCCGAAGAGCTGCGTGCGCTCATGCAGCGCGAGTCAATAGACATTTCCGCCGTCGCGCAGGACAGGGGCGCCCCCACCGGCCTCTATTTCGTCACCCACGGTCCCTCGGGCCATGTCTTCACCTACCGCCGCTCTGGGTCTGCGGCGAGCCGCATGACGCCCGCCGATCTCGACCCCATGCTTATCGCCTCCGCCCGCTTCCTCCATGCCTCCGGCATCAGCCAGGCGATCAGCGCAAGCGCGGCGGAAACCGTTGCCGCGGCCATCGCCATGGCACGCCGGGCCGGGGTGCGCGTCTCCTACGACACCAATTTCCGCCCCCGCCTGTGGGAGGCCGCCAAGGCCCGTCCGGTGATCGAGACCGCGGCGGCCCATGCCTGCATCCTCAAAACCTCCGTCGAGGATGCCGAAGCCCTGTACGGCATGACCGATCCCGCCGCCATCGGCCGCCATTTTTTAGGCCTCGGGGCCTCGGCCGTCATCATCACCCGGGGCAAGGACGGCGCGGCGCTGGTCACCCGCGGGGGCGTGGAGCACGTGCCAGTGCGGAAGGTCGCCGCCGTCGATGCCACCGGTGCGGGAGATGCGTTCACGGGCGCGCTGCTGGCGCAGTTGGCCCGCGGCCACACGGTCTCCGCGGCGGCGCGATTCGCGAATGCCGCGGCCGGGCTTTCGACCCTGGCCTATGGCGCCATCGCGCCCTTACCCCGGCGGCCCGCTGTTGAGGCCTTTCTGGCCGGGGCCGATTGATCTGGATCAAGGCCCGGCACGCCCCGGTCCGTGAGATTGGCCGGGATGAGCAGGATCCAGGCCTTCATTGCCCGGCCACGCCGTGAGCGATAAACCGATCCCTCCGGCGCGCAACCCGCTGGACATGATCGCCAGCGCGCATGCCCTGCAGATGCAGATGTGCGACGCCATGGAGCGCATCGCCGATGGCCTGCCGGATGAGGTGGACCGCCGCCTCTGCGCCCAGGTCGCCTCCTGGCTGCAGTTTGACTTGCCGCTGCACCACCATGACGAGGAGGTGGGCCTGTTCCCGCTCCTCCGCAGGCGCGCCAGCCCCGGGGACGGGCTCGACAAGATTATCGAGCGCCTCGCCGCCGAGCATTCTTCCGACAGTGACTTCGCCTCCGAGATCGCCGAGGCGCTGGACGCGCTGGGCCAGGGTGGCCGTCCCGCCAATCCGGAAATGCTGGGCTATATGCTCCGCGGCTTTTTCGAGCGCTACCGCCGCCACGTTCATTGGGAAAACCAGCTCGTCATGCCGCTCGCCCGCCTGCGCCTCACGGCGGAAGACCTCGCGCAGCTGCAAGCCTCGATGAACGAGAGCCGCCGCCAGGCGAGCTAGAGCGCCGGGCAATCTGTTCCACACCTGCGCGGGGTGAGGAACGATTAACCAACATCCCTCCAGCCTGACACAAACTTGCCTGCCTAGTTTCTCTCCCGAACAGCAGCGGAGCGGGAGGTCTTAGGCATGTCCATCGACGAGGCGCCGGATGAGCGATAGTTCCGGCATCACCGTGCTCCGGCTCAAGCCGGCGCTCGATCCCACCGCCATCGAGGATCTGCTGCGCGAGCTGAAAAAGGCCCGCAACACCGCCGTCGTGGTTGAGGCGGGCGAGGTCGCCCGCGTCTCCACGCCTGCTCTGCAGGCGCTGCTGTCCGCCTGGATGACCTGGCGCTCCGACGGACATGACTTTCACATCTCCTCCGCCTCGCCCGCCCTCACCGAGGCCGCAGCGCTGCTCGGCCTCCCCAAGGATTTCCTCTCCCGTGAAGGACTTCATGCATGACCGTCACCATCCTCACCGTGGATGATTCCCGCACCATGCGCGATATGCTGCGCATGGCCCTCGCCGACGCCGGCTTCCGCGTGGTGCAGGCCGAGGATGGCCTCCATGGCCTCGACGTGCTCCGCCAGGAGACGCCGCAGGTCGTCATCACCGACATCAACATGCCGCGCATGGATGGCTTCGGCTTCATCGAGGCGGTCAGGCAGGACTCGCAGTACCGCGCCATCCCCATCCTGGTGCTGACCACCGAGAGCGACGACGAGAAGAAGGCGCGCGCGAGGCGGGCGGGGGCCACCGGCTGGATCGTGAAGCCCTTCGACCCGGCGAAGCTCGTCGCCGCCATCCGCCGCGTCGCCGCCTGAGGAGCCCGTCCATGGACCCGATGGCCGAAATCCGCCTGACCTTTTTCCAGGAATGCGAGGAACAGCTGACGGCGCTGGAGAATGGCCTCCTCGCCATGCAGGAGGGGGAGACGGATTCCGAAACCGTCAACGCCGTGTTCCGCGCCGTGCATTCGATCAAGGGCGGGGCCGGGGCCTTCAAGCTCGATGCGCTGGTGAGCTTCGCCCATATCTTCGAAACCGCGCTCGACAAGGTGCGCTCCGGCAGCCTGACGCCCGACGCCGATGCGATGAAGCTGTTTCTGCGCGCCGCCGATGCGCTGGCCGATCTCGTATCGGCGAGCCGTGACGGCGCGGTGGAGGACACCGCCCCCTATGTGGGGATCGAGGAAGAGTTCAATGCCCTGATCGGCGGCGGCGCCGCGCCGGAGGAGGACGAGTTCGCCGGCCTCGATTTCCAGCCCATCGTCACCGCCTTCGAAGAACCGGAGCCAACGCGCAACCTCTACACCATCCGCTTCCGCCCGCTGCGCGAACTCTACGCCAAGGCCAATGAACCGCTCGCCCTGTTCCGCGAGCTGGCCCGCCTCGGCGCGCTCGAGGCCCAGTGCGACATCAAGAACCTGCCCTTCCTCGACACCTTCGAGCCGGAAGACAGCTATCTCGCCTGGGAGCTGCGGCTGGAAACCGAAAGCCCGCAGTCCGCGGTGAAGGAGGTCTTCGATTTCGTCGAAGGCGACTGCGACCTCGCCATCGAAAGCGGGCAACCCGCCGCCGCCGCTGCGCCGCCACCCTCGCCGCAGGAGATGGACATCACCGCCATCCTGCGCAAGGTGCGCGAGGAAGCCCCGGCGATCGCCGCTGCGGCCGCCGCCGCAGCGCCCGCCGCCGAGTCGGAAGCAGCGCCCAAGGCCAAGGCCGTTGTGCAGCCGACGATCCGCGTCGATCTCGACCGGGTCGACCGGCTTATCAACCTGGTGGGCGAGCTGGTCATCAACCAGGCCATGCTCACCCAGCGTGTGCTGCATTCGAGCCATGTGCGCGACCGCGAGGTGACGTCAAGCCTTGAGGAACTGGAGCGCCTGACGCGCGAGATTCAGGAAAGCGTCATGGCCATCCGCGCCCAGCCGGTGCGCCCGCTGTTCCAGCGCATGTCGAGAATCGTGCGCGAAGTGGCCGACGCGACGGCCAAGGACGTCCGGCTCAGGACCGAGGGCGAGGCGACCGAAGTCGACAAGACCGTGGTCGAACTGCTCGCCGACCCCCTGACCCACATGATCCGCAACGCCGTCGACCACGGCCTGGAAGGGCCTGACCAGCGCAGCGCCATAGGCAAGCCGCCCGAGGGCACGGTCCGTCTCGCGGCGGCGCACCGTTCGGGCCGCGTCATCATCGAGGTGAGCGACGATGGCCAGGGCATCAACCGCCCCAAGGTGCTGCAGAAGGCCATCGCCAACGGCCTCGTGCCGCCCGATGCGCAGCTTTCCGACAGCGAAATCGACAATCTTCTCTTCCTTCCCGGCTTTTCCACCGCCTCCACGGTGTCGAACATCTCCGGCCGCGGCGTTGGCATGGATGTGGTCAAGCGCTCGATCCAGGCCCTGGGCGGCCGCATCTCAATCGCGTCCACGCCGGGGCAGGGCTCCACCTTCACCCTGTCGCTGCCGCTCACACTTGCGGTGCTCGACGGAATCGTGGTCACGGTGGACGAGCAGGTCTTCGTCATTCCCCTGACGGCCATCGTCGAGACGGTGAAGCACGAGCCCTCCCGCATCCATCACCTGGGCGATCATTCCTTCGTGCTGCGCGTGCGCGACGTGCTGGTGCCGCTGATCGATGTCGGCGCCGAACTGGGTGTAAGGGCGCCCGCCTCCGACCTGCGCTCGGGCGTTGCCATCCTCATCGAGACGGCCAACGGCACGCGCAGCGCGCTGCTCGTCGACAATATCCAGGACCAGCGCCAGGTCGTGATCAAGAGCCTCGAGACCAATTACATGCGCGTCGACGGCATCGCCGCCGCCACCATCCTTGGCGATGGCCGGGTCGCCATGATCCTCGATGTCGATGCGCTGGTGGGCCCGCGCCACCACGACTGGGCCCCCGCCGAAATCCCCCTTGCCAAAGCGAGCTGACGCCATGATCGAGAAATCCGCAACCGAACTCACCCGTGAGGCCGAATTCGTCGCCTTCCGCGCAGGCGGCCTCGAATTCTGCATCAACATCATGTCGGTGCGCGAGATCCGCGGCTGGACGCCGGCCACCGCGATCCCGCGCGCGCCGTCCTATATCCGCGGCGTCATCAATCTGCGCGGCGTTGTGCTGCCCATCGTCGATTTGGGCGTCAGGCTGGGGCTTCCGGGCACCGAGCCCACCGCCCGCCATGTGATCATCGTGGCCCAGGTGGGAGAGCGCGCCGCGGGTCTGCTGGTCGATTCCGTGTCCGACATCCTGTCGGTCGAGGATACCTCCATCCAGCCGACGCCGGATGTCGCCTCCCAGCTCGCGCGCATGTTCGTGCGCGGCGTCATCGCCATGGATGGCCGCATGATCTCCGTCGTCACCATGGACAATGTGCTGCCGGCCGGCATGGATCTCGAAGCGGCATGAACACCCAAGCTGCGGCTCCGCTTGCAGCCGGCGAGTTCGGCTTCGACAGGACCGATTTCGCCTTCATTGCCAACACCCTTTACGAGGATGCTGGGATCAGCCTTCCCGCCTCCAAGGCCAATCTTGTCTACTCGCGCCTCGCCAAGCGCCTGCGCGCGCTGGGGCTGGAAAGCTTCCGCGACTATTGCGATCTCGTGGGCTCCGATGAGGGCATGGAAGAGCGAACCCAAATGATCGCGGCGCTCACCACCAACGTCACCCGTTTCTTCCGCGAGCCGCACCATTTCGATCACCTGCGCCGCAAGGTGGTGGAGCCCATCGCGTCCGAGATCCGCAGCGGCCGCCGCCTGCGCATCTGGTCGGCCGGCTGCTCGACCGGTCAGGAGCCCTATTCCATCGCCCTTACCCTGCTTTCGGTCCTCCCCGATGCGCGCGCCTATGACACCAAGATCCTCGCCACGGACATCAACCCCATCGTGCTGGAAACCGGCCGCAAGGCCGCCTATCCGGCGGAAGAGGTGGTGAGTGTGCCCGCGGACATGCGCAAGAGCTGGATGGAGCCCACCGGCACCGGCACGCTGCGCCTCGACGAGGCGCCGCGCGGCCTCGTCAGCTTCCGCCCGCTCAACCTGATCGGAGCCTGGCCGATGAAGGGGCCCTTCGATGCCGTGTTCTGCCGCAACGTGGTGATCTATTTCGACGAGAAAACGCAGATGCGCCTGCTCACGCGCATCTCCACGCTGCTGCGCCCCGGCGGCTTTCTCTATCTCGGCCATTCGGAGCGCATGATCGGCCCGGCGGAAGCGCTGTTCCGCCTCGACGGCACCACCTCCTACAGGAAGATCGGAGGAAACCAGGCATGAGCCGCATCAGGGTCCTCGTCGTCGATGACAGCCCGACCATGCGCCAGCTCGTCACCCGCGCACTGCAGGCGGATGGCGAAATCGAGGTGGCGGGCAGTGCAGCCTCCGCACTCGAGGCGCGCGAGCTCATCAAGCAGCTCAACCCAGATGTCATGACGCTCGACGTAGAAATGCCGGAGATGGACGGCCTCTCCTTCCTTGAGCGCGTCATGCGGCTGCGCCCCATGCCGGTCGTCATGGTCTCCACTCTTACAGCCCAGGGCACCGAGACGGCAATCTCGGCGCTGGCGCTGGGGGCTGTCGATTGTGTTGTGAAGCCCAGCGCCGCCAATCCGGACAGTTTCGGCGAACTCCCCGCCAAGGTGAAGGTCGCCGCCGCGGTGAAGCGCCGTCCGCCAGCCCCGGAGCCCGCGCCCGCGCTGGGCTTCCGGGGCGCCTACCAGCCGGCCGACAAGGTCATCGCCATCGGCTCCTCGACAGGGGGTGTTGAAGCCCTGATCGCCGTGCTCACGCGCTTTCCGCCCAATTGCGCACCCACCGTCATCACCCAGCACATGCCGCCGGTCTTCACCCGCAACCTCGCCCAAAGGCTGGACCGCATGTGTGCCCCGCGGGTTCTGGAAGCGACCCACGGCGCGCCGCTGAAGGTGGGCACGGTCTATGTGGCGCCCGGCGGCGAGCAGCATCTCGAGGTCTCCAGCAACGGCCAGGCATGCGTGCTCAAACCCGGCGGCCCCGTCAACGGCCATTGCCCTTCGATCGACCGGCTGTTCACGTCGCTCGCCCGCAACGTCGGCGCCCGCGCGGTGGGGGCTCTCCTCACCGGCATGGGGCGCGACGGCGCGCAGGGCCTGCTCGACATGCGCCGCGCCGGCGCCCGCACCTGTGCGCAGGATGAGGCAAGCTCCGTCGTATATGGCATGCCCCGCGCCGCCATGGAACTCGGGGCGGCCGAACATCAATATCCCCTCGCCCGCATCGGCCCCGCCGTCGTCGAGGCGAGCGCCGCCCGGAAATAGTGGAGTAGCCCCATGCCCTACATGCAGCACCTCAAGGTGATGGTCGTCGACGATACCTCGGTGAGCCGCATGCTGCTCGTCGAGGGACTGAACGAAATCGGCATAAAGAACACCGTGCTGGCGGGTGACGGCGAGCAGGCCCTGCAGTCGATGATGCAGGCCCCCTGCCACATCGTCTTCTCCGACATGAACATGCCGAAGCTCAACGGTCTGCAGCTGTTGAAGGCGCTGCGCGAATACCAGCCGACGCGGCAATGCTGCTTCATCCTCGTCACCGGCAAGGGCGACCGGGCCATGATCGAGGAGGGCAAGAAATACGGCCTCAACAATTTCCTCGCCAAGCCCTTCACCACGGCAACGCTGAGGGCCGCGATCGAGACCGTGGTGGGCAAGCTCGTTTGATGCAGCATCCTGGCCATCACGCCCGCATCAACATCGTGCAGGGCGAATATCACGTGAGCGGCGACAAGGCGCTCTCCATCACCACGCTGCTCGGCTCCTGCGTCGCCGCCTGCATCCACGATCCCGAAGCCGGGGTCGGCGGCATGAACCATTTCCTGCTGCCCGGCAACGGGGCCACCTCGCCGCTTCTTGCCCGTCATGGCGTGCACCTGATGGAACTGCTCATCAACGGACTCCTGAAAAAGGGGGCCGCGCGGGAGCGGCTGCAGGCCAAGCTCTTCGGCGGCGCGCGCACCATGCAGGGGCTGGGCGACATCGGCGCCACCAATGCGAAGTTCGCGCAGGACTTTCTGCGGCGCGAGGGCATTGCCGTCAGCGGCGGCAGCCTCGGCGGCGAAACCGGCCGCCGCATCCAGTTCTGGCCCGCGTCCGGCCGCGTGATGCAGAAGCTTGTCCGCGCGGTGGACGAAAAGCCGCTCGCCGATCCCGTCCTGCCCGCCACGGGCGACCTGGAGCTGTTCTGACATGAGCAAACTGCCGCTGCCCGTTCTTCTCGCCCAGCTCTCCCATGAGCTCGGCGCCCTGCAGCTCATGGCCGCCGACATGGAGGCCACGGTGGACGATATGATCGAGCGCCATGCCGGCGTCCTCGATGCACGCTCGATCCAGAACCTGCAGCTTCTCGACATTCTGAACCAGACGCTGCTGGCGCTTGCTCAGTTCGCCGCAAACACGGCAGGGCTGGCCCCGTCGGAATGCAAGATCGACGGTCTCGCCGCCGTCAGGGGCATCAAGCTCGCCAGCCTTGCCCAACGCCTTGCACGCGGCGCCGGCCACGCTGTGAAGACCGAGACGGACAGCTACGAGCTGTTCTCGGAGGCTTGATTTACGCCCCGACCGTTCTCACCAGCCCGTAAGGCAGGAGAGGAGGAGGCCCCAACGCGGCTGGGGCAGGCTGGGTGCGGTGAAATGCATCGCCCGCCGGCGATGAGCGTTCAATCCTCAGCAGAGACTTACTTGTTTGCGAGATAGGCTTCGAGCGAGTCGTCCAGCGCGTCCTTCCACGGGGTGTGATGCCTGGGGCTCATGTTGCCCGTCATCAGCGAGCGGTAGGCATTGTTGCGGAAGCCCATGATGTCGTCCATCTTGTGGTGCTCCCAGTCCATGAAGGTCTTGTTGACGCCCTCGATGTCGAAAGCCGGGTAGTCCGTGGCCCCGATCAGCTCCTTGACGTAGTCGCCCTGGAACCAGATCATCTGCTCCGGCGTTTCGAGCTTCTTTTCCCGGCGCAGCCACTTCTGCCAGTCCTTCCTCATGGCATCGGGCTTCGGCAGTTTGATGCGGCCAAGGATGATGTCGCGCACGTACCAGGCTTGCGCGTCGAACATGTTGAAGGTGTAGAACTGGTCCTGCATGCCGATGTAGAAGAAGCGCGGATTATCCTGCCAGACCACGCCCTTGTAGAGATTTTCCGGCCACAGGCGATTCGCCGTCTTGAGGCGCAGGTCTTCCGGCAGATAGGGGAAGTAGTGCTGGTAGCCGGTGCAGAGAATGATGGCGTCCACATCCTTCTTGCTGCCGTCCTTGAAATGGGCGGTCTTGCCCTCGACCTTCTGGAGGAGAGGGCGCTCCTCGAAGTTCTTCGGCCAGTTGAAGCCCATGGGTTTGGAGCGGTAGCTGGCGGTGACCGACTTGGCGCCATATTTCCAGCACTGCGAGCCGATGTCCTCGGCGGAATAGCTGCGGCCGACAATCAGAATGTCCTTGCCCTTGAACTCCAGCGCATCGCGGAAGTCATGGGCGTGCAGGACGCGGCCGCTGAAGGTGTCGAGGCCGGGGAAGAACGGCACATGCGGCGTCGAGAAATGTCCCGAGGCGCAGATCACGTGGTCGAACTCTTCCGTCTTCATCACATCCTTCACACGGTCGTGCGAGGTGACGGAGAACGTCTTTTTCTTCTTGTCGTAGGCGACCATGCGCACCGGCGTGTTGAAGCGGATCCACTTCCTCACGCCGGCCTTTTTCACGCGGCCGGTGATATAGTCCCACAGCACGGCGCGCGGCGGATAGGACGGGATCGGCTTGCCGAAATGCTCCTCGAAGGTGTAGTCGGCGAATTCGAGGCACTCCTTGGGTCCGTTGGACCATAAATAGCGGTACATGGAGCAGTGCACCGGCTCGCCATATTCATCGAGCCCGGTGCGCCAGGTGTATTTCCACAAGCCGCCCCAGTCGTCCTGCTTCTCGAAGCAGACGACCTCGGGGATCCTCGCCCCCTTCTTCTTCGCGGACTGGAAGGCGCGAAGGGCCGCCAGGCCCGACGGGCCCGCGCCGATAACTGCAACTCTCGTCATGTCAGCTCCCTGGTGCTTTTTTCGCCCGTCCTCATTCCGGATAGATTCCGGGCGAGGTCGGCAGGCCGTCATCGAACTTCGACAACCACTCGACGGTGGTCGGGCGGTATCGGGTGAGACCCTTGTAGTCCACCAGCTCCGGCGGCAGGCCGCGGAGCACGCGGTGGAAGCGGCGCGCCCATTTGGGCACCGTCACCAGCTCCTCCATCTTGATGAGGTAACAGCGGATGACGAAGAGGATGGCGTTGGAGCGCGGCAGGCGCCACAGCGACTGCAATTCGCAGCGCAGGTGCACCTTGTCGCCCACGTTTTCCGGCGTGACGGTGGCGCGGTCCGGGCCCCACTTGTGATAGTTCTCGGGGCTGGTGTCGAGGCGCGGGTTGATGGTCATGGTCCAGTTCAGGCGGCGCACCGGCTTGCCCTGCTGCAGGTTCAGCAGGAATTTAAGCGCGCGGTCGAACACCCCGATCTCGTGGGCCAGCGGCACGGGGCCATGCCATTCATGGAAGTTCATGCCGATGTCGAAGTCGAGCGACCAGTCGGCCTGGGTCGTCACCATGCCGGCATCGCACCACAGCTGACCGTCGCGCTGGTCGACGATGACGAAATCGCCCTGGGCCTGCCTCGTGATGAATTCGAGCGGCTCCATCGGCAGCGTCGAGGCATCCCCGAAGGTGAAGGCCTGGTCGATGCCCATCGGGCGGTTGATCCAGCGCCACTGGTCGCCGTTCTTCTCCAGCGTGAAATGCCCGGGGTAGCCCGCGGCCTGGGCTTCCATCAGAAGCTCGAGCGTGTCCCACTGCGCGGCCATCATGTGCGGCAGCGCCTGGTAGCGAAGGGGGTCTTCCTTCAGCACCTTGGCGCGGTCGTCCATTTCGGCGAGGTAGTGCTCGTCCACGTCGATCGGCTTGTTGTAGGCGTGGCCGTCGGGACCCGCCGGAACATGGGGCTCCATGTTCACCGAATACATGTATTTGTCTTCGTGGAAGGGGAAGGGGAAGCGGCGGATCGCCCCGGGCGAGTTCCTGAAGGTGTAGTCGTCGCGAAAGGTTTCGTTCCTGAAAGTGATGTTCATAAGCTGAACTCCTAGAGGTCGAGGGTGACCGCATTGCCCGTGATGCGCGAGACGCAGATCATGATCTTCTTGCCCGAGGCCTTCTCGTCCGGCTCGAGGAAGTGGTCGTTGTGTTCGAGCCCGCCGTCACAGGAGACCACGCCCGTCTCGCACTGGCCGCAGGCGCCGCCGCGGCAGAGATAGGGCGCGTCGACGCCATTGGCTTCGAGCGCCTCGAGGATCGACTGGTGCGGGGCCACGTCAATGGCGCGGTTCGACTTCGCAAGCCTGACCTGGAAGGCCTTGCCGGGCGGCGGGGCGAGGAACTCCTCCGCGTGGAGGTTCTGCCTGGGCCAGCCGAGCTCGCTGGCCTTGCCGAGCACGCCATTGATCATGCCGGCGGGGCCGCAGACATAGAGATGCGTGCCCAGCGGCTGGTTTGCGAGGATCTTCCCGACGGGGATGAAGAGCTTCTCCGCGTCGCAGTAGATTTTCACCCGGTGCGCGCCGTAGCGCTGCTGCAGCTCCTTCCAGTAGGCGCCATGGCTGCGGGTTCGGACGGCATAGTAAAGCTCGAAGGCCTTTCCCCCGCGCTCCATCTGTTCCATCATGGCGATGAAGGGGGTGATGCCGATGCCGCCCGCCATCATGATGTGCTTCTTGCCGCGCTGGTCGAAGGGGAACAGGTTGACCGGCTGGCTGAGGACGAGTTCGTCACCCTCCTTGAGCTTCTCGTGCAGAAAGGCGGAGCCGCCGCGCGAATTTTCGACCCTCAGGACACTGATCTCATAGCCCTTGGTGTCCTCAGGTGACGACATGAGGGAGTAGGGATTGCGGCGCAGCGCCTTGCCGTCCCGCATCGAAACGATCACATGCGCGCCGCCGGAGAAGACCGGCATGGGTCCGCCGCCGGCGCGCTCGAAGCGGAAGCGCTTCACCTTGTCGGCAACCTGGCGGATCTCCGTCACGCGGACCTTCATTTCTGTGTTGATGGTCACGGAAACAGTTCCTCTGGCTTCGGCGCGGAGCCGGGTTCCTCGGCATCGATGCAGACGCCCTGGAAGGCGCCGAGGCGGCGCGAGTAATGGTCGCGCACCAGCAGCGATAAGCCGCAGGCGCTGCAGGCGTATGGGCTGGTGGTCACATTGTCGGTGATGCCCTTGCAATGCACGCACTGCACGCGCCGCGCGGTTGAACCGCGGTGCTCGGTGTGCAGCGAGGCCGGGTCGACGCCGTGGTTCATCGCCACCTGCTGGGCCTGGCCGATGAAGCCCTCGGTGCCCGCGAGATGGATATGCGCGCCCATGTGGGCCTGGCCGAGCATGACGTTGAGGCGGTTGAGAAGCACCGGGATGGTGGGGGCGAGCCAGAAAGTATCGGCTCCGAGGGCGGCCAGCTTCCTGTCGTGTTCCTGGTCTTTCGAGCCCGAGGCGGCATAGAGGATGTCGGCATGTTTCAGGAAGTCCGGCCCCACGGCCTTGACCTGGTCGAGCACGGCCAGCGCCCCTTCACCCTCGAGGGCGAAGAGGTGCCGCATTGCGTGCCTGTCGATGTTCAGGCCGCCGTAGACGGGGCGGCTCTTGATACCAGCTACGAGCATTCGACCCGTTGCTCCCTAACCGACCGCGGTGCGCTTTTTCTTTTCCGGGTCATCGAAGGTGATGGTGTGGGCGATGGCCTTGGCCTTCACATTCTTGCCGCGGATTTCAAGCGGCGTTCCCTGCCTGGCATAGGGAACTTCGAGGCGCGCGATGCCCATGCTCCTCTTGGTGAGCTTCGAGTAGCTGGGGCAGGTGACGACGCCAACCTTCCGGCCATCGGCCCAAACCTCGTCGCCGAGATCGACCGGGCCGTCATGCTCGACCAGCACACCGAAGATCCTGAAGCGCTCCTTGCCCTTGAGCTTGTAGTGCTCCTCGGCGCCGCGGAAGCCGGTCTTGCCGGGGCTCACGGTGAAGTCGAGGCCCAGTTCCCACAGCGAGTCGCCGGGGATCTGGTCCGGGAAGGGATACATTTGCGAGTTGTCGTAAGGATAGAACAGCAGATAGGACTCGACGCGCAGCATGTCGAGCACGCTGAAGCAGACGGGGATGATGCCCATCGGCTTGCCCTTGTCGAGGATGGTGTCCCAGATCATGGGCGCGTCCTGGCCGCGGCAGAAGATTTCGTAACCGCGCTCGCCGGTGTAGCCGGTGCGCGAGATCATCACCGGCGCGCCGAAGAGCGTGGTCTGCATATGGTGGAAATACCTGAGGTCGCGGATGCCCGGCACGTGCTGGGCGAGAAAATCGACGGCGGCCGGGCCCTGCAGAGAAAGATCGTGGAGATCGTCGTCGAAGAGCACGGCAACGTTGCGGCCCGTGGCCTGCTTCACCACTTCCTCATGCGCCGAGCCCGAACCGTGGACCAGCATCCAGCTGTTGGGGCCGGTGCGGTAAACGATGCAGTCGTCCGTGAACATGCCGCGGTCGTTGAGCATGCAGGCATAGACGGACTTGCCGGGATAGACCTTCGAGACGTCGCGCGTGGTGATGTAGTCAAGCACCGCGATGGCGTGGGGACCGACAAGGTGGACCTTCTTGAGACCCGAGACGTCCATCAGGCCGGCCTTGGTGCGGACCGCGATATGCTCCTCGTAGATGTCCTTGTCGTAGGTCCAGGCGGTGCCCATGCCGCTCCAGTCCTCGAGTTTCGAGCCAAGCGCTCGGTGACGGTCGCCAAGGACCGAAAATCTCCAGGAAAGCGGCATCGATCTCCTCCTCTGTGTTTCCTGTGTGGAATTATTTTTTCCGATTTCAACACGGGAATCGGCGAAGCGCAAGTCGTCTCATGCGGGACAGCGAAGCATTCGGGTAAGCCACCGCATCCGCTGAAGCACGCGAGGGGTGCCGCCGAAAGGCGCGGCACGGCCGTGCGGCGGTTTGACCGGGCGGATCATGAGCTAACTCCTCGGCCTGATCTTGTCCGGATCATAGGCCGCGAACTTCACGATCTTCGCCGGCAGCCGCTTCTGGCGCCCGTCCAGCTTGCCGATTTCCACCTCTGTGCCGAAGTCCGAGGTCAGCGCGTCAACCCGCGCCAGCGCGATATTCTTGCCGAGGATGGGCGAGCGCACGGAGCTCGTCACCACGCCTACCTGGGCGCGGCCGATGTGCACGCAGTCGCCGTGGCCCACCGCCTCGTTCGAGGCAATCTCGAGGCCCACGAGCTTGCGGCGCGGGTGCTCCTTGCGTTTGATCAGGGCTTGCCTGCCGATGAAGTCGTCGCCCTTGGTCCTGAGCGGAACGGCAAAGCCGATGCCGGCCTCGAAGGGGTCGGTCTCCGAGTCGAATTCGTAATGCGCGAAGATCAGGCCCGCCTCGATCCTCACCATGTCGAGGGCCTCGAGGCCCATGGGCTTTAGCCCGTGTTTCTGGCCCGCCTCCCACACCGCGTCGAACACGGCATTGGCATCCTTCGGGTGGCAGAAGATCTCATAGCCCAATTCGCCGGTGTAGCCGGTGCGCGACACGACGACGGGCGCGCCCTCGAAGTGGCCGATCCGCGCGGGCGTGAAGCGGAACCACTCGAGTTCGGCCAGCGAGGGCCGGGCCGGCGGCGTCCAGATGATCTCCTTCAGCAGGTCGCGGCTGTTCGGGCCCTGCACCGCGATGTTGTGCAGCTGGCCGGTGGAGGAGCGCACCCACGCATTGTAGCCCATCTTCTCCGCCTGCTCGCGCAGCCAGAGGCCCGAGCAATCGTCGCCGCCGATCCAGCGGAAATTGTTGGGGCCGAGGCGGAACACCGTGCCGTCATCGATCATGCCGCCGTTCTCGTAGCACATGGCGGTGTAGACCACCTGGCCGGTGGACAGCTTGCGGATGTCGCGGGTGACGCAATACTGCATCAGCGCCTCGGCATCGGGCCCCGTCACCTCGAACTTGCGCAAGGGCGAGAGGTCCATCACCACGCACTTCTTGCGGCATGCCCAATATTCCCCGATCGGCCCGTCGTGGTTGAAGCGCGTGGGCAGCCAGTAGCCGCGATATTCGGTGAAGTTCCGCGTCAAGGCGGAGAATCGTTCGTGGAAGGCGGTCTGCTTGGTCAGTTCTGCGTCGGCGTCCGGTGTCATGCGATAGGCCACTGCTCTCTGGAAGGTTTCTTTGGCGCCATAGGTGCGGATGTGGATGTCGGTCGGGTCCCAGGCATTGGCCGCGTCGATGTCGTCGGGACAGGAGGACGAGACACAGACGATGTCGGTCAAGGCCCGCATCAGCACATAGTCGCCGGGCCGCGACCATGGCTCGTCGAGATGGAGCTGGTTCTGGTGGTCGATGTTGGTGTTGTAGAAGTAATTGATGGCTTCCCAGCCCTTGCGCGGGGCGACACCGTAAGGCGCCAGGGCCTTGTTGAAATTCTCGGTGCAGTTCGCATGCCCCGGATAGCCCATGTCGTCATAGTATCGGCTGTTGCAGGCGGTGGCGAAAGCGTCATGGCGGCCCACCGTGTCCTGCACGATCTCGACCAGGGGCTCGAACTCGCGGTCGAAGGCCTTGGAGGGCAGCCCCGGCGCGGGATAGCTGCGGCCCAGCAGCGTGCGAGTGACGGTCGAGTCCAGCGCATGGTCGAGACCCTTGTCAACCTTCCGCGCGGCCAGGGCCTGAAAATCCGTGCACTGACGGCCTGACACGTCGATCACCTGGATCCACTCGCCCGCCCGCACCAGATAGGCGTTGGCGGTCGCGGCCTTGATGCGGATGTCGTGGATGGGGTCGGCCAGCGGCTCGGGCAGGATGTCGAGTTGCTTGCCCGCCGCCAGCGCCGCGCGGGTGATTCGCAGTTCGATGCCGGTCGCGGTGTCCTGCGCCTCGGGGCTCATGTCGGCGCCGGGCGCTGCAACAATCAGCAGCCCGTCGCGCGCCACCTTGAGTTCGGCATTGCTTCCGGCGCGGCTTGCCGCGCCAAACAGACCGGCGGAGCGCGCCTTGGCAAGGTCAATGCCGCGGCGGCGCAGCGCGCCAACCGTGCGCGCCGCGCCGGAGCCGCTGCGTGACAGAACAGCCTTCAATCCCTCGCCCGTGCTGTCCGCCCTCATGCCCAGCGCCGCAGCGTCAAACGCGCCATCGGCATCGCAAAACAGGACTTCGCAGGCCTGCCCGCCCTCGACGTCCGTAAGCCGCAGCACGTCACCCGCCCTCACCTGGACCACCACCGAGCCCGCACCCGGAATGGGGTAGCGCTCTACCCGCTCCGGCAGCGTCCTCACGCCGGGCCGCAGGATGCGGCTCGCGGGCGGAGCCATGTTGCGCCGCAATAAATCCAGCATCGATTACCTTTCCCTTTAGGGCAGCCTCCCAGTGTCGTTCGAAACTATAGGTGAGTTTCGCTTGACCGTCGATATAACCACATTCAAAATTATTTCCTGAGGGATCGAGGGGAACGGCGGCTTTGCTCCGCTGCCTCATTTCTTGCCCGTTGGACATTCGACCCGCCCGAGAGAGGCGGACGCGCCTCCGGGGGATGGGATTGGGAAACAACGGAGGAAACAATAACATGTCACAACAATCACCCTCGGGCGAACTCGTCCGGGCGCTGGACTGGAAGGGCGCCTTCTGGGTGGCGGCCGGCGTGCCGCCGCTCGTGCTCTTCTCCATCGGCGGCATCGCCGGCACCACGGGCAAGCTCGCCTTCCTGGTGTGGATCATCTCCATGATCATGGGCTTCCTGCAGTCCTTCACCTACGCCGAAATCGCCGGCATGTTCGGCAACAAATCGGGCGGCGCCTCCGTGTACGGAGCAACGGCCTGGCTGCGTTATTCCAAGTTCATCGCGCCGCTTTCGGTGTGGTGCAACTGGTTCGCCTGGAGCCCCGTGCTCTCGCTCGGCTGCGCCATCGCGGCGGGCTACATCCTCAACTCGCTGTTCCCCATCCCCGCCGCCGACTCGCAGCTGGTGCTGGACTGGGTTGCGGCCCATGCGTCGAGCTACACCGAGACCACCCAGTCGGTGGTCGACTATATCGCCGCCAACGCGGGCACGGCCCCGGCCGATGCCATCAAGGCGGTGGCCACAGCCGATGCCGTGACGGCGCTCACTCCGGCCATCCGCAGCTGGGAGGCCCTCAGCTTCAGCATCCCCGGCCTCGGCGGGCTGCACTTCAACGCCACCTTCGTGATCGGCGCCATCCTGATGCTGATCATCTTCGCGATCCAGCATCGCGGTATCGCCTCGACTGCGAATGCACAGAAAATCCTGGCCATCATCGTGCTCGTGCCGCTGTTCCTCGTCGGCATAGTGCCGATCGTGACGGGCCAGATCGACTATGCCAACGTGACCGGCCTCGTGCCGCCGGCCGCCGCCTATTCGGTGGACGAAGGCAGCTGGAACATTGGCGGCTGGACGCTGTTCCTGGGGGGCCTCTACATCGCCGCCTGGTCGACCTATGGCTTCGAAACCGCGGTGTGCTACACCCGCGAACTCAAGAATCCAAAGACCGACACCTTCCGGGCCATCTTCTATTCGGGCCTCTTGTGCTGCGTGTTCTTCTTCCTCGTTCCCTTCTCCTTCCAGGGTGTTCTCGGCCACGCGGGCATGCTGGCGCCGGGCATCGCCGACGGCACGGGGGTGGGCGAAGCGCTCGGCAACATGGTGGGCGGCGGCAAGGTCATCACCCAGATCTTCGTGATCCTGATGATCCTCGCCCTCTTCCTCGCCATCATGACCGCCATGGCCGGTTCGTCCCGCACCCTCTACCAGGGCTCGAAGGACGGCTGGCTGCCGAAGTATCTGAGCCACGTCAACAGGCATGGCGCGCCCACGGGCGCCATGTGGACGGACTTCTTCTTCAATCTTTTCCTGCTGGCGCTGGCCTCCGACATCGCGGGCTATTTCTTCGTGCTCGCCATTTCGAACGTCGGCTACATCATCTTCAACTTCCTGAACCTCAACGCGGGCTGGATGCACCGTGTGGACTCGGGCCACGTTCCACGTGCATGGAAGGCGCCCACCTGGCTCATCGGTCTCAACACGGTTCTGGCCTTCGTCAACGCGCTGTTCCTCGGCGCCGGCGCCAAGGTCTGGGGCTATTCCAGCGCCCTGTGGGTCGGCTTCGCAATGGCCGCGCTGATCATCCCCGTCTTCGTCTTCCGCCACTATATCCAGGATGGCGGCAAATTCCCCAGGGAGGCGCTCGACGATCTTGGCATTGTGGGCGGCGGCCTGGGCGAGCGCAAGGCGGGTGTCTTGCCCTACCTCACGCTCCTTGCCGGCATCGCCGTGGTGCTGTGGGCCAACTGGTTCTTCGTGCTGCCGGGCTGACCCGGCGCTGCGCCGACCGGCCGTCGTGCGGGGCCCTTCGGGGCCCCGCATGCGTCTTGCGGGGCAGGGCGTTTTCTTCCTAATCTCCGAACAAAGGGGAGACATTGCACCATGAAGAACATCGCCGCCGCCGAGCGCATCGTCGTCAATTACAAGACCGCGCCCTACAGGAACTATACCGACGCCGATGGCCGCGAGATCCCCGGCCAGTCCTTCGTGCAGTTCGACGATACGTTCCCGCAAGGTGCGGGCTTCACCCTTTACCGCATGACGCCCGGCTCCTCCAGCCAGCCGCATGAACACACCTGCCACGAGCAGTTCTTCGTCATCGAGGGCGAAGTGACCGACAATGACGGCTATGTCTACAAGGCGGGGGACTTCGTGCTGCTGAAAACGGGCACGCAACATTTTTCCACCACCGGGACGGGCGCCACCCTCGTGGTCTTCGTGCGCGAGCTCGAGAAGAATCTTCAGCAGAGAACCGCTTCCGCAGCCGAGGAAACAGGACTTTAGGTGTAAAATTCTCCGGATTGCTGCTCGCTCACGGGCATGTCCATGCAGGATGTTCTCAATGCTGTGGAGCGCTGGATCGGCCTGGCCGCGGAGCGCCAGAGGCTTGCCTCGCGCAGCCGGCAGGCAGCCGGGCTTTCCAGCCTCGGCCAGCTGCGCGGCCTCGGCTGCCATTGCCCGCCAGACCTTCCGTTCCATCACGTCCATTCGGAATCGATCCGCGAATGCGCCGACCTGGTGATCGACTATGAAAGCAATGTCGAGCACCCCAAGCGGCGGCAGGCTCCGCTTTCCTTCATTGCGCCCCTGGCCGCCGCCATCCCGCGCGGTGCCGTGGTGCATGTGAAGACGGACCATGTGGCCGAATTCGCCAGCGCCATCCTGCCACAGCTGCGCCAGCCCATCGTGCTGGTCACCGGCGATTCGGACATGGCCCCGGTCCGCAGCCACCGCGGCCTCCTGGATCATCCGATGATCGGCCATTGGTTCGCCCAGAATTGCGACCTCGGGGAGGTTCATCCGCGGCTCAGCCCCATTCCCATCGGCCTCGACAATCCCGTCTACACGAAGTTCGAGAAGAGGATCGGCTTTCTTGCCGATGCGCTGGCCGGCCGCGCGCGTTTCGACCCGCTTTTCAAGACCAATGACACCGGCGACCAGCGCCGCTTCAACGCCGCCGCGGGCGGGGCGCGCGCCGCGGTCGGCCGCAAGCCGCTCGCCGTGCTCTGCACTTTTCACAAGAACCATCGCATTGCGCCCGACATCTCGGGCCTGCCGGACCGCGTGGCCGCCGCGGCGGCGCTCGGCCCCCAGCCCTTTTGCCACTTCGTGCAGCGCCGCATGCCGCAGGACAAATGCTGGCGCATGCATGCCGATTTCGCCTTCGAGGCCTCGCCGCAGGGCAAGGGCATGGACTGCTTCCGCACTTGGGAGGCGCTGGCGTTGGGCACTGTGCCCATCGTCCGGACGAGCCCGCTCGACCTGCTCTATCGCGCGCATGATCTTCCGGTGGCGATCGTCAGGGACTGGGCGGAAGTGACGTTGCAGCGCCTCTCGCAATGGGCGGAAGAACTGGTGCCGCGTCTTGAGGGCGCCCGCCAAAAGCTCGCAGCGGATTACTGGAGCGGCATTATCCGCGCCCGCGCCGCAGCGCTCGCCGCGTATGGATGATCACGGCGTCTGCGGCCTGCCGCGCAGCCGGGCGGACGGGTCAAGCCGTATGCCGATCCGGTCGAGCCGCGAGGCGATGCGGTCGGAGATCGGCCCGATGCCCGTCGACGTCTTGTAGAACAGCACCAGCGTGGTGACGAAGAAAACGCCATAGAGCGACCACAGCGCCACCGCCGGCCCGATGGCCAGTCCCTTGCCGAAGTCGCCCGTGAATTCCACCAGCTGGTGATAAACGATGATGATCAGCAGCGCGGCGACCGACTGGTAAAGGTTCTTCTTGCGCGCGCTCTGCACGCCCAGCACGATCCCCAGCATCGGCAGGAACAGGCAGGACAGCGCGATCACCAGCTTTTTGTGCAGCGCCATCGAAAGGTCCGCCATGGTGGCGTCGCCGATGGGAACCTTCTGCGCGATCAGTTCCGGCAACAGCAGTTCCTGCTCGTCTTCGCCGCGCCTGCGGAACGGTTCCGCCGCGCCGCCGGCGGGAACGTCGAGCACGTCGAAGTTCATTGTCTGCACGCTGTCCGGTTCGGCGGGGTTCTCGATGAGCATCCGCTGTCCGTCGCTGAGGCGCAGGCTCAGCCGCTCGCCCAACCTGATGATGCTGCCGCGCGGCGCCACGATGGTCATGCTGCCGCCCTTGTCGAGCCGCTCGTGGATCAGGATCTTCTCGAAGCTGCGGCGGTCGGGATTGATTTTCTCGGCGAAGACGGTGCGCGGCCCGATGTTCATGAAGGTGCTGTCGCGGACGCGCAGGTAGAAGTCGGCGTTCTCAAGATTGTAGGCCAGGGCACGGTAGGTATAGCGCCCCAGCGGCTGCAGCCAGCCCACCACGGCGGCGTTGAGGCAGGCGAAAACGGCGCCCAGCACCAGCAGCATCCGGAAGGTGCGGCCGATGGATGAGCCCGTGGCCTGCAGGATGTTCACCTCCGAATTCACCGTCAGCTGGCGCACGACGACGTAGCTGCCCCAGTAAATCGACAGCGGCAGCATGAAGGCCAGGTAATGCGGCACGAAGGCGCCAAGCAGCCGCGCCACGATCAGCATCCCCTGGTCATTGCCCAGCACCAGGTCGAAGACGATCAGGAAGCGCGCCGCCGACAGCACCAACAGGCCGATCATGATCGTCGCCATGATCGGGATCAGGCACTGGCGCAGCACATAGCGGTCGATGATGGTCAGTCTGGCCTCGCCTGTTTGCATGCGCCGGACGTCAGGAAATCAGACAAACATGACCGATCTGCGAAACCAAACCGACAAACGAAACCCGAAAGACATGCCACTGCGCGCGGACCGGCTTGAGAAAGACCTGCACATCGGCGGATATGGTGGAGCCAGGCGGAATCGAACCGCCGACCTCTTGAATGCCATTCAAGCGCTCTCCCAACTGAGCTATGACCCCTTGAAACCATCGGCTTTGCCACATGGGGGTGGCAAAGAGGGCCGGAAACTAGTTCCGCCTCCACTGACACGCAAGCACTATTTTCAGACCTCTTCCTCGTCTTCCTTGCCGCCGGTGTCAAGCAGGCCCGACATGTTGTCGCCGTCCTCCTCTTCCTCGACCAGGAAGGTGTCGTCCTCGGTTTCCGCCGCACCCTCTTCGCCGAGATCCACGTCTTCGATGCCCGCAGTCTCGTCGTCGCCGGTGTCGGGCGCTTCCGCGTCTTCGAGGCTGATGAGCTCGACGTCCGCCACTTCCGCGTCATCCGCCACCTCGACGGCGCGCGGCTTCGGCGCGGGGGCCATGGCGGGCATGTCGCCCTTGGAGGGCAGGACCTGGGCCGCCACAAAATTGGCGTTGCACTTCGGGCAGACGATCGGGTTCTTCATCAGGTCATAGAAGCGGGCGGCACAGGACGGGCACGTCCGCTTGGTTCCGAGTTCAGCCTTGACCACGGTCGATCCTTTCAGACAGCAAAACAGGTTGATTGGGGCGCTCCATGGCACTTCTGGAAGGTAATGTCAAAACCATGCCCAGGGGCTGGAAGCCGCCGGTTTGATCGTGTATCGAAACCCGCCATACGGAGCGACAATGACCAGCCACACCCCCGCCGAACCCCTGCCCCTGACCTCCCGCCGGGCCTCCGCCCTCAAGGGCCGCATCCGCGTGCCGGGTGATAAGTCCATGTCCCATCGGGCGCTCATGTTTGGTGCCATCGCCATCGGCGAAACCACCATCCGTGGCCTGCTGGAGGCGGAGGACGTGATCAACACCGCCCGGGCCATGACGGCGCTGGGGGCGGATGCGGCGCGCGGGGCCGATGGCGTGTGGCGCGTCCAGGGCGTGGGCGTCGCCGGGCTGCGTTCGCCGTCCCAGCCGCTCGATTTCGGCAATTCCGGCACGGGCGTGCGCCTGGCCATGGGGCTGATGGCGACGACACCCTTGAGCGCCCGGTGCATTGGCGATGCCTCGCTGTCGAAGCGCCCCATGGGCCGGGTCACCGTTCCGCTCTCGCAATTCGGCGCGGCGTTCGAGACGTCGGAAGGAAACCGCCTGCCCCTCAGGCTGCATGGCGCGAAAAACCCAGTACCCGTCACCTATACGCTGCCCGTTGCCTCCGCCCAGGTGAAGTCCGCCATGCTCCTCGCCGGCCTCAATACGCCGGGCAAGACGACGGTCATCGAACCGAAGCCCACGCGTGACCACACGGAGCGCATGCTGAAGGGCTTCGGCGCCAGAATCACAGTCGAGAAGAAGCCCGACGGCAACCACATCACCATCGAAGGCCAGCATGAGCTGACGGCGCAGAACCTCGACGTGCCTGGCGACCCGTCGTCCGCCGCCTTCCCGATGGTGGCGGCGCTCATCACGCCGGGCTCGGACATCGTGATTGAGAACATCATGCTGAACCCCACCCGCACCGGGCTCATCGAAACGCTCATCGAGATGGGCGGCAACATCGTGATCGAGAACCGCAGGCTGGCCGGCGGCGAGGAGGTGGGCGACCTCCATGTGAAGCACTCGCAGCTCAGGGGCATCACGGTGCCGCCGTCGCGCGCGCCTTCGATGATCGACGAATATCCCGTGCTCTCGGTGGCCGCCGCCTTCGCCAGCGGCGTCACCCGCATGGAGGGGCTGGAGGAACTGCGGGTGAAGGAGAGCGACCGCCTCGCCGCGGTGGAGGCGGGCCTTCACGCCAATGGCGTCACCACGCGCTCAGGGCATGACTGGCTCGAGGTCGATGGCGGCGGCGCCAAAGGCGGCGGCACGGTGGTGACGCATATGGACCACCGCATCGCCATGTCCTTCCTCGTCATGGGGCTGGTCTCGGCACAGGAAACGACGGTGGATGACAGCCGCTTCATCGCCACGTCCTTCCCGGACTTCACCGGGCTGATGAACGGCATGGGCGCGAAGATCTCGGCATGATCATCGCCGTGGATGGCCCCGCCGCCGCCGGCAAGGGCACCATCGCCCGCGCATTGGCAAGGCACTTCGGCTTCCACTTCCTCGACACGGGCTCGCTTTACCGCATGGTGGGCCTTGCCGCGATCCGCGCCGGCGGCGAACCGATCACCGCGGAGGCCGCCATCGCCGCCGCCAAGAGCCTCGACCCGTCGCGCTTCACCGATTCCGAACTCCGAAACGAGAAGGTGGGTGATGCCGCCTCCATCGCCGCCGTCATCCCCGAGGTGCGCGCCGCCCTTCTGGACTTGCAGCGCGATTTCGCCAGGAAGCCCCCCGGCGCGGTGCTGGACGGCCGCGACATCGGCACGGTGGTCTGCCCGGACGCGGATGCGAAGCTGTTCATCACCGCGCGTGCCGAAGTCCGTGCCCGCCGCCGCCAGATGGAACTGGGCTCAGCCGACTACGAGGCCGTGCTGGCCGACATCCGGGCGCGCGACGAGCGCGACTCGAAGCGCGCCACGGCCCCGCTGGTGGCGGCAGCGGATGCGGTGGTGCTGGATACTTCCGAGATGGACATCGCAGCGGCGGTGGAGGCGGCGATTGCGGCTGTGGTGGCTGTGGAGTTGAAAGGCAGAATCTGAAAGACATTCCTCCTATCGAGCGGGGCCAGATCTGCTGTGGCGCTGACGCAACAGTGACTGTCAAATTGTAGCTGTCAGTTGCATGCGGCGGCAGTGTGGTTTATCCGGCCCCAATTAACAGCCACACGGAGAAGCGCCATGACGCATAGACGCCGCTTCCCGGTGGACCGGTCCAGCTAGCTGCGCTGAGCTGCCCGGTTCCATCGGGCTCATTCAACCGCTCATCCATCACCGCCCGGAGTCCGCCTCCGGCGCAACGGGACCTTTTGTCATGCAAGCTCACACCGCGCTGGCGCCCTTGCGGCTGTCGGCCACCAACGGCCGTGCCGCGCAACGGCGGCTGGAAAAACAATTGCGGCGCTTCGACAAGCGCTATCGCGCGCCGCTTGCGTGGATGGCCAGCCGCCACCCACGCATCGCCGATCTCGCCTTTTCCTTTCCCGCCCTGCTGTTCGCGCTCAGCGTCAGGCGGGCGCGCTTTCCGGCGGGCGCGGTGATCGACGCCGTCATCCGCGGCGACAGCCTCAAGGATGTGGCGCAGCTGGCGGGCCTGCCCCTGTGGCTGCGCAAGCTGCCGCCGGAGATGTTCGTGGGCCCCATCCCGAAACTGCCCGACGGCGAGGTCTTCCGCCGCCGCATCTGCAACGCGTTGCCGAAGCGCAAGAGCGCCATGAGGCGCTGGCTGGCCATCGTTGCCTTCACGGCGCAGTGGGGCGGCGAGGACTTCGCCGTCTGGGCCGCGGCGCAACTGACCAATCCCAAGGCGAGGGGGCGTCGCGACTGGGCCAGACTATCGCTCTGGGCCTGGCATTCGCTGCGGCCCGGCCTTCCTGCGAGCGGGCTGATCGCCACGCCGTGGACTCCCGCCATTGCCATCGACAGCGCGCGCGATGCGGCGCGCGCCTGGCTCAGTGCTGTCAATGCGCGGCTTACAGGCGTCTCGGCCATGCCGCTGGTTCTGCCGAGGGAGTTTCGCGAAGTGGACGGCTACGCGTTCCAGCCCATCGTCACGCGCGAGGAGGTCATTGCCGAGGCAAATGCGATGGAGAACTGCATACGCGACTATCTGGACGACGTCGCGGACGGAACGGTGGCCTTCTGGAGCGTCCGGAAGGACGGCGAGCGAAAAGCCGTGCTCGCGGTGGAGCGCTTGCACTGGAATCCCATTCCCCGCATCCATCAGATGCAGGCGAAGGCCAATGCGGATGCGCCCGCCGAGGTCTGGTGCGCCGCCGCCAAATGGCTCGCCGGGCATGATCTGGTCGCAGCCTGCGTCAGAGGATCGGAGATCGAGCCTGGCGCCTGGCGGGCCTTGTGGAAGCCCTACTGGCTCGACCACCGCAAATGCCCCTGGTGGCTGCCCCACAGCCCGCAGGAGGGATGGCAGCATGAGATGCGGGTCTATCCAAATCTTTGAACGATGGCCGCGCCGGGACCCACCCGGCGCGATATCAAGAGGTCCTCGACGTTTTGCTATCCCATAAACCCGGGCGTATGCGTTTCGCCACTGCCGCCATCAAGCGGCATGTCCATTACCTGCTCATCCAATAGACGCGACAGATAAGCTTCCATTTTGGGGAATTGGAGCTGGCCGTCGTCCCAAGCGCGGTCGGCCTCCGAGAGGGCTTCGTAGTAAGGCATACGCTCGTGACGAATGCGCTCAGGGACAGTTATCTTCCCTCCGGGTAGACCGCCTGACTTCACGCAGAGAATGTAGTAGCAAGCAGCCCGTGCGGTTCGCCCATTTCCTTCAATAAACGGATGAATCCAATTCAGCCTCCACAATACATAGGAGGCCAATACGTACTCACTCCAGATTTACCAGTTCTCCTGAACAGTTGAGATAAACTGATCCATGAGGTGAGGGACGGTTTTGAAATGAGGAGGAACGTGGTCTTTCAGGTAAACGGGCTCTTCTCTAAAACGCCCTCCGAACTGAGATATATTCGAGACCGCCGTGGCATTGAGAGACCATAATAGGTATTTGTCGAATGCCCGCACTCCCTGAGCGATTCCTATTTCAATGCAGTTGACGAGTAGGTCGTACTGACGAGCAAGGTTTCTCTCTTGGACCCGGTCATAAAGGTTCTTATCTTCTTCCTCTAAGACGAACATCGAGTGACCTAGGAAACAATTTGGCCCCGCATTGCGGGGCCAAATATCATTTCAATCGCATGTGACTTGCTGCGTGTCGGGCGGACTCTTTGGTAGTACCTGAGCCTGCAGGTGCATTTCCGTAAACAAAGCTTGCCTTCTGCTCTTCAAGCTCTGCTTCGGAAAGACCCCTCTTTATCGACGCCAGCACTCGCTCTCTGATTGCAGAGCGATCTGGCTGTTTGAAGCCGAGTGAAACCTGTTCCACCATCGGTCTTTCTCCCTGATAACTGTGAGGGGTAACCGCTGTCCCCTGCTTTTGATTCAGCCGGAAACTAACTCTCCGCTTGCCGCTTTTCAATTAGAGAGGCGCGCAGTCGCGTGAGATCAGTCCGCATAATTTGCTCCCTCCCCGCCGTCATTCCGGCGAAGGCCGGAATCCAGCTTTCTTTCAACGCGTGCTGACGCAAAGCGGGATTCCGGCCTTCGCCGGAATGACGGCATAAGAGGAGCATAAACGGTATTCTGATTTCAGTTGAACGCCCGATGCTTTAAG
>NZ_JADCDA010000039.1 GCF_020252405.1 Aestuariivirga sp.
ACAAACCGTCTTCATCGCCGGCCTGCCCAAACCGCAACCGAAACAGAAGGAGAGAGCAGAGCCCAGAAAACCTCAAAATCAGATCGCCGCCTGACCCGCATCAGAGAGCGGCAACTGTCAGGTGATTACTGTTCTTGTACAATTGCCGTCTGCCGCCGCAGCGGGAGCGGCAAATGAACATGGGGCCGTGATTTCAAGCCGGGCAAGACTTAACCGAAGCCGCCATCGCTTGAAAAAACATGCGAAACAATCCGGACACTACCCGTGATTTGCGACGTCGGGCAAACGTCATTAATGGGTGCGATGCTTTGAGCGATTGTGTCTTTCAGCCTTAAAAATTGCATGTCAAAATCATCCCACTCGCTGCACTTCAGACTGTTCAAATTCACGGTCTATGCGCTGTTAACCTTCAATATTCTGCTGTTTTTCATTCATGGTACATTGCATGAAGCGATCGATTCGCTGGGCTGGGTGATTCTGCTCGCCACCTTCGAATATGAAAGCACCTCGCTTGAGGAGGTTTATTCTTCGCATTTCGAAAAATGGGCGCTGTTCGCCGTTCAGTGCCTTGGCTACGGGCTGGCCATGTTTGCCACCTGGCGTTATATCGGTGAAGGCGAGTGGGTTGATGTCCTCAACTCTGTGACCTGGCTTTTGGTCTGCGCGGTTCTCGCCTATGACGTTTATTCGCCCGGTGATTACGACGGCTTCGAATGGAAGGTCCGCAACGGCATCAAAACCCTGCTTTACACAATCCTCGTCGCGGTCGCCGTTTGGTGGGGCTATGAGGGGCTGCAGCATGAGGCTGGTCTTGTCGGACTTCTCGACTTCTATGACGCAGCGCTGTGGATTGCCTGCTTCGCGGTCATCGAACTCAACGTCTTCGATTTCGAGCGCCCGGAGGAAACGACGGCCTCCAAGACCGCGTGAGACCGGCAGACCGGCCAGGGCGCGTCTGGCGCATGATCTTACCGCAAAAGTGAGTTCCACTTTTGCGGATCATGCTTTAGATGGCCAGCCCATGGCAAGTGCATACCCGGCGCCACAAGTCTCCCCCGCAGCCGAATTCCGCTTCGGCGTATTGCTGGTTGCCGGTTCCGCCGTCACCTGGAGCTTCGGCGGCACGATCGCGCGTTTCATCCAGGTGGCGGACCCGTGGACGGTGGTGTTCTGGCGCGCCCTGTTTGCCGCCTCCTTCCTCCTCCTCTTCATGCTGTGGCGCGACGGGCCCAGGGCAACCGGCGCGATGTTCCGCACCATGGGCCTGCCGGCCCTCGGTGTCGCCATCTGCTTTGGCGTCGCCTCGTCCTGCTTCGTGGTGGCGCTGCAATACACCACCGTGGCCAACATCCTGCTCACCCAGGCGGCGGCCCCGCTGTTTGCCGGGCTGCTGGCCTGGATGGTGTTCGGCGAGCGCATCAATGCCGCCACCTGGGCCGCCATCGCGGCGGTGATCGGCGGTGTGGCCATCATGGTCTCCGCCTCATTCTCGGGCGAGGTGTCTCCCATTGGCGACGGGCTGGCGCTGGTCATCACCATCATGTTCTCGGCCGCCATCGTCATCACGCGCCACCATCCGGACGTGCGCATGACGCCCGCCGTCTGCCTCGGCGCCGCCATGGCCTGTGTTGCCGCCTTTTTCCTGTCGGGGCCGCTCCCCGTCAGCCCTCCGGATCTGGGCTGGCTGTTCCTGTTTGGCGCGGTCAATCTCGGCGCGGGCCTTGCCATGTTCGTCACCGGCGCACGCCTCATCCCGGCGGCACTTGCCGCCCTCGTCGGCACGCTGGAGCCGGTGCTGGGGCCGCTGTGGGTGTGGCTCTTCCACGGCGAGGCGCCGGGCGCGCGCACCATCTTCGGCGGCGCCATCGTCTTCGCGGCCCTGTTCGTCCACATCCTCAATGACTGGCAGCGGCAGCGAAAGCAGAAGCGCGCCGGATCAAACGCCTGAGCACGGTCTTATCGCAAAACCGGTTCCACTTTGCGGATCGTGATTCAGCGGCAATTGCCGCGTGCCGGCTGGCCCGCAAGGCGCTGGGCGAGCCAGCTCACCGCCTGCACATGGCCTGCCTCCATCGCCCCCGAATGGCCCTTGCCCTTCAGCGTCACATACTGGACGTTGGCTCCCGCCTGGCACGCGCCGCGCACGAACAGCGTCGTCACCCCGGGCTTCACGATGTCGTCGGCGCCGCCCTGGATGATCAGCGCCGGCGCGCGGTTGCCGAGCGCATAGAGCGAGTTCTGCATCATCAGGTCGCTCCATGGCGCCAGGCGCGAAGGGTCGGCCTTGAGGAACTGCTTGTCGAGGCCCTTCTGCGCCGCCGCGGCGTCGATCTGGCTGCCGAGGTCGTCGACGCAGTTCTTGCTCACCTCGTCGATGAGCTGCTGTGACACGCCGTCGAGCAGGCCGGTCAGCGGCGCGCCGTATTTCGCGTTCCACGAGTTGAGCGTGAAGGAGGCGAGGATGCGCCCGGCGATCGAGTTGAGATTGGCTTTGAGCAGCGTTGCGAGGTCGGTGGGGGGCGCTATTGCGGCAACGCCCCTGAGGTTCAGTTCCGGCGCATATTGAGCCGCCAGCTGCGCGGCGAACAGCACGGCATGCCCGCCTTGCGAAAAGCCCCACAGGCCGAAATCATTGCCGCCGCCCACCTCCGGAATCTGCCTTGCGGCCCGGATGGAATCGATCACCGCATAGGCCTGTCCCTTGCCCACGAGATAGCCGATCGGCCCCGGCGTGCCGAGGCCCGGATAGTCGGTGGCCGCCACCACCAGCCCATGCGCCACCAGGTCGTTCAAGCCGCCGATGGCCTTGGTCGGCGCGGCCCGCAGCGACGGCGCGCATTTCCATGCAACGCCCGTCGTGGGGTGAGCCCAGGCCACCAGCTTCCGCGCCGCCGGATTGGCCGGCGCATTGTCCGGCAGCACCACGATGCCGGTGGATAGGATGGGCCGCATCGCATAGTCGCGCGTCACGTATTTGATGCGCCACGCCGTGGCGCGGTAATTGCGGGCAAGCCCGATCCGGTCATAACTCAGCAGCGTGCCGGGCTTCTGCCGGGCGGCGGGAATGGCGTCCGGGCCGGGGGACGCGGGCCGCGCCCCGGCGGCGGCGACAAACCCCAGAGAGAAGATCAGCAACAGAAAGAGGGTGGCAATGCGTTTCATTTGCAGTCTCCATGCGAACCATCGCGTGCGCCGCCTGGAGCATGATCCGCAAAAGTGGAACCGCTTTTGCGATAAGATCATGCGCAAGCTTTTGACGCACCTTCCCTTTGATTCCGTCATCGCGGCGAAAGCCGGGGTGACGTAATGAGTAGTGAGAAATACCACCATCCACACCCACCACGCCACCATCCCCATCCTTCAACGAAAAAACCGGCTTCCGACGGTTCGCCATCCCAGGACCCATTTCGTGAGAATGCGCCTTTCTAGAGCGGCGGGCGGTCAATTGACTCCATTAGGATTTCCCTCCCCCTCGTGGGGAGGGGCAGGGGCGGGGGGCCCAGGAGTCCAATTCTCAAAGACCTGAGCCGGTATGAACCTGCTACATCCCTGACAGAATAGACCGGCGACATTCCTGACAGTTTAGTTTGAGCCTTCATAT
>NZ_JADCDA010000004.1 GCF_020252405.1 Aestuariivirga sp.
CCCTTGTGGGGAGGGATTAAGGGTGGGGGTCCCCGGGCTCAGGTCTTTGAGAATTGGACTCGTGGGCCCCCCACCCCTACCCCTCCCCACGAGGGGGAGGGAAATCCTAATGGAGTCAATTGACCGCCCGCCGCTCTAATTATATGATGTAATGTATGTTTTTCTGATCAGGCGATCCTATGTGATCGGAACATTCGCAATGGGTGAAGCCGCCACACAATCCTGGCAAATGCCATTGAACCAATTTATGGCTTCTGCCCCTGGTTCAACTGGCGCTGCGGCGTCAAAGCGATTTAAGCAGTTTCAGGTCAATTGAACACCGGTTGACCGTCGAAAATGCGACCGGGCAAAGAGATAGAGCAGGTTTCGATTCCACTGAACCGAAACCTGCTCTAGAAGGGCGGCATCCCATTCCCGATGGAGGCCTCCCATGTCGCTCGACAGCTTCAATTGCCGCAAGACCCTCAAGGCCGGCGGCAAGACCTTCACCTATTTCAGCCTCAAGGCCGCCGAGAAGAACGGCCTCGCCGGCATTTCGCGGCTGCCCTACTCGCTGAAGGTGCTGCTCGAGAACCTGCTGCGCTTCGAGGACGGCCGGTCGGTGACGAAGGAGGACATCGAGGCGATCGCCAGCTGGGTGAAGAACCGGGGCAAGGACGAGAAGGAAATCGCCTTCCGCCCGGCCCGCGTGCTGATGCAGGACTTCACCGGCGTGCCCGCCGTCGTCGATCTGGCCGCCATGCGCGACGCGATGAAGGGGCTGGGCAAGTCGCCTGAAAAGATCAACCCGCTCGCCCCCGTTGACCTCGTCATCGACCACTCGGTGATGGTCGACTTCTTCGCCAGCTCCAAGGCGTTCAGGAACAACGTCAACCTTGAGTATGACCGCAATGGCGAGCGCTACACCTTCCTGAAATGGGGGCAGGAGGCGTTTGACAATTTCCGCGTGGTGCCGCCCGGCACCGGCATCTGCCACCAGGTGAATCTCGAATATCTCGCCAGGACGGTGTGGACCAAGACCGGAAAGGTGAAGGGCAAGACCGTCACTTATGCCTACCCTGACACGCTGGTCGGCACCGACTCGCACACCACCATGGTGAACGGCCTTGCGGTTCTGGGCTGGGGTGTCGGCGGCATCGAGGCCGAGGCCGCGATGCTGGGCCAGCCCATTTCCATGCTGATCCCCGAAGTGATCGGCTTCCGCCTCGACGGCAGGCTGCCCGAGGGCACGACGGCCACCGACCTTGTCCTCACCGTTACCCAGATGCTGCGCAAGAAGGGCGTGGTCGGCAAGTTCGTGGAATTCCATGGCACCGGCCTTGCTCACCTCTCGCTTGAGGACATGGCGACGATCGCCAACATGGCGCCGGAATATGGCGCGACCTGCGGCTTCTTCCCCGTCAATGCCGAGACCATCAGCTATCTCAAGGGCACGGCGCGCGCCTCCGCGCAAGTTGCCCTCGTCGAGAAATATGCCAGGGCGCAGGACATGTTCTGGACGCCGAAGGCGGCCGAGCCGGTGTTCTCCGACACGCTCGAACTGAACCTCGCCACGGTCGTTCCCTCCTTGGCCGGCCCCAAGCGCCCGCAGGACCGCGTGGAGCTGGGCGACGCCGCGGCGGGTTTCGCCAGGGCGATGGCCGAGGAGTTCAAGAAGGCGGAGGAACTGGGCAAGCGCTTCAAGGTCGAGAATGCCAACCATGACCTGGGCCACGGCGACGTGGTGATCGCCGCCATCACCTCCTGCACCAACACCTCGAATCCCTCCGTGATGATCGGCGCAGGGCTCCTGGCGCGCAATGCCGTGAAGGCGGGGATCACGGTGAAGCCCTGGGTGAAGACGTCTCTGGCGCCCGGCAGCCAGGTCGTCACCGAATATCTCGACAGCTCGGGGCTCCAGAAGGACCTCGACAAGATCGGCTTCAACCTGGTGGGCTATGGCTGCACCACCTGCATCGGCAATTCCGGCCCGCTTCCCGAAAACATCTCGGACTCGATCAGGAAGAATGACCTGGTGGCCGCCGCGGTGCTGTCCGGCAACCGCAACTTCGAAGGCCGCGTGAACCCGGACGTGCGCGCCAACTACCTGGCCTCGCCGCCGCTGGTGGTGGCTTACGCTCTGGCGGGCTCCCTGAACGTGGACCTGACGAAGGACGCGCTCGGCCACAACAAGAAGGGCAAGCCTGTCTACCTGAAGGATATCTGGCCCAGCGCCAGGGACATTGCAGCCGTGGTGCGCAAGAACGTGACGCGCAAGGCCTATGCCTCGCGCTACAAGGACGTGTTCAAGGGCGACAAGCACTGGCGCGCCATCAAGGTGACCAAGGGCATGAACTATGCCTGGGACCAGAAGAGCACCTATGTGGCCAACCCGCCCTATTTCGAGGGGCTGTCGATGACGCCGGCGCCGGTGAAGGATGTCGGGAACGCCCGCATCCTCGGGCTGTTCCTCGACTCGATCACGACCGACCACATCTCGCCCGCCGGTGACATCAAGGCGGCATCGCCCGCCGGCCAGTACCTCAACTCGCGCGGCGTGGAGAAGGCGGACTTCAACTCTTATGGCGCGCGCCGCGGCCACCATGAGGTGATGATGCGCGGCACCTTCGCCAACATCCGCATCAAGAACCAGATGGTTCCGGGTGTGGAAGGCGGCGTCACCAAGTTCTATCCGGGCGGCGAGACCATGCCGATCTATGACGCCGCGATGAAATATGCCGCGGCCGGCACGCCGCTTGTGATCTTCGCCGGCAAGGAATACGGCACCGGCTCATCGCGCGACTGGGCGGCCAAGGGCACCAGGCTTCTCGGCGTGCGTGCCGTGATCGCCCAGAGCTTCGAGCGCATTCACCGCTCGAACCTGATCGGCATGGGCGTGGTCCCGCTGCAGTTCAGCGAGGGCGAAAGCTGGCAGACCCTCGGCCTCAAGGGTGACGAGACCGTCACCATCAAGGGCCTTGCTGAAGGCCTGAAGCCGCGCGCCGCGATCACGGTCGAGATCACCCGTGCGGATGGCTCCAGGGCCTCGGCCGAAGCGCTCTGCCGAATCGATACGCTGGACGAACTCGACTACTACAAGAACGGCGGCATCATGCCCTATGTGCTGCGCAACCTTGCCAGGGCGGGCTGAACACCCGCACGCATTCGTGAACGGCCCGAACGGCTCGTGAGTGGCGCCCGCGGGCCTCCCGCGGCATAAGGGGGCATGAAAAAAGTGCCTCACATCAACCGCCGCCGCTGCCTTGCCCTTGGGGCCGGCGTTGGCGTTTCGCTGATGGCGGGGCGGGCCGCGGCGGCTTGGCCCATCGATGTGGTGGTGGAGCTGTTCTCGAGCCAGGGCTGCAATTCCTGTCCGCCGGCCGACAAGCTGCTCGCCGAGCTGCACGGCAAGCCGGGCGTGCTGGCGCTGACCTTTCATGTCGACTACTGGGACTATCTCGGCTGGAAGGACACGCTGGCCGGGCCTGACTTCTCGCGGCGCCAGTATGACTATGCCAAGGCGCGCGGCGACATGGATGTCTATACCCCGCAGATGATCGTCAATGGCCAGAAGCAGATGGTGGGCAGCCAGCGCTCCGAGGTCTTCGCGGTGCTGGAGCAGTCGCGCATCAGGCCGTGGCCGGTGGCGCTGAGCATCGCCGACAAGGGCAAAGAGCTGGTTTTCGAGGCGGGAGCAGGCCAGGGCGAGGCAACACTCTGGGTGATGCCCATTCTCGACCGGATCTCGGTGAAGATCGAGAAGGGCGAAATGGCGGGGCGCGAGGTGAGCTACACCAATGTGGTGCGCAAGCTGGCGCCCGCCGCGATGTGGTCGGGTTCCGCCACGCGGCTGTCACTGCCCAAGGACGGGTTGCTGACGCCCGATGCCACGGGATGCGTGGCGCTGCTGCAGACGGGCAAGGTGGGCCCGGTGCTGGGTGCGGCCGCCTGGGGCCGCGTGGTCAGCTGATCGCCGCGGAAAGGCGCTGCGGCGTCAACCCATCCGCAACGTCACGCCGCGCCCGTGCGCAACGGCTCAGGCGGCTTTCTTGATCAGCCCGCGGTTGATCAGGCTCTCCGCGATCTGCACCGCGTTGAGCGCCGCGCCCTTGCGCAGATTGTCGGAAACCACCCACAGGTTAAGGCCGTTCTCGACCGTCGCATCCTCGCGGATGCGCGAGATGAAGGTGGCGAAATCGCCCACGCATTCGACCGGCGTGATGTAGCCGCCGTTTTCGCGCTTGTCGATCACCATGCAGCCCGGCGCCTCGCGCAGGATGTCGCGCGCCTCATCGGCCGAGATCGGCGTTTCGAACTCAATGTTGACGGCTTCCGAATGGCCCACGAAGACGGGCACGCGCACGCAGGTTGCGGTGAGCCTGATCTTGGGGTCGACAATTTTCTTGGTCTCGGCCACCATCTTCCACTCTTCCTTGGTGTCGCCCGAATCCATGAAGACGTCGATATGCGGAATGACGTTGAAGGCGATCTGCTTGGTGAACTTCCTCGGCGTGGGCTGATCAGTGACGAAGATGCCCTTGGTCTGGTTCCACAGCTCGTCCAGGCCCTCCTTGCCGGCGCCCGACACCGACTGGTAGGTGGCCACCACCACGCGCCTGATCCTCGCCACGTCATGCAACGGCTTCAGCACCACGACGAGCTGGGCGGTGGAGCAGTTGGGATTGGCGATGATGTTGCGGCGGTTGGGGCGGGCCATGTAGTCGGCCAGCACATGGGCGTTCACTTCCGGAACGACGAGCGGCACGTCCGGCTCGTAACGCCAGCAGGAGGAGTTGTCGATCACAATGCAGCCAGTGGCGCCGATCCTTGGCGACCAGTCCTTCGACACGGCGGAGCCCGCCGACATGAGGCAGAAATCGGCCCTGGAGAAATCGAACTGCTCAAGGTCCTGGCACTTCAGCGTCCTGTCGCCGAAGGAGACCTCCACCCCCATCGACTTGCGCGAGGCGATGGCGTGCACCTCATCCACCGGAAACTGTCGCTCCTCGAGGATCGACAGCATTTCCCGGCCCACATTGCCCGTGGCGCCGACGACCGCAACCTTGTAACCCATTTTCTGTCTCCTGATAGCCGTCCAGCCCGCCCCCCGCGAGCGCGCCCGCTCCGCTTTCGGGCAAAAAGGGGGTTACACCTTCCTCCCCCTCAGGGCGGAAGGCCGGGGGAGAAGGCTCACGCCGTTTTTATCGTTTTCGTGCGTTTCACGGCCAAGGCAAAGCGCTGATGCCCCGCGGAAGCGGCGCAGCTGAAACCAGCGATGGCGGCAAAAAGGGCCATGGCCCGCCTGATGTCCTGCCTGTTTGTATCCAAACGGGCTTTAGCCGCCGGGGGAGCGATAGTCAACCTGGAGCATGATCCGCAAAAGTGGAACCACTTTTGCAATAAGATCATGCTCAATCTTTTGATCTGGGGCATGTTCTTACCGATCAGGTGATTCCACCTGATCGGACCATGCGCTAACAACTTCCGCGGCAGCGGGTAGCTTCAGTCGCAGGTCAAATTGCAAGCAAACCACAGCCGCCGCCCCGCTTTCCTGCAAAAGCGAAGACTTCACACGACGTGGTCGGAGCCCGAAATCAATGGCTGGAAAATTGTTCACGGGGTGCGGCTTATCCAATCAATGAGGGCGCCCACGCCGGCCTCCCTTGAGATTTCTTACGGCACGATATCGGGGCGCGGCACCGGCTTTGGCTGCGTCAGGCCCTTCCAGATGGCGTTGGCGACGTTCACCGGCGCATTGGGTTCGCGGCGGACGAATTCGCCGTCGCCGGGCCTGGCGCGCATGTCGCCCTCGGTCCAGGCGATCCGCCCGCGCGAGAACACGGTGCGCGGCACGCCGGTGCAGGTGTAGCCTTCGAAGACGTTATACTCGATGCGCGACACCTGATTCCCGGCGCGGATGGTCTTGGTGGCTTTGGGGTCCCAGATCACGAGGTCGGCATCGGAGCCCACGCGCACCGCACCCTTCCTCGGATACATGTTGAGGATGCGCGCGATGTTGGTGGAGGTCGCGGCGACAAACTCCTCCCTGGTGAGGCGGCCGGTGTTGACGCCGGCATTCCACAAGACCGGCAGCCGGTCCTCGAGGCCGCCCGTGCCGTTGGGAATCTTGGTGAAGTCGCCCAGCCCATTGCGCTTCTGTTCGATGGTGAAGGAGCAGTGATCGGTGGCCACCACCGACAGCGTGCCGGACTGGAGCCCCGCCCACAGCGAATCCTGGTGCTTCTTGTTGCGGAAGGGCGGGCTCATCACGCGGCCCGCGGCATAATCCCAGTCCTTGTTCTGATATTCGGAATCGTCGAGCACAAGATACTGAACCAGCGGCTCGCCGAACACGCGCTGGCCGGCCTGTTTGGCGCGGCGGATGGCATCATGCGTCTGCTCGCAGGAAACATGCACGATATAGAGCGGGCAGCCCGCCATGTCGGCGATCATGATGGCGCGGTTCGCCGCCTCGCCCTCGACTTCCGGCGGGCGCGAATAGCTGTGGCCCTCGGGCCCCGTCACACCGCGCGCCAGAAGGTCGGCCTGCATGCGCGCCACCACATCGCCGTTCTCGGCATGGACCAGCGGCAGGGCGCCCAGCTGCGCGCAGCGGCGGAAGGAATTATAGAGCTCGTCGTCATTCACCATCAGCGCACCCTTGTAGGCCATGAAGTGCTTGAAGGTGTTGATGCCATAGGTCCTGACCACGGTTTCCATCTCGTCGTGGATCTGGGCCGACCACTGCGTCACCGCCATGTGGAAGGAATAATCCGCGCAGGCCTTCTCGGCCTTGTGGCGCCAGGCCTGATAGGCGGCGAGCATCGATTCGCCCGGAGCCGGAATGCAGAAGTCGACGATCATCGTGGTGCCGCCGGAGAGGCCTGCCTTGGTGCCCCACTCGAAATCATCGGCGGAGACCTTGCCCATGAACATCAGTTCCATGTGGGTGTGCGGGTCGATGCCGCCCGGCATGACATAGCAGCCGCCGGCATCCACGATCCCGGCCCCCGTGGGCGCGTCCAGTTTCTCTCCGATGGCGGCGATCTTGCCGCCGTCGATCAGCACGTCGGCGCGCTGCGAGAGGTCATGGTTCACGACGGTGCCGCCGCGGATCAACGTGCTCATGGCTGCTGTCTCCTTGAACGAAGGGAAAGAAAAGGGCCCCCTCCACGGTGGAGGAGGCCCCCGCCGATTACTGCAGGGTCTTGGCCTTGTCGGTCACGGCCGAGGTCCACGCGCCTTCCGGCTTCTTGGTGATGACCGGGTCGGAGCCGCCCTTCATCAGGGTCTCGACCGTGCGCCCGGCGGCGGCCGCGTCCAGCGTGCCGTCGGAGCCTTCGGTGAGCTTGTTCACCTCTCCCATCATGCGCTTTTGGTGATCGATGGTCTGGGCGCCGGACGCGTCGTTGTCGAGAACGATCTGGGCTGCCTCGTCGCCATTGGCGCAGGCATAGTCCCAGCCCTTCATCGAGGCCTTGACGAACTTGGCCATGGTCTCGACGAAGGCCGCGTCCTTCAGCTTGTCCTCGAGCACGTAGAGGCCGTCCTCCAGTGTCGCCACACCCTGGTCCTCATACTTGAAGGTGATGAGCTCCTCGGGCTTCATGCCCGCCTCGATGAGCTGCCAGTATTCGTTATAGGTCATGGTCGAGATGCAGTCCGCCTGCTTCTGCAGGAGCGGGTCGACGTTGAAGCCCTGCTTGATGACGGTGACGCCATCCGGCCCGCCATTGGTGGAGAGGCCGAGCTGGCTCATCCACGACAGGAAGGGATATTCGTTGCCGAAGAACCACACGCCCAGCGTCTTGCCCTTGAAGTCAGCAGGCGTCTTGATGCCGGTGTCGACGCGGCAGGTGAGCATCATGCCTGAGCGCTTGAAGGGCTGGGCGATGTTGACCACGGGCGAGCCCCTTTCGCGGGTGGCGAGCGCGGAGGGCATCCAGTCGACGACGACATCAGCGCCGCCGCCCGCCAGCACCTGCTGGGGGTTGATGTCCGGGCCGCCCGGCAGGATGGTCACCTCAAGGCCTGCGTCCTTGTAATAGCCCTTGGCGGCGGCCACGTAGTAGCCGGCGAACTGCGCCTGCGTCACCCACTTCAGCTGCAGCTTCACGGCTTCGGCCATGGCGGCCGGGCCGCTCGCCAGCAGCACGCCCGCGGCGGCTGCGGCCATCAGAAGTTTCCTCATCATCCCTGTCTCCTCCAGTTTTGAGTTGCCGCCTACTGTCTGTAGGACGGATGCCAGAAGGTCACCCGGCGTTCGAGGAACACCAGAAGACCGTAGAAGGCCGAACCCGTGATGGCAGCCACCGCGATCCCGGCCCAGACCATGTCCAGCCCCAGTCTGCCAACTTCCGTCGAGATGCGAAAGCCCATGCCGACAATGGGCGTGCCGAAGAATTCGGCAACGATGGCGCCGATCATGGCCAGGGTGGAATTGATTTTGAGCGCATTGAAGATGAAGGGCATGGCGGCGGGAAGCCTGAGCTTCACCAGCGTCCGCCACCACGAAGCGCCATAGCTGCGCATGAGGTCGCGCTCCAGATGGCCCGAGGCCTGAAGCCCCGCCACGGCGTTGATGAGCATGGGGAAGAATGTCATGACCACGACCATCGCCGCCTTGGAGGGCCAGTCAAAGCCGAACCACATGACGAGAATGGGCGCCACGCCCACGATGGGAAGGGCCGCCACCAAATTGCCGAGCGGCAGCAGCCCGCGCTTGAGGAAGGGAATGCGGTCGCACAGCAGCGCCACGAGGAAGCCCGCCGCCGAGCCGATGATCCAGCCGGGGATCACCGCGCGAACCACCGTCTGCCAGAAGTCGATCCACAGGATGGGGAGCGAGGTGATGAATTTGGCCCAGATCGCCGAAGGTGCGGGCAGCAGCACGGCGGGCACGCCGAAGCCCCTCACCACCGCCTCCCACAGGATCAGCACGCCGATGCCGAACAGCACGGGGTAGAGAATGTCGGAGATCCGCCACGTGCTCACGGACGCACCCCCATGCGCTTCAGCGTGACGCGCTCAAGCACGCCGACGAGCCAGACCAGCGCCGCGGCAAGGAAGGACCCCATGAACAGCGCGGCCCAGATCTGCACCGTCTGCCCATAGTAGGAGCCCTGCAGCAGGCGCGCGCCGATGCCGGCAATGGCGCCCGTCGGCAATTCGCCCACAATGGCGCCGGTGAGCGCAATGGCCACCGCCACCTTGAGAGACGCGAACAGGAACGGCACGGAGGCCGGGAAGCGCAGCTTCCACAGCACCTGGGATGTGGATGCATGATAGGTGCGCATCAGGTCAAGCTGCATCGCCTCCGGCGAGGTGAGGCCCTTCACCATGCCGATGGTGACGGGAAAGAAGCACAGATACATCGAGATCAGCGATTTCGGCACCAGCCCGGTGAAGCCGACCGATCCCAGCACCACGATCACCATGGGCGCGATGGCGAGGATGGGGATGGTCTGTGACGCGATGATCCACGGCATCAGGCTCTTCGACAGGAACTTCGAATGCACGATGGCAATGGCCAGAGCGATGCCCAGCAGCGAGCCCAGCACGAAACCCAGCAGCGTGGAGGAGAGCGTCACCCAGCCGTGATAGATCAGCGATTTCGGCATCCACGGCGCCACGGTGAAGATGCTCTTCCACAGCTCCCGCGCGATCTGGTGCGGGGCGGGGATGACTGGCCGCGCCTCGTTCCAGGAGAAGGCGAGGACATTGGCGAGCCCGCCACCCGCCGCTTCGATCTTCGGCCCGGCGATCACCCAGTTCATGGGGATGGCGGCGATGTACCAGGCAAGCAGGATGCACAGGCACACGACCGTCACGGGGAAGGCATTTCCCTTCTCGCGGTCCACGGGCTTCGCCGCGATGGCGGGTGCGGCGCTCACTCAGTCCTCATAGCTGTGCCCGGCTTTCAGCCCCTCGCGCACGCGGTGAGCGAGGCTCAGGAACTCAGGCGTCTCGCGAATGTCGAGGGTGCGGTTCTTCGGCAGGTTGGTCTCGATCACGTCGATGATGCGGCCGGGCCGCGGGCTCATCACCACGATCCTGGTGGAGAGGAACACCGCTTCCGGAATCGAATGGGTGACGAACACCACCGTTTTCCCGGTGCGGTCCCACAGTTCCAGCAATTGCTGGTTCAGCTTGTCGCGCACGATCTCGTCCAGCGCGCCAAAGGGCTCGTCCATCAGCAGGAGCTTGGGGTCGAAGGCCAAGGCGCGGGCGATCGACACGCGCTGCTGCATGCCGCCCGACAGTTGCCAGGGATATTTCTTCTCGAAGCCGTTGAGGTTCACGAGCTCGAGGTTCTTGGCGATCCGCTCAGCCGCATGATCGAGGCCCATGATTTCGAGCGGCAGCCCCACGTTGCGCTCCACCGTGCGCCACGGATAAAGTGCCGGCGCCTGGAAAACATAGCCATAGGCGCGCTTGAGGCGGGCCTCCCGCGGGGTCATGCCATTGACGGTGATCGAACCGGAGGTGGCCTGCTCGAGATCCGCGATGACGCGCAGCAGCGTGGTCTTGCCGCAGCCAGAGGGGCCGATGAAGGACACGAAGCCGCCGTCCTCGACCTCCAGATTGACCTTGGACAGCGCATAAACGGGCGCATCCGCCGTCTGGAATACAAGGCTCAGCTCGCGCGCCGAAATGACCGGGCCCGCCAACTCCGCTCCTCCCTCAGGTCCGTTGTTGCTTATGCGAAGGCTATCCGCTCTTGACCAGACGATCAAGAATTAACAAGGTGGCCACATGGTGGAGGCCACGACAATCCCCCGGAAAACCCGCATCCAGGCCCAGAACGAGGAGCTGATCCTCAAGGCCGCGCTGGAGGTGTTTTCGGCCTATGGCTTCCGCGGCGCCACGGTGGACCAGATCGCCACACGCTGCGGCCTGTCCAAGCCCAACCTGCTCTATTATTTCCGCCGCAAGGAGGACATCTACGTCGCGGTGCTGGAGCACACGCTGCATGACTGGCTGGAGCCCCTGCGGAACCTCGATCCCGGGGGCGAGCCGATCGAGGAGATCACCCGCTACATCCGCACCAAGATACGCCTGTCGCGCGACAACCCCAAGGCCTCGCGCCTCTTCGCCAACGAGATCCTGCACGGGGCGACCGCCATCGGCGCCTATCTCAAGGGCCCGCTGAAGGCGCTGGTGGACGAAAAGGCCGCCATTATCCGCGGCTGGACCGCGGAGGGGCGTCTGAACGCGCTGGATCCCCACCACCTGATCTTCGCCATCTGGGCCACGACCCAGCACTACGCCGATTTCGAACCCCAGGTGCAGGCCGTGGCGGGGCATGCGCCGGACGTGATGCGCAGGGCCGAGGAGACGCTGACGAAACTGTTCGTGGAAGGTCTGCGGCCGCGGTGACGGCGCTGTTCCGTGTTTTCTCCTGCCGCGGCGGGCGCAACCCTTGGCTGGGCCGCTGACGCGCGGTTTCGCGAACCCCCCTTTTGACGTGCCCGCGAATTGTGCTAGGGAAACCGACGGCGCGGGGGGCTGCAGGGGGTTCTGCTGTCCTGCCGGACAGGACAAATCAACCAAGGACGAAATGACAATGAGTGATGTTGCTGAGCGGGTGAAGAAGATCGTCGTCGAGCATCTTGGCGTTGACGCCGACAAGGTGAAGGCGGAAGCGAGCTTCATCGACGACCTCGGCGCCGACAGCCTCGACAACGTCGAGCTGGTCATGGCCTTCGAGGAAGAGTTCGGCATCGAGATTCCCGATGACGCCGCCGAGTCGATCCAGACCGTGGGCGATGCCGTCAAGTTCATCGAAAAAAGCGCCGCCTGATCGCTGCGCCGGGCCGCGCCACAGGGCGCGGCCAACTGAAGTTTCCGCGCGGAGGCAGGCTGAGAGACAGGCCTGCCGCCGCGCTTTCGTCTAGAAAGGGCATTGCATGAGGCGTGTCGTCGTCACCGGACTCGGTATGGTTTCCCCCCTCGCCTGCGGCGTCGATGAGACCTGGACCCGGCTCCTCGCGGGCCACTCGGCCGGCGGCATGATCACCCGTTTCGACGCCTCCGGCATGGCCTGCCAGATCGCCTGCGAACTGCCGCGCGGCGACGGCTCGAATGGCACCTTCAATCCCGAACAGTGGATGGACCCCAAGGAGATCCGCCGCTACGACGACTTCCTTGTCTACGCCATGGCTGCCGCCAAACAGGCGATGCGGGATTCGGGCGTCGAACTCAAGACCGAGGACGCAAAGCATCGCGCCGGCGCGCTGATCGGCTCCGGCATCGGCGGTCTTTCCAACATCGCGGACACGACAACGCTGATGAACGAGAAGGGGCCGCGCCGCATCAGCCCGTTCTTCATTCCGGGTTCGCTGATCAACCTTGCGTCCGGCCTCGTCTCCATCGAATTCGGCCTCAAGGGCCCAAACCATGCGGTGGTCACCGCCTGTTCGACAGGCTCTCATGCCATCGGCGATGCGTCGCGGCTCATCGCGCTTGACGATGCCGACATCATGGTGGCAGGCGGCGCGGAATCGGCGATTTGCCGCATCGGGATCGGCGGATTCATCGCCTGCAAGGCGCTTGCCACCAGGTTCAACGATGCGCCCGGCAAGGCCTCCCGCCCCTACGACAAGGACCGCGACGGTTTCGTGATGGGCGAAGGCGCGGGCGTCGTGGTTCTCGAGGAGCTCGAGCATGCCAGGGCGCGCGGCGCCAAAATCTATGCCGAGGTCGTGGGCTATGGCATGTCGGGCGATGCCTATCACGTGACCGCGCCCTCCTCCGACGGCGACGGCGCCTTCCGCTGCATGACCAATGCGCTGAAGCGCGCCGGACTGCAGGCGCATGAGATCGATTATGTGAACGCCCATGGCACCTCGACGCCCCTGGGCGACGAGATCGAGCTGCGCGCCGTCGAACGCCTGATGGGCAGCCGCGCGGCGGAGCTCACCATGTCATCCACCAAGTCGTCGACCGGGCATCTTCTCGGCGCGGCGGGCGCGGTGGAGGCGATCTTCTCGATCCTCGCGATCCGCGACAATGTCGCGCCGCCCACCATCAACCTCGACAATCCCTCCGTCGAGACGCGCATCGACCTCGTGCCCAATGCTGCGAGGAAGAAAGAGATCAACACAGTTCTGTCGAATTCCTTTGGTTTTGGTGGTACGAATGCGTCACTGATCATGCGCCGCTTCGCGGCCTGACGCGCGGAGGGAACGGGTTGCCGGGACTGCAGCGAGGCATGAAACTTCCACAGCCGCGCCCCGTCAGGCAGCGGCGTTCGGCGATTTCGCGCGTGCTTGGCTGGACCTTCCTGCTGCTGTTCGCCGGGGCGGCGGTGTCCGCCTTTGCAGGATTTTACGCCTATAGCGAATTCACCGCCCCCGGGCCACTCGCCGCGGACAAGGTGGTCATCGTGGAGCCCGGACAGTCGGTTACCCAGATCGGCGAAGCGCTGCAGCGGAGCGGCGTGGTGTCCAACGGCCGCCTGTTCGCACTGATGGCCCAGATCACCGGACAGCGGGCGCGGCTCAAGGCCGGGGAATATGCCTTCGCCAAGGGAGCGACGATGGCCGAGGCGATGGCGCTCATCGCCAGCGGCAAGGCCATCACCTACAAATTATCAATCCCCGAGGGCTTCACCAGCCGGATGGCGGCGGACCGCGTCAACGCCAGCGAGGTGCTGACGGGCGAACCGGTGGCGGAGCCGGCGGAAGGCTCGATCCTGCCCGACACCTATGTGTTCCGCCGCGGCATGACGCGCCAGAAGCTCGTGCAGGACATGCAGGACGCGCAGGCCAAGCTGCTCGCGGAGCTCTGGGCCAAGCGCAAGCCCGTGCCGGTCATCGCCACGCCGGAACAGGCGGTGACGCTGGCCTCGATCGTGGAAAAGGAAACGGCCCGGGCGGATGAGCGGCCGGTGATCGCCTCGGTGTTCATCAACCGGCTCGGGAAGGGCATGCGGCTGCAGTCCGACCCGACGATCATTTATGGCATCGCAGGCGGCAAGGGACGGCTCGACCGGGCGCTGTCCAAGGCCGACATCGACGGCGATACGCCCTACAACACCTACCGCATCGAGGGGCTGCCACCTGGCCCCATCGCCAATCCCGGCCGCGCAGCACTGGAGGCTGTGCTGAACCCCGAGGAGACGGACAAGCTCTATTTCGTGGCGGACGGCAGCGGTGGTCATGCCTTTGCGGCAACACTGGAAGAACACAACCGCAACGTGAAGGCCTGGCGGCAGATCGCCAGCGCGCCCGCTGCCGCGGCGGATACCGGCGAGCCGGACGCCCCCGCGCGCCCGGCGGCGGATGCCACTGCGCCCGCAACGGTTCCGGCGGCGGATGCCCCATCCACACCGGCAACACCGGCAACCCCGGCCACCCAGGCGCCGCTGGCGGACGTGGTGCCCGGGCCTGAGGCGACCGTCGGCGGCATGCCCGGCACGCCCTCCGCAGCAGCCGAAGCCTCCGCCCCTGAAACCGCTGCGCCAAAGGCTCAGCCCGCCGCCCCGGCAGCCCAGGTCCCGAAGCCGCAGGCAAAATCGCTGCAGGCCGCCGCGTCCAAGCCTGCGGCGCGGGCCACGCCGGGGGTGGCGCCGAAGCCGGGCACCGTTCTGGTGGTGGACGGGCAAAAGACGGTCATCCCCCGGCTCCGCCCCTGATGCATTTCGCCTCCGCCGGAAACGTTCTAATGGTTCCTCACTGATTCACGTTCAGGGATGGATCAATGCCCGTTTCCAGCATGACCGGATTTGCCCGCGCCTCGGGCGAGCGCCAGGGACTGTTCTGGCAATGGGAAATCAAGAGCGTGAACGGCAAAGCGCTGGACGTGCGCCTGAAGCTGCCGCCGGGCTGCGAGGCGCTGGAAACGCCGGTTCGCGCGGCGCTGGCCTCAGCCTTCAGGCGCGGCAATTTGCAGGTGTCGCTCACGGTCAGCGGCCAGATGGGCCGCGATACGGTGCGCCTCAACCGGAACATTCTCGACCGTCTGGTGGAAGCCGGAGAGTCGCTGCGCGACCGGATCGGCGGCGAGCCGCTGCGCGCCGACGTGCTGCTTGCCATCAAGGGCGTGGTGGAGGTGACTGCCGAGCCGGAAACCGAGGGCGAGGCGGAGGCGCGCAACGCCGACATGCTTGCAAGCTTCGATGATGCGCTCAAGGCCCTCGCCGCCGCAAGGCGTGAGGAGGGTGACCGCCTCATGGCCGTGGTTTCCGCCCAGGTGCAGCGCATCGCGGAGCTGGCCGATGCGGCGCGGCGCAACCCGTCGCGCACGCCCGAAGCGATCCGCGCGCGGCTTGCCTCGCAGGTCAACCGCCTGATGGAGACGGGCGCCGCGCTCGACCCTGACCGGCTGCACCAGGAGGCGGCGATCGCCGCGGCGCGCGCCGACATCGAGGAGGAGCTGGACCGTCTCGCCTCGCATGTGGAAGCAGCGCGGGCGCTGCTCGCGTCGCATGACGCCGTGGGCCGCAAGTTCGATTTTCTGGCGCAGGAGTTCAACCGCGAGGCCAACACCCTGTGCTCCAAGGCCTCCGACCGCTCGCTCACCGCGATCGGCCTTGACCTCAAGACCGTCATCGACCAGCTGCGCGAGCAGGTCCAGAACATCGAGTGACGAACCCATCATGACCGTTATTCCCCGCCGCGGCCTGCTGGTCGTCATGTCGTCGCCCTCGGGGGCCGGCAAGACCACGCTGTCCCGCCGCCTGCTGGCTGCCGATGCCAACATCACCATGTCGGTCTCCGTCACGACGCGCGCCCCGCGGCCGGGCGAGGTCGATGGCAAGGACTATCATTTCATCAGCCATGAGGAGTTCGGGCAGCTGCGCGACCGTGGCGAGCTTCTCGAATATGCCGAGGTCTTCGGAAATTTCTACGGCACGCCGAAACGCCCCGTTGTGGAGGCGCTGCAGGCGGGCCGCGACGTTCTGTTCGACATCGACTGGCAGGGCACCCAGCAGCTGGGCGCCACGATGGAGGAGGACCTGGTGCGCATCTTCATCCTGCCGCCCTCGGCGGAGGAACTGCGCGACAGGCTGATCGGCCGTGCCCAGGATTCGGCCTCCACCGTCGCCAAGCGCATGGCCAGGGCGGCGGACGAGATCAGCCACTGGCCGGAATACGACTATGTCATCGTCAACGAGGACATCGGCGTGGCCCATGCCGAAATCGAGGCGATCCTCAAGGCCGAACGCCTGAAGCGGAGGCGGCGTGTGGGACTGACCGATTTTGTGCGGGAGCTGACAAAGAAGCTGTGAGGAGCCCTTCTCGCGTTGCCTCGCAACGGGAGAAGGTCTCGCTTGGTCAGCCCAGGCGCGCCGCCAGCCTTGCAAAGGCCTCCACCGGCAATTGTTCGGCCCGGAGTTCCGGGTCGATCCCGAGTTCTCGCAACATGGTTTCCGGGTCGGGAACCAGGTTCTTCAGGCTTGACCGCAGCATTTTGCGGCGCTGGCCGAAGGCGGCGGCGGTGACGCGCTCGAGCAGGTCGGGGCGGCATTGGGGCTCGGGCCCAGGCTTTGGAATGAGCTGCACGACCGAGGAGGTCACCTTGGGCGGCGGGGTGAAGGCGGAGCGGTTGACGTCGAAGAGCTTCTTCGCCGTTGTGCAGTGCTGGCAGAGCACCGAGAGCCGGCCGAAGTCCGTGCCGCCGGGCCTGGCCACGATGCGCTCGGCCACTTCTTTCTGGAACATCAGCGTGAGCGAGGCGTAGAAGGGAGGCCACCGGTCTCCGCTGAGCCAGCCGACGAGCAGCGGCGTCGCAATGTTATAGGGCAGGTTGGCGACGATCTTGGTGGGCTTGCCGTCCGCGAGCCTTGCGTAGTCCGTCTCCAGCGCATCGCCGGGGATGACGGTGAGCCGGTCCGGCCAGGCAGCCGAGATTTCGGCAAGTGCTGCCAGTGGACGTTCATCGCGCTCGATAGCGATTATCTTTGTGGCGCCCTCCGTCAGCAGCGCGCGGGTGAGGCCGCCGGGGCCGGGGCCGATCTCGATCACGGTGAAACCTTCGAGAGGGCCCGCGGCGCGCGCGATGCGGCGCGTGAGGTTGAGATCGAACAGAAAATTCTGGCCCAGCGCTTTCCTGGCGGCAAGGCCGTGGCGCGCGATCACCTCGCGCAGGGGCGGCAGCCCGTCCCCGCTCACGCCGCGGCCTTGCGCATCCTGGCGGCGAGGCGGATCGCGGCGATGAGGCTCCCCGGATTTGCGGTGTGCGTGCCGGCGATGCCCAGAGCCGTTCCATGGTCCGGCGAGGTGCGGATGAAGGGCAACCCCAGGCTCACATTGATGCCGCCGTGGAAGTCCAGCGTCTTGACCGGGATCAGCGCCTGATCGTGATACATGCAGAGGATCGCGTCATAACCGGCACGCGCCTCCGCGTGGAAGGCGGTATCGGCGGAGAGCGGGCCCAGCACATGGAACCCCTCCGCGCGCAGCGTGTCGATCGCGGGGCGAATCACCTCGATCTCCTCGCGGCCCATGGCGCCGTTCTCCCCGGCGTGGGGGTTGAGCCCGGTGACGGCCAGCCGTGGCTTCGCGATGCCGAAATAGCGTGCAAGGCCATGCGCCGCCACGCGGGCCTGGCCGAGAATCGCCTCCCGCGTGAGCCGAGCGGGCACGTCCTTCAGCGGGATGTGCACTGTCACCGGAATTGCGCGCAGGCCGTCCGCCACCAGCATCATTGCTTCCTGCGCCGGTTGTCCGTGGTGGGCGGAGAGGTGCGCGAGGTAATCCGTGTGGCCCTGGTGCCGGAAGCCCGCGCCATAAAGCGCGTCCTTCTGGATCGGGTTCGTCACGATCCCCCCGGCCGCGCCACGGAAGGCCATGTCCACCGCCTCATCGATGGCGGCAATCACCTGCGGCGCCGTGCCGGACGCGATGACACCGGGCGCGGGGTGTATGGCGAGGGGACGGTGCAGCACCGGCAGGGCGGCGGCGAACACCGCCCCGGCCTCCGCCGGAGTTGCAATCTCGGCGATTGCGAGGCCCGGATTGCGGCTCCGCCAATAGGCGGCGTCGCCCAGCAGGGCGAAGGTGCAGGCGGGTTCGTGCCGCAGGGCCACCCAGGCGGCGGCGGTGATCTCCGGCCCGACGCCCGCCGGTTCGCCACAGGTGAGGATGAGCGGGCCTGTCATCGCGGGCCCTATTGGGCGTAGCTCTGGTCGCGGTACTCGACATAGACCTTGTCGCGCGCCGTGCTGAGATATTGCTCTTCCAGCTTGTCGTATTTCTCGTTGATCACGACGCGCTCCACCTGATCGCGCGTCGGAACGGCGAAGTTGGGCTTGGGTGGGGTGATCTTGCGCACGCCGCACAATGCAATGAGCTGGATGCCGTCCTTGCCGCGCATCGGCCCGATGGCGCGGCCCACCCCGCCCTTTTCCAGGGCTGCCTTCATCGGCGGCGGCAGCTTGGCTGCGTCGGCCTCGAAGGTCTTGCCCTTCTTGACGTCGAAGACGCCCTCCGAGGCCGCCTTCAGGCCGTCGCAGCTCTTCAGGCGCTGCATCACCTGCGTTGCCTCGATGGCACGCGACTGCATGAGCATCGGGTCATTGCCGTCAACCGGCAAGACGACCTCCATCAGCGTGAAGACGGTGACCGGCCTCATGCGCGGATCATTCATGATCTTCGCGGTTTCCGCGCTGATGTTGTTCTTCAGCTCGGCCATCTTGGCATCGATCTCGGCGTCGCTTGCCTTGACCTGCTGGCCGTATTTGCCCTGCATGATGCGGTTGAAGCCCATGCCGGCTTTCACATATTCGATGAAGGCCGTCCGGCTCACGCCCTTTTCCTCCAGCTTGGCATAAAGCTGATCGACGGTGAGCTTCATGTTCTTGGCCAGGGCCTTGATCCGGTCGTTGAGCTCGGTGTCGCTGGGCAGCAGGCTGTAGCGTTTGGCTTCCTGGATCTTCACGGCCTGGTCGATGAGCTGCTTCAGCGCCTTCCTGTCGTCCATGCCGCCGCGCGGCACGTCGTCCATGATCTCGAGCAGGGCCACTCGCTGCTTGAGGTCAATCCCGGTGATCGGCTGGTCGTTGACGATGGCAATGATTGCGGCCGCATGGGCGGGCAGAATGGCGGGGCCACAGACGAGAAGAGCCGCCAGAAGCGCGGCGAAAGCGGGCCGGCGCAGGTTCATCAGAGCACGAACCCGCCTGCCAATATGCCGATCGTCCTCAGCTCGACGCTGAGGTCGATGCGGTATTCGGTGCCATTGTCGCTGACGCCAAACTGATCGGTATGGGACATGGAGTAAACGAGTTCCGCCTTCATGCAGTCGCAGTCGAAGGTAACACCCAGGCTCTCGCCCATCGGCTTGCCGTTGCGCGCGTCATAACGGGCGCTCCCGAAGACGCTCCAGGCATCGCTGAGATAATAGCGGCCGTTGCCCCACACCTGCTCTTCGTCATCAGGCCGACCGTAATTGGCGGCCTTCGAAATATTTGCGTAGCTGATAGAACCCGCAAACTTGCTGAAATTGAGGCCGAGCGAGGCCTCCTGAACATTGATACGGGAGAAGTCCTCCTCCCAGCGGGCCTGGTAGCCCAGTGTGATGTTGGGATTGAACTGCAGCGCGATGGCGCCAACCATGTCCGATGACGTGCCGTCGAGGCCGGAGCCCACGAGATAGCTGTTTTCGCCGGCGATGTGGAAGCTTTCGCCCAGACTCGCTCGCACGAAGCCGCCCGAGGGCGCAAGCAGCGTGTAGTTCACGCCGGCATTGGCGCGAATGCCGCCCTCCCAGCGGTCATAGCCGGTGAACTTGTCGCTTAAGAACAGGTTCGAGGTGTCGAAGTTCAGCGTGATCGCATCTTCATTGCCATTGTTGCGCTGGTCGGGTTCGGAGGGCGAGGCGATCAACTGCACCACGGGCGTGAGAACGCTGTCGTAGTCGCCCAGCGAGGTGATGAAAGGCATGCGCGTGTCGATGCCGGCGGTCGGAAGGACGTAGAAGTCCGCGGTGCTGTCTTCTTCCGCGGAAGGCACGTTCCGCGACAGGAAGCCGTCGCCGCGGACCGATGCGAAGGGCGTCACCAGCACGCCCTGCCCGGAAATCAACTGCCGCTGCCAGTCGGCATAGGCCATCATGTGCGTCTGGTTGGTGCCGAGGTCGAGGTTGAGCGTGTTGTTGCCAGACGAATATCCGCTCTGGTTGTAGACGACGGTGTCAATAGCGTTCTGGCGCTCCAGAGTGTAGTAATTGAAGCCATAAGAAAACTCTCCGCCAAGCACCTCCTCCGGCAGCACGTAGTCGCCGGAGATGAACGGCGTGGCCACGGGCATGTCGCCCTGGTCCTCGCCATCGACCAGGGAGCGCCAGCCGATGACTTGCGCCTTGGTGTAGTTGCGGTCGTCGAGGCCGGTGGCCTGCACGTAACTGGCCAGCATATTGCGTGGATCGATGTCGTAGTCGGACATGAACCTTCTGTCGCTGACCACGGTTCCGTCCCAGCCCCACGTCCATTTATCGTTGATGCGGAAGTCGGACTGCGCGCGCGCCGCGCCGCGCCATGGCGTATCTTGCGCATTGGTGTCGAGTTCGGAGAACTCGTAGATGCCCCAGCCGTCGAAGCTCATGGCGCCGGCCGCCAGCGCCTTGCGGACCTGCAGGGCGGCCAGGGGTCCGCTGCGCGTGGTCCACATGGGCGCGAAGGTCATGTCGGTGCTGCGGTCGATCGCCCAGAAATAGGGAGTCGTCACGCCGAAGCCGTACTCGCCCCAGTGAACCGATGGCAGCAGAAAGCCGGTGCGCCGCTCCACCGTGGGGTCGGGGTATTCGAAATAGGGCGTGAAGAACACCGGAACGGACCCGAACTTCAGCGTCGCATCCTTGTAGTAGATCGTCTGTCCCAAGCTGTCGTGCTTGGCCTCGCGCGCCGCGATCTGCCATACCGGCGTGCCGTCCGCCGTCACGCAGGTCTTGCAGGCCGTGTAGCTCGCATGCTGGAAGATGGTGATGCCGTTGACGTAGCGGCGGGCATATTGCGCGGTGATGGTGACGTTGTTGGTGAGCAGCGCCGTCACGTGCCTGGCAAAGCCCTCCGCGAAGGTGTCTCTCAATTCGGCGGAATCGGCCTGCATCACATTGCCGTTCGGCTCCTTCAGGACAACCGAGCCGTTGGCCGAGAAGGTCCTGGTCATCATGTTGTAGACCACCCTGGTGGCGGTCAGCACATAGGGGCCATAGGTCAGCCGCACCGTGCCGGTGGCAGTGGCGATTTTGGTCTTCTCATCAAATGTCAGAGTGTCGGCAATGACGTTGACACGGGTGCCCTTTGGAATTGGCTTGTCCACGGGCGCCACGAAGGCAGGCTGGTCGGTGACGCCGGCAAGGCTGACGCCAATGGACAGTGCGAGGCCCGCAGCCGCCATCATTCCGAGGACGCAGACATGCAGTCCCCGCACCCGTGCACAGAGCTGGTTATAACGGTGTTTTCGCACCTGACCCCGACAACTCACTTCACCGGGCGAATATTAACGGCTTTCTGGAGGTGCGGGAAGCCCTGGCGTGGGCCTCGGGCAGGGAAAAGGTCTGAAGTGTGATGGCTCATGGTTTATACAGCTTAAAATAGCAGGGCGCGTCACATAATTCCCAGGCTGTTGACAACGCGCCGGAGCATGACCCGCAATAGTGGGACCGGTTTTGCGACAAGATCATGCCCAAGCCATTGACCTGGCGCATGATCCGATCGGGTGTTCCCCCTGATCGGATCATGCGCTAAGAGCAGGCTTCCCCAGCCGGAAGGAATCGCATGAAAATCAGCTTCTCGCCCGCCAGCCTGCCAAAGTCCGGCGTGTTGATCCTGCTTGTGACCGAGGGAGAGGCGCTCTCGGGGCTTGCCGCCGAGGCCGACGGCCGCACCGGGGGCCAGATCCGCCGGGCCATCACGGCAGCCGGCTTCACCGGACGGCGGGATTCGACGCTCGACATTGTCGCTCCCGGCGGAAGCTTCAGCCGGGCCGTGCTGTTTGGCCTTGGCAAGCCCGCAGCGCTGCGCCCGCTCGACCTGGAGTTGCTGGGCGGGGCCACGGCCGGCATTGCGCAGGCGCTCAAGACCGATGTGATGACGATTGCGGCCGATCTGGCGGCAGGAGGCCTCACGCCGGTCGAGACGGCGGCGCTGATCGCCTCCGGCATCAGGCTCCGCGTCTACAGCTTCAACCATTACAAGTCGAAGAAGCCGGAGGCGAAGGAGCTGCGGGAGGTTACGGTCCTCACCGCGGATGCGAGGGGCGCCAGGCAGCGCTTTGCCGCCCTGGATGCGGTGGCCGATGGCGTGCACCTGGCGCGCGACCTGGTCAACGAGCCACCGAATCACCTCCACCCGGTTGCCTTCGCCGAGCGCATGAAGCCGCTCGCCAGGCTCGGCCTCAAAATTTCGGTCATGAGTCCGGCGCAGATGAGGAAGCTGGGCATGAACGCGCTGCTCGGCGTCGCCCAGGGATCGGCGCACGAGGCGCGCATGGTGGTGATGGAGTGGAAGGGCGGCAAGACCAATGAGGCGCCGCTGGCCTTCATCGGCAAGGGGGTCACCTTCGACACCGGCGGCATCTCGATCAAGCCCGCCGCCGGCATGGAGGACATGAAGGGCGACATGGGTGGCGCTGCCTGCGTGGCCGGGCTGATGATGGCTTTGGCCAGGCGCAAGGCCAGGGTCAATGCGGTGGGCGCCATCGGCCTTGTCGAGAACATGCCGGACGGCAAGGCGCAGCGGCCGGGTGACGTGGTCACCTCCATGTCGGGCCAGACCATTGCCGTGCTCAACACCGACGCCGAGGGCCGGCTCGTGCTGGCGGATGTGCTGTGGTATGTCCAGGACCGCTTCAAGCCGCGCTTCATGATCGACCTCGCCACGCTCACCGGCGCCATTCTGGTGGCGCTCGGGAAGGAACATGCGGGCCTGTTCTCCAACAACGACGAATTGGCCCAGCGCCTGTCCGAGGCGGGTTATGCCACGGGCGAGAAGGTGTGGCGCATGCCGCTGGCGCCCGAATACGACAAGATCATCGACCATGACGTGGCCGACGTGAAGAACACCGGCGGTCGCCATGCCGGCTCGATCACCGCGGCGCAGTTCCTGCAACGTTTTGTGAACAATGTGCCCTGGGCTCACCTCGACGTGGCGGGCACGGCCATGGACGGCCCGCGCAGCTCCATCAACCAGAGCTGGGGTCCGGGCTGGGGCGTGCGTCTGCTGGACCGGCTGGTGAACCGGTTTTACGAGCAGTAGCGCATATTCCGGTCAGGCGGGATAGCCTGACTATGAAGGACGCGGGCCAGATCAAAAGCTCGAGCATGATCCGCAAAAGCGGGTTCCACTTTTGCGGATCATGCTTGAGGAGCCTCAGGCGGCGACGGCGGTGCGCGTCGGCGCGCAGCTGCCGCGCAGCTTGAGCTCCACCGGCAGCACCGTGTCAGGCGCCACCGTCTGGCCGCGGATCAGCCCGACGAGTTTTTCCACGGCCAGCGTGCCGGCCTCGGCGCGCGGCGCCTCCACCGTGGTGAGCGAGGGGAAGGCAAACAGCCCGTCCGCGGTGCCATCAGCGCCGATGAAGGAGATGTCGCCCGGCACATGGATGCCGCGGTCGCGGCACAGGTCCATGGCGGCGCAGGCCATGGTGTCGGTTGCGCAGAACACGGCGGTGGGGCCCTGCGGCAGCTCGATCAGTTGCTTCATCGCCTCGGCCCCGCCCTCGCGCGTGCCGTGGCCGGCCTTGATCAGCTGGTCGTCCACGGGAAGGCCCAGCCTCGCCATGGCGGCGCGGTAGCCGTCCCGGCGTTCGCGCGCCGATTGCTGGTCGGCGGCGCCCGCGATGTGGGCAATGCGGCGGTGGCCCATGGAGGCGAGCTGGCGCACGGCGATGTCCGCCACCTGCTGTTCGTCCACCCGAACCATCGGCACGGGCGGGCTGTAGACCCTGTCGAACATCTGCACCACGGGAAGGTCAGGCTGCGGCCCGGTCAAACGATCCACCCCGGCGCCGCCATCCACCACCACCATGCCGTCCACCCGGCCGGCGCTGATCAGTTCGGCATAGGCTTCGCGGTGCTTTTCCGGCTTCCGGGTGAAGCCCAGAATCATGGCATAGCCCATGGCCAGCGCCCTGTCCTCAATGCTGCGGATCAAGTCGGGGTATAAGCCGTTGTCGATGCAGGGGACCAGCACCAGCAGCGTGTCGGTGCGCTGAATCCGCAGCGAGCGGGCCACGAGATTGATCTTATAACCACAGGAGGCGGCGGCATCGCGGACGGCGCGGCGGGTGCGATCGGCAACAAGGTCCGGATTGGACAGGGCCCGCGAGGCCGTGGCCACGGACACTCCTGCGAGCTTGGCAACGTCGGATAAGGTTGGTCGCATGGTTCAACCCGAAATGGATTACGCGGTCACGGTAACTGACAAGCTAAGCGTTTCAAACTGACAAAAACATAGAGCGCTAACTGGACCAGCGGATTTATAAGAACTGGAGCCTTTCGCAAGGGTGTTCGGATCGGTCGTGCGGTTTGGTCTTTGCATTTAACTATATGAAATATAAAGCTTAATAATTAACAACTAAGAGTTGTAGCATGCGATGCACCTCCGCTCTTATTGACTGCGTAGAAATGTCGCATAGCAGAAGCTGTTCTTGTTCTGCGCGCAGGAGTTGTGCGCCACCTTCAGGAATCCTTGCGCAGGCCCCGGATGCATGGGGACGGAGCAGGTTTCGACTCCACTGAACCGAAACCTGCTCTGTCTCTTTGTTTGGCCGCATTTTCGACGGTCAACCGGTCTCCACTTGACCTGAAAATGCTTTAGTCCTCGCCCGGCCCGTCCTCTTCCGCCGGGATGGCATAGTTCCCGCCGAGCCAGCGGTTCAAATCCACCTGCGCGCAGCGCGCCGAGCAGAAGGGGTGATATCTCTGCTGCGAGGGTTCTTTGCAGATGGGGCAGCGGCGGCGGGGGCGGAGCCGGACGGGCTCGGTCATCTCAGACCTCCGATTGCGGCGCCGATACCCAGCTTTGGAACACGGGATAGCCCGCCCCTTCGAGCAGATGCACCGTTTCGTAGAGCGGCAGCCCGATCACGCCCGAATGGGATCCGGCAAGGAGGCGCACGAAGACTTCGGCCCTGCCCTGAATGGCATAGCCCCCCGCCTTGCCGCGCCATTCGTTTGACGCGATGTAGCTGCCCAGGTCCTCGCGCGACAGGCGCTTGAAGCGCAGCTTGGTTTCCACACAGCGGGTGGACATGCGCTTTCCCGGCGCGATCAGGCACACGGTGGAATAGACCCAGTGCGAACGGCCGGAGAGGAGCGACAGGCAGTCCAGCGCCTGGTCCACCGTTTCGGCCTTGGGCAGGATGCGGCGGCCGAGTGCGACGACGGTATCCGCCGCCAGTATGAAGGCATTGGGGCCCAGTTCCCTGACCAGAGGCATCTCCAGCGCGCGTTCGGCCTTCTCCCCGGCGAGGCGGATGGAGAGGGCGCGCGGCGTTTCGCGCCGGCGCGGGGTCTCGTCGATGTCGGTGGGGTTGAGCAGGTCGGGCGTCAGCCCGGCGCGTTCGAGCAGCTGCAGGCGGCGCGGCGAGGCGCTGGCCAGCACCAGCTTGACGCCTGCCTTCGTTGGGGCCTTCGCGCCCCTGGCTTTACTTAAAGCGATAATTGATGCGGCCCTTCGTGAGGTCATAGGGCGTCATTTCGACCATCACGCGGTCGCCCGCGAGCACGCGGATGCGGTTCTTGCGCATCTTGCCGGCGGTGTGGGCGATGATCTCATGATTGTTGTCGAGCTTCACGCGGAAGGTTGCGTTGGGCAGAAGTTCAGTCACGGTGCCTTCGAATTCGAGCAGTTCTTCCTTTGCCATGTGGCTCCTTGGATGGGGTTCTGAAAGTGGCGCGGAAAATGGACCTGTTCACCCGCAAAAGCAAGCCTGACGGGCCTAAATCAAACTGGCATCCATGAGATAAAGCAGGACCGAAGCGCTGACCGCCGCCAGCGCTGTTCCGAGCGTAATGGCGCCCGACACCGCCGCCGTCGCCTCATTGTTCCGCTGCGAGAAGAGGAAGGCATTGGCCCCTGTGGGCATGGCGGCGAAGAGAATCGCCACATGGCCCCACAAGGGCGGGATAGAGACGGCGTAACGCACGAGAACGAACACCAGGAGCGGCATCAGCAGCATCTTGAGGCCGATGAGGCTGAACATGCCGCTCCACGAGCCTTTCAGCGAATAGCCCGCCAGCGAGACGCCCAACGCGAAGAGGGCGGTTGGAACCGAGGCATCCGCCAGCATGCCGAGCATGGCGCCGAAGACAGGGTGCAAGCCCCAGCCGGTGAGGCGCCACAGCGTGCCGGCGAGGAGGCCCAGCACGATCGCATTGGTGGCCAGATGCCGGAACAGCTCCGAGGCCGTCCCGCCGATCGAAAAGTTCCCCGCCGTCTGGAACAGGGCCCGGTGCAGCATGGCGGTGAACCACAGGATGGGCGCGTGGATCGACAGGATCATGCCGAGCGGAATAGCCACCTGCTGGCCGAAGTGGGAGAGGGCGAGCGGCGTTCCAAGCAGCGCCAGGTTGCCGAAGCCCGCCGCCATGGAGGCCGCAGCCCCGCCGGAAACATTCAAGGAAGGGATCACCCGCGAGACCAGTGCGGCCGTCACCCAGGTGATGCCGAGGCCGCCGAAGAAGGCGATCCACAATTCCCAGGGTGCGCCCTGCTGGGCGCCCATGGTGGCCACCGTCTTGAACAGCAGCGCCGGAATGGCGAGGTTGAAGACGAAAAGCGACAGACCGCGGCCCGCCGCGGCATCGAAGACCTTCGCCTTCGTGAAGCCGTAGCCCAGCACGATCATGCCGAAGACCGGCAGGACGGTGTTGAGGATCGAGTCCACTAATGTGTCATCCGAATGGCGCAGGACGTGCGTGACGGCGCTCTCTGTTGCCTCCGCCTGCCCACGCGGTGATGGATCAAAGCCAGGGCTGGCGCTCCGCCTGCTTCTTCTCGAAGGCGTCTATGGAAGAGGCCTTCTCGAGGCTCAAGCCAATGTCGTCGAGACCGTTCAGCAGGCAGTGTTTGCGGAAGGGGTCGATATCGAAGCTGATCTTGCCGCCGTCGGGCCCGCGGATTTCCTGGTTCGGCAGGTCGATGGTCATGGTGGCATTGGCGCCGCGCCCGGCGTCGTCCATCAGCTTCCTGAGATCGTCGGCCGAGACCTTGATCGGCAGGATGCCGTTCTTGAAGCAGTTGTTGTGGAAGATGTCGGCGAAGCTGGTGGAGATCACGCAGCGGATGCCGAAGTCGAGCAGCGCCCACGGCGCATGCTCACGCGAGGAGCCGCAGCCAAAATTGTCGCCCGCAATCAGGATCTCGGCCTTGCGATAGGAAGGCCTGTTCAGCACGAAATCCGCGATCTCCTGGCCGTCCTGCGTATAGCGCATCTCGAAGAACAGCGACTTGCCCAGCCCCGTGCGCTTGATGGTCTTCAGGAACTGCTTCGGGATAATCATGTCCGTGTCGATGTTGACGATGTTCAGCGGAGCGGCGACGCCGGTGAGCGTTTCGAACTTCTGCATGGTTTTGTCCTCAGGCAGCTTCAGGGAGATCGGCGCCGAGGGTTTCCTCCGCGCCGATCATGATGTTGAGATTCTGCACAGCGGCGCCCGAGGCGCCCTTGCCGAGATTGTCGTAGACCGCCATCAGCAGCAGCTGGCCGCGCGCATCATTGGCGAAGACGTGGAGGCGCATGCGGTTGGTGTTGTTGAGCGCTTCCGGGTTGATTTGGGGCGCGCGCTCCACGGCCTCGAAGGGGGCAACCGAGATGAAGGGCTGGTTTGCATAGGCGAGGGAGAGGCAGTCGCGGATGTCCTGTCCCGTCACCTTTCTGAGCAGCAGCTCGGAGAAAACGGGAACGCAGCCCATCATGCCCTGGGCATAGTTGCCCACCGCCGGCTGGAAGATCGGCGCATGGGCGATCTCGCTGTAGACCTGCATTTCGGGCAGGTGCTTGTGCGAAAAGCCGAGGCTGTAGGGGTAATAGGGAATGGCGTCAGCGCCCTTCGCCTCATAATCCTCGATCATCTTCTTGCCGCCGCCGGAATAGCCCGAGATGGCGTTGTAGGTGACGGGATAATCGGCCGACATGATGCCGGCGTTGACGAGGGGCCGCACCAGCGCGATCAGCCCCTGCGGATAGCAGCCGGGATTGGCGACGCGCGCGGCGCCCGCGATCTTCTGGCGGTGCAGAGCGGAGATTTCCGGCATGCCATAGGCCCAGCCTTCCGCCACGCGGAAGGCGGAGGAGGCATCGATGACGCGGGTCCTGGAGGCGGGATCGATCATCGCAACGGCTTGCCTCGCCGCCTCGTCGGGCAGGCAGAGGATGGCGACATCGACGGAGTTCAGCAGCTCGCTCCGGGCGTCCGCATCCTTGCGGCGCTCAGGTTCGATGGACACGAGCGTCAGGTCGGAGCGATTCTGCAACCGCTCGCGGATCAGGAGCCCGGTGGTGCCGGCCTCGCCATCGATGAAGATGCTGGTCATGTCGCGCTCCTATAAAGGGGATGAGCAGGGGCTGCAACATGGCCTGGCGCATGGCGCCCGCTCAGCGCATGTGCTGGAGCATGATCTTGCCGCAAAAGCGGTTCCACTTTTGCGGATCATGCTTCAAGGGGTGCGGTTCTCGATCCCGTACATGTCGTCGTCGGAGAGGCCGAAATGGTGGCCGATCTCGTGCACCAGCACATGGGTGACGACGGCGCCCAGGGTCTCCTCATGCTCGGCCCAGTAGTCGAGGATGGCGCGGCGGTAAAGAAAGACCATGTTGGGCATGCGCCCCGTTTCCGGGACCGCCGCGTCATGGGCGAGGCCTACGCCCTGGAACAGGCCGAGAAGATCGAAAGGTCCGGCGTCCATGTCCCTCTGCACCTCTTCCGTGGGGAAGTCGGTGACGGAAATGACCACCTCGCCGGAAAGCGCGCGAAAATCGGCGGGCAGACCGCCCAAGGCCTCCGCCGCCAATTCTTCGATGTCGCTGATGGACGGAGCGGAGAGTCCGGACAGCCGGTGTTCCGCCATGGAGACAGCGTTACTGGCAGCTGCCGAAGCAGCTGCTGGCCGTGCCGGTCATGGCCTGTACGGTGGTGAGACCGGCGAGTGCGCCGGAGACGAGGGTCAGCAGCACAAGACCGAATAAAATACGACGCAGAAACTTCGCGTCAGCCTGAACAGAAGAACCAGCCACCTAAAACCCCCACTCAAATGTTGATGCCGATTTTAACCCCGGAATCACCCTATCGCCACACCGGTGACGTAAGAATTAACGAAAGGTTCAGCAACAGTTAACGGTCTGCATCATAACCGCGCCGCGGCCATCGATTTTCTCTGGCGCATGTTCCGTTCAGGCGGAATCGCCTGGTCAGAACATGCGCCAGATATATTCTTGAGCATGATCCTGTCGCGAAAGCGGTTCCACTCTTGCGGATCATGTTCCATGAGTTTCCCTCTCTCTTGTGAGGGGATTAGGGGTGGGGGTCCCCGGGCTCAGTCTTCGAGATTTGGACACGTGGCCCCCCACTCCTACTCGTACCCCTGCCCACTGTACACCCACGAAGCGCAGGGGAGCCCTCATGGAGTGAATTGACCCGCACGATGCTCCAGGCTTCGTTGAGCAGTTGCAACTGACCGCACTCGCCATTCACGCTGCCTTCTCGTCCGCCTTTTGCTCGATCAGCGTCACGAGGTCGGCCATGATGCGGTTCATGTCGAAGTCCTTGGGCGTATAGACGGCGGCGATGCCCAGTTGTTTCAGCACATTCACGTCATCCTGCGGAATGATGCCGCCCGCGACGACGGGAAGATTGGCGAGGCCCGCCGCGCGCAGGCGCTGCATCACCTCGCGGATCAGCGGCACGTGCGAGCCCGAGAGGATGGAGAGGCCGAGGATGTGCGCCTGCCGTTCCTGCGCCGTCTTCACCAGCTGCTCCGGCGTCAGCCGGATGCCGTCATAGATCACCTCGAGCCCGGTATCCGCCGCGCGCTCCGCGATCTGTTCCGCGCCATTCGAATGGCCGTCGAGACCCGGCTTGCCGACGAGGAAGCGGGGCGTTTCGCCCAGGCGCCCGGTGAGAAGCCTCACGCGCTTGCGCAAGTCTTCAAGCTGCGCGCCGCCTTCGGCGCGCATGGCGAGCGCCACGCCCGTCGGCGCGCGGTATTCGCCAAAGACCTCGCGCAGCGTTCCGCCCCATTCGCCGGTGGTGACGCCGGCCCTGGCGCAGGCGATGGAGGGTTCCATGATGTTGCGGCCGTCGGCGGCGGCGGCGCGCAGCCCGTCGAGGGCGGCGGCCACGGCCCTGGCATCGCGGCTGCCGCGCCAGGCCTTCAGCCGCTCGATCTGCTCAAACTCCACATCGTCCTTCACCGTCATGATGGCGTCCGTGCCGGCGGAGAGCGGCGAGGCCTCGGTCGTGGTGAAGGCGTTGACGCCGACGACTTTAGTCTCGCCGGTCTCGATGGCGTGAAGCCGCGCCGTGTTGCTCGTCACCAGCTGGCGCTTCATATAGGCGATCGCCTCTTCCGAGCCGCCGCCGCCCATGGCGAGCACGCGGGCAAGCTCTGCCCGCGCCTCCTCCTTCAGCGCCTCCACCTTCCTCGTGATCTCGGCTGAGCCGTCGAAAATGTCGCCATAGTCGAGAAGGTCGGTCTCATAGGCCACGATCTGCTGCATGCGCAGCGACCATTGCTGGTCCCATGGCCGGGGCAGGCCGAGTGCTTCGTTCCACGCCGGCAGCTGCACGGCGCGGGCGCGGGCGTTTTTCGACAGCACCACCGCCAGCATCTCGAGCAGGATGCGGGTGACGTTGTTTTCCGGCTGCTGCTCGGTGAGGCCCAGCGAATTCACCTGCACGCCATAGCGAAAGCGGCGGTGCTTTTCTTCCGCGATGCCATAGCGCCCGCGGCCAATCTCGTCCCACAGCTCGGTGAAGGCGCGCATCTTGCAGAGTTCGGTGACGAAGCGGATGCCGGCATTGACGAAAAACGAGATGCGCCCGAACACCCCGGGAAAGTCCCCGTCCGCCACCGCGCCGCCCGCCTTCACGCCGTCCAGCACGGCAATCGCGGTGGCCAGCGCATAGGAAAGCTCCTGCACCGGCGTGGCGCCTGCTTCCTGCAAATGATAGGAGCAGACATTCACCGGGTTCCACTTCGGCAGTTCCCGCGTGGAAAAGGCGATGGTGTCGGTGATCAGCCGCAGCGACGGGCCGGGCGGGAACACATAGGCGCCGCGCGAGAGATATTCCTTGATGATGTCGTTCTGTGTCGTGCCGGAAAGGCCCGCCCGCGCAGCACCCTGTTCCTCGGCCACCGCCACATAGAGCGCCAGCAGCCAGGCCGCCGTGGCATTGATGGTCATCGAGGTGTTCATGGTGGCGAGCGGGATCTGGTCGAACAGCGTGCGCATGTCGCCGATGTGGGAGATCGGCACCCCCACCTTGCCCACCTCGCCGCGGGCCAGCATATGGTCAGAATCATAGCCCGTCTGGGTCGGCAGGTCGAAGGCCACTGACAGGCCGGTTTGCCCCTTGGACAGATTGGTCCGGAACAGCGTGTTGGACTGAGCCGCCGTGGAATGGCCGGCATAGGTTCGGAAGAGCCAGGGTTTGTCGCGCATGGTGGCGTATGCTGGCATGGGCCATATTGCACCACAACCTCAACCTTTGGACAGGCACGCGCCCCTGCCGCCCAATGAGAGCATGATCCGCGAGAGTGGAACCGCTTTTGCGGATCATGCTCAAGCTATTGACCTGGCGCATGTTCCGACGAGGCGGTTCCGCCTGACCGGAACAGGCGCTAAAGACCCCAGCGCAGCGCCGGTGTGTGCACCGGCGCATCCCAGCCCCTGGCGATCTCGTCGTCGAGCAGGGTGACGGTGATGGAGCAGCCGGCCATGTCGAGCGAGGTGACGTAGCTGCCGACGAGCGAGCGCACCGGGGTGATGCCGTGCCTCGCGAGATGCGCCCTGGCGGCGTTGTACATAAGGTAGAGCTCCATCGCCGGCGTGCCGCCGAAGCCGTTGACGAAGAGCAATGCGTTGCCCTTCGACCCAAGGTCGCCGGCGATGGCGGCAACCATCTCCCCGGCAATCTCGTCGGCGGAGCGCAGCGCCACGCGGCGGCGGCCCGGCTCGCCATGGATGCCCACGCCCATCTCCATTTCGGCGGGGCCGATGTCGAAGGTCGGCTTGCCGGCGGCGGGCACGGTGCAGCTCGTCAGCGCCACGCCCATTGAACGCGTCGCCCTGTTCACCTTGTCGCCCAGCCGCTTCAGGGCTTTAAGGTCCGCGCCCTGCTCGGCGGCCGCACCCACCACCTTCTCGACAACCAGCGTGCCGGCAACGCCGCGCCGGCCGGTGGTGTAGAGCGAGTTCTCGACGGCGACGTCATCATCCGTGATGACGGTCTCGATGTCGCGCCCCGCCATTTCGCGCGCCATGTCGAAGTTCATGACATCGCCTTCGTAGTTCTTGACGATGAAGAGCACGCCTCCACCCGTGTCGACGGCCCCGACCGCGGCGATCATCTGGTCGGGCGTGGGGGAGGTGAAAACCTGGCCGGGGCAGGCGGCATCGAGCATGCCATGGCCGACGAAACCGGCATGCAGCGGTTCATGGCCGGAGCCGCCGCCCGAGAGCAGTGCGGTCTTGCCAGGCTTCAGCACCTTGCGCCGCACGAACATGTGCCCGTCACCGAGCGCGATGATGTCGCCGTGCGCCGCCACGAAGCCGTCAAGGCTTTCAGTCAGTATATTTGACACGTCGTTGATGAGCTTCTTCATGGCCGTTTCCCTTTCTCCCGTTCGTCCCCGATCAGCCTTGCAAGGTCCCGCACGAAGGCGCTGACCAGCCCGTGCAGCGTCCTGTTCTTCGCATCATCGCCCAGATCCGGCAGCGCCACCACGGGCTGCATGCGGGCGGTTTTCTCCGCCAGCATCTTCTTGGGATGCGCGCGCGCATAAAGCCTCGTGAATTCCTGCCGCTCGGCCGCCGAGAAGCGGCAAACCTCGAAGATCTGCGCCAGATGGCTCGCGGGGATCGGCGTCGGATAGGCGGGATTGGCGATCTGGCTGACGAAGCTGCGGTTCTTGGCAAGCGCGGACGCCAGCCGCTGGCGCGTGCCGGAGGGGCGGCGGTCGATGATCTCCGCCAGCAGCCGCTTATAGGCGGCGACGGCGTCCTGGGGTGTGGGGCTGGCGGCGGGAAAGGCCATGCTCAGAGCTCCGCGATGGCCGCCTTGAGGCGGGCGATGCGCGCGGGCGCCACCGAAAGCGAGGTGAGGCCCGCGTCCAGCAGCGCCGGAAGATGCCTGGGCTCGCTTGCCATGTCGCCGCACAGGCTGACCGGAATGCCGGCCTCGCGGCCAAAGCGCGCCACCCTGGCGATGAGGGCGGTCACGGCGGGATGCGATGGATCGTTGAGCGCGGCGACCCGCGCATCATCGCGCGAGGACGCCGTGACATATTGCGTGAGGTCGTTGGAGCCGATGGAGAAGAAGGCCGCGCCGCGGAAGAGTTCCGGCATCACCGCGGCGGCGGGCACCTCCACCATGATGCCGAGCGGCGGCCTGTGGCAGGCAACGCCCTGCGCCCCGAGCTCCGCGACGCAGGCGTCAAGCAGCGCGGCGCTGCGGGCGAGCTCGTCAGGCGCCGTCACCATGGGCAGCATGACCTTGAGATTGCCATGCACGGCGGCCCGCGCCAGGGCGCGCAGCTGGGTGCGGAACACATCCTCGCGCGCCAGTGTGAGGCGCACGCCGCGCAAGCCCAGGAAGGGATTGGATTCGCCTTCCGGCGTCAGCCCGCGCACCGGCTTGTCGCCGCCGATGTCAAGCGTGCGGATGGTGACGGGCCGGCCTTGCGCCCATTCCGCAAAGCGGCGGTAGGCGCGGTATTGCGTCTCTTCGCCGGGCAGCGGCGCCCCATCGCGAAACAGGAACTCGGAGCGCATGAGGCCAATGCCGTCGCAGGCGGCATGGTCGATGCGGTCGAGTTCCCCGACGCCCGCGACGTTGATCAGGATATCGATACGCTCGCCGCTGCGCCGCACCGCCGGACGGAGGCGGAAACGCTCCTCACGGGCGCGCGCCCGCGTGTCGGCCTCCAGCGCGGCATCGAACTGCGCGCGCTGCGCGGAGTCGGGATCGGCCAGAACGGCGCCGCGCCCGCCGTCGACGGCCAGGACTGCCGTCCGCGCCGGCAGTTCACCGAGACCGGTCACCATCGGAACGCCGCGGGCGCGGGCCAGCATGGCGACATGGCTGGTGGCGCTGCCCCGCAGAAGGGCGATGGCGCCACCCGCAGTCCAGTCGGTTTCCAGAAAGGCAGTTGGCGCGATGTCGTCTCCGAGCAGAACCGCGCCCGTCGCTTCGCCTGCCGCGTCCCCGCCTGCAAGATGCCGCAGCACGCGGTCGCGAATGTCCCTGAGGTCGGCGGCGCGGGCGCGGAAATAATCATCGTCCGAGGCCTCGTAGCCCGAGATCTCGCCATCGAGCGCCGCGCTCCATGCGACGTGCGCCGGCGTTCCGGTGTCGATGGTGGAAAGGGCGGGGGCGGAGAGCGCATCATCCTCCAGCATCGCCACCTGGAAGCCGAGAATGTCCTGTGCCTCGCCGTCCACGCGCGCCATCAGGGCCGTGACACCGGCCACGGCATGGGCGATGGCCTGCTGCAGCGCCTGGCGTTCCGTGGCCGCATCGCCGGTGCCCCGCCGTTCCCGCCGCGCGCTTCCAAGCCGCCGCACCGGGCCGCGGAACAGCCCGTCCGACGCGGCGATGCCCTGGTGGCTAGTGCCCATCGCCCGTGTCATCGAAGTCGCGGCGCACGAGGCCGATCACCGCCTCGACGGCAGCCCGTGCATCGGCTCCGGCAGCGCGCACGAAGAGCGTCGAGTCCTGCTTTGCCCTCATCGCCATGACCTTGACGATGCTCTTGGCGTCAATCCACGGACCTTGGGCCGCGCCGGCGATCTCGAGCGTGGACGCGAAGCCCTTGGCGAGCTTCGTCAGCTTCACCGAGGGGCGGGCGTGGAGGCCCACGTCATGGGTGATGACCACCGATCCTTCCGCCGTCTCGCTCATTGCGGGGACAACTCCTCCGCCGTGCGCTTGACGTCGGCGAGCGAGCCGCCACCCCAGGCTTCTGTCGCGGCCATGACGGCGCCCTCGACAACGGGGGCATTGCAGATGACGATCTTCCTCCGCCGCTCCTCGGGCAGCATCTCGACCGCCATCTCGCTGTTGGTCTCAGCACCCCCGAGATCGACGAGAATGGCGATGCCGTCCTCCGACCAGGCGTCATCGATGGCGGCGAGAATCTTCTCCACACTGGTGCCGAGCCCGCCGCCGGGGTCGCCGCCGCAGAAGCCGAGCGGCACGCCGTTGCCGACCATCTGGCGCACCATGTCGGCGGCGCCCTTGGCCACATCGGGCGAATGCGAGACGATGACGATGCCGACGGTCATGACTTGCCCTCCAGCACATCGCAGACGGCGGCAATCATGATCTCGCTCGAGCGCGCGCCGGGGTCCATGTGGCCAATTGAGCGCTCGCCGAGGAAGGAGGCGCGGCCGCGGATCGCCTTCATGGGCACGGTCGCCCTGGCGCTCCCGGATGCCAGCGCCCGCACGCTGTCGAAGCTGGCCGTGCCGGATTCGAGATGGGTGGCGACGGGGCCCAGAACATCAAGCATGGTCTTGTTGCCCAGCTCCGCCTTGCCGCGCGCCTTGAGCGCCGTGACGGAGGCCTGCAGAGCGCGGCCGATGCCGGCAAATGTCGGGTTCCCGGGCAACTCCTTGCCGAGCGTCATGAACAGGGTGCCGTAGAGCGGGCCGGAGGCGCCACCCACCTTCATCACCAGGGTCATTCCCACCGTCTTCAGCGCCTCGCCCGCGGGCTTGGCGAGAATGTTCGCCTTTTCCGCCTGCACCGCCTCGAAGCCGCGCTTCAAGTTGACGCCATGGTCGGCATCGCCGATGGCGGAGTCGAGTGCGGTCAGCTCGTCTGCCGCCGCGATGACGCGCGCCGAGACCGTGTCGAGCAGGATTTCGAGGGGAAGCGCCACGACGGGTCCTTTGTTTAGCGATAATGTTCACTGAACACCGAATCGCTAAACAAAGCAAGCCGCCCGTCTCGCGCCTGCGAAAAGGCGGCATGGATGACGTGGTGCAGCGGCCTCTCACCTTTTCCGCGAAATCGCGGTAGGCTGAGAGGACTGTGATTCTCCCGGATGCCGGATGAAAAAGTTCATCGCCGCGATTGCCCTGATCCTGTGGTTCCAGCCGGCCGCGGCGGGGGAGCTGTGGCGGGGTGTCAACGCCTATAACGCCCGCAACTACGCGGTGGCGGTGGCGATCATGCAACAGCTGGCCGGGCGCGGCGACCCCTATGCGGAATTCACCCTGGGCGCCATGTATGACAATGGCGTCGGCGTGCCGCGCAATCTGACCATGGCGCTGGCGCTCTACAAGCGGGCGGGCGCCCAGGGCCTGGCCGACGGGCAGTATATGGCGGGCCGTTTCTACGGCGGCGGGCGCGGTGTGAAGCAGGATATTGCCAAGGCGCTGTTCTGGTTCGAGCTTGCGGCGGCCGGCGGCCACCCCCTGGCGCCGCTGTTGCGCGACCAGCACTTTAACCAGCTGAGCGCCAGCGTGCGCCAGAAGGTGATGGAAGACGCCACCGACTGGCAGTCACGCCACCCGGCACAGCTGCGCTGCGGCGTGACCCGCTGCATCTACCCCAGCTGGACCAGGCGGCCGGGCTGGACGCCCTTCGACCAGCAGTTTTTCTACCCGGGCCAAAATCAGTAGATGCCGGTGCCGGAGCAGCGTGATCCGCGAAAGTGGAACCGCTTTTGCGATAGGATCATGCTCGAGCCTTTGATCTGGCGCATGTTCCGTCCAGGCGGTTCCGCCTGAACGGAACATGCCTCAGCGCTGGCCGAGCAGCGTTGCGGTGGAGAAGGCCTGCCGCAGCTGCTCCTCGGTCATCAAGCCTTCGGCGAGCACCACGTCGCGGATCGAGCGGCGTGACTTCAGCGCTTCCTTGGCCACCCGGCTGGCCGCGGCATAGCCCATATAGGGGTTGAGCGCCGTCACGGTGACGAGCGAGCCTTCCAGCAGTTCCCGGCAGCGCTCGCGGTCGGCCTCGATACCGGCGACGCATTTCTCGCGCAGCACCGCCATGCCCTTCAGCAGCATGCGCATGGACTGCATGATGTTGAGCACGATCACGGGCTCCATGGCATTGAGCTGCAGCTGGCCGGCCTCGGCGGCCATGGTGACCGTCAGGTCGTTGCCGATCACCTGATAGGCGATCTGGTTGACGACCTCCGGGATGACCGGGTTCACCTTGCCCGGCATGATAGAGGAGCCCGCCTGCACCGCCGGAAGCCGGATTTCGCCCAGCCCGGCGCGCGGGCCGGAGTTGAGGAGGCGGAGGTCGTTGCAGATTTTTGACAGTTTCACCGCGATGCGCTTCAGCATGCCCGAGAAGGTGACGAAGGCGCCGAGGTCCGAGGTGGCCTCGATCAGGTCCGCCGCCGGCACCATGGGCACGCCGGAAATCCCGGCGAGATTGCGGATGACGCGTTCGGAATAGCCCTCCGGCGTGTTGATGCCGGTGCCGATCGCCGTGCCGCCCAGATTCACCTCGCGCAGCAGGCTGGCGAATTCCTTCAGCCGCTCGATATCCTCCGCAACGGTCACCGCGAAGGCGCGGAACTCGGAACCGAGACGCATCGGCACGGCGTCCATCAGCTGCGTGCGGCCGACCTTGATGACATCGTCAAATTCCTTCGCCTTGGCCATGAAGGCGCCGACCAGCAGCTTCTGTTCCTCGATCAGCGCCGGGCAGGCGCGCAGCACGGTGAGCCGCACCGCGGTCGGGTAGACGTCATTGGTCGACTGCGACAGGTTCACATGGTCATTGGGGTTGATGACGGCATAGTCGCCGCGCGGCTTGCCCAGCAGCTTCAGCGCCAGGTTGGCGATCACCTCATTGGCGTTCATGTTGGTGGAGGTGCCGGCCCCGCCCTGCAGCATGTCGACCACGAAGTCGTGGCGCTCGTCGCCGGCGATGACGAGATCGCAGGCGGAGACAATGGCCTGGGCGATCTCCGGCGTCAGCCGTCCGAAGTCGCGGTTGGCCAGCGCCGCCGCCTTCTTGACCATGGCGAGCGACTCGATCAGCTCCGGGAAATGCGCAAGCGTGATGCCGGTGATGGGGAAGTTTTCCACCGCCCGGGCGGTGTGAATGCCGTAGTCGGCCTCGGCCGGGATCTCCATTTCGCCGATCGAATCGCGCTCGGTGCGCATGCGCCGCGTCATCATCAAAGCTCCCATTTCGCCGTTGAACGTTGCCGGAACGTTTTTCATCCTTATAATTCCAGCATAGGATGGAACAAAGCTTGCCGCCCCTGAAATCGGCGCAATGCCCTGTCTGGTGGGAAATTCATGGATCGAACGCTTCCGGCCCCCCGGCCCGACGGCCGCCAGTCCGCCACCGCGCTGACGATCCAGCGCGGGGTGGCCCGCCTGTTGCGCGCCCTGAGCTTCGCGGTGCTCCCCGAATTCACGCTGGCCTCCGGCCGGCGCGCCGACATCATGGCGATTTCCGGCTCGGGCGAAATCTGGATCGTCGAGATCAAGTCCTCGCCCCAGGACTTCCACAGCGATGCAAAATGGCCCGAATACCGGGGCTGGTGCGACCGGCTGTTCTTCGCGATCCCGGCCGGCATGGCGCCGGAGATCATGCCAGCCGAGGCGGGCCTCATCATCGCCGACAGCTGGGGGGCTGACATTCTGCGCCACACGGAGGCAACGAGCCTCCACGCCGCGCGCCGCAAGGCCTTGACACTGGCCTTCGCGCGGGCGGCGGCGCTGCGGCTGCACGGGCTTCATGACCCGCTGGCCCAGTCCCTCTGACTATTTCGGGGCGCGTTTCGCCAGGATGCGCTGCAGCGTGCGGCGGTGCATGTTGAGCCGGCGCGCCGTTTCGGAGACATTGCGGCTGCACAGCTCATAGACGCGCTGGATGTGCTCCCAGCGCACCCGGTCGGCCGACATCGGATTGTCAGGCAGGGCGGCGCGCGAATCGGTGTCGCCCACCAGCGCGGCATGCACGGCGTCGGCATCCGCGGGCTTGGCCAGATAGTCGATGGCGCCGAGCTTCACGGCGGTGACGGCCGTTGCGATATTGCCATAGCCTGTCAGCACCACGGCGCGCGCCTCGGGCCGTGCCTGGTGCAGCGCCTCGATCACGTCGAGGCCGTTGCCATCGGCCAGCCGCAGGTCAACCACCGCGAAGGAGGGGGAGGAGCGCTTCACATGCGCCACGCCGTCGGTGACCGATTCCGCCGTCAGCACCTCGAAACCGCGGGTTTCCATGGCGCGCGCAAGGCGCGACAGGAAGGGTTTGTCGTCATCGACGAGCAGCAGGGTCTTTTCGGCAGGGATCACGGCATGGGTCATTCGGGCGCCGCCTGTGTGAGTTGCATGGGTTGATGAGCGCTCTCCGGCTTCTGGAGGGCGCGGGTTCAGCTTACACTACGCAATCAGGCGCGTCCGAGATCAACCAGGCTCCGCGGCCAGACAACCTGCACCACCGCACCGTGTTCCGGGCTGGGCCGGTTGGCCAGCGACACGGTGGCGCCGGAGCGTTCCAGCAGCGTCTTGGCGATGAAGAAGCCAAGCCCCATTCCTTCATGCCCCATTCCCTCGTGCTGCCCGGCCTCGCCTGTCTCCTCGCCATAGCCGGGCCTTGTCGTCACGAAGGGGTCGCCCAGACGGTCGAAGATGTTCTCGTGAAAGCCCGGCCCGTCGTCGCGGACGGTGATCGACACCTGGTTGGGCGTCCAGCGGGCATCGACCTCGACGCGCGCCGCGGCGAAATCGACGGCATTCTCCAGCAGGTTGCCAAGCCCGTATGTGATGGCGGGGTTGCGCCGGAACACCGGCTCGCTGCCCAGCGCCTTGTCGTCGAGGTCGGCCGAGCTCGTCACCGCGATCACCGCGTCGGAGCCGCGCAGCGGCGCCACCAGGTCCTCGATCATGGCGAGAATGGCGGTGCGCTGATACATTTCGTCCGTCTGCGCCTCGCGGTTGGCGAGCCTCGCCAGAATTTCGCGGCAGCGCGCGGTCTGGCTGATGAGGAGGTCGATGTCCTCCGTATGCGGAGCATCCGGCGGCATCTCGCGCTTCAGCTCCTTGGCGACCAGCGCGATGGTGGCAAGCGGCGTTCCCAGCTCGTGGGCCGCCGCCGCGGCCATGCCGTCGAGCGCCGAGAGCCGCTGCTCGCGCGCCAGAACGAGCTCGGTGGCGGACAGGGCCGCCGACATCTGCCGCGCCTCGTCGGCAATGCGGCGGGCATAGATTGCCGAGAACACCACGCCGCACATGATGGCCGTCCACATGCCGCCGATATAGACGCCGGGAAGCTCGAGCCTCTCGCCCGGCAGCCAGGGCAGCGGAAAGTGGCGGAAAGCAAGGAAGCTGGCGCAGGCGAAGGTCAGCAGCCCCAGCCACAGGGTCCAACGGTTGGGGAGCGACGTGGCCGAAATGGTGACGGGCACGAGGAACAGGAAGGAAAAGGGATTCTCCAGCCCGCCGGTGAGAAACAGCAGCACGGCCAGCTGCGCCACGTCATAGACCAGCAGCAGGCCGGCATGGCGCTCATGCAGCCTCACGCTCTTGCGCCAGCGGATGGTGAGGAAGATGTTGAGACAGGCGCTGAAGGCGATCGCGGCAAGGCAGGGGCCCAGCGGCAGCGGAAAACCGAGGGCGAAATGCACGCCCAGCACGGCGCCCGCCTGCCCCACGATGGCGAGCCAGCGCAGCCGCACCAGCGTTCTCAGCCGCAGCATGCCGATCTCGGCGCCGGCCGAAGCAGGCCTCGGGTCGATGGCGGGATCCTGGGGCATTGCGCTCCTGCGTTACGGGGGTTCGGGTTGAGACCCGGCCAGTCTAAAGCATTTTCAGGTCAAGTGGACACCGGTTGACCGTCGAAAATGCGGCCATACAAAGAGATGGAGCAAAAGCTTGAGCAAGATCATGCTCCAGCATATGTGCAGGTGGATTGAAGGAAGAACGCCGATGCCGCGCCGCCCCGTCCTCATCTTCGCCGCCCTGGTGCTGCTTGCGGCCCTGGGGCTTGGCAGCTTTGCCTTGATGAGCGGCAGGCTGCATGGCCCGCAAAGCTCCGGCGCGGCCCTTGTCGGCGGCCCCTTCTCGCTCCTCGACCAGGATGGCAGGCGCGTCACCGAGAAGGACTTCCGCGGCAAGTACATGCTGGTGTTCTTCGGCTACACCTATTGCCCGGACGTCTGCCCCACCGAACTCCAGGTGATGACGGCGGCGCTGGACCAGCTGGGGCGGGATGCGGACCGCATCCAGCCGGTTTTCGTGTCGATCGACCCGGCGCGCGACACGCCGGAGGTGCTGAAGGCCTATGTGGCCAGTTTCAGCCCCCGCCTCATGGGCCTCACCGGCACGCCCGGGGAGATTGCCGTCATCGCCAGGGCTTACCGCGTCTTCTATGCCAAGGCCTCCAACAGCAGTTCGTCCACGGACTATCTGATGGACCACTCCAGCATCATCTACCTGATGGGGCCCGACGGCAGCTTCGTCAGGCACATGGCCTACACCACCGACGCCACGAAGCTCGCGGCGGACCTGAAGGACGCTCTCGGAACTTCGCCCTAAAGTCCAGGATTGACGGGTTGCCTGCACAGGCGGGAGTTGCTAGCGTCAGGCGTTCACGAGGTGTTGACCGGTAGTGCTGTATTATTTATTTGAGATGAACCACGCGGCCCTTGCGCCCTGGCGCGCGGCGGCGGATGCGGGACTGAATTTCTGGCGCAGCCCCGCCAATCCTCTCACCGAAACCCAGTTCGGCCGGTCGCTGGCGGCCTCGCTCGAACTCTTCGAGCGCACCACCCGCCGCTACGGCAAACCGCCTTTCCAAATCCATGACGTCATCATCGATGACGACATCGTGGCGGTGGAGGAGCGCATTGCCCTCGCCAAGCCCTTCTGCACCCTGCTCAATTTCCGAAAGGACTGGGCCTGTCGGAAGCCGCAGCACAAGATGCTGATCGTCGCCCCCATGTCGGGCCACTATGCCACGCTGCTGCGCGGCACGGTGGAGACGATGCTTCCCCATTATGACGTTTACATCACGGACTGGGTGGATGCGCGCAGCGTGCCCATGTCGAGGGGCGGTTTCGACCTCGACGATTATGTTGACTATGTCACGGAGTTCCTGCGGTTCCTGGGTCCCGATACGAGTGTGATGGCGGTGTGCCAGCCCTCCGTTCCGGTGATGGCCGCGGTTTCGCTGATGAACGCCGCAAATGATCCTTGCGCGCCGGGGACCATGATCCTCATGGGCGGCCCCATCAACACGCGGAGCAACCCCACGGCGGTCAACAACCTCGCCCAGCAGAAGGGCGTCGACTGGTTCCGCAAGAATGTGATCATGAAGGTGCCGGTCCCCCATGCCGGCATGATGCGCGACGTTTATCCGGGTTTCCTGCAGCTCGGCGGCTTCATGACCATGAACCTCGACCGCCACATCGACGCGCACCGCGAGCTGTTCTGGCACCTGGTCGACGGCGACGGGGATTCGGCCGAGAAACACCGCGAATTCTATGACGAATACATGTCGGTGATGGACCTTACGGCGGAGTTCTATCTCCAGACGGTTGAAAAGGTCTTCGTCAATCACGACCTGCCCAGGGGCACGCTGACGCATCGCAATGCGCGTGTCGATCCGTCGAGGATCACCCGCACCGCGCTGATGACCATTGAGGGCGAGCGCGACGACATTTCCGGCGTTGGCCAGACGGAAGCCGCGCAGGATCTGTGCTCCGGCCTTCCCCCGGAGAAGAAGCTCCACCACCTGCAGCCGGGCGTGGGGCACTATGGCGTGTTCAACGGCTCGCGGTTCCGCAAGGAAATCGTTCCGCGAATCGTCGCGTTCGTGAATAACAACGCCCATGACCGGACTGCTCAAAAGCCTGAAGCGGACGGCGGGGCCAGAACCGCTTGAACCCTCGCGGCTCCTCGCCGGCGGCCAGGTGCTGGACGTCACATTCCGCCGCCATGCCCGGGCGCGCCGCCTCGTGCTCCGGCTGAATGCCGCGGGCAACGGCGTGCTGGTCACCGTGCCGCGTGGCGTGTCGCGCGCGCGCGCACTGGAATTCGCCGAACGTTCGCGCAACTGGATCGAAGACCGCCTGAGGGGGTGCGGCGGCCTCATCCACCTCGCCGACGGCGCAGCACTTCCCTTGCGCGGCATCGAGCATGACGTGCGCCACGTGCCGGGCCGCCGCGGCGTGGTGACGGCGGACCGCGACCGCCGTTTTATCGACGTGCCCGGCGACCGCGCCCATCTGAAGCGCCGCCTTCTCGACTTTCTCAAGGCGGAGGCGCTGGCCGATCTGACGAAGGCCTCCGCGAAATACGCGGGCCTCATGGGCGTGAAGTTCCGGCGCATCGCCATCAGGGATCAGCGCAGCCGCTGGGGCTCCTGCTCGGCGGCGGGCGACCTTTCCTATTCCTGGCGCCTCATCCTCGCGCCGGCCTATGTGCTCGACTATGTCGCCGCGCATGAAGTGGCCCATCTCCGCCACCTCGACCACAGTCCCCGCTTCTGGCGTCTCGTCCTCACCCACTGCCCCGACGCGGCGCGCGCCCGGAACTGGCTGCGCCTCCACGGCCAGGAGGTCCACCGCGTGGTGGTGTGAGGGATCGTGTCTTTCTGAGCTGAGACGGTAGTCAGCTCCGCGTCCCTTGAATCACTCTCCAGCTGATTTGGGAACACCAACAGTTTCAGACTGACCACCCGATGCTCGAGACAAAAGTTTGTGCATGATCTTATCGCAAAACCGGTTCCACTTTTGCGGATCATGCTCTGATCGCCAGCGATCAGAGCCTGGCGGAGCGCTTTGCCAGCCTGAGCTCAATCCCCGGCATTGCCGCTGTCACCGCCGCGATGCTTGTCACCGAAATGCCCGAACCGGGGAGCCTCGATCCAAAACAAGCCGCAGCACTGGCAGGCCTCGCGCCCATCGCCCGCCAGTCCGGTCAATGGAAAGGCACGGCCTTCGTACACGGCGCGCGCCGCCAAGTCCGCCAGGCTCTCTACATGCCCGCACTCG
>NZ_JADCDA010000040.1 GCF_020252405.1 Aestuariivirga sp.
GCCGTCATTCCGGCGAAGGCCGGAATCCCGCTTTGCGTCAGCACGCGTTGAAAGAAAGCTGGATTCCGGCCTTCGCCGGAATGACGGCCGGGAGGGAGCAAATTATGCGGACTGATCTCACTCGACTGCGCGCCTCTCTAACTTTCGTTGAGGCGATTCCGCCTGAACGGAACATGCGCTGGACATGAGGTTGATCTGGGGCCGGTCGCCCGTTAGGCTCGGCGCCAATTTGATTTGCGGAGTTGTGCCGTCATGTCATTTCTGAGGAAGCTGTTCGGCGGTGGTTCCAAAGAGGCCGCACCCGCGGGTCCCAGGCGCCAGCTTGACTACAATGGCTTCGTCATTGCCGCCATGCCCTACAAGGAGGGCGGCCAGTGGCAGACCTGCGGGACGGTGACCAAGACCGTCGATGGCCAGGTGAAGGAACACCGCTTCATCCGCGCCGACCGTTTCGCCGACGCGGACGCCGCCGCCGACCATGCCATCCTCAAGGGCCAGCAGATCGTCGACCAGCTGGGCGAGAAGGTTTTTTCCTGATCAGGCGAGCACGTAGTTGAAGCTGACGCTGATGCGGTTGCCGTCCGCGCGGTTCAGCGGCACCTCGTGCCGGAGCCAGCTTTCCCACAGCATCAGCGTGCCCACCTCCGGCTTGAAGGAAACATGCTGCTTCATGTTCCGCGGCAGCTTCGCCAGCTTCGGGGGAGCGGCCATCATCAGGCCCAGACGCGGGTCCTCGTAGACGATGGGGCCGGCGCCATGCGGCACGGCCACGTAGAACGTCCCGCTGATCACCGAATTGGGGTGGATGTGCGAGGTGTGATGCCCGCCCTCGGGCAGCACGTTAACCCACAGGGAGTCGCAGCGCGGCCTGGCGCCGCGCAGGTCCCAGTGGAGCGCCTTTGCGTAAGCAAGGCAGTGCTTGTCGATCGCCTTCACCAGCCGGGCGAATTCCGGGAAACGCCAGGGCAGGTCGTTGAGCGAGGCATAGGAGGTGTAGCCGGTATAGCCGTATCTCTCCGCCCACTCTTGTCCCGCGCCATCGTCCATCGCCAGCGACATGGCCAGCGCCTCGATGGCATTGGTGAGCTTCTGGGGCACGATCCTGTCCGCCCGGTAGAGCCTTGTGACGAACAGGTCGTGGGTTTTCGCGGCGGGCGCCTTGGTTTGCGTCATGGCGTCCCGTTAGCCGAGGCTTCAACCGCCTTCAAGCGCCTTCACAACGCTGGCGGCGATCGCGGATGCGTTCTGCTTTGTGAGGTCCTTGGTGATCTCCTTGAGCGTGGCCTTGGCGAGCTGCGGCGTCACCGCCTTGCGCCACACGCCCATGGCCACGGGCGGAGCGGCCACGATGATCTCGCTGAACTCCCCTGCGCCCAGGTCCTTCGCCATGTCGGCGGCGATGCCCTTCACAAAGCGGTCCTCCGTCATTTGGTGATAGTCCGGCTGTTCGGCGGTGGAACGGCCATAGCCCATGCTTTCCATGACGCGTGAGGGCTTGTCGCTGGCCTGCTCGTGGTTGGGCGGATTGTCCTGGTGGTAGGAGCGCACCGGCTGCAGGTCCGGCTTGCGGACATCGCCGACGTTGCGGAACACCGTGGCGCGGCCACCGTCGGTGACCAGCACGCGGGCATTGTGACTCAGTCGCTTCATGACGATACCTCCATGGCTTGGTCCGAGAGCATGATCCGCAAAAGTGGAACCGCTATTGCGACAAGATCATGCGCCAGGGGACACCCTGCCGCCGGTTCCCGCCTTGCGCAGGATCAAAAACAGGGCGACATAGAAGACTGGAGCATGATCTGGCGCTTGATCCGGTCGGGCGAGTCCGCCTGACCGGAACATGCGCTGGGGAGGACTGTCACATGCGGAAGCTCATGAGCTTCGAATCCCGCCACCAGCCGGTGGTAAGCCGGCCGGTCTTCTACGGGCGGCTGGCGCGCAACGCGCTTTACTCGCTCGCCTTCGTCTCGGCGTCGCTGTTCGCCGGCACCTGCGGTTACATCTATTTCGAGAACATGCGGCTGGTTGATGCCTTCGCCAATGCCTCGATGATCCTCGCCTCGATGGGGCCGCTGACGCCGCTGATGACCGATGGTGGCAAGATCTTCGCCTCGTTTTATGCGATTTTTTCCGGCCTGCTGCTCATCGGCATTTCTTCGCTGATGCTGGCTCCCGTGTTCCACCGCATCCTGCACCGCTTCCACGTCGACGAGCACGACGCCGACCCGCCGCGCCGCACGCGCTAGAGCGCCGGGCGGTCAATTGACTCCATGAGGGTTCCCCCTCCCCACAAAGCCCCGCCCTCATCTTTCCTCTCCCCCACCGGGGGAGAGGGCAGGGTGAGGGGGTCTGTCCACAAGGAAAGTGCCGGAAATCCCTTCTCAAGCGACTCCCGCGCGGAAGCACCCCCTCACCAAACCTCTCCCCCGGCGGGGGAGAGGAATAACAAAGGGGCAGTTTCAGGCCATATGCGACAGCCGTACCCGAAAAGGGAGGAAATCATTCCGATTTCAACTGACCGCCCGGCGCTCTAATACTACAGTTGCGTCTGCGTGGTGAGTCTTGCGCGGTAGTGGGCCTCGGCGGCATGGGCTTGGTGAACGCGCCGCCAGAGTGACCAACTGAACACGA
>NZ_JADCDA010000041.1 GCF_020252405.1 Aestuariivirga sp.
AACAGCTGATCGCCATCGGAAAAGCTCCCAAGCAGGCCATCACTGCCGTCATGCGAAAGCTCGTCGTCCTCGCCAACGCACTCCTCAAAAAACGCGCCACCTGGCAGAAAAAAATCGCTTGATCATCACGGATACTCTAAGCCCCGTCGAGCTGCCGAGAGCTGAGGCAGGCGGTGGAGCCAGTGGCAACAGTTCGCCTCTGGGTCTTGTTCGTCAGAACATAGCTCTCACGGGCACAATGAGATGTGCTTTGCCTCGATCAAAATGGCTTCGTATGCTTCTCTCGACAAAGTGCACTTAACGAAGTTCTTGAACTGGCCAGTAGTCATCTTGCACTGCCGCGCCATCTGACCCACCAGTGCATCAGACAACGTCTTGTAGCGGCTTCCGTGGGAGGTCTTGGTGAAAACTGAAGTCTTCAATCCCGATGTTGTCCAATAGATGTAGAACGTATGGTCGCCCTCTACAGCGGCGAAACCCTTCTTCTCCAGTGACGCCTCAATATCCTTGCGGTCTAAGGGCATTACCGAACACCGAACGCGTTGCGAAGTTCCTTCTGCAGCAACTTCGCGTCTGAGCTGAGGGTTTGGGGATCGGCCTCTGCGTACTCCCGCCAGAGGAATGCAAGAGCTTCATTGACCGCCTCCTCCAGCTCATCACGGGTTTCCGCACTCGTGAACAAGTGAAAATCACCCTCTGCCACGTAAAGGCCGTCTTCAGGATTGAAAGAGACCCGGACACTCACAGGCCTCGCCGCCTCAAGTGTTTGACCGCTGAAGCCAAAGGTCGTCACCTCAATGGGGGACTCATCGACCTCGATTATCTCTGATATGTTATTCAGCGTTTTCAATGTATCGTCATCGTTGAGAATTGCCTCGCCGCGCAGCTGTATCCATTCACGGCGGTTTTCAACGAGAACCGGTTCGAAGTCTTCTCCATACGCCCCGAACAGCAGGCGACCGTTGGGTAGTTGAATTCTGAGGGTCCGGGTTTGAAATTCGAGTGCATCGAGACGGCCCGTTACGACCATGGGGTGGATAATGGTGGGCGCGGCTTCCGAAATCAGCGGGTTAAGACGTTCGATGGCGGTCTTGCCGTTCAACAAGGTTACACCACCAGTTGCTTCGATGGTGACATACAGACCCGTGCGTGGTGGGGGCTGCATCTTCTTGAGTTCCGCGGCGATTGCCCGGCGGACGGAAGCGGTGGGAACGGCCCGTCGAAAACCGGCAACATCTTCGGCCTCCACCGCGTTCAGTACGTCAGTGAAGATGCCGACGACTGCCTTGAGATCTTGCGCGTCAAGCAGGCCATGCGAAGGATCCCCTATGCTGTAGGGAAGATCATAGCCTCCATCTTGTGGCACACCACAGACAACCGCGTATTTGCGTTCCATCTGGCGGCTCACCCGGAGACGCTGCTTGATCTCTCCACCTTCGTAATTCACGGCAAGCAGATGAACGACCCGTTGGAGTGCTTGAACCGCTTGAAGAAGCGTGACCGCTGGAACCTTGTGAGCGCGCACCAACGCGTTCTCGCCCCCGAAGTGAAGGTGGAACTCAGGTGGGGGCGGTGCGTCACTCATGGAGAGGATTTGTTTCGATTGGGCGAACGGCTTTTGGAACGGGAACTTTCACCAGGTTGCCAATGCCGTCAAGCAGTTCCGGGTGCTTGAAAACGACATCAGTTTGGCAGTTGAGTGGTCAGAAGAGGATGGTGGGAGCGACAGGGATCGAACCTGTGACCACTCCGATGTGAACGGAGTGCTCTACCGCTGAGCTACGCTCCCATGGTTCAACCGAACCAGGCACCCTCCGCGCTTCTGGCTGCAAGCGCCTGTTTTTGTGAGTAAAAAACATGGCGCATGAGACAAAGTGATCCTGCGATGTGAACACACCGCGCTGCAAGCTGCGCCGATCGCCCGTGCCTTTGGGTTGGCTGCGGTATAGGCGGAAGGCTCCGTTCAAGTCAAGGCAAGGGTTCAGGCCTCGGCGAAAAGCTCCTGGATGGCGTCATAGGCTTCGTCGAAATGGCCGATCAGCCGGTCCGGGCCGAAGTCCGCCACGGGCCGCGGGGTGTAGCCGAAGGGCACGGCGATGACCGGCACGCCGGCATTGCGGGCGGTGAGGATGTCGGTTTCGCTGTCACCCACCATGATGGCCCGCGGGCTTTCGAGGTCGAGGCGGTTCACCGCCTCGTAGAAGGGGGCGGGGTCCGGCTTGGCGATGCCCAGCGTGTCCGGGCCCACCACCGCGCCGAAATATTTCGCAAGGTCCAGCGCGCCGAGCAGCTGCACCGAAAGGCCTTCCAGCTTGTTGGTGCAGACGCCGAGGCCGAAGCCCTCCGCCTTCAGCCGGTCGAGCAGGCGGACGAGGCCGGGGAAGGGGGCGCTGTCCTCCGCGATATTGGCGGAATAGAAGTCGACGAAGCGGCGGTAGTCGGGTTCGACGTCATAGCCGTCCGGCAATCCGCCGGTGGCGGCAAGCCCGCGGGTGAGCAGCGCGCGCGCGCCATGGCCCACGAAGGCGCGCACCTCCGCCATATCGAGCGGGCGGCGGCCCATTCCGCCGAGCACGAAATTGGTGGCCCGCATCAGGTCGGGTGCTGTGTCCACCAGCGTGCCGTCGAGGTCGAAAATCACCGCATGATCGGGCAAGTCTGCCTCCTTAAACTGGCATTTGGTTCCGGGCGGAACCCCGTGCTAAAGCATGACCCGCAAAAGTGGAACCGCTTTTGCGACAAGATCATGCGCAAGCTTCTGATCTGGCGCATGTTCCGTCCAGGCGACTCCGCCCGAACGGAACATGCGCCAGGAGGCCGCCACCCGAATGACAGGAGACTCAATGGATATCCGCAAAACCCAGGCCCTGCGCGGCTTACTGAAGGACACGTCCCTCCTCAAGGAAAAATGCTATATCGACGGCAAGTGGGTCTCGGGCTCCGCGGTCATCGACGTCACCAACCCGGTTGACGACAGCGTGATCGGGGCCGTGCCGAAGCTGGGTGCTGCGGAAACCCGGCTTGCCATCGAAGCCGCAGGCCGCGCCCAGAAGGGCTGGGCGAAGAAGACCGCCAGGGAGCGCGGGGCGATCCTGCGCAAATGGTTCAACCTGATCATGGACAATCAGGAGGACCTGGCCCAGATCATGACGGCCGAACAGGGCAAGCCCCTGGCGGAGTCGCGCGGCGAGGTGGCCTATGGCGCGTCCTTCATCGAATTCTTCGCCGAAGAGGGCAAGCGCATCTATGGCGAGACCATTCCTTCGCCCTGGCCCGCCGCCCGCATGGTGGTGATCAAGCAGCCGGTCGGCGTCGTCGCCGCCATCACGCCGTGGAACTTCCCCAATGCCATGATCACCCGCAAGGCAGGCCCGGCGCTGGCCGCCGGCTGCGCCTTCGTCTGCAAGCCCGCCAACGAGACGCCGTTCTCCGCCCTGGCCCTGTGCGAGCTGGCCGAACGGGCCGGCATTCCGGCGGGCGTCTTCTCGGTGCTGACCGGCGTGTCGCGCGAGATCGGCGCCGAGATGACCTCAAGCCCGATCGTCCGTGCCCTGACCTTCACGGGTTCGACGGAAGTCGGCCGCGTGCTCATGGCGCAGTGCGCGCCGACCATCAAGAAGGTGGGCCTGGAGCTGGGCGGCAACGCGCCCTTCATCGTGTTCGACGACGCCGACCTCGACGCCGCGGTGCAGGGCGCCATGCTGTCCAAGTACCGCAATGCCGGCCAGACCTGCGTCTGCGCCAACCGCATCCTCGTCCAGGACGCCGTCTATGACGCCTTCGCCGAAAAGCTCGCCGCCGCGGTGAAGACCCTCCGGGTGGGCGACGGCACGGAGCAGGGCGTCACCACCGGCCCGCTCATCAACAGGGCCGCCGTCGCCAAGGTGCGGGAGCACATCGACGATGCGGTGAGCAAGGGCGCCAAAATCGTCAGCGGCGGCAAGCCGCTGGGCGGCAACTTCTTCGAGCCCACGCTGCTGCGCGACGTCACCGCCGGCATGGCCGTGGCCCGCGAGGAGACTTTCGGCCCGGTGGCGCCGCTGTTCAGGTTCCACACCGAGGAGCAGGCCATCGAGATGGCGAACGCCACCGAATTCGGCCTTGCCTGCTATTTCTATTCGCGTGACATCGGCCGCGTCTGGCGGGTGGCGGAAGGCCTCGAATACGGCATGGTCGGCATCAACGAGGGCATCATCTCGACGGCCGAGGCGCCGTTCGGCGGCGTCAAGGAATCGGGGCTCGGCCGCGAAGGTTCCCACCACGGCGTCGAGGAATATCTGGAAATGAAATATATGCTGATGGGTGGGCTCAACACGTGACCGCGGACGAACAGAAGAAAGCCGCGGCCATTGCCGCGCTCGAATACGTCAAGCCCGGCGCCAAGGTGGGCCTGGGCACGGGTTCCACCGCCAGCCTCTTCATCGAGGCGCTGGCCCATAAGGCGCGCGAGGGCCTTGACGTCGAGTGCGTCGCCACCTCGCGGGCGAGCTTCCAGCTGGCCCAGAGCCTCGGCCTGAGGATGACCACGCTCGAGAAGCAGCCGCACCTCGACGTGACGGTGGATGGCGCGGACGAGTTCGACGCCAGCTGGCAGCTCATCAAGGGCGGCGGCGGCGCGCTGCTGGCCGAGAAGATCGTGGCCACCTCGTCGCGCTATATGGTGGTGATCGCCGACCGGTCGAAGAAGGTCGATGCGCTGGGCCGCTTTCCGCTGCCCGTCGAGGTCGTGCCCTTCGGCGTCAACGCGACCGCCTGGAAGATCGACCGCGCGCTGCGGATCTGCGATCTCAAGGGCAAGCAGGTGCTGCGCCTGAAGGACGGCAAGCCCTTCGTCACCGACAGCGGCAACGCCATCATCGACGTCGCCATCGGCCACATTCCGGAGCCGCGCCGGCTGGACGGCTTGCTGAAGTCGATCCCCGGAGTTGCCGATCATGGCCTGTTCATCGACATCTGCGGCATCGTGCTGATGGGCACCGATGACGGGGTGCGGACCTTCCGCAAGGGATGAGCGGCTTCGACTATGATCTCTTCGTCATCGGCGCGGGCTCCGGCGGGGTCCGCGCCGGCCGCATCGCGGCGCGCCATGGCGCGCGCGTGGCGGTGGCGGAGGAATACCGCGTCGGCGGCACCTGCGTGATCAGGGGTTGCGTGCCGAAGAAGCTCTTCGTCCAGGCCTCGAAATTCGCCGAGGAGTTCGAGGATGCGGTGGGCTTCGGCTGGACCTCGAGCAAGGTCTCCTTCGACTGGTGGACGCTGGTCGAGAACAAGAACAGGGAGATCGACCGCCTCAACAAGGCCTATATCCGCAACCTCGAAGCGGCGGGCGCGGAGCTGATCCCCGGGCGCGCGACGCTGGAGGGCCCCAACGCCGTGCGCCTCGCGTCAGGCCGCGGCATCACCGCGCGCTACATCCTCATCGCCACCGGCGCCACGCCCTTCGTGCCGCGGCATCTGCCGGGCCACGAGCTGGCCATCACCTCCAACGAGGCCTTCAATCTGGAAAGCCTGCCCGCGCGCATCGTCATTGTTGGCAGCGGCTACATTGCGGTGGAGTTCGCCGGCATATTTTCCGGCCTCGGCGTCGAGACGGTTCTGGTCTGTCGCGGCGGTCAGATTCTGCGCGGCTTCGACGACGACATCCGCAACCACCTTGCCGCCGAGATGAGGAAAAAGGGCATCGAGATCCGCACCCAGGCGGGCGTGTCTTCGATCGAACGCTCCGGCGGGGGCGTGCGCGTCACGCTGAATGATGGCGTCAGCTTCGGCGCGGGCCAGATCATGTTCGCCACCGGCCGCATCCCCAATGTGATGGACCTTGGCCTCGAAAAGGCGGGCGTGGAGCTCACCCCGCATCATGCGGTGAAGGTGGACGATTACTCTCAGACCGGCGTGCCCTCGATCTACGCCGTGGGCGACGTCACCAACCGCGTCAACCTCACGCCCGTGGCCATCCGCGAGGGCCATGCCTTCGCTGACACGGTGTTCGGCGGCAAGCCGGTGAAAGTTGACCACAGCCTCATCCCCACCGCGGTCTTTTCCCAGCCCGAGATCGGCGCGGTGGGCCTGACCGAGGCGCAGGCGCGCGGGCAGTGTCCCGCTGTCGATATCTATAAGACCAGCTTCCGCCCGATGAGGCACACATTGTCCGGTCGTGACGGGCGCATGCTGATGAAGCTCGTCGTCGATGGCGGGACCGACCGCGTGTTAGGCTGCCACATCTGCGGGCCGGACGCCGGCGAGATGGCCCAGCTCCTCGGCATTTCCGTCAGGCTCGGCGCGAAGAAGTCCGACTTCGACGCCACCATGGCGGTGCACCCCACGGCGGCGGAGGAGCTGGTGACGATGCGGGAGAAGTGGACGGGCTGAAGGCGGGGAGGCCCGGCCTATTGGTCCAGCACCTCGAAATGAGCCTCGGCGGTGACGCCGTTGTTGATCGGCAGCATGTCCTGCGGGCAGGCGGAAAACACCACGATGGCATCCATCTCGGCGCGGAAGACGACATAGTCGCCGGGCCTGCACAGGCAGTTGCCCCATTCGAGACCGCCATTATCCGCCCACGGAATATTCATGAACAGGTTGAGCGAGCCGGGCGTGTGGGGAATGTGGAGGCCGAGCCCGGCCAGCCCCGCGTGCATATTGTCGCGGCAGTTGTCGTGATAATGCGTGCAGCCGAGGAGACCGTAGCGCTCGTTATCGCAGGGCGCGATCAGCGTGTCGTGGCGGCCGGGGCTTGCATCCTTCGTCAGGGTCAGGATCGGGCGGCGGCGGTTGGTCACCATCTTGTCGCCCTCCACCGGGAAAAGCCTGGTCCAGAACGCCCGGCAATGTTCCATGCCCATATACTCGCGCAGGTCACCGGCGTTGAAGGCCCAGAAATCCACCACCTGGTTGCCATGGGTGTTGATCACCTTCACCGACTGGCCCTTGTTGATGCGAACGGCCTTGCCGCGGCGGGCGGGAATAAGCTGAAGGGCGCTGCTCACGGGGTCTTCCTCCTGACGTTGTGAAACCATCCATAATCGGGATTGGCCCCCCTGTCAGCCCGCCTTGTTCACGCCTCTCACGCCGGCTGGGCGGCCGTTCCCGCGCTGAACCATGTGGGGCGCGAAAGGGCGATGCCGTTGTCCCTGAAGGCCTTCAGCAGGCGGCTTCGCGCCACACGCTCGATTTCGCCGGGGTCATGGGGCAGGGCGGTGAACTTGAACTGCACCACGATGGCCGTGTCGGTCACGTCCTTCACGCCCTGCACCTTGAGCGGGTCGAGCAGGCGGCTCCTGAAATCCGCCTTGAGGCTGTCGGCCACCTGCGCCGTCACGCGGCGAATGTCGTCGAGATCCGCGTCGCGGTCGAGGCTCATGTTGAAATTCACGGTCGCCCAGTCGCGGCTGAAATTCACGATCTCGCCGATCTGCCCGAAGGGCACGGTGAAGATTTGCCCGTCCGCGTGGCGCAGCCGCACCGAGCGCAGCGTGAAACCCTCCACCGTGCCGCTCGAATTGCCGCACACGATGTATTCGCCGATGCGGAAGGCATCCTCCGCCAGGAACAGCACGCCGGTCACGATGTCCTTCACCAGCGTCTGGCTGCCGAAGGATATGGCAAGGCCGATCACCGAGGCGCCGGCCAGCAGCGGCGTGATGTTGAAGCCAAGCTGGGAGAGCACCAGCAGCGCGATCATGATGACGATGAGCACGTTGGCGGTGACGCGGATGATCGGAATGAGCGTGCGCAGCCGCGAGGAACCGTCCGCCTTCGAAACGAGGTCGCCATTCTCGTTGATCGACGTCACCGTCACGGGGTGCGTGGCGAGGTAGCGGACGGCGTAATAGTTGACATAGGACACCGCAAGATAACCGGCGAAGACGGCGGCCAGCGGTTCGATGGCGAAGTCGGCGAGTTTGCCCCACTGCGCGGGCGTCATGACCTGCAGCGCGTCAACGGCCCACAGCCTGATGAAATAGACCGCGGCGCTCAGCAGGATGAGCACGCGCAGCATTCTGCTCACCAGGCTCGGCAGCCTGGGGACTGCCCGCCTCGATGCCTGTTCGGCGCGCTCGCTGCGCCGGCCCACAAACTCCACAAGGGCGCAGACGAGCACCATCGCCACCACCGCCTGCACCGTGCTGGTGAGGCCCGCCACAACGCTCACATGGTTGGTCACCGCGCCATAGGCATGCACGGCTGAAATCGTCAGCACCCCGGTTCCCGCCAGGACCAGCCAGTTCGCCGCGAACCAGCGCCGCAACGGCGAGGCCTGCACGCCGACGGCGGTGGTCTCGATCCAGCGCCGCATGGCATCGCGCGCGGGCAGCGCTGCCGCGAAGAAGCTTGAAACGAACATCAGGTTGTTGATCAGCAGGCCCGCCGCGATAACCGGCGCCGGCTGGTGGTTGGCGATCGGGATGGCGATCCACGACCGGAGCACCACCACCGCCATCACCGTTACGAACAGGCGCATCGTCGGCTTTGTATCAGCCCCCTCCAGCGGCACGATCCGGTATTCGGGCTCCGCCGGGCGGAACCAGATCAGCAGCACGGTATAGTACAGGGCAAAATGCCCGGCTCCCATCAGCATCCATTGCCCAACCGTGCCCTGCATCCCCAATCCGTGGAAGAACTTGGCGGAGCAATAGGCCGTGACCATCCAGAACAGGGCAAGACCGATCAGGTTTGCGGCGGCGCGCCGCAGCGTCTGGGCGATGCTGGCCGGGCCGGACTTTGGCTCCGTGCCCGGCAGCAGCCGCCGCGCTGCCGCCGTGGCGCCATAGGCCAATGCCACGCCCGCGGCGATGATGGCCGCTACAAACCCCAGAAAGGCAAGCGTGCTGCGCCCCGTGGGCCCGCCATCCACCCGCTCGATGATGCTGCCGACGTGATCGGCCAGCGCGGGGTAGGCGCGCAGCGTGGCGTTGAACTGCTCAAAAAACGCAAGCTGCTTTTGCTGCAAATATTCGGCAAACTCCTCCGCGCTTGCCGCGTCGGAGCCGGGGGCCGGAGGCGGAGCGGGCGCGGCTGGCGCCGGAGCCTGCGCGGAGGCCTTCAGATCGTTCAGCACGGCGCCAGTCACCGCCTTGACGATCTGGTTCACCTGCTCGTCGCTCAGTTGCACGGGCGTCGCCGGGGCCTGCGCAAGCGCCAGACAAGCCGATGCCAGCAGCGCCAGCAACACGGCCAGACCCGTCTTCCCAAGCCAATGTCCGATGCGTTTCACAGCCCCCTCTAGCATCAGGATTGTGTTGAAACCAGCCAGATGACGACAAAGCCCGTCCCGCCTCCCGCCTCTCCTGCTTTTGACGCCCTCTCCAGCAGCATCAGGCTTGGCCGGCAGTCGAATTCCATCACCCGTCATCGCCGCCCAAAACCTGCAAGCGCTTGTTCCGTTCAGGCGGAATCGCCTGGTCGGAACATGCGCCAGATCAAGAGCTTGAGCATGATCTTGTCGCAAAACCGGTTCCACTTTTGCGGATCATGCATTAGAAGCCCGCCAAACCCTTGATTTGGACCCCCAAGCCAGATGTCCGACGACAAGCCGCAGAAGACCGACCGCTACCGCGACACCGTGTTCCTGCCCAAGACCAGCTTCGCCATGAAGGCCGGCCTGCCGCAGCGCGAGCCGGAACTGCTGAAGCGCTGGGAGGCGATGGACCTCTACAGCACGCTCCGCCGGCAGTCCGCCGGCCGGCCCAAATACGTGCTGCATGACGGGCCTCCTTACGCCAATGGCCACCTCCATATTGGCCACGCGCTCAACAAGATCCTCAAGGACATCGTCACCCGCTCCCGCCAGATGCAGGGCTTCGATTCCAATTACGTTCCGGGCTGGGATTGCCACGGCCTGCCCATCGAATGGAAGATCGAGGAGCAATACCGCGACAAGGGCAAGAACAAGGACGAGGTGCCCATCAACGACTTCCGCAAGGAATGCCGCGCCTTCGCCGCGCACTGGATCGATGTCCAGCGCGAAGAGTTCAAGCGCCTGGGCGTCACGGGCGACTGGAACAATCCCTACCTCACCATGAATTTCCGCGCCGAAGCGCTGATCGCGAAGGAACTTCTGAAATTCGCCGGGTCCGGCCAGCTTTATCGCGGCTCGAAGCCGGTCATGTGGTCCGTCGTCGAAAAGACCGCGTTGGCCGAGGCGGAAGTCGAATATCAGGACTATCAGTCGGACACGATCTTCGTGAAGTTTCCTGTGCGGTTCGCCGTTCGGGACGGCGCGGAGTTGAGCGGCCTGCTTGACGCCAGTGTTGTCATCTGGACGACAACGCCGTGGACCATTCCCGGTAACCGGGCGATCAGCTTCTCATCTAAAATTGCTTACGGCCTCTATCGCGTGACCGCTGCGCCGGAAGGAAACTGGGCCAAGGCTGGGGACAAGTACATTCTTGCCGATCGCCTCGCTGAGGAGGTGATGAAAGCGGCCAAGGTCGAGTCCTTTGAGCGTCTGGGGAATGTCGACCCAGCATGGATTGGATGCAGCCATCCACTCGCGCACCTCGGCTATAGCTTCGCGGTGCCGCTGCTTGATGGCGATCATGTCACTGACGACGCTGGCACGGGCTTTGTCCACACGGCTCCGGGTCACGGCGCTGATGACTATGCTATCTGGATGCAGCAGGCCCAACACAAAGGTGTCGATACAACCATCCCCTTCACGGTGGATGCCGATGGCTTCTACACCAGGGAGGCGCCGGGCTTCACCGGCAAGCGCGTCATCACCGGCACGGGCGAGAAGGGCGACGCCAATGACGCCGTCATCCGTGCTCTGAGCGAAGCCGGTGCCTTGATCTCGCGCGGCCGCCTCAAGCACCAGTATCCGCATTCATGGCGCTCCAGGAAGCCCATCATCTTCCGCAACACGCCGCAGTGGTTCATTTCCATGTCGAGCCACGGCCTGCGCGACACTGCGCTGAAGGCCATCGACGGGACGAAGTTCTTCCCCGCGGGCGGCCAGAACCGCCTGCGCGCCATGATCGAGCAGCGGCCGGACTGGGTCATCTCGCGCCAGCGCGCCTGGGGCGTGCCCATCGCCGTCTTCGTCAACCGCGCGACGGGCGAGATCCTGAACGACGCCGAGGTCAACCAGCGCATTGTCGATGCGTTTTCGGCGGAAGGGGCGGATGCGTGGTTCGCCGAAGGCGCGGCCCAGCGCTTCCTCGGGCCTGACCGCTCCATCCTCGAGTGGGAGCAGGTGCGCGACATTCTCGATGTGTGGTTCGATTCGGGCTCCACCCATGCCTTCGTGCTGGAGCAGCGGCCAGACCTGAAGTGGCCGGCCGACATCTATCTCGAAGGCTCCGACCAGCATCGCGGCTGGTTTCATTCCTCGCTGCTCGAGGCCTGCGGCACGCGCGGTCGGGCGCCCTATGACGCGGTGCTCACGCATGGCTTCGTCGTCGCGGAGGACGGCCGCAAGATGTCGAAGTCCCTGGGCAACATCGTCACCCCGCAGGAGGTCATCAGGCAGTCGGGCGCCGACATCCTGCGCCTGTGGGTGGCCTCCGCGGACTATGCCGAGGACCTTCGTCTCGGGCCGGAAATCCTCAAGACCAATATCGAGGCCTACCGCAAGCTCCGCAACACCATGCGCTACATCATGGGTGCTTTGGATGATTTCCAGGACCGGGAGTTCGTGCAGGCCAAGGATATGCCGGAGCTCGACCGCTACATCCTCCACCGCCTGCATGAGCTCGGTGGCCAGGTTCGCCAGGCCTACGAGGTGTTCGACTACAAGCGCCTCTTCGCGCTCCTGACCAACTTCATGACGGTCGATCTCTCGGCCTTCTATTTCGACATCCGCAAGGACTCGCTCTATTGCGACGCCTGGTCGAGCCTCAGGCGGCGTTCCTGCCGCACTGTGATGGATCAGCTCTTCCACTGCCTCGTCACCTGGTGGGCGCCGGTGCTGGCCTTCACCATGGACGAGGTCTGGCTGTCGCGCTTCCCCGGCGAGGGCTCCTGCGTCCACCTCATGCAATTCGCCCATTGCCCGGACGAATGGGCCGCACCGGAGCTCGCCGCCAGGTGGGACAAGATCCGCGAGGTCCGCTCGGTCGTCACCGGCGCGCTGGAGATCGAGCGCCAGGTCAAGAAGACCATCGGCTCGGCGCTGGAAGCAGCACCCGAGGTCTATGTATCGAGTCAAAACCTGCTGGCCCCGCTGGACGGCGTCGACCTCGCCGAAATCTCCATCACCTCGGCGGCGAAGCTGATCGCGGGCGAAGGTCCGGCGGATGGGTTTCGGCTCGACACCGTCAAGGGTGTGGCCGTGGTCGTCAAGCCGGCGGAGGGCCGGCGCTGTGCACGGTCCTGGAAGATCTCGCCCGACGTCGGCAGCGACCCGCAATTTCCCGACATCACCCCGCGCGATGCGCAAGCGGTGCGCGAGTGGCAGGTCCGCTTCGAAAAGACCGTCTGATGAAGGCGAGGTTCTGGGGTCCGCTTGCACCGCTGACGCTGGGTCTCGCCGTTGTCGTTTTCGGCGTCGACCAGTTGCACAAATACTGGATGCTGGATGTCTACGGCATCATCGAAAAAGCACCCGTCCGCATCACCAGTTTCTTCGATCTGGTGATGGTGTGGAACACCGGCGTGTCCTACGGCCTGTTCTCCACCCATCTCCAGGAATGGCTGGTGGCGCTCACCCTGGCGATTGTGATCCTGCTCTGGATCTGGGCCTGCGGGGCCAGCCGCGCCATTGCCGCGGCAGCACTCGGCATGGTCATCGGCGGCGCCCTGGGCAATGCCTCCGACCGCCTGACGAGGGGCGCGGTGGCGGACTTCTTTCACTTTCATTATCAGAGTTTTAGTTGGTATGTCTTCAATGTGGCGGACATCGCCATCGTTGTCGGCGTGGCGCTTCTGATGTATGAATCGGTTGTAATCGGCGACCGCGGCAACCGCCGCGGAAAAGCCTGATTTCGACGGCATTTGAAGGGCCGGTTTGACAAGGGTATCTGGATGAATCGTGCCGGTGTGACCGTGCTGCTTTGCATGATGGGCCTCTGCCTTGCTGGCTGCGGCGCCTCAATGCGCAGCTACCTCGAAAAGGACACTCCGACCGAGTCTCTCAATGCCCGGCAGGACCTCACCATGCCGCCGGACCTGCGCCTGCCGCCCCCCGGCGCCGCCACCGCGCTGCCCGATCCCGGCGTGGCCAGCACGCCCGCCTATGCCGCTCCCAAAGCCGCGGCTCCCGCCGTCAAGACCGCCGCCGTCACCACCGGCGATCCCAAGGACGCGATTTACACCAATGTCGGCATCTCGGTTAACAACCCCGACGGCACGCGCAAGACCGATCAGCAGCTGCGCGAGGAATTGCAGGACTACTACATTGCCCAGAAGAAGGCGAAGAACCCGAACTACGGGAGCATCATGAATATCGGCAACATTTTCAAGGACGAATAGCCGTCCTCCGGCCGGGCTTATGGCGCGGCTTTCATCATCCCCGAGATCCCCGAGGAGTTCCATGAGACTGTTCAAGCGACTGCTTCCCGTCGTATTCGCCGTGCTGGCCGCTGCCGGCCCCGCGCGCGCGCTCGACATCGACGTGACCTCCTTCAAGCTCGCCAATGGCATGCAGGTGGTGGTGATCCCCGATCACCGCGCCCCCGTCGTCACCCACATGGTCTGGTACAAGACCGGCGCAGCCGACGAGACTGAGGGCAAGGCGGGTGTGGCCCACCTTCTCGAGCACCTGATGTTCAAGGGCACGACCAAGCACCCCGATGGCGAGTTCGACCGCATCCTCCGCGCCAATGGCGGCAATGGCAACGCCTTCACCACCCAGGACTACACCGCCTATTTCCAGAAGGTGATGAAGGACCGCCTGCCGCTGGTCATGGAACTCGAGGCCGACCGCATGCAGAACCTCGAATTGACCGACGAGACGGTTCTGCCGGAGCGTTCCGTCGTGCTTGAGGAACGCCGCCAGCGCACCGACAACGAACCCGCGGGCCTGCTCAACGAGCAGATGGACGCCGCCATGTACGCCGCGCACCCCTATGGCAAGCCGGTGATCGGCTGGATGAACCAGGTCTCGAAGCTCACCCGCCAGGACGCGATGGACTTCTACGCCGCGCATTACGAGCCGGAGAACGCCATCCTCATCGTCGCCGGCGATGTGACGCCTGAGGAGGTGAAGATCCTCGCAGAGCGCCACTACGGTCCGCTCGTGAACAAGCGTCCGGCGTCGGAGCGTGTGCGCGCCGAGGAGCCGCCGCCCAATGCCGCGCGCCGCGTCACCATGACGGACCCGCGCGTCAGCTCGCCCAGCTGGCAGCGCCAATATCTGACGCCAGCCGCGCGCCAGATGTCGCAGCGCGAAGAACTCGCCCTTTCCCTGCTGGCCGAGATCGTGGGCGGCGGCAACCAGAGCCGATTCCACCAGACGCTCAGCCTCGACAAGAAGCTCGCCGCCTATTCCGGCGCCTGGTTCGATGCCGACCAGCTCGACTACGGCGGTTTCGGCCTCTACGCTTCGCCCAACCCAGGCGTCAGCATCGAGCAGGTCGAATCCGGGATTGACGCCATCCTCGCCGAAGTGGTTGCGAAAGGCGTGACCCAGGAAGAACTCGACCGCAGCCGCAACAACATGATCGCCAGTTCCGTCTATCTGCTCGACTCGCAGGACAAGCTGGCGCGGCTGTTCGGCGTGGCGCTGGCCACCGGTCAGAGCATCGACGACGTTCTGAACTGGGACAAGGACCTCGTCACCGTCACGGTGGAGGACGTCAACAAGGCCGCCCGCGCCATGCTGGACCGCCGCGCCTCGGTGACAGGCGTGCTGCTGCCGGAAGCCAAGAGCCAGTGAGAGAAAAGATGATGACGATGCCCAACGCCCTTCGCGGCCTGCTGCTGTTCGCCGGCCTGTTCCTCGCCTCAGCCGTCCATGCCAATGCCTTCGCCATCCAGGAGGTGACGAGCCCCGGCGGCATCAAGGCCTGGCTTGTCGAGGAACACGCCATCCCGCTGATGGCCATGAATTATTCCTTCAAGGGCGGCACCGAGCTGGAGCCCGCCGGCAAGGAGGGCGTCTCGACATTCCTCTCCGGCATGATGGATGAGGGCGCGGGCGACATGCTCTCCGCTGAGTTCCAGAACAAGCGCGACGAGCTCGCCTTCCGCATGTCCTTCGATGCCGGCAGCGACTTTTTCGAGGGCGGTTTCCAGACCATCACCAGGAACCGCGATGCCTCGGCGGAACTTCTGAAGCTCGCCATCACCTCGCCGCGCTTCGATGCTGAACCGCTGGAGCGCATGCGCCAGCAGTTCCTGCTGAACGTCAAGAACAAGAGCGAGGACCCGCAGTCCATGGCCTGGCAGGCCTGGATGGACGAGATCCTGCCCGGCGACCCCTATTCGCGCCCCGACGAAGGCACCGAGGCCAGCATTGCCGCCATCTCCGCCGACGACCTCCGCGCAGCACACCGCCGCATCTTCAACCGCGACACGCTGCAGGTCGCGGTGGTGGGCGACATCTCGGCGAAGGAACTCGGGCCCTTGCTCGACAAAGTCTTCGGCAGCCTGCCCGCCAAGGCGGCCGACCGGCCCAGGCTTTCTGACGCGAAGCCCGCCATGGGCCCAAAGCTCAAGGTCATCGAGCGCGACATGCCGCAGAGCGTCATCGCCTTCGGAACCGAGGGCATCAAGCGCGACGATCCGGATTTCATTCCGGCCTATGTGATGTCTGAAATTCTCGGCTCCGGCGCGCTCACCTCGCTGCTCTCGGAGGAAATCCGCGAGAGGCGCGGCCTCACCTATGGCGTTAGCTATGGCCTCTCGCCCATGGGGCGCACCGGCCTCTATGCCGGCGCGCTCCAGACCAAGAATGAGTCGGCCGCCGAGGCCCTGGATGCCGCCCGCGAGGTGATCAGGAAATATGCCGAGCAGGGGCCGTCCCAGAAAGACCTCGACGAGGCCAAGACCTTCCTCACCGGCTCCTATGGGTTGCGCTTCTCCTCCAATTCCGCCATCGCCAGCCAGTTGCTCGGGCTCCAGCAACAGAATCTGGGGATCGATTATATCCAGAAGCGCAATTCGCTGGTCGAGGCCGTGACGCTGGACCAGGTCAGGTCCCAGGCCAGGCGCCTGCTGCATCCGGACCGGTTGATCGTCACGGTGGTCGGCAAGCCGCAGGGCGTTAAGTAAGGCTCGCCCTGCCGGTGCCCGGCGGCTGTGGGCAGAAGACAGATGCAGTTTTCGCCTCCCGGCCTCATCGGAACATGCGCTAAGCTGGCCCGATGCGAATCCGGCGGCTTTCAGAAGGAACGGTGAACCGCATCGCGGCGGGCGAGGTGATCGAACGCCCCGCGAGCGTGGTGAAGGAGCTTGTCGAAAACGCCATCGATGCCGGCGCCAGCCAGATCGACATCGCCTTCCGCGGCGGCGGCAAGAGCCTGATCCGCGTTTCGGATGACGGCATCGGCATGGGGCCGGATGACCTGGCGCTTGCCATCGAACGCCATGCCACCTCGAAGCTCGCCGATGACGACCTGATCGACATCCGCTTCCTCGGTTTCCGCGGCGAGGCGCTGCCCTCGATCGGGGCGGTGAGCAGGCTGGCCATTTCCTCGCGGCCGCGCAGTGGCGGCGTTGCCCATCAGATCACGGTGGAGGGTGGCCATCTCACGCCGCCGCGCCCCGCGGCGCTCAAGCTTGGCACGGAGATCGACGTGAGGGATCTGTTCTTCGCGACGCCTGCGCGGCTCAAGTTCCTCAAGGCCGACCGCACCGAAACGGTCGAAGCGGCCGAGGTCGTGCGCCGCATGGCGCTGGCCCATCCGGAGGCCGGCTTCTCCTTCGTCACCGAGGAGCGCCGCCTGGTCGACGTGCTGAAGGATGAGGGCGAGGAGGCGCGCATCCGCCGCATCCTCGGCGCGGAGTTCATGGAGAATGCGGTATCCTTCGAACTTGAGCGCGAAGGCGTGCGGGTGCGCGGCCATGCCGGCCTTCCCACCGCGGCACGCGCCAATTCCAACCAGCAATACATGTTCGTCAACGGCCGCAGCGTGCGCGACAAGCTCATCTCCGGCGCCATCCGCGGCGCCTATGCCGATGTGCTGCCATCTGGCCGCTTCCCCGCCCTCGTGCTGTTTCTCGATTGCCCGCCGGAGCGGGTGGACGTGAACGTGCACCCGGCAAAAGCGGAAGTGCGCTTCCGCGACGGCGGACTGGTGCGCGGCCTCATCGTCAGCGCCATTCGCGATGCGCTGGCGGGCAGGCGCGCCCCCGATACGCGGCTGTCGCGCCAGACCCTCTCGTCCTTCCGGAACGTCATGCCGCGCCCCTTCAACCACCGCGGCTTCGATGAGGAGGAGAAGCAGGCGGCGCTTGCCATGGCCATGCCGCCGGCATCAGCCCCCATGCCGGAGCCTGCCGCCGCGCAGCCCAATTATCCTCTTGGCCAGGCGCGCGCCCAGATCCATGACAATTACATCGTTGCCCAGACGATGGACGGCTTCGTCCTCGTCGACCAGCACGCCGCCCACGAGCGTCTTGTCTATGAGCGCCTGAAGCGGGAACGCGCGGACAGGGGCATCGAAACCCAGCCGCTTCTGGTGCCCGAGGTCGTCGATCTCGATCCGGTCGAAGTCGAACGCCTCGCCGCGGCCGCGGAGATGCTGGCCCGGGGAGGCCTCGTTCTCGAAGCCTTCGGCGATGGCGCTGTCATCATCCGCGAGGTTCCCGCCGCCATCGGCGGTGCGGATGTCTCCGGCATCGTTCGCGATGTGGCGGACGGGCTCGCCGAACTCGGTGTCGCCACCGGGCTTGAGGACCGCATCAATCACGTGCTGGCAACCATGGCCTGCCACAACTCCGTGCGCTCCGGCCGCAAGCTCCGCCCCGAGGAAATGAACGCCCTGCTGCGCGAGATGGAAGCGACCCCCAATTCCGGCCAATGCAACCACGGGCGACCGACCTTCATCGAGTTGAAACTGGCGGATATCGAAAAGCTGTTCGGGAGACGGTAAAAAGGGTTAGCTGACTTCAGACTTCGCTCACCTTGTACTGCGCCTTGTCGAGCCAGGCCGGGTTGATCTCGACACCCCAGCCCGGCGCCTCCGTGACGGTCGCCTTGCCGTCCTCGATCCGGTAGGGCTCGCCGAGGAACAGATCATATTGCCAGGGATAATAATCCGCCTCCTCGATCGAGAATTCGAGATACTTGCCGGCATTCGGAATGGCCCTCAGCAAATGCATGGTGCACATGGTGACAAGCGACAGGTTCGCCGCATGTGGCGTCACCGGAAGGCCGGCCTTCTCGGCCATCTTGCAGACATGCAGCGTGCGCAGCATGCCGCCCAGATACATGACGTCCGGCTGCACCACGTCCACCGCGCGCATGCCGATCATCGTTTCCCAGGCCGTGAACTCGCAATCCTGCTCGCCGCCGGTGACGTCGATGGACAGCGCATCCGTCACCTCCTTTGTCCAGGCGAATTCCCAGTAGGGGCAGGGCTCCTCGAAGTGAGAGATGCCCTCGGCCTCCAGCAGCCGCCCCACCTCGATGGCGCGCTTCGGCGAATAGCAGCTGTTGGCGTCGACGAGCTTCGCCACGCCATCGCCCAGCGCGCGCGAAACGGTGGGCACGATTTCCCCGGTGCGGCCGGGCCACTCGTCCCTGTCGCGCCCGCATTCGGAGCCGACGCGCCACTTGAAGGCGTCGAAGCCCTTCTCGTCACGCAGGCGGCACAGGCGCCTCGCTGCGTCCGCGGGCGTAATATCGCGCTTCATCGAGGAGGCATAGGCGCGGAGCTTGCCCGGCGTGCCGCCGAGCAGGACGGTGACGGGCTTTCCTTCCAGCTTGCCGCGCAGGTCGAGAAGCGCCGTATCGAGCCCCGTCATGGCGCGGCGCAGATAGGAACCCGGATATTTGTGCTCGCGCTCGCCGATGAGGGCCAGCGTGTCGGCAAAGTCCAGCGCATCGGCACCCAGCGCGTGGCGCGCCACCTGGCGGTGGAAGATTTCGCAGGTGATGTCGGAATTATAGGTCGAGACCTGGCCCCATCCCTGATGGCCGGTGTCGGCCGTCGCCCGCACGAAGCCGACGAACTCGTTGCAGAAGGTCTCAAGCTTCGCGATCTTCACGTCAGTCTCTCCTGTAAAATCTTATCTTGGTGTCGCCATAGTCGCGCGCGCCGATCAGTGCGAGCCCGGCAATGTCCCTGACCTCGGCCTTCTGCGACTCTTCCAGCACGACGGTGCCGCCGGGGTTGAGCCAGTCTCCGGCCATGAGCGAAGCCAGCGCCTTCTCGCCCAGCCCCTTGCCATATGGCGGATCGGCGAAGACGAGGTCGAAGCGCGGCTGCGGCGGGCAGGGGCCGAGCGAGGTCGCATCGCGCCGCCAGATTTTCACGAGCCCGATCACGCCGAGCGCATCGGCGTTTTTGCGGATCAGCCCGCGCGCCTCCGCGCTGTCCTCCACGAACTGGCAGAAGCGCGCGCCGCGCGACACGGCCTCAAGCCCCATGGCGCCCGTGCCGGCAAACAGGTCCAGCACCCGAATGCCGCCGAGCGGGAGCCCCTCAACGCCGTGCGCCAGAATATTGAACACCGACTCCCGCACGCGGTCGGTGGTGGGCCTCGTCGCCGGGCCGGACGGCGGCGCGATGCTACGGCCTTTGAACTTTCCGCCGACGATGCGCATCATCTTCCTTTTTGAAGAATTTTTCCCCGATCGAGGACTTCATCGCCCGTGCCGGAACCTCCTCGATGCCGCCGCGTGGCAGCTCGCCCAGCTGGAACGGGCCGAAGGCGGTGCGGATCAGCCGGTTCACCTGCAGGCCCAGATGCTCGCAGATGCGCTTCACCTCGCGGTTCTTGCCTTCCTTAATGGCAATCGTCAGCCAGGTGTTGTCACCCTGCACGCGCTCGATCCGCGCCTCGATGGGGCCATAGCGCACGCCCTCGACCTCCACACCCTTCGCGAGCTTGCTGAGCGAAGCCTCGCCGATGTGCCCGAAGGCGCGCACGCGATATTTCCGCGTCCAGCCCGTCGCGGGGAGTTCGAGGAAGCGGGCGAGCGCGCCGTCATTGGTCAGCAGCAGCAGTCCCTCGGTATTGATGTCGAGCCGCCCGATGGAGACCACACGCGGCAATTGCTCACGCAGCTTCTCGAACACGGTCGGCCGCCCCTGCGGATCGCGGTTCGAGACGACGAGGCCCGCCGGCTTGTGATAGCGCCACAGCCTGGTCGCCTCCGTCCGCGGCAGCGGCTGGCCGTCGATCAGGATCACATCCCGGGCCGTGACATTGGTGGCGGCGGAGGCCAGCACCTTGCCGTTCACCTTGATCCGGCCCTCGCCGATCAGCCGCTCGGCATCGCGCCTCGAGCAGACGCCTGCCCGCGCGACCGCCTTGGCGATGCGTTCCCCCTCGAATTCGCTCATCTTGACCCGTCACTCATCAATGCCCCAATTGGCACGATGCGACTGAATCTGCCAGCCCCCCTTGCGACGGCCTTCGAGGAGGCCGAAGCCGCCGCGCTGCGCGGCGAGGTTCCCGTGGGCGCCGTGGTGGCCGACAAGGCGGGCAACGTCATCGCAAGGGCCGGAAACCGCACGCTGGAACTGAGGGACCCCACCGCGCATGCCGAGATGCTGGCGATCCGCGCCGCCGCCCAAGTCCTCGGCTCCGAGCGCCTCGCCGGCTACGATCTCTTCGTCACGCTCGAACCCTGCGCCATGTGCGCGGCGGCGGTCTCCTTCGCGCGGATCCGCCGCCTCTATTTCGCGGCGGGAGACGAAAAGATGGGGGCGGTGGAGCACGGCGTCCGCTTCTATGGCCAGCCCACCTGCCACCACGCGCCGGACGTCTACAGCGGGCTGGGCGGTGAGCGGGCAAAGGCAATGCTGAAGGACTTCTTCAAGTCGAGGCGGCCCTGAGCCGCTTTTCGAGTTCCCGCTTCAGCTGGTCCTTCGCCGGCCGGGCCTGCTCCAGCACCTCCCCGATGCGGAAGTAGTCGCCGGCGGAAAACGAGTCGATCGCCGGCCGCACATAGATGTCCGGCGGGCTGATCTGCCGCCGCAGGCTGGCCACCTGGTTGAACAGGATGAGGATGGACCCCACCGCCAGATCCATGTTGGTGCGGTTCCTGCGGCTGGCTTCGCGCGGCCGCCCGGTGACGTCGACGGCGACCACGATGTCCACGCCGTCGCGCACATGGTCGAACGGCACCGGATTGGTGACGCCGCCATCGACATAGCTGTGCCCGTCATATTGCGGGCCGAGGATGACGCCCGGAATGGCAATCGAGGCGCCCAACGCCCTCACCAGGGACCCGCGTTCGATGACGCGTTCCTCCATCGCATCGAAGTCGGTGGCGATCACCTTGAAGCGGATTGCCAGGTCCTCGATCATCTCCGGCAAGGTTTCCGGCAGCACCAGCGAGGCGAGCTTCTCGCCATGCACATGCAGCGAAGCGAGGCCGCGCAGCGCCAGGAGCTCGAAGGGATTGACCCGCTTCTGCCCGAAGGCGAATTTCAGCGCCCCGATGCGGCCTGACAGCAGCAGCTCGGCGCGCTCGCGGATCTCCTTCGCGGTCAGGCCCCCGGCATAACCCGCCCCCAGCAGCGCGCCGATGGAGCAACCGGCGATCACCTTCGGCTTGATGCCCAGCTCGTCGAACACCTCCAGCACCGGAATATGCGCAAGTCCGCGCGCGCTGCCGCCGCCCAGCGCAAGGCCAATCGATGGCTCGCTCATGCGCCCGCCTTGCGTGCGAAGCACCATGCCGTTTCGGCCAGCGGCCGCACCTGCCGCGCCACGGCCGCTGCATCCGCATTGGCCGCGCTGCCGTCCCGAACCCGGCCCAGAATGCCCTGCAGGATCGCCGCGAGACGGAAAAAGTCGTAAGCCATATGGATCGAAAGCTCAGCAAAGCCGATCCGCCCGGTGCGGCGGCGACAGCCCTCAATGTAGCTGTCGACGGCTGGAACGCCAAGGTCCCGCTCGCGCCCCAGCAGCGAAGCGACACCCGCGCGGGTCTCGGACGCGCGATATTGCCCGCTCCAGCGCCTGATCTGGCGCGCCACACAGCCTTGCGGTTTGTCGATGCCGCCAAGTCCGGGGGCCAGGGGATCGAGCGGATGCGGCTGGGCGAGGAACAGCCGGTGACAGGCCCTCATCGCCAGCCGGACGGTGAAATTGTGCCACATCGCATGGGTCGGCACGATGTCGGGCACGGCGAGGCAGGAGACGGCTTGAGGATGACCCCGCGCCATGCGATAGCCAATGCCTGCGCCACCGTCATGGCCCGCCACAGCAAAGCGGTCGTGCCCTGGGCTCCTCATCAGCGCCATCATGTCCTGCGCCATGGCGCGCCTGGAACAGGCGTCGTTCTTCGTATCGTTCTCCGGGCAGGAGGAATGGCCATACAGCATTTTCAGGTCAAGCGGACAGCGGTTGACCGTCGAAAAAGCGGCCAAACAAAGAGACAGAGCAGGTCCGGCATCACGCGGGTGAAGCGCTGCATCAGCGCGGGCGCCGCCTTGTGCCACATGGCGTGGGTCTGCGGAAAGCCATGAATCACTGCCGCTCCTCCCGTGCCAGCGCCCGCCAGGCGATATCGCGGCGGCAGAAGCCCTCCGGCCAGTCGATGCGGTCCACGGCGGCATAGGCCCGGTCGCGCGCCTCGCGCACCGTGGCGCCGCGCGCCGTCACGTTCAGCACGCGTCCGCCACTGGCCACGATCCGGCCATCCTTCTCCGCCGTGCCCGCATGGAAGATTTCGATCCCCTCCATGGCGGACGCGCCTTCGAGGCCGCGGATCTCGGCGCCCTTCACCACCTCGCCGGGATAGCCCCTCGCGCACATGACGACGGTGAGCGCCACGTCGTCAAGCCAGCGCACCGACACCTTGTCCAGCGTGCCGTCGCAGCAAGCGAGCAGCAGGGTGACGAGATCGTCCTTCAGCCGCATCATGAGCACCTGGGCTTCCGGGTCGCCGAAGCGGCAGTTGTATTCGATGAGCTTGGGGCCGTCCTTGGTCAGGATCAGTCCGGCATAGAGCACGCCAACATATGGGTGCCCCATCTCCCGCAAGGCGCGGATTGTGGGCTTGACGATCCTTTCGAGGGCCTCATCGCAGAGTGCGGGCGTCATGCAGGGGGCAGGGGAATAAGCGCCCATGCCGCCGGTGTTGGGGCCTGTGTCGCCATCACCCGCGCGCTTGTGGTCCTGCGCGGTGGCGAGCGGCAGGGCGTTCCGCCCGTCGCTGAGCACGAAGAAGCTTGCCTCCTCGCCTTCGAGAAAATCTTCGATCACGCATTCTGCCCCGCCGAATCTGCCGGAAAAGATATCCTCGATGGCGGCGCGCGCCGCGCCCATGTCCATCGCCACGGCAACGCCCTTGCCCGCCGCAAGCCCGTCCGCCTTGATGACGATGGGCACGCCTTGCCGGTCGAGATAGGCAAGTGCCGCTGCCTTGTCCTTGAAGCGCCCATAGGCCGCGGTGGGAATGCCGTATGTGGCGCAGATGTCCTTGGTGAAGCCTTTGGAACCTTCGAGCTGGGCGGGAAACTTCTTCGGCCCGAAGCATTTGATGCCGGCGGCGGCAAGGTCATCCGCCAGCCCCGCCACAAGCGGCGCCTCGGGGCCTACCACGACGAGGCCGATGGTCTCGTCGCGGCAGAAGGCGATGGCGGCGGCATGGTCCATCACGTTCAGGGCCAGGTTGCGGGCGATCTGGCCGATGCCGGGGTTGCCGGGCGCCACGAACAGCCTGTCGCAGAGCGGGCTCGCCGCAATCGCCCAGGCCAGCGCATGTTCCCGGCCGCCGGACCCGATCAGAAGAATGTTCATGGCCACACCCGTCCTTGCTTTCGCCCGCCTTCTCGCATTTGATGCGCATGAATCAAAGCGCGGAATGTGCCATGTCCACGATCTGGGACCATGACCCGGAAACCGGCGAGATCATCGAGACCGGCGGCGCCAATGCCGGGGAATATTCGGTCTCGGAGATTGCCAATGCGCTGAAGCGCACGCTGGAGGACGCTTTCGGCCATGTGCGCGTGCGGGGCGAGATTTCGGGCTATCGTGGGCCCTCCTCCTCCGGCCATTGCTATTTCTCGATCAAGGACGAGGGCGCCAAGCTCGATGCGGTGATCTGGCGCGGCAGCTTCAACCGGCTGCGCTCCAGGATGCAGGAGGGGCTTGAGGTCATCGCCACCGGCAAGATCACCTCCTATGCGATGAAGTCCGCCTACCAGATCGTCATCGAGTCGGTCGAGCCCGCCGGCGCCGGCGCGTTGATGGCGCTCTTGGAGGAGCGCAAGAAGAAGCTCGCGGCCGAAGGCCTGTTCGATGCCGCGCGCAAGCGGCCCATTCCCTACCTGCCGGAACTCATCGGCGTCGTCACCTCGCCCACCGGCGCTGTGATCCGCGACATCCTCCACCGCCTCAACGACCGCTTTCCGCGCCACGTCATGGTCTGGCCGGTGCGCGTGCAGGGCGAGACCTGCGCGGCGGAAGTGGCCGCCGCCATCGCAGGATTCAACGGCATGGCGCGGAAGCCGGACGTGATCATCGTCGCCCGCGGCGGCGGCTCGCTGGAGGACCTGTGGGGCTTCAACGAGGAAATCGTGGTGCGCGCCGCCGCGGCCAGCGCCATCCCGCTGATCTCCGCCATCGGCCATGAGACCGATACGACCTTGATCGATTATGCCGCCGACCTCCGCGCGCCAACTCCCACGGCCGCCGCCGAGAAGGCCGTTCCGGTGCGCGCCGACCTCGTGGCGGAGGTGGCCCGCCTCGATGCCCGCATGCAGGGCGGCCTCAGCCGCTACATGGACGAGCGCCAGACCCGTGTTCGCTCCGCCGCCCGCGCCTTGCCCCGTCCCGACGAACTGCTCGCCCTGGTCCGCCAGCGCTTCGATTCCGCCTCGGGCCGCCTCCTCCGGGCACTGAAGGCCAACACGCGCGAGCAGACCGCGCGCCTCGGCCGCGTTGCGCCGCGCCTTACGCTGGCCCCCATGCGGACCATGATCGCCAATGAGCGCCGCTCGCTCGAACTTTCGGGAAGGCGCGCCGCGCGGGCCTTGTCACGTCTCGTCGCCTTCCAGCGCCAGCGCTTTGACGGGCTGGCGAAGCTCGTGGGCACGCTGTCCTACAAATCGGTGCTGCGCAGGGGCTTCGCCCTGGTGCGCGATGACAAGGGCAAGCCCGTGCACGCCGCGGCAGATGTCAAGCAATGGGAAACGCTGCGCCTTGAATTCGCCGATGGCGAGGTGAAGGTGCGCGAAGACAGCCCCCGGCAAGGCCAGTTTCTGTAGCGCATCAGATCGCCCATTCGCCCTTGCGCATCAGCGGCTCGGATGTGCCGTCCGCCAGGATGCCGTCGACGTCGAGATCGCCAGAGCCGATCATCCAGTCCACATGCACGAGGCTTGAATTGGCGCCCAGCGCCGCGAGTTCTTCCCTGGAGCGCGTGGAGCCGTCGCGGATGTTTTCGGTGTAGGACTGGCCCACCGCAATGTGGCTTGCGGCATTCTCGTCGAACAGCGTGTTGTTGAAGATCAGGCCGCTCCTCGAAATCGGCGAGGAATGCGGCACGAGGGCCACTTCGCCGAGCCGCGCCGCCCCTTCATCCGTGTCGATGAGACTGCGAAAGGCATCCTGACCCTTCTCCGCCGTCATCTCCACAATCTTTCCGCGCTCGAAGCGCACGCGGATGCCGTCGATCAGCGAACCCTGATAGGACAGCGGCTTCGAGGAACGCACCACGCCCTCCACCATGTCCTTGTGGGGCGCGGTGAACACCTCCTCGGTCGGAATGTTGGCATTGCAGAACACGCCGTTCAGCGCCTTGCCGCCGCCGCCCTTCCAGTTGTGCTCCTCCGCAAGGCCGAGCATAAGATCGGTTCCGGGTCCTGCGTATTTCAGCGCGCGGTAGCGCCGCCGGTTCAGGAACTCGGTGCGGCGGCGCAGGTCATCGTTGTGCCTTTCCCAGGCCGCGACCGGGTCCGGCAGGTCGGCCTTGGTGCAGGTGAAGATCGCCCGCCACAGACGGTCCATGGCCTCGGCCCCGGGAATTCCGGGAAACACCGACCGGGCCCATGCAGGCGTTGCCGCTGCAATCACGCACCAATTGATGGCGAAGCCGGTGATCAGCTCGAGGGCCGGGCGATAAGCCATGGAGCGCGCCTTGTTGGCGCGTGACAGCTTGTCCGGGTCTTGCCCCGCGAGCAGGGCCGGGTTCTCGCCGGCAATGGCCAGCCGCGCGGCCCCGCCGCGGAAGGCCTCTGCCATGCCGTTGAACAGCCAGGCGGGCGCCACGTCGAAAGCGTCCTCTGGGGCATGCTGATAGCGGGCAAGGGTGGTCTCGTCATCGGCGTAGACCGTGGTCACGAGGCTGGCCCCGGCCTTATAGGCGTGCTCGGTGATGCGGCGCACCAATGCCACCGCATCGAGCGGCGCCGTGATCACCAGCTGCTGACCGCTCTGCAGGTTGAGGCCGGTGCGCACAGCGAGTTTGGCATAGGTGTCGAGGAGCTGTTCGTGGCTGGATTTTTCGCTCATGGCGTTGAACCTAAGCGCATCGGACCGGCTTTGTCCAAGGTTTCGGCGCCTTCAAATGGGCACAAATCCGGCTAGATTCCGCTCCATGAATAGTCTCGAAACGAATAAGCCTCGCCAAGAGGCGGTAATCCGCTACCTTGATGCCGATTTCCGGGTCCTTCGGGAAGGGGAGTTCGTGCGCTGCGCCGCAACGGGCGATCCGATTCCGCTTGTCAGCCTTCGCTATTGGAACGTTGAACTGCAGCAGCCTTATGGCTCGGCGAAGGCCGCCTTTTCAGGACTCCTCAAAGCCGGTCCATGAGAGAGATCAGATAGTTCTGCACTTCCCGCTGGTAGAGGACGACAATGCTGGCGGCCACTGCGGCCAACTGGACGAACAGGGCGGAGGCCACCGGCATGGGCCGGGCACCGGAGACTCTGCGGAAGGCATAAATGGCGAGAAATAATGCGTTCAGCGCCAGGAGACGGACGTACATCGGTGGATGGCCGGCGGCAAGGACCTCATATGCCTGGTCCCATCTCGCAAAATAATAGTCCCTCAGCATTGCCCCTCCGGGCCATCAGCACAGGCTGGAACCTTTCCAGCAGGCAGTGTATTGGCAAAGACAGTTTTTGGATTGGTTAGGGCCAATCCCTTTTGTAGAACTGGAGTAAACGAAATGATGACAAACTGGACACCTGACAGCTGGCGGAATTTCCCGGTCGTGCAGGTGCCCGCTTACCAGGACCTGGCCAAGCTCCAATCCGTGGAACAGCAGCTCGCGGGCTTCCCGCCGCTGGTCTTCGCCGGCGAGGCCCGGAAGCTGAAGCGCAAGCTTGCCCGCGTCGCCGAGGGCAAGGGATTCCTGCTGCAGGGCGGCGATTGCGCCGAGAGCTTCGCCGAGCATTCGGCCGACAACATCCGCGACTTTTTCCGCGTCTTCCTGCAAATGTCGGTTGTGCTCACCTTCGCCGGCGGCCAGCCGGTGGTGAAGGCGGGCCGTATCGCCGGCCAGTTCGCCAAGCCACGTTCCTCGCCCACCGAGACGATCGGTGGAGTGGAGCTGCCGATCTACCGCGGCGATATTGTCAACGGTGCCGAGGCGACAATCGAATCCCGGCGGCCGGACCCGGAGCGCCAGATCATGGCCTACCGCCAGTCGGCCGCCACGCTCAATCTGCTCCGCGCCTTTGCCCAGGGGGGCTATGCGAACCTTGAGCATGTCCATAAATGGACCCTCGATTTCCTGAAGGATTCGCCCGCCTATGAGCGCTATCAGGAGCTGTCGGACCGCATCACCGAAGCCGTGGGTTTCATGCGCGCCTGCGGCATCAATGCCGATACCGCGCCGCAGCTCCGCACCACCGATTTCTTCACCAGCCACGAGGCGCTGCTCTTGGGTTATGAGCAGGCTTTGACCCGTGTCGATTCGACGAGCGGGGATTGGTACGCGACATCAGGTCACATGCTGTGGATCGGCGACCGCACCCGCCAGCCGGACCATGCCCATGTGGAGTTCATGCGCGGCGTGAAGAACCCCATTGGCCTCAAGTGCGGCCCTTCGCTGAAGCCGGATGAACTCATCCGCCTCATCGATGCGCTGAACCCCGAGAACGAGCCGGGTCGGCTGACCCTCATCGCGCGCTTCGGCGCCGACAAGGTGGAGAAGCATTTGCCGGATCTCATTCGCGCCGTGAAGCGCGAGGGCAAGGTCGTTGTCTGGTCCTGCGACCCGATGCACGGCAATACCATCAAGTCGACGAGCGGTTACAAGACGCGTCCCTTCGAGGCGGTGCTGGGCGAAGTCCGCCGCTTCATGGGCGTGCACCAGGCGGAGGGCACCCATGCTGGCGGCATCCATGTGGAGATGACCGGCAAGGACGTTACCGAATGCACGGGGGGCTTGCGCGCACTCCGCGACGAGGACCTGAACGACCGCTACCACACCTTCTGCGACCCGCGCCTCAACGCGGCCCAGGCCCTTGAACTGGCCTTCCTCGTTGCCGAGGAAATCAAAAAGGAAATGGCCTCCCGCCCGAAACCGGACGACGATGACATGGTTGAGGCGGCGGAGTAAGGTTTCGCCGCCTCACTGCCCGTAGTCAGTCGAGTCCGAAGTGCTGGGCCACCAGGGCGATGATTCTGTCATGGACGTCTTGCCGGTTGCCACCCGCCGGGTCAGTGCAGACAGGGTCATCCTTTTCCTTGACGAGAATGTGTGCCCCTTCGGGCTTGCAGATGGGCATGGCCGTGAAATGGCTGGCGGGCACCAGGTTTTCGACCTTGGCGCCTGGCACCAGCGCTTCGAAGCCAGATCCGTCGTCGCTTGTGTCGGTCGCATAGAGGCGGTCCTCGCCCTGACCAAGGCCGATCAGCAGCAAACCCTTCTGATCGACGTCACGGACATCATCCGGTGTAAGCCCGTGTGTGAGGCCGGGGTCGATAGCCGCCACCGCGCGGATGCGCGCGTCCTTGTAACTCGCTGACCATGCGGCATGGTTTGTCTGTTGCCGGTTGACACCGAATGTCGAGAGATCTGTGCAGGGGGTCGCGCGTTTGGGGGCGTCCGCGCAGTAGGATAAACTGTTCTCCAGCCTGCCTCTGACACCGGCAAGCGACAGCACCGTCCAGCCGCCGAAGGAGAAACCAGCGGCATAGACCCGTGAGGGGTCAATGACCGCAGAGAGGGTCTTGTCGGCGAGGACGTCCTCCAACGCTACCTCGAGATCCTGCGCGCGGGTCCAGTGATCGAACATCTTCTTCGGGTGCCTGTCATGGAAGGACCCATTTGGGTGGTTCACTGCAATCACCACCGCGTTATGGGATACCAACCCCGTCGCCAGCCAATTCAGGCTCAAAAAGCTGCCCCCCATGCCGTGAGAGAGAAGAACGACGGGATGCTTTCCAGCCCTGGGGGCTGCGCCCTCACGGACCGGACCACCTTTGAACACGGGGCTTTCGGCAAAGGTCGTCTCCTGTCCGTTTTCGGCTGGGTACCAGACTGCGATATCCATCGCCCGCCCATGATGGGGCGCTGAGATATCTCGGGTGATCAGGCCAGGCGGTTCCGCGACCGCGGTTGCCGAAACTGAGGCCAGGAGGGCGAGTGCAAGCAGGGAGCGTTTCATGGCGGGTCCTTTCGTTGGATTGCAAGGCCGATGATCCATGGCTGGCCCCGCCGGGACGACCTCAAACCGGAAAAAGGACGCGCGGAACGGGAAAAAGGACCTAAATGGACAGTGCTGACGCTGCTCCAGAGAGTCCTTGATGCCCGTCCTGCCTGTTCCGATGTTCATAGCCCTGCTTCTGGCGGGCTTCCTGATTTACCGCCTCGTCCTGCGGGAGACCCACCCGTCTCTGCTGGCGCTCGTCGCGATTTGTTCCTTCCAAAGCGCGATCTTGTCCCTCGTGCAGTACTATGGCGTCATGGAGCTCAAGCCGCTGCAGGTGCTGGGAGCTACCGTCGTTCCCCCAGCCGTTTGGATTGCCTTTGCACATGCGGCCGGAGATGATGGCGGAATTCGACGCTGGGCGCTGCACGCCGTTGGTCCGGTCCTGGCGATTCTCGTTCTCGTCACGATCCCGATGTTGCTCGACGTGCTGATTCCTCTCAGTTTTGCAGCCTATGGCGCCGCGATGCTGCTTCGCCTCGGCAGCGGCGAGGTCAGCCTGCCGCACAGCCGCCTGCAGAGCGGCGGCATACCGCTCCTTGCCTGGCGCATCATCGCGCTGTCCCTCATCGCCTCGGCGGCATGCGATGTCGCCATAGCCTTCGGACTTTCCCGGGGGTCTTCGGTGGCGTTGTATTGGCTGCCGAGCCTTCTTTCGTCGCTGTCGCTTCTCAGTCTCGGCGTGCTGGGCCTGTCGCAGTCCATGGAAAGCCAACGGGATGAACCGCAGGAGACGATCAGTCCGACGCCGGTTGACGCTGACCGGGATCGTTCGATCCTCGCCACGCTTGACGCCTATCTTGCGACCCACAAGCCCTTCAAGGATCCGGATCTGACGCTGGATCGGCTGTCACGCCGGGTTCTGGTTCCCGCAAAGCAACTCTCGGCGGCAATCAACAGGACCTCCGGCGAGAACGTCTCGCGCTACATCAACCGGCGGCGTATCGACGAAGCGTGTGCACTGTTGCTCGCGGGGCAAACGGTCACCACCGCCATGCTCGAGAGCGGCTTCAACACAAAATCCAACTTCAATCGTGAGTTTTTGCGGGTGAAGGGTGCAAGCCCAAGCAAATGGCTGCAGGAGCAGAAACTCTCCTTGAAGGTCCGGTCTCCTGTGCCTAATTCGGTAATCGAGCCAATTACAGAAAGGCAGCGCCGATGATCGAACTCTATCACTGGCCAACACCGAATGGTCACAAGATCACGATCTTCCTGGAGGAAGCGGGTCTTCCCTACACCATTCACCCGGTCGACATCGGCAAGGGTGACCAGTTCAAGCCGGATTTTCTGGCGATCTCGCCCAACAACCGCATGCCGGCCATCATCGACACCGCCCCCGCCGATGGCGGCAAGCCCGTTTCGGTGTTCGAATCCGGCGCCATTCTGCTTTATCTTGCGGAAAAGACCGGGCTCTTCATTCCGAAGGACCTGCGCGGGCGGGTGGAAGTCCTGCAATGGCTGTTCTGGCAGATGGGCGGGCTTGGCCCCATGTCCGGCCAGGCAGGCCACTTCGCCATCTATGCGCCTGAGAAAATCCCCTACGGCATCGAGCGCTATACCAAGGAAGTGAACCGCCTCTATGGCGTCATGAACAAACGCCTTGCCGACCGGCCATTCCTCGCGGGCGACTATTCGATCGCCGACATGGCGTCCTACCCCTGGGTCGTTCCTTACGAGCGCTACAGCCAGGACCTCAACGACTTCCCAAACCTCAAGCGCTGGTTCGAGGCGATCAGGGCGCGCCCCGCCGTGGCCAAGGTCTATGCCGCGGCGAACCCATCCTATCAGAAGCCGATGACGGATGAGGAGAAGAAGGTGCTTTTCGGCCAGACCGCCAGGTCGGTGTCCTAAACCGACGCCGGCATCGCCATTGCGGCGGGCCTGCGACGGAACTCGGAGACGATGTGCATGAACAGGGCGGCGAGCACGATGCCGCCGCCCACCAGCGTCTGCACTGACGGCGTCTCCCCCAGAAACACGAAGACCCAGAGCGGCGTAAACGGCACTTCGAGGGCGGCCAGCAATGTCGCCTCCGCCGCCGGCACGCGCCTCGATCCAAAGGTATAGAGCGCCAGCCCGGCCGCATTCTGCACGATTCCGAAGGCCGCGCAGAGCCAGAAGTCGTGAATGCTGATCGACATGGGTGCTGCGAACCAGAAACAGGCAAGCGAGCATATCCAGGCGGAGGCCGCCATGGCGGGCAGCATCGGCACGTCGCGGTATTTGCGCATGATGGTGGTGAAGCCCGCCATCGACAGCGTCATCAGCACGGCGAGGAACTGGCCGAACAGGCTGCCGCCCATCCTCGCCCCCCACAGCATCACGCCCACGCCCAGGAGCGCCACGGTGCTGCCGATCAGGGTGGAGCGTGAGGGCCTCTCGCCGATCACCACATAGGCGAGGGCCGCCGTCATGAAGGGCACGGTGGCGTAGATCACCATGGCATCGGCTACTGTGGTGTAGCGCAGCGACGCGATGCCGGTGATCATGCCGACGGCGGAGAGCAGCGCCACGGCAAGCGCCGGCCAGCGCAAGCGGCGCAGGATCGAGAGGCTCCGCCCGCGCTCCATCAGCAGGAACAGCGCAAAGACGGCGCAGCCGGAAAAGATGCCGCGCCAGAACAGCATGGTTGTCAGGTCAGCGCTGATGCTCCGCACGAACAGGCCCGAGGTGGACCAGCACAGCGCCGCTGCGGCGACGAGCAGCAGTCCGTTCCGGTGCTGCCGGTGTTCGGCGTGGGTCATTGCCCCCGCTCCGGCGTCTGTCTCGTTCCGAAATGTGCCACGGCCCCGCCCTGATTCCAGACGAGAGCATTAACCATGTGAAGCCTGCGCCGGTAGGGCGGAAACGGCATGGCTCGCCCGCAAATTGCCCAAACCCTTGACCGCAAGCCCCTCCTGAAGCATGTTACGGTCCGAAATGATCCACCGCCCCGCCATCGCCGCCATTTGCGGCATTATTTGCAGCTAGCCGAAAACCGCTGGCAGGGCGCCCTTTGACCTAAATCCAAGACAAAGCGTACCCGGGTCGGCAAGCCTGAGAACCGACATGTCTTTGCGTCTCTACAACACGCTGACCCGCACCAAGGAAGAGTTCGTCCCGCGCGACCCACAAAACGTGCGCATGTATGTCTGCGGGCCCACGGTTTACGACTTCGCCCATATCGGCAACGCGCGGCCGGTCATTGTCTTCGATCTTCTCTTCCGGCTGCTCCGCCAGGTTTATGGCGAGGCCCATGTCACCTATGTCCGCAACATCACCGACGTCGACGACAAGATCAACGCACGGGCCTTGCGCGACTTCCCCAATCTTCCGCTCAATGAAGCGATCCGGAACGTCACGGAGAAGACGGCGAACCAGTTCTTCGCGGACGTGGCAAAGCTCGGCTGCCTTGAGCCCACCGTGCAGCCCCGCGCCACCGACAACATCCCGCAGATGATCACGCTGATCGGGATGCTCCTCACGCGCGGCCACGCCTATCAGGCGGCGGGCGAGGTCCTGTTCAGCGTCGACTCCATGCCGGACTATGGCCGCCTCTCGCAGCGCAACCTCGAGGACCAGCAGGCCGGCGCCCGCATCGCGGTCGATGCGCACAAGAAGAACCCGGCGGACTTCGTGCTGTGGAAGCTCTCGTCTGATGACGAGCCCGGCTGGGACAGCCCATGGGGCCGCGGCCGCCCCGGCTGGCACATCGAATGCTCCGCCATGAGCAACCGCTACTTGGGCGAAGTCTTCGACATCCATGGCGGCGGGCTAGACCTCATCTTCCCGCACCACGAGAACGAAATCGCCCAAACCCGCTGCGCCTTCGGCACGCCGGTGATGGCGAACATCTGGATGCACAACGGCTTTCTGCAAGTCGAAGGCCAGAAGATGTCGAAGAGCCTGGGGAATTTCCTCACCATCAACGAGCTCCTGGCCGACTGGCCGGGTGAAGTTTTGCGATTCAACATGCTGCGCACGCATTATCGGCAACCCATCGACTGGACGATTAAGAGCCTGGAGGAAAGTCGGCGCACGCTGGAAAGCTTCTTCAATAACGTCGGCACCCTGCATGCGGAGCAGGGGGGCTTCGCTACGCCCGTGCTCGAAGCCTTGTCGGATGATCTCAACACGCCCAAGGCCATAGCCGGGCTTCATGCGCTTGACCGCCCAAGTGCGCAGAATGAACTCGGTCAAACGCTGAAGGCGCTCGGTTTCACCGGCAATCTCGCGTCACCCCATGGTGGCGATGCGGTTGACGATACATTCGTCGAAGCCCTCATCGCCGCCCGGCTCGACGCCCGCAAGGCGAAGAACTGGGCGGAGAGCGACCGTATCCGCGACCAGCTCGCAGGCATGGGCATCGCCATCAAGGATGACAAGGACGGCACGACGAGCTGGGAGGTGAAGCGGTGACGTATTCTTCTCCCGTGTCCTCGCCGACGATCACCCCCAAATTCCGTCACCCCGGCGAAAGCCGGGGCCCAGCTTTCCGCCAGGTTGCCGCCCAAAGCGGGGTCCCGGCTTTCGCCGGGATGACGGCAACAGTGCAGGACACGTGTCATGAGTAACCAAAACCCGGCCCGCGAACGCATCTACCTGTTCGACACGACCTTGCGGGACGGGCAGCAGACGCCGGGCATCGACTTTTCGCTTGAGGACAAGCTCGTCGTCATGGGCCTCCTGGACGAAATGGGCGTCGATTATATCGAGGGCGGCTATCCCGGCGGCAACCCCACCGACACCGCGCTGTTCGCGGCCGAGCGCAACACCCGCGCCACCTTCACCGCCTTTGGAATGACCAAGCGGGCAGGGCGCTCCGTCTCCAACGATGCCGGTCTCCAGCAGCTGCTGCAGGCGAAGTCGAAGGCCGCCTGCTTCGTGGCCAAGTCGTGGGATTATCACGTGCGCGTGGCGCTGGGCTGCACCAACGAGGAGAACCTTGAGTCGATCCGCCAGACGGTCGAGGCCGCGAAGGCTTCGGCCAAGGAAGTGCTCATCGACTGCGAGCATTTCTTCGACGGTTTCAAGGCCAATCCCGAATATGCCCTGGCCTGCGCCGGGACGGCTTACCAAGCCGGCGCCCGCTGGGTGGTGCTGTGCGACACCAATGGCGGCACGCTGCCCTCCGAGGTCGGCGCCATCGTGCGCCACGTCGCCAGCCGCGTGCCCGGCAGTCATCTCGGCATCCATGCGCATAATGACACCGAACAGGCGGTGGCCAATTCACTGGCCGCCGTGGACGCGGGCGTGCGCCACATTCAGGGCACGCTCAATGGCATCGGCGAGCGCTGCGGAAATGCCAATCTTGTCTCCATCATCCCCACGCTGGTTCTCAAGCCGCATTTCGCGGAACGTTTCGAGACGGGCATCGATGCGGAGCGCCTGAAGCGCCTCACCCACATCTCGCGCGCCTTTGACGAGTTGCTCAACCGCTCGCCCAACAAGCAGTCGCCCTATGTTGGCAAGAGCGCCTTCGCCACCAAGGCGGGCATCCATGCCTCTGCTTTGGCCAAGGAGCCGGAGACTTACGAGCACGTACCGCCAGAATCGGTCGGCAACCGCCGCCAGGTTCTGGTGTCCGACCAGGCCGGCAAGTCCAACCTCATCGCGGCGCTCCAGCGCACCGGCCTCGAAGTCTCCAGGGATGACCCACGCCTTGACGGTCTGCTGCGTGACGTGAAGGAGCGCGAGGCGCAGGGCTATGCCTATGACGGGGCGGACGCCTCCTTCGAACTCCTCGCCCGCCGCGCGCTCGGCAGCGTGCCAAAATATTTCGACGTGTTGTCCTTCCGCGTCATCGTCGAGGAGCGCGACAAGGAGATGGTGTCGGAAGCCGTGGTCAAGGTGAAGGTCGACGGCCAGGTCTACCTGAATGCCGGCGAGGGCAACGGCCCCGTCAACGCGCTGGACGTGGCGCTGCGCAAGGACCTGGGCAAGTACCAGCGCTTCATCGACGACATGGAGCTTGCCGACTTCAAGGTGCGCATCCTGAACGGCGGCACGGGGGCCACCACCCGCGTGCTGATCGAGAGCCGCGACGGCAAGGGCAACCGCTGGTTCACCGTCGGTGTGTCCCCCAATATCGTGGACGCCTCCTTCCAGGCGCTGTCCGACGCGCTGGTTTACAAGCTGGTGCGCGAGGGTGTCTCCGCGGCTTAAGTCATGCGCCCTGCACATGCGGCCAAGGCCCTGCCGGGGTTTGCGCAACACCGTCAGAGGGGTCTAAACGGCCCCAATGACCGCCACCCATGAGAAGCCCGCCTCCCGCGCGCTGAGCAGCGCCGAAACCGGCGTTCTGCTGGCCATCGGCGCGCATCTCGTGTGGGGCGGCATGGCCGTCTATTTCGGCCAGATCCGCTACATCTCCCCCATCGAGATTGCGGTCAACCGCGGGGTGTGGGCGCTGCCCATTGCCGCCGCCGTGGTCTGGTATATGGGCCAATGGGGCGACGTCTGGCGCGCGGTGAGGACTCCGAAGCACCTCGCCATCCTCACTCTCACCGCCGGCCTCATCGTCTTCAACTGGGGCTTCTATGTCTGGTCCATCCAGGAGGGCCGCACGCTGGAATCGAGCCTCGGTTATTTCATCAACCCGCTTTTGAATGTGGTGATGGGCTATCTCTTCCTGGGCGAGCGCTTCACCATGGCCCAGAAACTTGCCTTGGCCCTCGCCACTGTCGCGGTGCTGATTCAGGCCTGGGCGCTGGGCCATGTGCCGTGGCTCGGCCTCATGCTCGCCGCCACCTTCTGCCTCTATGGCTTCCTGCGGAAGACCATTCCGGTCGGCCCCACCCAGGGCTTCCTGGTCGAGACCGCCATCGTCACGCCGCCGCTGCTGATGGCCGAATGGTGGCTGGTGTCACGGGGCCAGGCGCATTTCGGCGCCGATGCCTATTCCACCCTGATGCTCATGGGCTGCGGCGCCATGACGGCGGCGGCGCTGATCCTGTTCACCGCCTCGATCCGCCGCATCCGTTATTCGACGGCGGGCCTGTTGCAATACATCTCGCCGTCGCTGGTCTTCCTCACCGCCGTGTTCATCTTCCACGAGCCGATGAGCCCGCTGAAGCTCGTGTCCTTCATCATCATCTGGGCCGCTCTCGCCATCTTCTCCGCCGCCGCGATCCGCGATGACTGGAAGCGCCGCCAAGCGGACTGGGCATGATCCGCAAAACCGGGAACCGGTTTTGCGGCAAGATGATGCCCACGGACGTGACTACATCTTGTTCAGCAGCGGCCGATCGGGCGCCGGTTCGGCCGTGGTCTTGAGCCGGTGTTCGAAGGCCGGCACCACGTCCTCGGCGCGCTTCACCACGTCCATGCCGAATTCCAGCCCCTCGCGGATGAAGCGCTCGGCCCGCATGTGATCGAACAGAGTCACCAGCGGCTGCCAGTAATTCTCGATATTGCACAGGATGATCGGCTTATGGTGCTGGCCGAGCTGCGCCCAGGTGGAGATTTCGGCCAGCTCCTCCAGCGTGCCCAGGCCGCCGGGCAGGGCGACGAAGCCGGAGGAGCGGGCAAACATCGTCATCTTGCGCTCATGCATGTCGGCGGTGACGACGAGTTCGTTCACCTCTGTCAGCATGCGCTCGCGGTTGGCCAGGAACTCGGGGATGATGCCGGTCACGTGGCCGCTGTTCTCCAGCACCGACCGGGCCACTTCGCCCATCAGCCCCAGGCTGCCGCCGCCATAGACCAGCCCGATCCCAGTATCCGCCATGGCCTTCCCCAGCGTCCGCGCGGCGGCCATATAGGCAGGATTCCGGCCGCTTCCGGAACCGCAGTAGACGCAAAGTTTACGGGCTGGGCTCATGTATGGTCTCCTGACATCGTCCGAATCACGGGGGTTGATACCGCCGCAGGCTGGTTGTTCCCTTTGCAAATCTTTGCCTAAATTGGAACAGCGCCCTATGAAGGGCAAGAAAACCTCCCCGGGCAGGGGCACATCCGCGGTCGGCGGCACGTTATTGGGAACGGCAAAAGCATGCAAAACAAGACTCTCATCCTGGTATTGACGGGCCTCGGCATCGTCGCCGCGGCCATCGTCGCTGGCCTGACGCGTGACCAGTGGCTGGGCCACAAGCCCGAGGTCGTGGCCACCGCCCCCGCATCGACGGAGGCCCCCAAGACCCCGGACCAGGCGCCCGCCACCACCGCCGGGGCTGCCAAGCCCGCCTCGGCCACGACCGACCAACCGGCGGCGCCCGCCCCGGCCACGGCCGAGCAACCGGCGGCGACGGCCCCGGCCACGGCCGAGCAACCGGCGACGACCGCCCCAGCCACCGCCGAACAACCGGCGACGACCGCCCCGGTCACGACCGAGCAACCGGCGGCGCCCGCCCCGGCCACGACCGAGCAACCGGCGGCGACGGCCCCTGCTGCCGCCACCGAGCCACCGAAGGACACCGGCGCCAGCCAGCAGACCGCCATGGCACAGCCTGAATCCCCGCCTGCAACCCCGGTCGTGCAGCCGCCGGGCAACGCCGCCGCCAGCGCCAAGGTTCCCGCCTTCGACACGGTGCGGGTCGAAAAGACCGGCGAGGCCGTGATCGCCGGAACGGCGACGCCCGGAGCCGATGTGGTGGTGAAGCTCGACGGCAAGGTGATCGGCGAGACCACCGCCAACAGCGATGGCGCCTTCGTGCTCGTGCCCATGGCGCCGCTCCCCGCCGGCAGCGGCGCCCTCACGCTCGAATCCAAGGCCCCTGGCGCAACGGAAGCGACGGCCTCCCAGCAGAGCGTTGCCGTCATCGTTCCCGCCGCCGATCAGTCCAAGGGGGCCCTTGTCGCCGTCGTTAGCCCGGACCAGCCCACCCGTGTGCTGCAGAAGCCCGAAGTGAAGCAGGACGGCCCGGCACCCGTCCCCGAAGCCGAAAAGCCGGCCAAGCTCGTCTCCATCGATGCGGTTGACTATGACTCCGCCGGCAACATCGTGTTCTCCGGTCAGGGCAATGAGGGCAACACGGCCCGCCTCTACATCGACAACAATTTCATTGGCGATGCGCCGGTGGGGGCCGATGGCCGCTGGACCTTCTCGGCTAAGGCCGAGGTCAAGCCCGGCCCCCACACGCTGCGTGTCGATGGTCTCGATTCGGCTGGCACGGTGTTGAACCGCATCGAGGTGCCCTTCGTCCGGGAAGAACCGAATAAGGTGGTGGACGCCAGCCAGCAGCCTGCCGCCACGCAGGGGGCGCAGCCCGACGGTTCCGCCAAGTCCGATATAGAAACCACCCAGCAGGCGAGCCAGCAGCCCGCCGCCCAGCCGCCGGAGAGCCAGCCGCCGGAGAGCCAGCCGCCGGAGAGCCAGCCGCCGGAGAGCCAGCAGCCTGAGAGCCAGCAGCAGCCCGCCGCCACGCCTGCCAGGCCGAAGGATGGCCGTGTGGTCATCCAGCCCGGCAACAACCTCTGGACGATCGCCCGCGTGCTCTATGGCAGCGGCGCCAAGTTCACCACGCTTTACGAGGCCAACAAGAATCAGATCCGGGATCCGAACCGCATTTATCCGGGCCAGATCTTCAAGACTCCCAACGTGGCGCCCACTTCGGAATCGATCGATCCCAGGCGCCGCGAACCGCTGAGGCCTGAGGAGAACGCCGCCACCGGCCAGTAGCCTCCGCCCAGTTTCCGCTTCGCAAGGGCGCGCCCGCCAACTATATGCTGCCTTGATGAGCCGCAGGACGCCCCAAAGCCAGGACAGGCCTCTCAACGTGGATGGAGACGAATGGTCCATCCTGCGCGACATGTTTCCCTATCTCTGGCCCAAGGGTCATCCGGGCCTGAAGGCGCGCGTCGTCCTCGCACTGGTGGCGCTGGTGCTGTCCAAGGTCGTCACCGTGGCGACCCCCTATGCCTTCAAACATGCAACCGACGCGCTGACCGGCACGGCGGACATCGCCGCCACCGCCGTCACGGCGATCGTGTTCCTCGTGCTGGCCTATGGCGTGGGCCGCATCATGATGGTGGTGCTGGCGCAGATCCGCGATGCAGTCTTCGCCAGGGTCAGCCAGCGCGCGGTGAAGGAGCTCGCCGTCCGCACCTTCCGCCACCTGCATGCGCTGTCGCTGAAGTTCCATCTCGAGCGCCGCACCGGCGGGCTCTCGCGCATCGTGTCGCGCGGCACCATGGGCATCGACACGGTGCTGCGCTTCTCGCTGTTCAACACCTTCCCCACCATTCTCGAGATTGCCCTCGTCGCCGGCATCCTCGCCTGGTCCTATGGCTGGGCTTATGCGGCTGTTATCCTGGGCACCGTGGTGGCCTATATCTGGTTCACCTATGCCGCCACGGAGTGGCGTATCAACATCCGCCGCGACATGAATGCCGCCGATACCGAGGCCAACACCAAGGCGGTGGACAGCCTGCTCAATTTCGAGACCGTGAAGTACTTCGGCAATGAAGAACACGAGGTGAAGCGCTACGCCCGCTCGATGGAGACTTACGAGGAGGCCGCCATCAAGACCTGGGTGTCGCTCTCCGTGCTGAACTCCGGCCAGGCGGTGGTCTTTTCGATCGGCCTCACCATCGTCATGGTCATGTCGGCGCTGGCGGTGCGGGCAGGGCAGGCGTCCGTGGGCGATTTCGTGATGATCAACGCGCTGATGATCCAGCTCTATATGCCGCTCAACTTCATCGGCTCGTCCTACCGCGAGATCAAGCAGGGCCTGATCGACGTCGAGCAGATGTTCACGCTGCTGAAGGTGAATGCCGAGATCGAGGACAAGCGGGGCGCCAGGCCCTTGCGCGCCGGTCCGGCGGAGGTCGTCTTCGAGAATGTCTCCTTCGCCTATGATCCGGAGCGGCCCATCCTCAAGAACCTGTCGCTGCGCGTGCCGCCGGGCAGGACGGTGGCGATCGTCGGTCCCTCCGGTGCGGGCAAGTCGACGATCTCGCGCCTTCTCTTCCGCTTTTATGAGGTGAATGGCGGCCGCATCCTGATCGACGGCCAGGACATCGCTGACGTGACGCAGGAGTCGCTGCGCGCGGCCATCGGCATGGTGCCGCAGGACACGGTGCTGTTCAACGACACGATCCGCTACAACATACGCTACGGCCGCCCGGATGCGACGGACGCCGAGGTGGTGGAGGCCGCCCGCATGGCGCAGATCGACGGTTTCGTGATGAGCCTGCCCAGGGGCTATGACTCGCTCGTCGGCGAGCGCGGCCTCAAGCTCTCGGGCGGCGAGAAGCAGCGCGTCTCCATCGCCCGGACGATCCTGAAGGGACCGCCCATCCTCATCCTCGACGAGGCGACCTCGGCGCTCGACAGCTTCACCGAGCACCAGATCCAGGCGGCTCTCCGCAAGGTGTCCGAGAACCGCACCACGCTGGTCATCGCGCATCGCCTGTCGACCGTGGTCGACGCCGACGAGATCATCGTGCTGGAGCGCGGCCAGGTTGCCGAGCGCGGCACGCATGACGAACTTCTTGCCGGGAACGGCATTTATGCCGCCATGTGGAACCGCCAGCGCCAGGTGGAGCAGGCCCGCGAAATCCTCAAGGAGGCCGAAGCGGAAGGTCACCATGTCATCGAACTGAAGGAGGAGGCTGCCAGAAAGGTTGCCAACCTCATGCCGTGACAATGCCCCGCTAACTCGCTAGACGAAGGCCCATGTCGATCGCCAAGTCCGTGTCCGAAGTCCTGGTCCCCATCCACCGCGAGGGTTACCGCCTCATCGCCATCTTCGCCGCCGTCACGCTGGTGCTGTTCTGGCTCCATGCCGGGCCGCTGGCCTGGGCGGGGGTGATCCTCACTTTGTGGTGCGCCTATTTCTTCCGCGATCCCGAACGCGTGACGCCGCTGCGCGACGGCCTCGTGGTCTCCCCCGCCGACGGCCGCATCAGCGCCATCGAGGACGTGATCCCGCCCGTCGAGCTCGATCTCCCGCGTGAGCCCGTCACCCGCATCTCGGTGTTCATGAACGTTTTCGACGTGCATGTGAACCGTGCGCCGGTCGATGCCGCGATCCGCCGCATCGGCTATGTGCCGGGCCTCTTCCTCAATGCCGATCTCGACAAGGCCTCGCTCGACAACGAGCGCCAGGCCTTCACGCTGGAGCGCGCCGATGGCCTACGCATCGGCGTTGTCCAGATCGCGGGCCTCGTGGCGCGCCGTATCGTGAAGTTCGTCAACGAGGGCGAACACCTCTCCGCCGGCCAGCGCTTCGGCTTGATCCGCTTCGGCAGCCGGGTGGACGTCTACCTGCCAAGCGGTGTGAAGGCGCTCGCCTGCCTTGGCCAGCGCGCCGTCGCAGGCGAGACCGTGCTGGCCGACCTCGATGCCCGCGAGCCTGAGCGCCAGGGGCGCATCAGCTGATGGAACGCGCGCCTGGCGGCCTGGACAAGGCGGTGGCCTCCGGCGGGAACCAGCGCCGCTTCCGCATGGTGCCGGTGCGCTACCTGCTGCCCAACATGATCACGCTGCTCGCCCTGTGCAGCGGCGTCACCGCGATCCGCTTCGCCCTCGAGGATCGCTATGAGCTCGCCGTGGCCAGCGTCATGCTCGCCGTCATCCTCGATGCGGTGGACGGCCGCCTGGCGCGCCTGCTCAAGGGCACCTCGCGCTTCGGCGCCGAGCTTGATTCGCTCGCCGACTTCGTGAATTTCGGCGTGGCGCCGGCCGTCCTGCTCTATGTCTGGTCGCTCAACGCGCTGCACACGCTGGGCTGGGTGATCTGTCTCGTCCTCGCCATCTGCTGCGCGCTGCGGCTTGCCCGCTTCAATGTCACGCTGGACGACCCGGACAAGCCCGCCTGGGCCAACCGTTTCTTCGCCGGGGCGCCGGCGCCGGCCGGCGCGGGGCTTGCCCTGCTGCCCTTCTACCTCGGCTTCCTCGGCATTATCGACGAGGGCCATGGCTGGGCGCTCGCAGTCGGGCCCTATGTGGTGGTCATTGCCATGCTGATGATCAGCCGCGTTCCCACCTTCTCCGGCAAGCACATGGGCCGCATCAGGGGCGACATGGTGCTCCCCGTGCTCGGCCTCACGGTGCTGGCGGTGGTGATGCTGATGTCCTATCCGTGGGAATTTCTTACGATCGTCAGCATCGCCTATCTGGCGCTGATACCGGTCAGCGTACGGTCCTACCGGAAACTTCGCGCGGCGGACACCCGCGGGACAGGAACAATCGCTCCATAGAGCATGGTCTTGTCGCAAAACTGGAACCGGTTTTACGACGAGACCATATTCCAAATCGAAGCGTTTACAGAAGCCCGCTGGCGCATGTTCGGATCAGTTGGAAGCACCCGGTCGGAACATGCGCCGGATCATATGTTCGAGCATCTTTCGCGGCGCAAGCGGTTCCACCTGCGCGCACGATGCTGTCGCGCAACGGGGCCTCAGTCGAAGTTGAGGTTCTTCATCTTGGCGCGCAGGTCCTGCGACATGCGCGAGGCCTCCTGGCCATTGCGCACGATGGTGGGCGTGATGAATACCAGCATTTCGTTGCGCGTGGCGATGCCGCCCGTGGTGCCGATCAGGCGGCCCAGCAGCGGCAGCTGGTTGGCGCCCGGCACCGTCACCCGGCTGCGGTCCTCCGTGCCATTGATGAGGCCGCCCAGCAGCACCGTCTGCTGGTCGTTCACCGAAACCTTGCTGTTGATGGTGCGCTGGGTGAATTTCGGCTGTCCGCCGATGCCGGTTTCCTGTTGCACGGCGGAGAGTTCCTGGCCCAGGTCGATCATCACCGCGCCGTTGGCGCTGACGCGCGGCTTCACTTTCAGCACCACGCCGGTGTCGCGGTATTCGAAGGAATTCACCGTCTGGCCGCCCTGCGTGGTCTCCGTCTGGGTCTGGATCGGAACCTGGTCGCCCACCTTGATGGTGGCGGTCTCGTTCTCCATCACCAGCAGCGACGGCGACGAGACGACGCGCACATTGGTGACCTTCGACAGCGCGTCCACAACCAGCTGCGGGCTGGAGATGCCGCCCACCACGAAATTCATGCCCGGCAGCTTGGGGCTGATCACAGGCCCGGTGGTCGAGGTCTGGTCGGTCAGGATGAAGCTGAAGTTTCCGCTTTCGAAATAGGCCTGCACGCCATAGCGCAGGGTGTCGTTCAGCTGCACCTCGGCTATGGTCGTGCTGATCAGCACCTGCGTCGAAGGCTGGTCGATCTGCGCCAGGGTCGAGAGGATCTCCCGGTAGTCCTTCGGCGACGCGCGGATCAGCAGGGTGTTGTTGGCCGCAATCGGCGTGATGCGGATGCCGCTGCCGGAAAAACCCGTGGCGCCGCCCGTGCTGGCGGATCCCGGGGCCGCGGTTTGCGCGGTGCTGGAGGTTGCGGTGGGGTCGCTTTCCGGCTGACCAGGTTGCATCGGCGGCTGGGGCGGCATGCCGCCCATGTCGCCCGGCTGCTGATTCTGTCCCTGCTGGTCCTGGCCACCGCTGTCGATCGAGACGTCCATCTGCTGGCTGTCGGGCGCCACCTCCGCCGTCGTGCCGCCCCCGCCCCCCGCGCCGTATGTGGCGCTGAGGATCTTCGCCAGCTCCGTCGCATTGCCGTTCTGCACGGCATAGACATAGGACTTCGGCGCATCGAGGTTCTCGCGGTCGAGCCGCTTCACCCAGGTGATGGCGCGCCGCACCTTGGCCTGGTCGTTGGCGATGATGATCAGGCTGTTGAGGCTTGGCACGGGAATGATCTTGAGGCTGTTCGGCCCCGCGTTTGCACTGTCCTGGGCAAAGACCTTCATCACCTGGGCGGAAATGTCCTCGGCGCGGCCATTCTCCAGCGCGGCCATGCCGAAGGTCTGGTTCTTCATGGTGTCGATGTCGAAGTTGGTCACCACCTCCACAAGCGACCGGCGCTGCGAGGCGGGGCCGCGGATCAGAATCATGTTGCCGACGTTCCACGCCCGGGCGGACCCCAGCTGCTGCATGAAACCGTCGAGCAGGTTGACCATTGCCGAAGGCGCCACATGGCGCAGCGGCACCGCGCTCACGCCATAGCCCGCGGAGACGTTCCTGCCCATGTCGAGGTTGCTGGCGTCACTCTCCATGGCCTGCAGCAGCACCACCCTGAAGCTGCCGTCGGATTGAACGAGGGCGGCATTCGCCATCTTGAGCGACGCCTCGAAGGCGTCGAGCAACTGGCGCGCGCTGAGCGGCCGGTTGCTCACCATGGTGATGGACCCCTGCAGGTTGGGGTCGATCGTGTAGTTGTAGCCCAGCGTCTCGCCCAGGATCAGCTTGCTCGCCTCGGCCACCGAGGCGCCGTCGAGGTTGACGGTGAACTTGCCATCGTTCTGCTCGCCCACCCCCGCCGGCGGTTCGCTGCCGTCCTCACCCGGTGCGGGGCTGACGCCGGGAAACACCTCATAGCGCGCCGCCTGGGCGGCTGGCTTCATCACCGGGCCACCGCCGCGGTTGGTGACTTTCTGCGGCGATCTGGCGGTGAGATCGATCTGGTTCGTGCTTTCGAGCCCGGCCGTGGGCGCCTGGCAGGATGCAAGCAGAAGCCCGGCGCATCCCAGCAGGGTGGCGCCTCGAAGGCCGGATGCGCGCAATCTCAGTCCCTGAAGAAGGCCGACCGGAGGCAAAGCGTTACTCCTTGCGGCCTGGGTCCATTGGCCCTGACCGGTGACGAAAAACCTAATGATCGGTGAATCCTATGCGTCGATTCGGTAAGCAAACCCTTAATGAAGGGTTGTGCGGTTCACCAGAATGGCACGTCCGCTGCGACCCGCCCGATCCACACGAGCAGGATGACCGGCGCGATGAAGCTGCCGAACGGGATCTCGTCGGTCAGCCCGACACGGCGTCCCATCAATTTCATCACCATGATGCCGCAAAGCCCAGCCAGGGATGCAACGAGACAGGCTGTCGGCAACAGGGCAGGGCCGAGCCATGCCCCCGCGACGGCTGCCAGCTTCACGTCTCCCAGTCCCAAGCCTTCAATGCCGCGCAGGCGGAACCACAGGGCGCGCATCAGGAAGAAGATGCCTCCCCCCAGCGCCGCTCCCAGCAGGCTCTCGGTCAGCCCCGCCGTCCAGTCTCCGGGGTGGAACAGCGCAATATTGGCGGCGATGCCGAGCGGCACGGCGGGGTAGGACAACGCATTGGGGATGATGAAATGCCGGAAGTCGATCAGCGTGATCAGCCCCATCAGCAGAGCCAGCACGGCAGTGGCCAGCGCAGCCAGCGGCGGCGCCAGAAACATGGCGGCAATGCCCACCGCTGCCGCCGCCGCCGCCGCGCCGACAAGTTCGGTGCGGTTCAGCAGGGGCGAAGAATCGTCTGCCGGTTGTTCGTCCACGCGAGCAAATTTGACCGAACCGCGCGCAAAAGAAAGTGCCGCCGGATGCCGTGCGCGTCAGAAAAGGCGTCGCAGCACGTCCATCCACAGAAATCTTCGTCTCGTGAACCCCTGCTGCCGCCATCGGCAGGCCGGCTCAGCGCGCCAGCATCACGGCGGTGGCGTCATCCGCCGGTTTGAAGCGCGGGTAGCGCTCGCAGGCCGGATCGGCCGCCTCCGCCGCCCGCAACGCGGCCACAACCTCTCCGACGCCGCGCAGGCTGGCGTCCAGAAGCCCCGCATCGTCATGAAGTCCATAGTGATCGACCGCACGGTAATAGCCATCCGTGCAGAGGAGAATCCGGTCCGGCCGTCCGAGATCGACGGTCTCCGGCATGGCCAGCGCATCGGCGCTCGCTTCCAGGATCGAATAGCCGCCCGGCCTGTTGCGCTTCGCCCGGCCTTGCTTCAGCTGCGGCGCGAAATCGGCGAGCAGCGCCTTGCCGTCGGGCGTGCCCGCATCGCGGCGCTTTTTCGCCTCGCGCGTCAGCCAGCGGTCCAGCACAGTGTTGGGCGATGCTGCATGGATGCTGTGTTGACCGGCGCCATCGCGCGCGATGAGGCAGGAGTCGCCCAGCCGCAGCGCCTGCCAGTCCGCCCCATAGCGCTTCACCAGCACGAGGCAGGCAGCGGGCGGGTCATAGTCGGCGGGGATCGCCTTGCCGGCCGAAGCCTCCCCGAAATCCCGGATCAGCCCCGCAACCAGCGCCGCAAGCAGCGCAGCGGGCGGCATGTCCTCAGCGGCCAGCGCCATCAGCCGTGCATGGGCTTTCGACACCAGCCAGCGCGCATCCGTGTCCTCGCCAAGGTAATTCCGCCGGTTGATGCCGGTGACGCCATCGAAGATCCACGCGGCGGTCACGTCATCGCGCGGTCCCAGCCAGCCGAGCCCGTCCTCGTTGACGGCGCCGCTGCCCTCGCTCACCGCGCCGATGAGCCTCACAGCCTCACCACCTCGCCGGTCCTGACACTGTGGTCCGCCGCCAGCACGATACGCAGCGAGTTGATGGCGTCCTCGACATGCCGGTCCATGTTGCGGTCATTGCGGATGGCGTCGAGGAAGAGCGACTGCTCCCGGTTGCACAGCTCCTGGTGCCCGGGCTCGTCATCCATGCGGATGATCTCGTCGGGCGTCACGAACTGGCCCTGGGGGTTCAGCAGTCCATGGTGCAGGCGCAGGGCGGAGGTCTTCGTGTGGCTGTCCACATCGGCCGACGGCGTCTTCGACTCTTCCATGGCGATCGAGACGGCGCCCCTGGGCCCGATCATGTCCTTCACGAAGAAGGCCGTCTCGCTCATCATCGGCCCCCAGCCCGCCTCGTACCAGCCAACCGAGCCGTCATCGAAACTCACATGCAGGTGGCCGTAATTATACATACTGGCGTCGATCTCGGAGGTGAGCCGCGCCCCCACCGCATGCACGCTCAACGGTTTCGCCCCCGTCACCTGGCACATCACGTCAACATAGTGCACGCCGCAGTCGACGATGGGACTGATCGAATTCATCAGGTGCCGGTGCACCTGCCACTGCGCGCCGGAAGACTGCTGATTGAGGTTCATGCGCATGACGAGGGGCTTGCCCAGCGTCCGCCCCACCTCCACGAACTTCACCCAGGAGGGGTGCACGCGCAGGATATAGCCGATCACCAGCTTGAGGCCCTTGCGCCTGGCGAGTGCCGCGATCTCCTCCGCCTCCGCCACCGTTTCGGCCAGCGGCTTCTCGATGAAGACGTGCGCCCCGGCTTCGAGCGCCATGCGCGCATAGGCCGCGTGCGTGTCCGGCCAGGTGTTGATCGACACGGCATCGGGCTTCAGCGCCGCCAGCGCCTCCGCACAGTCGTTGAACCGGGGCACGTCGGGGAATTCCGCCTTCAAATCCTCCCGCTCGGCGATGCCGCGGCTGCACAGCCCCGCGATCCCGAATCCGTCGATCGCCTTGTAGGCCCGCGCATGGCTCAGCCCCATGTTGCCGAGCCCCACGACGAGCACCTTTATGGTCTTCATTGTCCGTTGATCCACGTTTGCCTGACGTGCAAGTCTTCGCCCAGCAGCACCAGGCTGGCAAGATGGCCGGGCGCGATGCGGCCCAGTTCATGCTCGCAGCGCAGAAAGGAGGCCGGGTTGAGCGAGGCCATGCGCAGCACGGCGCCAAGTTCCATCCCCAGCCCCTCCACGCAATGGCGCACGGCGGCGTCCATGGTGAGGTCGGAGCCCGCGAGCGTGCCATCGGCCAGCGACAGCCGTCCATTCTCGCGTCTCACGGTGCGCCCCTGCAACTCGAAGCAGTCGGGTCCGCCGGCCGCCGACGGCATCGCATCGGTGATCAGCATCATGCGGGAGGCGGGCTTCGCCGCGAATGCCGCCTTCAATGCCGCATCGTGCACATGGCAACCGTCGGCGATGATGCCGACATAGCTCTCCGCATCCGTCAGTGCCGCGCCCACCAGGCCGGGCTCGCGCCCCGTCATCTGGCTCATGGCATTGTAGAGATGCGTGATGGCGCGTGCGCCCACAGCCAGCGCCTGCACCGCCTCCGCGTAGCTCGCCTCGGAATGGCCGAGGCTCACCAGCACGCCCGCCCGCGCCAGGCGCTGCACCAGCGCGGGCTTCACGCGGTTTGGCGCAAGCGTCAGCATCACCGGGCAATACATGGCAAAGCCGGCGATGGCATCGGCATCGGCCTCCTCCATGCCGCGGATGAAGCGCGCCGCATGCGCGCCCTTCCGTGCAACGTCGAGGAAGGGCCCCTCGATGTGTATGCCGAGCACGCCGGGAACAGCTTCCGCCATGGCGCGCGCCACACTCGTCACCGCCCTGGCGATCACCTGCGGCGCATCGGTGATCACCGTCGGCAGCATTCCCGTCGTGCCGAAGCGCCGGTGCGAGGTGGCGATGGTGCGCACCGTCCCGACGGTTGGCGCGTCGTTCAGCAGCGCGCCCCCGCCGCCATTCACCTGCACGTCGATGAAGCCCGGCGCCAGCAGCCCGCCGCCGAGGTCGCGCCGTTCGGCACGTCCGGTCTCCGCCTCGGGCGCCACGCGCAGGATGCGCGCGCCCTCGATCACCACCGCATGTCCATCGAGAAACGTGTCGCCGGTGAAGATACGCGCGCCGGTGAGTGCTATGGCCATCACAGCGTCTCCGTCACCTTCCTGAGCAGCCGCGGCCTGTCCGGGTCGCGGCCCAGCGCCACGGCCAGGCGTTCGATCTCCATATAGGCGGTGGCGATCATGCTGATGGGGTCGAGCAGCGGGTGCCCGGTGGCGGCGAAGGGCAGGTCGTCGCCCACCACCCGCACCTCCGCCCCCGTGCAACGCATCCTGGCGGCGGCCTCCGCCGTGTTGGCGCGCGCCGCATCGCCGGGCGCATAGATCAGCACCGGAAAATCCTGCCCCATCAGCTCCCACGGCCCATGCATCACCTCCGCCACCGAACAGGCCTCGGCATGGATGGCGCAGGTCTCCTTCAGCTTCAGCGCGGTCTCCTGCGCAATCGGGTAGGCGGGCCCGCGACCCAGCACGAACAGCGAGGCGGCATCGCGCGCGAAGCCGGTGAAGCCAGGCCATGCAAGGCGCACGGCCTCATCGAGGCTCTGCGGCAAGCGCTCCACCGCCGCCAGCAGCGCCGCATCGCCCGACCACTGCGCCACGATCGCCGCAGCCGCCGCGCAGGACACGATGAAGCTCTTGGTCGCCGCCACGCTGTTTTCAGCCCCGGCATGAAGGGCGAGGCGGATGCCCGCATTCCGCGCGACGGGGGAGTCTTCCACATTCACCAGCGCCACCGTCACCGCGCCCGCTTGCCTCGCGGCCTCCTGCAGCGCCACGATGTCCGGGCTCTGGCCCGACTGCGAGATGGTGAGGCACAGCGCACCCTCGGCCCTCAGCTTGCCGCCATAGACCGACACGACCGACGCTCCCACGGAGGCGCAGGGCACACCCGTCACGATCTCGCAGAGATACTTGAAATAGCCCGCCGCATTGTCGGAGCTGCCGCGCGCACAGGTCAGTATCACCGGCGGCGGCGCCTGCCGCAGTCCCGCGCCCAGTTCCCGCAGCGCGCGGGCATTGCACGCGAGGAAGCGCGCCACGGCTTGCGGAGCCTCCGCCGCCTCCGCGGCCATCAGGCTCATGACCAGCGCTCCGCCAGGCCTTGCGTCCGGCGCGCCATCATGATGGCGCCGTCCATGGCGTCAGCCTGAGGCGCGGAGAGCGCCAGCTTCACGTCGGCGTCGAGATAGGGCGGATAGACCTTCGACAGGCCGCCGAGCAGGCAGATGTGGCGGGCCCCCCGCGCCAGCAGCGCCCGGCCGAGGTTGGAGATCGCCGCCGCCCCCTCGATCACGATCATCATGCCCTGCACGTCGCCCTGTGCCGCGCAGTCGAACACCAGCGGTGCAAATTGCGCGTAATCCACCGGCTTCGCCTGTTCCGACCAGCGCGAGAGATCCAGGCGATTGGCCCCCGTGCGTGACAGCACCTCGGTCACAAGCCGCGTCGGCTGCAGCAAGCCGTCGAGGGCGAGGGCCGCGCGCCGCACCGCATGGTGCCCAATCCAGGCGCCCGAGCCATGGTCGCCGAGCTGAAATCCCCAGCCGCCCACCATGTGCCGCTCATCCCCCACCAGCGCAAAGCCGATCGAGCCCGTGCCGGCGATCACGATGCCGCCGTCACCGCCGCCGAAGGCGCCGACACAGGCCGCATAGGCGTCATTGTCGACCGTCACGCTGGCGAAGGGCAGGGCGGCATCGACGATCTTCTCCGCCCCCACCGAGGTCACGATTCCGGCAATGCCCATGCCGGCATGGATCTGCCCGGTTGTCAGCCCCGCCAGCTTCGCCGCCTCGCGTGAGGTCTCCATGATGGCGCCGAGGGCGCCCGCGAAATCCTGGTAGATGTTGGAGGCCCCGCCCACCGCCTCGCCCAGCAGCGCGCCGCCGGCGGACCTGATGCGCGCCCGGCAGCGGCTGCCGCCGCCGTCGATGCCGAGAAAGAAGGGACCTGTGCTCATGCGGTCCATGCTAGCCCATGTCCCGGTCAGGTGAAATCACCTGATCGGAACATGCGCCAGATCATATGCCGGGGCAAAGCGCCTTGACCTGGACGGCCATCCGCTCCTCTAATGGCGCGCATGGCAGAACGTCAGACCGAGCAATCGGGCAGCTATACCGGCATCGACACCTGGCCCGATGCGCGCATCCTCGATGCGCTGGCGGACGGCCAGGCGCGCGCCATCGCCGCGGTGCGGCAGGCAGCACCCGCCATTGCCGGGGCTGCAACCATGCTCGCGCAACGCCTCGCCGCCGGCGGCCGTCTCGCCTATGCGGGTGCGGGCGCCTCGATCCGCGTTGCGGTGCAGGACGGCGCCGAGCTTCCCGCCACCTTCGGCATGCCGGAGGCGAAGATCCTCTATCTCATCGCCGGTGGCCGGCCTGCCATGTTCGACACGCTGGCCGATGCCGAGGATGACGCTGCGGACGGCGCCGCGCAGGCCGATGGCCTCACCTCCGCCGACACCATGATCGCCGTCGCCGCATCGGGGTCCACGCCCTTCACGGTCGCCGCCGCGAAGCGCGCGCGTGAGAAGGGCGTCTTCGTCATCGCGGTGGTGAACAATCCCGGCTCGAGGCTTGCCGCCGCTGCCAGCCTCGAAATTCTCCTGCCGTCCGGTCCGGAGGTGATTGCCGGGTCCACCCGCCTCGGCGCCGGAACGGCCCAGAAGGCGGCCTTGAACCTTCTTTCCACCCTCACCCACATCAAGCTGGGTGCGGTGCATGATGGCCTGATGGTCAATGTCGGGACCGGCAACACCAAGCTCCGCCGCCGCGCGGCGGGGATAATCGCCACGATTGCGCAGGTGGACGAGGCGCGCGCCGCGGCCGCGCTCGAAGCTGCCCAGGGCCACGTGAAGCCGGCCGTGCTGCTGTGTGCGGGTGCGAAAGGCATTGCTGCGGCGCAGCGGCTGCTCGCCGCCGCAAACGGCAACTTACGTCTGGCAATGTCGCGCATTCGCGATGCATAATGACCGCCAGAAAACTTCAAACGGGAGGACCAAAATGCTCATCAAGGGACTGAAGGCACTGCTGCTTGGCGCCGCCGCCGCCATCGCACTTTCGGGTGCGGCCTCGGCCGGCACGCTGACCATCGAGAGCTGGCGCAACGACGATGCCCAGATCTGGAAGGACAAGATCATCCCCGCCTTCGAGAAGGCGCATCCGGACATCAAGATCGAGTTCACGCCGACGGCGCCGAAGGAATACAACGCCGCGCTCAACGCCAAGCTCGAAGGCGGCACGGCGGGCGACATCATCACCTGCCGCCCCTTCGATGCCTCCCTCGAGCTCTTCAACAAGGGCTTCCTCGTCCCGCTCAACGATCTATCGACCATGGGCAATTTCTCGGACGTCGCCAGGAGCGCCTGGACGACGGATGACGGCAAGACCACCTTCTGCGTGCCCATGGCCTCGGTGATCCACGGCTTCATCTACAACAAGGACATCTTTAAGGAACTGGGCCTCACCGAGCCCAGGACGGAGGAGGAGTTCTTCGCGGTCCTCGAGAAGATCAAGGCCAATGGCGCCTATGTGCCCCTCGTGCTCGGCACCAACGACCAGTGGGAAGCCGCCACCATGGGCTTCCAGAACATCGGCCCCAACTACTGGAAGGGCGAGGAAGGCCGCAAGGCGCTGATCGCCGGCACGGGCAGGCTCACCGACCCCGCCTATGTCTCGACCTTCGCCACGCTCGCCAAATGGGCCCCCTATCTGGGTGACGGCTTCAAGGCCCAGACCTATCCGGACAGCCAGAACCTTTTCGGCCTCGGCAAGGGCGCGATCTATGCGGCGGGCTCGTGGGACATCTCCACCTTCCGCGCCCAGAAGGTCAACATGGGCGCCTTCAAGCCGCCGCTGCCCGCCGGGGCCGCCGAATGCTACATCTCGGACCACACCGACATCGGCATCGGCATGAACGCCAAGACCAAGAACCCGGGCGACGCCAAGGTGTTCCTGGAATGGATCGGCTCGGAGGAGTTCGCCAACATCCTCGGCAACGAGCTGCCGGGCTTCTTCCCGCTCTCCAACGCCAAGGTGACGCTGAGCGACGACGTGGCACAGACCTTCGTCAACTGGCGGGCTGAGTGCAAGTCGACGATCCGCAACTCCTACCAGATCCTGTCGCGCGGCACGCCGAACCTCGAAAACGAGATGTGGAACGTCTCGGCCCAGGTCATCAACGGCGCCATGACTCCGGATGCCGCGGCCAGGCAGCTTCAGGACGGCCTCGCCAAGTGGTACGCCCCGCAGCAGAAGTAGGCTGACGCAAGGGGCCGCGGGCAGGCGCGCGGCCCCTCTGTCTTCGTGGATGGCGCAGGAACAGCACAGCGGACCGGCCGGCATGCCGCAGGGCGCGTACCTGCGGCTTCTGCTGTTCTTCCTCGGTCCGGCGGTGCTGGTCTACACGCTGTTCTCGATCTACCCGCTGCTCGCCACCATTCTCAACTCCTTCTACAGCCGCCAGTCCGACGGCAGCCACCTCTGGGCGGGCCTCGGCAATTTCCACACGCTGCTGCTGGACCCCACCTGGTCCGGCCCCTTCTGGAACGCGCTGAAGAACAACGTCATCTTCTTTCTCATCCATATGAGCGTGCAGAACCCCATTGGCCTGCTGCTCGCGGCGCTGCTCAGCCTGCCGCGCCTCAGGTTTCGCGCCACCTACCGCACGCTCATCTTCATGCCCACCATGCTCTCGGTCGTGGTCATCGGCTTCGTCTGGCAGCTCATCCTCTCGCCGCTCTGGGGCATCGCCAGGATGTTTCTGAACTTCTTCGGCCTCGGCTTCCTCTTCGCGCCGTGGCTCGGCGTTGAATCATCGGCGCTCATCACCGTCTCGCTCATCTCCGTCTGGCAGTTCGTCGGCATCCCGATGATCCTGATCTACACCGCGCTTCTCGCCATTCCCGATGAACTGATCGATGCGGCGACCGTCGACGGCCTCAACCAGTTCCAGGCCTTCATGTGGGTCAAGCTGCCGCTGATCTGGCCCACCATCGGGCTTGTCTCGATCCTCACCTTCGTCAACAACTTCAACGCATTCGACCTGATCTATGCGATGAAGGGGGCGCTTGCCGGGCCCAATTTCTCGACCGACATCATGGGCACGCTGTTCTACCGCACCTTCTTCGGCAACCAGCTGCAGCTGGGCAATCCGGCAATGGGCTCGGCCATTGCCACCATGATGCTGATCATCATCCTGATCGGCGTCATGGCCTATCTCTTCCTCGTGCAGCGCCGCATCCAGAGGTACAGCTTCTGATGAGGAAGCCCCTTTCAGCCTTCGCCGTCCACGCCATACTGGGGCTCTACACGCTGCTGGCGCTGTTCCCCATCGTGCTGGTGGTGATGAACTCCTTCAAGGCCAGGCGCGCCATCTTCAACACGCCGCTCCACCCGCCGTCGCCCGCGAATTTCGATCCCGTCGGCTATGCGCGTGTGTTCGGCGACAGCTCGCTTGCCTTCTATTATCTGAACTCGATCACGGTGACGGCGGGCGCCATCATCCTCACGCTCCTCTTCGGGGCCATGGCCGCCTGGGCGCTCACCGAATACAAGTTCCGCTGGAACACGCTGCTCGCCCTCTTCCTGTCCATCGGCATCATGGTGCCGATCAGGCTCGGTTCCGTCGCCATCATCCAGCTGGTGGCGGAACTGAACCTGATCAACACGCTCACGGCGCTGATCCTCGTCTACACCGCGCAGAACCTTCCGCTCGCCATTTTCATCCTCTCCGAATTCATCGCCCAGATCCCGAAGGATCTCCGCGAGGCGGCGCGCTGCGACGGGCTGTCGGAATACAACATCTTCTTCCACGTCATCCTGCCGCTGATCCGCCCGGCCATGGCCACCGTGGCGGTCTTCACCATGATCCCGGTATGGAACGACCTGTGGTTTCCGCTGCTGCTTGCCCCCGCCGGCGGCAGGCAGACCATCACGCTCGGCGTCCAGCAGTTCCTCGGGCAATACATCACCGACTGGAACGCCGTGCTTGCAGCCCTGTCGACGGCCATCGTGCCGGTGCTTCTTCTCTACGTGATCTTCTCCCGCCAGCTGATCCGGGGTCTCACCTCGGGCGCGGTCAAGTGAGGCGCCCATGGCCGAAGTCGTGATCGGGAAGCTCAGCAAATCCTTCGGCGCCGTCGAGGTGCTGAAGGACATCGACCTGGCTGTCGAGGACGGGTCCTTCGTCGTGCTCGTCGGCCCCTCGGGCTGCGGCAAGTCCACGCTGCTGCGCTCCATCGCGGGTCTGGAGCCCGTCACCGGCGGGTCCATTTCGATCGGCGGCCGCGAGGTGAACGGCCTCGCACCCGCCCAGCGCGGCATCGCCATGGTGTTCCAGTCCTATGCGCTCTATCCGCACATGGATGTGGCCGCCAACATGGGCTTCGGTCTCAAATTCGCAGGCGCTCCAAAGGCGGAAATCGCGGCCCGCGTCCAGGAGGCTGCCCGCATCCTGCAGCTCGAACCGCTCTTGAAGCGCCGCCCGCGCGAGCTGTCGGGCGGCCAGCGCCAGCGCGTCGCCATCGGCCGCGCCATCGTGCGCAAGCCCCAGGTCTTCCTGTTCGACGAGCCGCTGTCCAACCTTGATGCGGCACTGCGCGTCAACACACGGGTCGAGATCGCCAGGCTCCACAAGATGCTCGCCGCCACCATCGTCTATGTCACGCATGACCAGGTCGAGGCGATGACGCTCGCCGACAAGATCGTGGTCATGAACCACGGCCGCATCGAGCAGCAGGGAAAGCCGCTCGACCTCTATTACCGCCCCGCCAATCTCTTCGTCGCGGGCTTCATCGGCTCGCCCGCCATGAATTTCCTGAAGGGTGAGGCGGTCGCCGGCGGTGTCGGTCTCGGCGCTGATGGCCTCATCTCGCTGCCGCTCCCGCCCGGCACGGCGCCAGGCGCGCACGTCACGCTGGGGATCCGCCCGGAGCATATGAGGATTGCGGCGGGCGAAGGCGGGCTTCGCCTTCCCGCCACGGTCGATCTCGTGGAGCGCCTTGGCGAGACCGGCTTCGTCCATCTGCGGCTTGCCTCCGGTGCTGTCGCGATCGCCGAAATCCGGGGCGAGACAGGCCTGAAGACAGGTGACCGCACCCATGTGGCGCTCGATCCCGCGCGCCTCCACCTGTTCGGCGCGGATGGCCGCCGCCTCGGCTGAATCCGCTGACGTCACATGCCGATCCGCGGCGTGACCGCCGTCACCATCTCCGCCCGCGGGGTCCGCAAGGCTTCATGCTCCGGCATATGATCTGGCGCATGTTCCGCCCGATCAGGTGATTCCAACTGATCGGAACATGCGCTGTGCGGAAGATCTCTCAGTCGGCGATCTTCTGGACATAGAGCTGGTAGAGCGGGGCGCTGAGGATTCTCAGCTTGCGGCAGAAGATATTGGTGAAGGCGTCGATCGCGGGCTTCGGGCAGCGCAGCGGGTCGACGCCGGTGGGCAGGGCTTCGGCCCACAGATAGTCATCGAACGCCATGACCCCGCCGGTTTGCAGAAGCCGGAAGGCCATCACGGCGTCGGTCAGCACATCCGCCGCCTGGTGCGAGCCGTCGATATAGATGAAGTCGTAGGAATTTGCCTCGGCAATCAGCTTGGCGAGTTCGAGGTGGCTGGAGCCCTTGAGGGTTCTCACCGCAACCGGGTGCGCGGCCCGCCCGACGGCCTTCTGAATGTTGCGGCGGAACCGGTTCTCCACGGCCGGCATGTCGATCTGCCAGTTCTTGTGCTCGATGCCGCCGTCCCAGGTATCGATGCAGTGGAGATCGAGCGGCTGAGTCTGGCCCAGAAGATCGATGAGGAAACAGGCGCTGGCCCCCTCATAGGAGCCGATCTCAAGGATGCGCCTGGGCTTGATCTGCGGGATCAGCGCCGACCAGACGCCGCGGGCGACGTCGAACCAGCTGTTGGTGAACTCGTAATCCTCCCGCACGCCGGCAAGTGCTGTGTCCATGATGGCCCCCCGATCGCGGGAAAGCCCCGCGATGCCATCTTGTCGACCCAAGGTTGCCACAGGCTGGAGCGGCCTGTCCGTTCGTCACGCTGGCGCAAGACTGGCCGCGTAGGGGCCAGAGCAGGCGTCGGTTCAGTGGACCCGAAACCTGCTCTATCTCTTTGTTTGGTCGCATTTTCGACGGTCAACCGGTGTCCACTTGACCTGAAAATGCTTTATTTCCCCAATTGAGGGAACCGTTTAAACAGCAATTTCAGTCTGCCCGCTTCGGGCAGCAGCAAGGACAGCTTCATGAAGATCACGGTCATCGGCGCAGGCTATGTGGGTCTGGTGTCCGCCGCCTGCTTCTCCGACTTCGGCTACGAGGTGATCTGCGTCGATCGTGATCAGCGCAAGCTCGCGCTGCTCGAGGGCGGCAAGATCCCGATCTACGAGCAGGGGCTGGAGCCCATCGTCGCCGCCAACCGCGCCGCCGGTCGCCTCACCTTCACCGATAAGCTCAAGGACGCCGTGGCAAAGGCCGATGTCGTGCTGATCGCGGTGGGAACGCCAACGCGCGAGGGCGAGGATGCGGCGGATCTCTCCTCTGTCTATGCCGCGGGCGAGGAAATCGCCCGTGCGATGCAGGGCTTCACCGTCATCGTCACCAAGTCCACCGTGCCGGTGGGCGCCGCGGCGAAGCTGCGCGAGATTATTGCGAGGACGCGGCCCGATGGCGATTTCGAGGTGGCCTCCAACCCCGAATTCATGCGCGAGGGTTCGGCGGTCGAAGACTTCCTGCGGCCCGACCGCGTGGTGGTCGGCGTCAGCTCGGAGCGCGCGGAGAAGGTGCTGAGCCAGCTCTACCGTCCGCTCACCACGCGCAACGTGCCGCTTCTCGTCACCTCCTGCGAGGCGGCGGAGGTCATCAAATATGCCGCCAACACCTTCCTCGCCACGCGCATCGCCTTCGTCAACGAGCTCGCCGATCTCTGCGAGCGCGTGGGGGCGGACATCGAATATGTTGCGCGCGGCATGGGCCTCGACAAGCGCATCGGCCTGGAGTTCCTCTCGCCCGGCCCCGGCTTCGGCGGCTCCTGCTTCCCGAAGGATACGCGCGCGCTCGCCCACACCGCGCGCCAGCACGGCAAGCCCTTTTCCATCGTGGAGAAGGTTATCGCCGCCAACGAGGCGCGCAAGCTGGCGCTGGCCGACAGGGTGCAGCAGGCCGCCGGCGGTGCGCTGGCCGGAAAGCGCATCGCCATCCTGGGGATCGCCTTCAAGGCGGAGACGGATGACATCCGCGATGCCGCGGCCCTCACGCTGATCCCGGAGCTGCAGAGGCGCGGCGCCTCCATCGCCGCCTTCGATCCCGTCGCCATGGACAATGGCCGCCAGTGCTTCGAGGCGGTGCAGTGGTGCGCGGACGCCTATTCGGCGGCCATCGGTGCGGATGCGGTGGCAATCCTCACCGAGTGGAACGTGTTCCGCGGACTTGATCTCCGCCGCATGGCGCGCGGCATGCGCCAGCCGGTGCTGATCGATTTCCGCAACCTCTTTTCGATCGGCGACGCCAGGGGCTCCGGCATGGCCTATCATTCGATCGGCCGGGCCAGCGTGCAGCCCGCTGGCCAGAATGCCGGCGTCATCCCCTTCAGGACGGGAGCTGTGTAAGCCCGCATGGCGCGTCTTTATGAAAGCCGCAAGCGCATCCTGGTCACCGGCGGTGCGGGCTTCCTCGGCTCGCACCTGATCGACCGGCTGATCGAACAGGGCCACGAGGTGATCTGCGCCGACAATCTCTTCACCGGCGCCAAGCGCAATTTCGAGCACCTGCACAACCATCCGCGCTTCGAATTCCTGCGCCATGACGTGTGCAATCCGCTGAAATTGGAGGTGGACGAGATCTATAATCTCGCCTGCCCCGCTTCGCCCGTGCATTACCAGCACAACCCCGTGCTCACCACCAAAACCTCGGTGATGGGCGCCCTCAACATGCTGGGCCTCGCCAGACGCCTGCGCTGCCGCATCTTCCAGGCCTCAACCAGCGAGGTCTATGGCGATCCGGACGTTCACCCGCAGCGCGAGGACTATTGGGGCCATGTCAACCCCATTGGCCTCAGGGCCTGCTATGATGAAGGCAAGCGCTGCGCGGAAACGCTGTTCTTCGACTATCACCGCGCCCATGGCGTCGACATCAAGGTGGCGCGCATCTTCAACACCTATGGCCCGCGCATGCACCCGCGCGACGGCCGCGTCGTCTCCAACTTCATCATGCAGGCGCTCACCGGCGAGGACCTGACGATCTATGGCGACGGCACGCAGACGCGCTCCTTCTGCTATTGCGACGATCTGGTCGAAGGTTTCCTCCGCCTCATGGACCAGCCCGTGGGCTTCACCGGCCCCGTCAATCTCGGCAATCCCGGCGAATTCACCATGACGGAGCTCGCCGAACTGGTGCTCAAGCTCACCGGCTCGCGCTCGAAGGTCACGCATCTGCCGCTGCCGGAGGACGATCCGAAGCAACGCAAGCCGGACATCGCGCTGGCGCAGGCGAAGCTCGGCTGGCAGCCCAGGGTCCCGCTCGCCGAGGGCCTCGCACGCACCATCGCTTATCTCCGGCACATTGGCTGACACGATAGCCACGCCCCGCCGCTCACGCGGCTCCGCATACCAACCTGCCGCCTAACCCGCCCAGCCGGGCATACAACAGACCGGGACCCTAAAGCATCGGGCGTTCAACTGAAATCAGAATACCGTTTATGCTCCTCTTATGCCGTCATTCCGGCGAAGGCCGGAATCCCGCTTTGCGTCAGCACGCGTTGAAAGAAAGCTGGATTCCGGCCTTCGCCGGAATGACGGC
>NZ_JADCDA010000042.1 GCF_020252405.1 Aestuariivirga sp.
ATATGAAGGCTCAAACTAAACTGTCAGGAATGTCGCCGGTCTATTCTGTCAGGGATGTAGCAGGTTCATACCGGCTCAGGTCTTTGAGAATTGGACTCCTGGGCCCCCCGCCCCTGCCCCTCCCCACGAGGGGGAGGGAAAAGACCCCGATTCTGCATGACCGCCCGCCGCTCTAGCCATGCCCGGTCTGCGCGGTCGATACGAATTTGCCCGCTGCTTGCGTTGCAAAACGGCAGGCCGCCTCGATCCCGTCTCCCGCCGCCAGCCGCGCCGCCAGCGCGCCGCAGAAACAGTCGCCCGCGCCATGGCTGGAGATGAGCTTCACCGGCAGGGCCGGGATATCCGCCCGCACGCCGTCGCGCCTCATCAGCATCGACCCGTCTCCGCCGCCCGTCAGCACCACGTCGCGGCTGGGCGAATGCAGGGCGGCGAGCGCCGTGCCCATGTCATCCTCGCCAGACAGCATCGCCGCCTCGACGCGGTTCACCACCAGCAAATCGACAAGCGCGAGGAACTCCGCCGTCATCTTCCGCGCCGGCGCCGCATTGAGCACCACGCGGGCGCCTTGCGCCTTCGCGGCCCGCGCCGCGGCAAGGTTCACGGCTTCCGGAATTTCGTTCTGCAGCAGCAGCACCTTCGCGGCGAGGAGTTGTGCCCAGTCCCGCGCCACGCGGTCCGCATCGATCGCGAGATTGGCGCCTGACACGACGACGGCGCCATATTCGCCGCCAGCCTCGCTGACCGCAATGCTCATGCCGCTGCCGTGCGCGGCATCGATTCCCACATGCGCGATGTCGACGCCCGCCGCCACGAGATTGGCGCGCAGCAGCTCGCCGAAATCATCCTGTCCCGTCCGGCCGCCGAAGGCCGTGCGCGCGCCGCAGCGCGCCGCGGCGGCAGCCTGGTTGCCGCCCTTGCCGCCGCACTTGTAGCGCCACGACGATCCGATCAGCGTCTCATCCCGCCCCGGCAGGCGCGGGGCTTCCACCACAATGTCGAGGTGCAGGCTGCCCGCAACGGCGACGTCGATCATGCCGCACCATAAAGCGCCGACTGCAGGATGCGCTGGCTCGCCACCGCGTCCTGCGCGGCAATCGCCGCATCGAGAGCGGCATTGCCGCGCAGCCGGTCGAGCACCCGGCACATGCCCTCGACGGCGGAGATGTTGGCCGAGCATTCGGCCACGGGGTCAAGCCCCACCGCATCGGGGAAAGTGTCGAAATAAATGGCGTTGCGGTAGCCGAGCTTGTCCAGCGTGTGGAGCAGCTCCAGCGTCTGGATCACATGCACGCTGCCGGCCACCAGCCCGTCATCGCGCCTGGCATGGCCATCGTTGAGATGAACCCCCAGCAGGCGGCTGTGGCGGTGGATGAGCGCCGCCGCATAGGCCGGCATCTCGCCGGCATAGAGCGCATGCGCGAAATCGAGCGTGACGCCCATGTTCGAAGCGCCCACGCCGGAGACCATCAGCAGCGTGGCGCCCACATCGGGCAGCAGCGAGAAGGCGCGCGGCTCGTTGGGCTTGTATTCGATCGAGATGTCGATCGCGGGGTTATGCGCGGCGATCGCGCGCAGCGCCTCCGCCGTCCCGTCCCACAGGCGCAGGTAATCGGCCTCGAAGGAATAGTCGAAGCCGTCCTGCCCCAACCACAGCGTCATCAGTTCGCCGCCGGCCTCGGCCAATGCATCCAGCCCACGCAGCGTGAGGTCCAGCGCCTTGGCGCGCATCGCCTTGTCGGGGTGGCACAGCGCCCCCCTCTTGAAGCCGGGGTCCGAATAATAGCGCATGGCGAAACCGTTGAGGCTGATGCCTAGGCTGTCCAGCCTGGCGCGGATGTCCTTCGCCGAGGTTCCCTCAAGGTGATCCGGAAAATTGAAGTCCACGGCGGAAAGCCCCGGCACCGTGGCGGCCCGCCCGATCAGGTCAAGGGACGTGATGCGGTTGCGGCCGGGCCAGACCTTCGCCGCATCGGCCTTGAAGCCGTTGAGCCTTGTGGCATAGGCGAAGCGGGTCTTCTCTGCGGTCACGGGCGGCCTCTTGGCTTGCGGCGGGTCTCTCCTTCCGTTACCAATTCGGGGGCCGGATTGAAAGGGAAGGCGGGGCGATGCAGGAGCGGATCAAGCGCTGGACGAGGGAGCTGATGATGATCCCCGGCCTCTCCGGCTTCGAGGGTCCGGTCAGGCGCTATATCAGGGGCGAGCTCTCGAAGCTTGGCATCGCGTCCCGCACCGACATGCTGGGCAACCTCATCGCCACCGTCGAGGGCGATGCCGGCCTGCCCTCCGTCATGCTCATCGCCCACATGGACCAGCTGGGCCTCATCGTCCGCAAGATCGAGGCCTCGGGGCTGATCCGCGCCGAGCGCGTGGGCGGCGTGCCGGAGCGGGCGCTGGCCGCGCAGGAGGTGCTGCTGTCGGTGGGCGGCGGGCGCACGCTTGCCGGCATCATCGCCAACAAGAGCCACCACGCCACCGCGCCGGAGGAGAAATACCGCGTGCTGCCCTATCAGGAGCTCTACATCGACTGTGGGTTCCCGGACGCGGCGGAGGCGCTGAAGGCCGGCGTCAATGTGGGAACGCCCATCGTCTATGCGCCCAACTTTGTCGAACTGGCGGGCGGACGCATCGGCGGCACCTCGGTCGATGACCGTGCCGCCTGCGCCGTGCTGCTGGAACTCGCCCGCGCGGCGAAGGATGTGAGGCCCACCATTCACCTCGTCTTCTCGGTGCTGGAGGAGTTCAATCTGCGCGGCGCCGTCACGGCCGCCCAGGTGCTGCAGCCCGGCATCTGCATCCAGCTCGATCTGGCGCTCGCCACCGACACGCCGGACATGGGCCAGCGCGGTGACGTGCGGCTGGGCGCGGGGCCGGTGATGAGCATGTTCAGCTTCCACGGCCGCGGCACGCTCAACGGCTGCATCCCGCATCCCGCTCTCGTGCGGCTGTTCCAGGGCACGGCCGATGCGGAGAACATCAATCTCCAGCGCTCCGCCCACATCGGGGCCCTCACCGAGACCTCCTATGTGCAGCTCGTCGGCAAGGGTGTGGCTTGCATCGACATGGGCTTCCCCGCGCGTTACACGCATTCGGCGCTGGAAGTCTGCGATCTCGCCGATCTCGAAAGCCTGACACGGCTCGTCATCGGCGCATTGCAGCGCATCGACACCCGCTTCTCGCTCGACAGGGACGGTTACGCCGAATGAAGCACTATCTCGGCGTCGACATCGGAACTTTTGAAACCAAGGGCGTCATCGTCTCCGCCACGGGCGAAATCGTGGCGCAGGCGGCGCGCGCGCACCGCATGCAGGTGCCGCAGCCCGGCTGGGCGGAGCATGACGCCGGGCAGGATTGGTGGGGCGATTTCGTCTTCGTGACGCGCAACATGCTGGCCGGGAGCGGCATCGCAGCCTCCTCCATCGCCGCCATCGGGGCGAGCGGCATCGGGCCCTGCATGCTGCCGGTGGATGAAGCGGGCGCTCCGCTGATGAACGCTGTTCTCTATGGCGTCGATACCCGCGCCGCCACGGAGATCGGCGACCTCACGCAACAGATCGGCGCGGACGTCATTCTCGGTCGCTGCGGCAACGCGCTCACCTCGCAGGCGGTCGGCCCCAAGATCCTGTGGCTCAGGCGCAACCGGCCCGAAATCTTCGCCCGCACCCACAAGATCCTCAATTCCAGCTCCTTCCTCGTTCACCGCCTCACCGGGCGCTACACCATCGACCATTATTCGGCGGGCAATTTCAGCCCCTTCTATCTCGTGGACGAGCAGGGCTGGAGCGGCGAGCTGGCGCCCGGCATCATCCCGATGGACATGCTGCCGGAGCTCATGTGGACCACTGACATCGCGGGCCACGTCACCGCGCGGGCCGCTGCCGAAACGGGCCTCGCCGAAGGAACGCCCGTCATCGCGGGCACCATCGATGCGGCGGCGGAGGCCGTCAGCGCCGGTGTGCTGAACGCGGGCGACCTGATGCTGATGTATGGCTCCACCATCTTCATCATCCTCATCACGCCCGGGCGCGTGCGTGACGCCAGGCTGTGGTATGCGCCCTGGCTGTTCCCCGGCCAGCATGCGTCCATGGCGGGCCTGTCCACCAGCGGCACGCTCACCCACTGGTTCCGCGACAACTTCGCGAAGGAATTGCCGCAGGACACGGCGGTGACCGAACTGGCGCGGGAGGCGGAGGGCTCGCCGCCCGGCGCCAGGGGCCTCGTGCTGCTTCCTTACTTCTCCGGCGAGCGCACGCCGATCCATGACACCAGGGCCATGGGCATCCTCTTCGGCCTCGACCTCACCCACACGCGGGCTGACATGTTCCGCGCCGTGCTGGAGGGCATCGCCCATGGCACGCGCCATGTGTTCGAGACCTATGCGGAAGCGGGCCAGGCCCCGCGCGCCATCCATGCCGTGGGCGGCGGAACGAAGAACCGCGTGTGGACGCAAGCCACCTCCGACATCGGCGGCATCACCCAGGTGCTGCGGCAGAAGACCATCGGCGCGTCATATGGCGATGCCTTCCTCGCGGCACTGGCCCTGGGTGATGTGACGGCAGCCGACCTCGACCGCTGGAACCCGGTGGCCTCGTCCATCGCGCCGAAGCCTGAGCTGAAACCGATGTATGACCGCCAGCACGCGGTGTTCCGCGGCCTCTATCCGGCGGCGAAGGAATTTCTCTGACTCTCGTCCTCTCCCGCAAGGCGGGAGAGGAGGGGACCCCAACGAAGTTGGGGTAGGTGAGGGGACACGAACTCCACACCTTCAGCCGACATCCCCCTCATCTCCCCGTTGCGCACGCAACGGGTCCCTTTTTCTCCCGCTGAAGGAGCGGGAGAAGACGAAGGCACGCGGTGTTCCGCGGCCTTTATCCGGCGGCGAAGGAATTTCTCTGACTCTCGTCCTCTCCCGCAAGGCGGGAGAGGAGGGGACCCCAACGAAG
>NZ_JADCDA010000043.1 GCF_020252405.1 Aestuariivirga sp.
AACGTCAGAGCCGAATGGAGCCTGATCTGCACCGCCCACAACCTCTGCAAACTGGCCAAGGCCGCAACATGAGCCAGAACATCCCGCTGAACCCATTGCACAAATGCAACAAAAATCAGATTATCCAGACAGGCTCCTAGGCCTTCAGCAGCCACTCATGTTCCGGCGCATTGTGGAACTTCCACGTCCGCTTCGGCCCCGCCATCACGTTGAGATAATATAAATCATATCCATGCGTCGTCGCGCAAGGATGATAGCCCCTGGGCACCAGCGTCACGTCGCCATCCTCCACCGCCATGGCCTCGTCGAGCGAACGGTCATCGGTGTAGACGCGCTGGAAGGCGAAGCCCTGCGGCGGGTTGAGGCGGTGGTAATAGACTTCCTCGAGCAGCGACTCATGCGGAAGATTATCCTCGTCATGCTTGTGCGGCGGATAGCTGGAGGTGCAGCCGCCGGGCGTGATGACCTCGACGACGAGCAGCCCCTCGGCCGCGTCCCATTCGGGAATGATGTTGGTGACGTGCCGCGTGTTCGATCCCCTGCCGCGCGTTTCCTGGTGCAGGCCCTCGGGCGGGATGACGCGGGCCGGATATTTGCCGCCCTTGCCCGGCGCGGTGCAGACGGCAAGCGTCACGCCGTTCTCCGCCGTCACCTTCCACGCTTCGCCGGCGGGGATATAGACCGACCACGGCTTTCCCTCGAAGGGCGAGTTCCTGTCGCCCAGCACGCCGTAATCCCTGGCGCCCACGAAGACACGCCCCTTGCCGCCGATGAAGACGAGGCACACCTCGCGCCCCTCCTCGCCGCCATCGGCGGTTTCGCCCGGCCTCAGCTTCCAGATGTCGAAACCCACATGTTTCCATCCCGCGCTCCCGGGCGTCACGTGAACGAGGCGGCCAGTGTCCGTCGTGGGATGAATCTTGAGCTTCGGCATTCGCGCCTCCCCTGAGCGCCGCCAATGCTCACGGCAGCACCGGGACGTCAGGTAACGCCTTTTCCCGCCAAGGTCCATCGGCATTGCAGACTGCTAAGCCGTGCGCCGCGCGCCGTTCCAGATGTCGGCAAGCGCCTGAAACCGCGCCGCCATGTCCGCCACCGCCTGCTCGTCATCCATCTCGCGGCGCAACCATTTCTGTGCCGCATTGCTGAAGATCGTGCGGCCCACGGCGAAGCCCTTGACAATGGGCTGTCCGGCGGCAGCCTCAAAACCCCTGGCCAACTCCTCCTCCGGCGCGTCGAGCCCCAGCAGCAGAACGCCGCGGCACCACGGGTCATTCTCCCTGATCGCCGCCGCGATGTTCTCCCAGGCCGTGGCCGAGGCCTGCGGTTCCAGCTTCCACCAGTCAGGCTTGATGCCGAGGGCATAGAGATCCGTCATCGCCCGGGCGACGGTTGTGTCATCGATCAGCCCGTTCTTGCCGGCAATGATCTCCACCAGCAATTCGCGCCCCACCTTGCGCGCCGCCTCATACAATGTGCGCAGCTTCTGCGCCTGCCCGTCCTTCATCTCCCGCGGGTCGTCCGGGTGATAGAAGGCGAGGCACTTGACCGTATGCGTCACCGGCCAGTCGACCAGCCGCGCGCCCACGTCCTGCGTGAACTCGAAGCGCAAGGGCCGCGAGCCCGGCTGCTCCAGCGGGCGGCCCACCCACAGGCCCAGTTTGGCCGCATCGAACATCGCCTCGCGGCCATAGACATCGTCGAGCAGCGTGCCATATCCGGGCTCGCCCTTCGCCACGCGGCCAATGGCCTTGACCGCCAGCCGCTTGAAGCCGTTGAGGCGGGCGCGCGGCGCGCCCGCGTCATCCGCCATCTTCTCCATCTGCATGCGGTGGTCGATGGCGAAGGCCAGCAGCTTTTCCGGCTGCTGGCGCCTTGTCGTCGCCCAGTGCACGTGGTTGATGGCCTCGTCCTTGCGCAGCGCCTTGTGCGCGCTGCCATGCGTCAGGAAAAACTGCAGCTCCTCCCATGTGGGGATCTCGGGCGAACAGAGAAGCCGCGACACCGCAAACGCCCCGCAGGCATTGGCCCAGGTGGCGCTCGTCGCATGATCCTCGCCCCTCAGCCAGCCGCGCAGAAAGCCGGACATGAAGCTGTCGCCCGCGCCCAGCACATTATAGACCTCGATGGGGAAGCCCTTGCCCACCAGCCCCTGGTCGGGCGCATCGGGAATCGCGCCGGGATAGACCACGCAGCCCATCGGCCCGCGCTTCAGCACGATCACCGCCCCGGACAGCTTGCGGATGGTCCTCAGCGCCTCAAGCGTGTCTTCCGTTCCCGCCGCGATATGCACCTCTTCCTCGGTGCCCACGATCAGGTCGCAATCCGGCAGGATCGACTTCATGTGTCCGGACACCTTGTCCGACCTGATGTAGCGCTCCTCGCCCGCACCGAGGCCGGCGAGGCCCCACAGGTTGGGCCGGTAGTCGATGTCGAGGATCACCTTCGCGCCATGGGCCCTGGCGATGCGCATCGCCTTGCGCTGTGCCGCATCGGTGTGGGGCCTGGCAAAATGCGTGCCCGTCACCAGCACGGAGGCGGAGGATTTCACGAAATCCTCGTCGATGTCGGATTCGGAGAGGGCCGAGTCGGCGCAATTGTCGCGGTAGAAGATCAGCGGGAAGGTCTTGTCGTCCTCGACCGACAGCAGCACCAGCGAGGTGAGGCGGTCGGGGTCGGTCACGATCCCGTCCAGCGCCACGCCCTCGCGCGCCATCTGCTCCTTCACGAAGCGCCCCATCTGCTCGTCACCCACCCGGGTGATCAGGCCGGAGTTGAGGCCGAGGCGCGCGGCGCCGATGGCGATATTGGAGGGGCAGCCCCCCACCGACTTGGCGAAGGAGGCGACGTCCTCAAGGCGCGAGCCGATCTGCTGGCCATAAAGATCCACCGAGCACCGCCCGATGGTGATGACGTCCAACCGCTTGCCCGTGGCCGAACCCCTCGACATGCCGCACCCCGAATTCGTGACTGCTTGCTTGACAATACGAAACAATAATTCCACAATGAAGTCAATTCAGAATGTTTGTTCCAAATACCGTCGGCGAGGGCAGCAGACGCAACTGAAATGACACTATTCCCCGGGAGGACTTGAATGATACGTTTTGGAGTTCTGGGTGCAGGCCGCATCGGCAAGGTGCATGCGAGAACGATTGCGGCGTCGGGCAAGGCGAAGGTCGCCTATCTCGCCGACACGGTGGCGAAAGCGGCGGAGGAGCTGGCGGCCGAGGTGGGAGCCAGGGTCGCGGGCGTCGAGGACGTCATCAAGGCCACGGACGTGGATGCGATCCTGATCGCCACCCCCACGCCCTTCCATGCCGAACAGATCGAGGCGGCTTCCAACGCCGGCAAGGCCATACTGTGCGAAAAGCCCGTGAGCCTTTCGGTGGCCCGCATCGAGGCGTGCCTGAAGACGGTGGAGAAAAACAAGACCACCCTGATGATCGGCTTCAACCGCCGCTTCGACCCCAACTTCGCCGCGCTGGAAAAGCGCCTGCGTCAGGGCGTCATCGGCAATATCGAGCTGGCCACCATCATCAGCCGCGATCCGGCGCCGCCGCCCGCGTCTTACGTCAAAAGCTCCGGCGGCATTTTCCGCGACATGATGATCCATGACCTCGACCTCGCGCGCTTTCTGGTGGGCGAGGAGTTCGTCACGGTCAGCGCGCTGGGAGCAGCCCTCGTCGACAAGGCGATCGGCGATGAAGGCGACTGCGACACCGCCGCGGTGCAGATGCAGACGGCGTCGGGCAAGATCGCCGTCATCACCAATTCGCGCCGCGCGTCTTATGGCTATGACCAGCGGATCGAGGTGCACGGGTCGAAGGGCATGCTGCGCGCCGGCAATCTCCACAACACCACGGTGGAAGCGGCGACCGCCGACGGCTTCAACGCAGACCCGATCCTCAACTTCTTCACCGAGCGCTACGGCCAGGCCTATGCCAACGAGGTCCTGACCTTCATCGACGCCGTGACCGGCAACAAGCCCGTCGCCCCGTCGGGCGCCGATGGGCTGAAGGCCCAGAAACTCGCCGATGCCGCAACCGAATCCTGGCAGTCCGGCAAGCCCGTGAAAGTGAGCCAAACCGCATGAATGTCGACTCTCTCAAGAATCTTTCCATGGACGGCAAGACCGCCGTCATCACCGGCTCCACGCAAGGGCTGGGCGAGGCCATCGCCCACCTGTTTGCGGACCGCGGCGTCGCCCGGATGGTCATCACCGGCCGCAACGCCGAACGCGGGCAGCGGGTCAAAGCCGCGCTGGAAGCAAAGAAGGTGGAGACCGTCTTCGTCGCCGCCGACCTCGTGAAGCTCGCGGACGTGCGCAGGATCGTGGCCGCCTGCGAGGCTTCCTTCGGCATGATCGACGCGCTGGTGAATGCCGCCGCCCTCACCGACCGCGGCACCATCTGGGACACCACGGAAGCCCGCTACGACGAGCTTTTCGACGCCAATGTCAAAGCCCCCTTCTTCCTCATGCAGGACGCGCTGCATCTGATGAAGAAGACGAAGACAAGCGGCACGATCGTCAACATCCTCTCCATGTCGGGCCATGGCGGGCAGGATTTCCTCACCGCCTACTCCACCACCAAGGGCGCGCTCGCCACACTGACGAGGAACGTCGCCTATTCGGTGATGAAATACAAAATCCGCGTCAACGGCCTCAACATCGGCTGGATGGACACGCCGGGCGAAGACCGCATCATGAAGACCTATCATGACGCGGCACAAGACTGGCTCGCCAGGGCCGAAGCCGCCCGGCCCTTCGGCCGGCTGCTGAAACCAGCCGAAGTCGCCCGCGCCACCGCCTATCTCTCAAGCGGGGAATCCGGCCTCATGACCGGCGCCATCATCGACTTCGACCAGCAGGTTCTGGGTGCGGGCAATTCGACCGCGGAGCCGCCCGAAGCGGTCTGGTGAGCCCCCGCCTCAGCCCGCGACGAACGCCCGCAAGGCATCCGGCTGGCATGCCGCAGGTTGCTCAAGCGTTGCGGAACATGCCCTTGGCAGGGGTTTGGCGCACCCGACAGGATTCGAACCTGTGACCTCTGCCTTCGGAGGGCAGCACTCTATCCAGCTGAGCTACGGGTGCAGCGCGCAACAGAACTATAACTGATTGGCATGGCGTTCGGCAATGGCCGAGGTTGGCGCTTGTTCCGGTCCGGCGGAACCACCTGGCCGGAACATGCGCCAGATCATAAGCCTGAGCATGATCTTGTTGCAAAACCGGGTTCCAGTTTTGCGGATCATGCTCTATGGGGCGTGTCCGGGAGGCGCCGCCATGAGAGCAGCCATATTCGATGCCTATCGCGGTCCTCTGGAGATCCGCAGCGTGCCGGACCCGGATTGCCCTCCGGATGGTGTGATTCTGAAGATCGAGGCTTGCGGCGTCTGCCGGTCGGACCATCATGGCTGGAGCGGGGTGGACCCGGACGTGCGGCTGCCGCATGTGCCGGGGCATGAATTCGCCGGTGTGGTGCTGGCCGTGGGCCCGGACGTGCGGGCCGTCAAGGCCGGCGACCGCGTCACCGCCCCCTTCATCCTCGCCTGCGGCGATTGCCCGGACTGCCGGGCAGGGGAGGCCACCGTGTGCAACCACCAGCATGTGGTGGGCTTTTCCGGCTGGGGCGCCTTTGCGGAGCGGCTCGCCGTGCCGCGCGCCGATTTCAACCTCGTCAGGCTGCCTGATGAGCTGGGCTTCGCCGAGGCCGCCGCCATGGGCTGCCGCCTGACCACCACCTTCCGCGGCCTTGTCGACCGCGCCGATCTCAAGCCCGGCGAGTGTCTGGCAATCCATGGCTGCGGCGGCGTGGGCTTGTCCGCGGTCATGATCGGCGCGGCGCTGGGCGCGCAGATCGTGGCCATCGACATCAACGAGCAGGCCCTCGGCATGGCCAGGTCGCTGGGCGCCAACGTCACCCTGAATCCCTCGCGGCTCGCGGACACGGCGCTGGCGGTGCGCGAGGTGACCGGCGGCGGGGCGCATGTCTCGATTGACGGCCTCGGCATCACCGCCACCATCCACAACTCGGTGCGGAGCTTGCGCAAGCTCGGCCGCCATGTGCAGATCGGCCAGCCCCTGGGCCGGCATGCGAGCCCGCCCATGCCGCTGCTCGAAACCGTCTATGCCCGGCAGATCTCGATCCTCGGCACGCGCGGCATCGCCGCCCCGCGCTTTTCGGCGCTTCTCGGCATGATCGCCGGCGGCAGGCTCGATCCGGCGCGCATCATCACAAAGCGCATTGGCCTGTCGATAACGTACACAATCTTTCGCACTTTTCAAAGACGGCGGCATCTTTCACATTGAAGAAGGAAAGAGGCCATGAAGGAAGAGAACGAAGGCAGATCGATGGGGCAAGTTATCAAGATCG
>NZ_JADCDA010000044.1 GCF_020252405.1 Aestuariivirga sp.
AACAGCTGATCGCCATCGGAAAAGCTCCCAAGCAGGCCATCACTGCCGTCATGCGAAAGCTCGTCGTCCTCGCCAACGCACTCCTCAAAAAACGCGCCACCTGGCAGAAAAAAATCGCTTGATCATCACGGATACTCTAAGGACTCTATCTTTGAATGGGCATCTCCGACCCGCGCTATAGCTTCCTGATCGAGCAAATGTTCCGTACCCTGAAGACCGCGGGCTTCGAGATCGAGGACACAAGCCTCGCCGAACCCTCCGCCATGCTCACCTTCGCAGGCCTCGCCACCATCGCCGCGGTCTCCATCATGCAACTGGTCAAAGCCCGCGACGGCGGCTCCGGCCAGCTGACGGAGGACTGCTTCGAACCGGACGACAAGCCGCTTCTCAAAGCCCTGTCCCGCAAGCTCGAAGGCAAGACCCAAAAGCTCAAAAACCCTCACCCGCCAGACGACCTCGCCTTCGCCTCCTGGGTCATCGCCAGGCTCGGCGGATGGGACTGCTACTACGGCAAACCCGGACCCAAAACCATGCGCTATGGACTGGAGCGGTACCATGCCATCAAACTCGGCGTGAAACTCGCAAAAGATGTGTGAATCTGATAGCGGCGAAAGCCGGGATCCAGCTTTCTAACCGCACAACGCCTCCCCATGAATTTCACCTCCCCCGGGCTCGACCCGGGGGTCCTTTTCCGCCGCCGCACAAAGGATGCGCGGATCAAGTCCGCGCAAGGTGAGACGAGAGCAGGCCGCGAAGCGTCTTCTCCCGCTCCTTCAGCGGGAGAAGAAGGGACCCGTTGCGAAGCAACGGGGAGATGAGGGGAGGCCGCGCAGGCTCGCCAAGGCCGGTACTCGCGTTCCCTCACCTCCCCCAACTGCGTTGGGGCCCCTTCCTCTCCCGCCGGGGCGGGAGAGGACAGAAAGACAAAATTCCTCGTGACTTTACTCCTACTCTGTGCTATGAGTCTCCTCACTCCCCCCACTGGGGTCCTGCTCGTGGCGGTGCGCTCGGGCGGGGTGGGGCGTGGCGTTCGCAACACTGCCGGGAGCCGAGGAGGGGACCCAGGGGCATTACGACCCCCGCGCCGAAAGTCAACGCGATTGGTTCGCACGGAACCTCCCGCAAGCGTTTCTCCCCAAGCCTGAAGACCTGCCACATCGCGAGCGCTGCTCAGGCTTTCCCGCTGGTCCCGCAAGGACCGGCACACCGCGCCGGGCTGCGCCTCCCATTTGCAACCTGAGGGACAAATGCCGCCCTCGCCAGGGATGCCCCGTGCATGGCCGGCTCCGCCTCGCGTCGGCGCCATTCCGTGCTAGCCTTTCCGCCTCACCCAGGAGCCCGCCCCATGTCCGAGCAACACCAGATCCGCTTCGAAGACGGCGCCTCATACGAGACCTATATGGGCGTCTGGAGCCGCAAGGTGGGCGGGCAGTTCCTTGACTGGCTCAATCCCGCGCCCGGTCTCTCCTGGCTCGATGTCGGCGCCGGCAATGGCGCCTTCACGGCCTTGCTGGCGGATCGGGTGAAGCCCGCCTCGATCCTTGGCGTCGATCCGTCGCCTGCCCAGCTCGACTATGCCCGCAAGCGGACGGACGTTGGGGCCGCACGCTTCGTGCAGGGGCATGCGATGGAGTTGCCCGCCAATGACGCAAGCGCCGATGCGGCGGTCATGGCCCTCGTCATTGCCTTCGTGCCGGACCCTGCCAAGGGTGTCGCCGAGATGGTGCGCGCGGTGAAGCCGGGCGGCCACGTCTCCGCCTATATGTGGGACTGGCCGGAGGGCTTTCCCTTCTATTCGCTTGAGCAGGTGATCGCGGCCCGCGGCCTTCCCGTCGTGGCGCCCCCCTCGGCGGATGCCTCGCGTCTGCAGGCGATGCACGCGCTCTGGCAGGGTGCCGGTCTCGCGAATGTGGAGAGCCGTGTGATCACGGTGGAGCGGACCTTCCCCGATTTCGATCGCTTCTGGGCCATCGCACTCACCGGTCCGCGCATGTCCGCGCAGGCCGCACAGCTTTCGCCCGAAATTCTCGCCACGCTGCGTGCCGGCCTGAAGACGCTGCTTGGCGCGGAGGATGCCAAGCCCGTCACGCTCAAGGCCACGGCCAACGCCGTGAAGGGTCTCGTGCCGGGCTGAGGCGCCCTGGCTCAAACAGAAGTGAGACACTTGCGGGAGAGACGCGGTTCCCCGAAGCCGGGGTTGCAGAAGCCCAAACGGGGAGGGAATCGCCTGTCGCGCGCAGGCGGAAGGTCACGCCGGACCGGTCCGCAGGATGCGCAGAGGTTGTGGCATGTCAGGTTCCGGAGCGGAGTCTGGACTTCCATGCCGATCCGGCTACACCCTCCTCGCCACCCTCACCGTGAGTCCATCTTAGCTCGTGACCCCGCACGACATCCTCCGCAAGACCTTCGGTTACGCGAGCTTCCGGCCTGGGCAGGAAGGCATCGTCACCGCGCTGCTCGAGGGCCGCAATGTGCTGGCGGTGATGCCGACGGGGTCGGGGAAGTCATTGTGCTACCAGGTGCCGGCGCTGGCGCGGGGCGGGCTGGCGATCGTGGTGTCGCCGCTGGTGGCGCTGATGCAGGATCAGGTGGCGGCGCTGAAGCTGGCGGGCGTTGCGGCGGAAAGCATCAATTCGGCGCAGGACCGGGACGGGAACGTCGCCATCTGGCGGCGCGTGGCGGCGGGCGAGGTGAGGCTCCTCTATCTCTCGCCCGAGCGGCTGATGACGGAGCGGATGATCTCCGCCCTCTCTCGGCTTGACGTGACCCTTATCGCCATCGACGAGGCGCATTGCATTTCGCAGTGGGGCGCCTCCTTCCGGCCGGAATATGACATGCTGCAATCGCTTCGGCAGTCCTTTCCGGGCGTTCCCATCGGCGCCTTCACGGCGACCGCGGATGAGGCGACGCGGCGGGACATCGTGGGCAAGATTTTCGGCGGCGGGGCGGAGGTCTATGTCGCGGGTTTCGACCGGCCCAACATCAATCTCGCCGTGGCGCCCAAGGACAATGCCAGGCAGCAGCTGACCGGCTTCCTCGAGGGGCGCGACGGCCAGTCCGGCATCGTCTACGCGCTGTCGCGCAAATCGACGGAGGAGTGGGCAAGTTTCCTCGTATCCAGGGGCTTCCGCGCCATTGCCTATCATGCGGGGATGAGTGCGGAGGACCGGGCTGAGGCGCAGAGCCTGTTCATGACCGAGAAGGGCATCATCGTCTGCGCCACCATTGCCTTCGGCATGGGGATCGACAAGCCGGATGTGCGCTTCGTGTTCCATGCCGACCTGCCGTCGTCTCTCGACGCCTATTACCAGGAGATCGGGCGCGCGGGCCGCGATGGGCAGCCCTCGGATGTGAAGATGGTCTATGGCCTCGGCGACATCCAGCTGCGCCGCCGCTTCATCGACCAGGAGCAGGGTGGCGACGAGCGCCGCCGCCGCGAGCACAAAAGGCTCGATGCGCTGGTGGCCTATTGCGAGGCGCCGGAATGCCGACGCCAGAATCTGCTGCTCTATTTCGGCGAGGAGTCGCCGCCCTGCGGCAATTGCGATATCTGCCTCGACCCCGTTCATCTGGTCGATGGCACGGCGGAAGCGCTGTGGGTGCTCGAGGCGGTCAAGACCACCGGGCAGCGCTTCGGCGCCGCGCATATCGCGGACATTCTTGCAGGCAAGAGCAACGAGAAGGCGGACGCCCTTCGCCAAACCGGGTTGCCGGTGTTCGGCATCGGCAAGGCGCATGGCCGGCAGCATTGGCAGTCGATGATCCGGCAGCTGGTGGGCGGCGGTTATCTCGCCATCGACGTGGCGGGCCATGGCGGCCTCTCGGTTTCACCCAAGGGGCAAGCGCTGGCCCGAGGCGAGGGCGCGTTCCGCTATCGGCAGGACCCGGCGCGGACATCGCGCAAGGCGGAGCGGGCACGCAAGATGGTCGCGGCGGTGGAGGAGGGCGGCGTTTCGGACGAGCTGCTGCAGCGCCTGAAGTCGCTGCGCGCCAAGCTGGCGAAGGAGCGCAAGGTTCCGGCTTATGTGGTGTTCACCGACCGGACGCTGATCGACATGGCGGGCAAGCGGCCGCTCACGCGCTGGGACTTCGGCGAGGTGCATGGGGTGGGCGAGTCGAAACTGCAGCAATTCGCCGCGGTTTTCCTGGGGGAGATCGCCCGCTTCGTGCGGCAGGAGAGCGGAGTTGCCTGATTAACGGGCAGCAGCTAAGCCCTCTGCAACGTCAGGACCGAATCGTGAAGCCAGCCCGCCTCGTCGAAATCAAGGCGCTGATCGTCATCGCCCTGCCGCTGATCTTCGCCTATCTGGCCGATGTGGCGATGATCATCACCGCCAAGATGGTGGTGGGCAGGCTCGGCGCGGCCGAACTTGCGGCGGCGGGCATTTCGACCGACCTGTCCTATCAGCTGTGCATCGTCCTGATGGGTTTCTTTTCCGTGGTCGGCGTGCTCGTCTCGGAGGCGCGGGGCGCCCTGAACCGCGGGCGCATTGTGCCCGAACTGGTGCGCGGCATGATCCTGTCCGGACTTCTGGGTCTCGCCGTCACCCTCGTCGTGCTGAATCTTGGGGCTGTGCTGAGGGCGCTGGGCCAGCAGCCGCGGGTGATCGAACTCGCCGGGCCCTATTACACGGGCTTTGCCTTCGCCATGCTGCCGATCGTGTGGTTCGGCGTGCTGAGGAGCTTCGCCGCGGCGATGATGAAGACCGGCTTCGTGCTGGCGGTGACGGTGGTGACCGTCATTCTCAACTATTTCCTCATGCAGGGGCTGGTGCATGGCAGCTTCGGCTTCCCCAGGATGGGGATGGCCGGCGCGGGCATCGCCTGGGCCCTGTCCATGTGGTTCAAGTTCCTCTGCCTTGCGGCCTATACCGTATTTCTGATCCGAAGGCAGCGGCTGCCGCTGCGGGCAGGCGCCATTGGCGGCCCGCGCGCCTATGGTCCGCTGGTCAAACTCGGGTTGCCGGTGGCGGGTATCGTCGCCATGGAGTCAGGCCTGTTCGCCGCCACCTCGCTGCTCTCGGGCATCATGGGCACGGTGGAGCTTGCGGCCTATCAGATGGTGATGGGGTGGATCGCCATTCCCTTCGTCATCTCGCTCGGCATTTCCGAGGCGGCAATGGTGCGCGTGGCCTATTTCGTCGGGGCGCGGGACCCGGCGGCGGCCCGGCAGGCGGGCAATCTGGGCATGCTGGTGGGTGTTGGCATTCCGCTGCTGCTGGTGGTCATCCCGGTCTTCGCGCCGGGCCTCGTCAGCCGCGTCTTCCTCGATCCGGGAGATCCGGATTTCGAAAAGATCGGTGCGCTGGTGACAACCCTGCTGCTGATCGCCGCCGTCTTTCAGGTGTTCGACGGGCTGCAGGCCATCGCGTCCCACGCGCTGCGCGGCCTTAAGGATGCGGTGGCGCCGCTGATCATCGCCGGGATCGGCTATTGGCTGGTCGGGCTGGGCAGCGGCTATCTGCTCGGCTTTCACTTCGGCTGGGGCGCGCCCGGCCTGTGGGGCGGGGTTGCGATCGGGCTTGCCTTCACCGGCACTTTGCTTGCCTGGCGCTTCGAACGTCTGGCGAAGCGTCAGTTGCCGGAGTGATTGGTGGTGGAGATGTAGGTCTCGTCCTCCTGGCCCGCGCGCTCGAACTTCAGGAAGTCGTAGTAGCCGCAGTGGCCTTCGCCCGGGAAGATGCGGCAGGTGGAGGGCCTGGCGGCATAGATCGTGCAGCGGCGCTCCGTGGTGTCGAAGAACTGGCAGATCTTGCCGAAATGCCCGTCCTTCTGGCGACGCATCACGCGCTTGTAGCCATGGGCCGACTTGAAGAATTTCTTCTCGGCCTGTTTGAGGCTCAGCCCGAAGTGCCTGGCGATGCGCTCGGCGTCCTTGTCCTTCACTTCGATGACGGGGTAGGAGCAGCAATAGCCGGGGCACTTCATGCAGTCATATTTCGGGCGGGCCATGGATGTCGGTTCCGGATGAATGATGGCCGAGAAAGCTAGGCTGATGCGCCCTTCGCTGCAACGGCTGGCGGCTTCTGGCCGCTCAGTTGCGCGAATTTCCTGTTGGTATCCGCGATCTCGCCCATCATCCATTCGCGGAAGGCGCGGACGGGAACCGTCTCCTTCTGCCCCTTGCCGCGGACGATCCAATAGTGCCAGTGGTCCTTCATGTCGAAGGCGAAGGGCCGCACCAGCCAGCCCTCGAGGATCGAGTCCGTGGCCAGCACCTGGTCCGTCAAAGCAAAGCCCTGGCCGGCCTCCGCCGCCTCGATGGCGAGGTGGTTCTGGAACAGCGTGCCGCGCCAGTCCTCGACGCCGGTAACGCCCGCTGCAGCAAGCCAGTCCGCCCACCATTGCTTGCGCGATTCATGAAGCAGGTTGAAGTCCGAGAGGCCGGCGGGCCTGAGGTCAGTCCGGCCCTTCAGCAGCTTCGGGGCACAGACGGGGAAGATCATGGCGTCGGTGAGTTTCTGCGCCTCGACATCATCCCACTGGCCCGCGCCATAGCGGATGCCGACATCGGCCTCGCCGGAGCGGAAGTCGGCGAGCTTGCTGGTGGGGTCGATGGACAGTTCGATGTCAGGGTGCAATTCGTTGAAACGGCCAAGGCGCGGCACCAGCCAGCGCGAGGCGATGGAAGGCTCGACCGTGACCTTGAGCTGGCGCACATCGCCCACCGCGGCGGCCTCGCGCGTGGCATCGGCCAGCTGGTCGAAAAGGGGGGTGAGGCGCAGCGCAAAGCGGCGGCCGGCCTCGGTCAGTTCCACGCCCCGGCCGGTGCGCAGGAAGAGGGGAGTGCCCAGCCAGTCCTCAAGGTCACGCACATGGCGGCTGATGGCGGCATGGGTGACGAACAGCTCGGCAGCCGCATCCGTGAAGCTTTCGAGCCGGGCCGCAGCTTCGAAAGCCTTGAGCGCGTTCAGCGATGGCAGACGGCGTCCCACTGGCTCACCTGTGAGTTTTTGTTACAGGTAGCGTAGATTAATGCCGTTTGTGTTGCAAGAGCGAAAGAGCGATACATGACATCACGAAAACAGGCTTTTTTAAACCCGAGGAGAGATACCATGAACTGGATTTTGGACACTTATTCAAACGTTTATAAGACTGCCATGATGCAGTCAAAAGACGCTGAACATTATGTTGCGTCTGCGAAAGAGCGCGCCCGTGCCCGTCCTGCCCCGCTGTTCGGTTGGCTCAAGCGCCATTAACAAGTTCCGGCGGCTTGGCCTTATGTGGCCGGGTCCGCTGCCCCAGCCGCAGCCACCAGGTCGATTTCGACCACCTGCCGTTCGCCCGCCAGGCCTGCCACGATGACAAGCGTCGCGGCGGGCCTGCGTCCTTTCAGGAAGCGGTTCCGCGTGGCGCCGGTCTCGAGGGTCCGGATCACCGGAGTCCTCCATGAAAGATTTTCAGCACATGACGCTTGTGACGCTTGCGTTAGAACAAAAACAGAACTATCGTTGCGCTGTGGATAAGGTTCCCGGTGCCGCTGTGCGCCAGGGCGCCAGCGATTAGGGTGCGGGAAAAGCAAGGAGTGGTGTCATGGCAGGTTCGGTGAACAAGGTTATTCTCGTCGGCAATCTGGGCCGCGATCCGGACGTGCGCCACACGCAGGATGGCAAACCCATCGTCAACCTGTCGATTGCCACGTCCGAATCCTGGCGGGACCGCAACACCGGCGAGCGCAAGG
>NZ_JADCDA010000045.1 GCF_020252405.1 Aestuariivirga sp.
CCGGAACGCAGTGGTCAACGAAACGGTACATGAACATGCGGCCACTGTTTCAGGCCGAGGAAACCCAAACCGAAGCCGCTGTCGCTTGAAAAAATGTGCGAAAGATTCTGGACACTACCGTGGGAAGATCGCGAAACGAGTCCTTCTCCCGTTGCGATGCAATGGGAGAAGGTGGCCAAAGGCCGGATGAGGGCTTTTTCGGCGTGGCAGGGTGCAGGGAACCGCTGAACGTGGCGCGCCTGCCGCAGAGGCCTACGCTCCGGTCGCCACCGGATTATCCGGGTTGCCGCCCCATTCGGTCCAGGAGCCGTCATAGAGGGCGTGGTTGCGCGCGCCTGCCAGCGTGAGGCCCAATGTGAGGATGGCGGCGGTGATGCCTGAGCCGCAGGAGGTGATGACGGGCTTCGCGAGGTCGATGCCCGCGGCCTTGAAGACGTCCGCGATCCCTGTCGGGGACTTGAGCGTGCCGTCGGGGTTGAGGAGGCTTGCATAGTGGACGTTTCTGGCCCCCGGCATGTGGCCGGCGCGCACGCCCGGGCGGGGCTCCGCCTCCTCGCCGCGGAAGCGCGTGGCGGAGCGGGCATCGGCCACCTGTGCCGCGCCGGATTTCAGCGCGGCGGCGACCTCCCCCATATCCTTCACCATGGAACCCCTGACGCGGGCGGTGAAGTGACGCTCCTGGCGGGGAAGGGCGGGGCCATCTTCCGTGGCGCGGGCCTCGGCCAGCCATTTCCTGAGCCCGCCGTCCAGCACCGCCACATCTTCGTGGCCAAAGACCTTGAACATCCACCAGGCGCGGGCGGCCGAGAACAGGCCCGCCGTGTCATAGGCGATGACGCGCTTGCCGTCGCCGATGCCCATTTTGCGCATGCGGGATGAGAATTTTTCCGCGCTGGGCAGCATGTGGGGAAGGCTCGAGGCCGTGTCCGACAGCTCGTCGATGTCGAAGAACTGGGCGCCGGGGATGTGGGCTTCAGCAAATTCCTTCCTCGCGTCGCGGTTCGCGGCGGGAAGGTGCCAGGAGGCGTCGATGATGGCGATGTCGGGCGAGCCGAGGCGATCCGCCAGCCATTGGGTGGAGACGATGTCGTCGCTCATTGGAACACCACCCTGATGCGCCGGTTGATCTTGCCCTTGTTCTCGATCTTGGCCACTGCGACCGGGCCGATGGCGGCGGTGGAGGCGAGATGCGTGCCGCCGCAGGGCTGGAGGTCCACCTTGCCGTCCTCCCCGATCATCACGAGGCGGACGGACCCCGTGCCCACCGGCGGCTTCACCGACATGGTGCGGATCAGGTGCTGGTTCGCCGCCATCTCCTCATCCGTGATCCAGCGGAAGGAGACGGGATGGTCTTCCGTGACGAGGCGGTTGAGGGTGGCGGTGAGTTCGGCCTTGTCGGGAATCCGTCCTTCGGGAATGTCAAAGTCGATGCGGCCGCCATCCTCGCCGATGGCGCCGCCGGTGACGGGGAAGGGCACGGAGGCGCAAAGCAGGTGCATGAGGGTGTGGGCGCGCATGTTGCGGTGGCGGTTGGGCCAGTCGAGCGCGAGCCTGACCTGCGAACCGATGCCGGGGAGCGCTGAGCCTTCGGCGGGAACGTGCACGACATCCTTCGCCCCGTCATAGACAGTGGTGGCGATGGCCACAGCGCCGCCGTCCCACGTCAGCGTGCCCTTGTCGCCCGGCTGGCCGCCGGCGGTGGCGTAGAAGACCGTGCGGTCCAGCAGGATGCCGCCCTTGTCGTTAATACCGGTGACGGTGGCCTCGCAGTGCCTCAGACAGGCGTCGTCACGGAACAGCAGGACCGCGGTCAAGCCGGGACCTCTTCGGTGACATTGGGGACGTCCGGCGCCTTTTCGAGCCAGGCCGGCACGGGCAGGTTCTTCCCGCGCAGGAAGGCGGGGTTGAAGAGCCTGGACGCATAGCGCGTGCCATAATCGCAGAGGATGGTCACGATGGTGTGGCCGGGACCCAGCTTCTTCGCCATGCGGATCGCACCCGCCACGTTGACGCCGGTCGAGCCGCCCATGCACAGGCCCTCGTGCTCAAGGAGGTCGAAGGCGATGGGGATCGCCTCGGAGTCCGGGATCTGGAAGGCGTCATCGATAATGGCCCCCTCGAGGTTCGCGGTGATGCGGCCCTGGCCGATGCCCTCGGTGATGGAGGAGCCCTCGGCCTTCAGCTCCCCGTGCTTGTAATAATTGTAAAGGGCCGCACCCATCGGATCGGCCAGCGCGATCTTGATATTGGGGTTGAAGGACTTGAGGCCCATCGAAACGCCCGCCAGCGTGCCGCCGGAACCGACGGCGGCCACAAAGGCATCGACCTTGCCGTCCGTCTGATGCCAGATTTCGGGCGCGGTACCTTCGATATGGGCCATGCGGTTTGCGGTATTGTCGAACTGGTTGGCCCAGACGGCGCCTATCGCCTTCGCGAGGCGGCCCGAATATTTCACAAAGTTGTTGGGGTTCTTGTAGGGAACGGCCGGCACCTCGACGAGCTCGGCGCCCAATTGGCGGAGCGCATCCTTCTTTTCCTGTGCCTGGGTGTCGGGGATGACGATCACCGAGCGGAAACCCATGGCGTTGGCCACCACCGTGAGGCCGATGCCCGTGTTGCCCGCCGTGCCCTCGACGATGGCGCCGCCGGGCTTGAGCTCGCCCCGCGCGATGGCGTCGCGGATGATGAACAGGGCGGCGCGGTCCTTGACCGACTGGCCGGGATTCATGAACTCCGCCTTGCCCAGAATGGCGCAGCCGGTGAGCTCGGAAGCCTTGCGGAGCCTGATCAGCGGCGTGTTGCCGATGGCGGCGATGATGTCTTGCTTGATATCCATGGGGACAGTGATGCCCCAGCGGGCGGGTTCCGTCAAATCCGGAGCATGGAATCCGGGGGGCGCAGGCACTCCAAAGTGAACAAGGACGCCCGGTCTTCCGGCGCCCTTGCTGTGTCGGTCAGCTCCGCTCAGTAGCAGGGCGGGTAGGGGTAGTAGCCGCAGGCGGGAGGGGGGTAGTAGCCATAAGGATGGGCAATGGCCGCGCCCACGGCAGCACCGGCCACCGCGCCGGCCGCGATACCAGCTGCAACCGGAGCGCCATACCAGGCATGGTAGCCGTATCCGCCATGCCAGCCGCCGCCCGCGGCAAAGCCGCGCGGACCGGCCGCGAACCAATCGATGAAGACCGCCGCCGGACCCTTCAGGCCCTTGAGGTCGCCTTCGAGAACATCGACATCGAAGGTCAGCGTGGCGCCGTCGAGCTTCGGATTCTTGAGGACGACGACGGCGTCGGTCACGCCGTCCGTCTCGCCGCCGAGAACCGAGACGGTGGCGTTCGGCGGGTCTTTGGCGAAGCTGTCCTTGCCGTCGCCCCAGCGGGCGATGAACATTTCGGTCGTCTCGTGGCCGGCGGCGCGCACCGGGCGGTCGGCGAAGATGATGACGTTCCCGGTGACGCCGGTGAGGGTGAGTTTGTTGCCCTCGAGTGTCGCGCCGGCGGAGTTGATGACGCCGAGCGATGGCACCGGGGCCTGAGCCTGCGGCTGGCCAATGGTCTTCTGCAGCGGGATATGCGGATTGGCGGGTTCGGCAGCGCCAGCGGCCGGGGCCGCGAGCGCCAGTGCCGCCACCATGGCGGCGGCGCGGGTAAGGACCTTGAGGTTCATTCCGTGATCTCCTTCGAGCCTTCTGTTGTGCCGGAGCCATGCACAACCGGAGAAGACGACCGAGTGCACAGGCGGCGGAACGATTGATACCGAAAACCTCTCCCTCCCGCCAGCCGATTGCGGCCAAATTGCGCGAACGGGCGTGAGGCTTGTCGCGGAGCCCGCTTCACCCGGCGGCCCGGCAATTGGGCAAACAGCGACGGCCATCGCTCCGCTAAATCCCGCGGCAACCCACCGGGAAATGTCAGGGCCGTTCAATATGCAAGGACGGTCGAAGACGTCGTCCGGGGCGCGAATGCCGGTTTTCGAAGAATTGGCTCCCCGACCTGGACTCGAACCAGGGACCATTCGATTAACAGTCGAATGCTCTACCAACTGAGCTATCGGGGAATAAGCCGCTCCATAGCAGACGGGTTCGGCGGGGAAAAGCACTTTCTGCGAGGGCGGGAAGGCTCACCGCCGCGGCGGAAAAGCGCTGGGATCAGGGCGCAAGCGCCGCCCGGATTCCCGCCGCAATGGCGCCGTCCTCCACCGTCACCAGGTGCGGGTGGTGGCGGGCGAGGCCCTCGACCAGCGCGGTGTCCAGCGGCTCGCAGAAGCGGGCGTTGGCCACGCTCTCCTCGATCCCCAGTTGCGAGAGCGACAGGGCTTCCGCAAGCGCGGCTTCGAGCCTGGCGGCCAGCGACAGAATGGCGGCGTCGGTTCGCTCGCGCCTTTATGCGAGGAATTTATGAGGATAGGCCCGATGGCTTACATCCCAGATCAGCTTGTCGCGCGGCGTGTGAAAAACATAGTGCTGCGCCACGGTGAGTTCGACGACACCAAGCCCCCGCCGAAATGGCCGCCCGTCTCGGCCGCCGCGCGGGTTTTGCCTGTCCTGTTCCATATGTAAAATGTGGAGGCCTCGCCCGGAATCGAACCGGGGTGCAAGGATTTGCAGTCCTCTGCGTAACCACTCCGCCACGAGGCCTTGTTTTATTTCAATTACTTACACGTTGAGCGTCGGTAGTATATGACATGCAGCGCGGGCGCTGACAAGGGCCAATGTCCGGTGCCTGCGGGGCCGGGGCGGGTGCGGCGGCAATCGTTGTTGTCGTTGATAACCCGGTATTGTGAAGGCCGGCCCGGGGCATTTTCGCGGCACCGGGTGGACTCAGCGGGCGTCCTTCGCTACAAAAAGATTAATGATCCGTAAATGCCCGAGACTTCAGGAAAAGAATGACCGACTTCACTGCTGCCCGTCTCAACATGGTCGAATCGCAGGTCCGCCCCAACGGCATCACCGACCGGCGCATCATTGCGGCCATTGAAGCGATCCCGCGTGAGAATTTCGTGCCGGAGAGCCGCCGGGCGCTGGCCTATATGGACGAGGATGTGCCGCTCGACCACCACGACAAGGCCCATGGCCCGCGCGCGCTGATCGAAATCATGGCCTTTGCGCGCATGCTGCAGCATGCCGCCATCAGGCCCTCCGACAAGCTGCTGATCGTCGGGGCCGGGACGGGCTATGGCGCGGCCGTGGCGGCGCAGCTTGCCGCAACCGTTGTGGCGCTCGAGAGCGATGCCGGGCTTGCCCATCACGCGCGCGGCAATCTGAGGGGGCTCGCCAATGTGAAACTGGTCGAGGGTCCGCTGGCCGGCGGTGTGGCGGCGGAGCAGCCTTTCGACGTGATCCTGCTTGAGGGCCGCGCCGAGGAGGCGCCGCAGTCATTGATCGATCAACTGGCCGATGGCGGGCGGCTTGTCGGCGTGGTGGGCGAGCGCGAGACGTCGCAGGCCTGCATCTATTCGCGCTCGGGCGGGGCCATTGCGGTGCGCCAGGTGTTCGACGCCTCGGTGACGGCGCTGCCGGGGCTGAAGAGGAAGAAGCCTGCCTTCGTTTTTTGAGGCGTGGAACGGCATGCGCTGAGGATGTCCGGCCCGGCGGGTCCGGGGTTGTGTAGGGGAGTGGTGGATCGATGACACGGAACTGGATGCGGGCCTTCCTCTCAGGGGTGGCGATTTCCGCCGCGACCGTGACGCTGAGCGTGTCCGCATCGGCCGATACGCTGTTCGGCGCGATGGAGAAGGCCTACGTCACAAACCCCACGCTCAACGCCGCGCGCGCCGGCCAGCGCGCCACCGACGAGTTGGTGCCGCAGGCGCTGTCCGGATGGCGGCCCACGGTGGGGGTGAGCGCCGAGATCAACCGGACCTATTCCTCGCAGCCCGTGGGCGTCGACCTCAACGGCGACATCGTCCGCGACAATGGCGATGCCACGAACAGCAGCGTTGCCATTCAGCTCGCCCAGCCGCTGTTCCGCGGCTTCGGCACGGTGAACAGCACCAAGGCCGCGGAAGCCCGCGTCGATGCCGGCAAGCAGAACCTGCTGCAGACCGAGCAGCAGGTGCTTTTCGATGTGGTGCAGGCCTATATGGACGTCTATGCGGGCCGCCAGTTCGTGGTTCTCCGCCAGCAGGACGTGGCGGCGCTGCAGGCGCAGGTGAAGGCGGCACGGGACCGTTTCGCGGTGGGCGAAATCACCCGGACCGACGTGGCGCAGGCGCAGGCCCGCCTTGCCGAAGCGCAGAGCTTTCTTGTCAATTCGCAGACCGACCTCGCCCGCGCCGTGGCCACCTATCTGCAGGTGGTGGGGCAAGAGCCCGACAAGTTGAACTATCCCAAGGTCGTGAACGTTCCAAACTCGCTCAAAACAGCTCTCGATACCGCCGGCCAGATCAATCCGCAGGTCCTGGCGCAGGCCTTTGTCGAGTCGGCGCGCAACAGCGACATCAAGGTCGCGTTCTCGAGCCTGCTGCCCAGCGCCGATCTCGTGGCATCCGCGGCTCGCGTCGATCCCGATCTTTCCACGCCCAATCAGCATACGCGCCAGGCCGTTGTCGGCGCTCAGCTCTCGATCCCCCTCTACGAATCCGGCATCGTCTATTCGCAGGTGCGCCAGGCCAAGCAGCTGGCGAGCCAGAGCCGCATTCAGGTGATCGAGGTGGCGCGGGCCGTCAGGCAGGCCGTGGCATCGTCGTGGAACGCTTATGTGGGGCTGGCCCAGATCATCAAGAACACCCGCACCCAGGTCTCTGCCGCCCAGCTGGCGCTGCAGGGCGTGCAGGCGGAATATCAGGCGGGCACCCGCACCACGCTGGACGTGCTCGACGCGCAGCGCGACCTTGTGCAGGCGCAGGTTCTGCAGGTGACGGCGGAACGGAACCGGGTGGTGAGCGGTTACCAGCTGCTGGCCGCCATCGGCCACCTCACAGCGAAGGAAGTTGGCCTCAAGGTTCCGGTCTATGACCCTGACGCCAATTACAAGCGCGTGCGCAACAAATGGATTGGCACCGACGTCAAAACGGTCGAATAGGCCGCCTTGGATATCGACAAGACCTTGCGGCTCGCGCTATTCTTTAACACGGGTTAAGGTTTGTAATCCGTTTCAGGGTGGACGACGTGACTGCAGAACCGCGAATGGAAGATCTCCTGGCCTCGATCCGCAAGGCCATCCACGAGGATATCGGGGATGATCAGGCGATCGGACGGCTGCGGTCGCCGCCCCCACCCACCGCGTCCGCGCCCCGGCCAGCCGATGAACTTGCCGCGGCAGCAAGCGAAATCCAGCAGCTGCGCGAGAGAATTTCCCGGGCGCGGACGGGCAAGCCACCGCTCCAGGGCGAGCCGGGTCAGCGCGCCGCCAGCCTGGCGGCTGCGCTGCAGAACGAAACGCCGCGCCGCAACTGGCGGGAGCTGGAGCCGCCGTCTCCGGCTCCGCGGCTGCGTGAGCTGGATCCGCCGGCGCCACGGCTGCGCGGCGCTGTTCTCGACAATGAGTCACCCAGGCTGCAACCGCGTCATGAGGTTCATGCCGTGGCGGTGCCGCGCCTGCCGGCCCGCAACGAGCCCCCCGTTATGCTCTCCGGCAACGCGGCCCAGGCCGTGCAGTCCACCTTCGGCAAGCTGGCCGATTCGGTCTTGACGCGGGGCGTCAATGAGCGATCAGTGGAGCAGATGACGCGGGAACTGCTGCGGGTGATGCTGAAGCAGTGGCTGGATGAGAACCTGCCCGCCATGGTGGAGCGCCTGGTGCGCGAGGAAATTGAGCGCGTGGCCCGCGCCGGCCGCTGAATTTCAGCATTTTGTCATGAAATTGACGTCGGGTTGTTTTTTCGATTGACTTCGAGCGGTGCTTCAATTAACGCTTCGTAATATACAACTATAGCGAGTTTGTGTTTATTTAATCGACTTCTGATTGAACTTCTCCTCGTTGAGAGTCGGAACCCATGACTGCAGCACAGGCTTTTCTGGACGAGCGGCGCGCCCACCCACGGCAGCGCGTTTTCAAACGGGTGAAGGCGGTCTTCAACTCGCGCGGTTCAGTGATCGATTGCGTAATGCGCGATATCTCGGCGGGCGGGGCGAGGTTATCCTGCCCCACGGCGGCGCAAATGCCGGACCAGTTCCAGTTGCTGTTCGTGGCGGAGCGCGAAATCCGCGATGTTCGAGTGGTCTGGCGCAGCCTCACCGAGTTCGGCGTCCAGTTCATGTCGCCGCCGCGCAGGGCCTTGCACTTGCTGGCTTAACGCCGCGACGGGTCAACAGCTTGAGCATGATCTTGTCGCAAAAGCGGTTCCACTTTTGCGGATCATGCGACGGGTCAACAGCTTGAGCATGATCTTGTCGCAAAAGCGGTTCCACTTTTGCGGATCATGCGACGGGTCAACAGC
>NZ_JADCDA010000046.1 GCF_020252405.1 Aestuariivirga sp.
AAAGCGGTTCCACTTTTGCGGATCATGCGACGGGTCAACAGCTTGAGCATGATCTTGTCGCAAAAGCGGTTCCACTTTTGCGGATCATGCTCTGGGCGTTGCGTGGCCGCCCCGGCTGGTGTTTAAGGCGCGCCAACCGTTACACAGCTTTGGCCAGACTCATGCTTGAGAAGACCTTCACGCCCGCCGATATGGAAGCTCGGCTCTATGCCCAATGGGAGGAGCGCGGCTTCTTCAAGCCCGGCCACAAGCCCAGGGCGGAGCCTTTCACCATCGTGATCCCGCCGCCCAATGTGACGGGCTCGCTGCACATGGGCCACGCGCTCAACAACACCATCCAGGACATTCTCGTCCGCTTTGAGCGCATGCGCGGCAGGGACGTGCTGTGGCAACCCGGTACTGACCATGCCGGCATCGCCACCCAGATGGTGGTGGAGCGCCTGCTGCAGAAGGAGAACCAGACCGACCGCCGTTCGATGGGCCGCGAGGCCTTCCTCAAGCGCGTTTGGGCCTGGAAGGAGGAATCGGGCGGCGCCATTTCGCGCCAGCTGCGGAGGCTCGGCGCCTCCTGCGACTGGTCGCGCGAGCGCTTCACCATGGACGAGGGGTTGTCCAGGGCGGTGCTCAAGGTTTTCGTGCAGCTCCACAAGGAAGGCCTCATCTACAAGGACAAGCGGCTGGTCAACTGGGACCCGAAGCTCTTGACCGCGATTTCGGACCTCGAAGTGGTGCAGAAGGAGGTGAAGGGCAATCTCTGGTATCTGCGCTATCCGATCGAGGGCACGGATCAGTTCATTGTGGTGGCCACCACGCGGCCCGAAACCATGCTGGGCGACTCGGGCGTTGCGGTTCACCCCGGAAACGATAAGCTGAAGCATCTCATCGGCAGGCAAGTGAGGCTGCCGCTGGTCGGCCGCCTCATCCCCATCGTCGGCGATGATTATGCCGACCCCGAGAAGGGCACGGGTGCGGTGAAGATCACTCCGGCGCACGACTTCAACGACTTCGACGTGGGCAAGCGCAACGGCCTGCGCCAGATCAACGTGCTTGACCAGTTCGGCAAGATCCTGATCGAAGGCAATGCCGATTTCCTGGAAGGTGCCGCCGATGTTCCGGCCGGGACCATGGCGCTGCATGGGCTCGACCGCTTCGAGGCGCGAAAGCGCATCGTTGAGATGTTCGAGGCGCAGGGGCTTCTTGACAAGATCGAGCCGCACACCCACCAGGCGCCGCATGGCGACCGCTCCGACGTGGTGATCGAGCCGTGGCTGACCGAGCAGTGGTATGTGAATGCCGCCGAACTCGCCAGGCCCGCCATCGCCGCGGTGGAAAAGGGCGAGACCGGCTTTGTGCCGAAGAACTGGGAGAAGACCTATTTCGAATGGATGCGCAACATCCAGCCCTGGTGCATCTCGCGCCAGCTGTGGTGGGGCCATCAGATTCCGGCGTGGTATGGGCCGGACGGCACGGTCTTCGTCGAGGAGACGGAGGCGCTGGCGCTCGCCGCGGCGGAACGCCACTTCGGCGCCCGCGTGACGCTGACGCGCGACGAGGACGTGCTCGACACGTGGTTCTCCTCCGCCCTCTGGCCGTTCTCGACTCTCGGCTGGCCGGAGGAGACGCAGGAGCTGAAGCGCCATTACAAAACGGATGTTCTCGTCACCGGCTTCGACATCATCTTTTTCTGGGTCGCCCGCATGATGATGATGGGGCTGCACTTCATGCATGAGGCGCCGTTCCACACCGTCTATATTCATGCCCTGGTCCGCGACGAGAAGGGCCAGAAGATGTCGAAGTCCAAGGGCAATGTCATTGATCCGCTGGAGCTGATCGACGCCTATGGCGCTGATGCGCTGCGCTTCACGCTGGCCGCCATGGCCGCCCAGGGCCGCGACATCAAGCTGGCCAAGGCGCGCGTCGAGGGCTACCGCAACTTCGGCACCAAGCTGTGGAACGCCGCGCGCTTCGCCGAGATGAATGGCGTGGCGCATGACCCGAACTATGATCCGCTCGCCGCGCGCGTCACCGTCAACCGCTGGATTTCCGGCGAGACGGCGCGCACCGAGGCGAAGGTTCGCCAGGCGCTGGAGGAATACAGGTTCAACGAGGCGGCAGGGGCGATCTATCAATTCGTGTGGAACGTGTTCTGTGACTGGTATCTCGAACTCATCAAGCCGATCCTCACCGGCACGGACGAGGCGGCCAAAGCCGAGACGCGCGCCACCACCGCCTGGGTGATGGACCAGATCCTGCTGCTGCTGCACCCCTTCATGCCCTTCGTGACGGAAGAGCTGTGGCAGCAGACGGGCAGGCGCAGCCAGTGGCTGATCGCCTCTGACTGGCCCAGCTACAAGGGCCTCGGCGATGCGGCGGCGGACGCCGAAATGGAGTGGACGATCCGCTTCATCTCCGAAGTGCGCTCGGTGAGGGCCGAGATGAACGTGCCCGCCGGGGCCAAGATCGGCTGCGTGCTGGTGAGCGCCAGCAGCGGGACGCGCCGGCGGGCGGATGCCTGGGAGAACGAGATCATGCGGCTCGCACGGCTCTCCTCCATCGTCTTCGAGGAGCAGGCGCCCAAGGCCTCCGCCCAGATCGTGCTGGACGAGGCGATCGTCGCGCTGCCGCTCGAGGGTGTGATCGACTTTGCCGCCGAGAAGACGCGGCTTTCGAAGGAATTGGAGAATATCGCCAGGGACATCGCCGCCATCGACGGTCGCCTCAACAACTCCGGTTTCCTCGCCAAGGCCCCGCCCGAGGTGCTGGAGGAAAGCCGCGAGCGCAAGGCGGAACTCACGGCGCGCAAGGCCAGGGTGGAGGAGGCGCTGGCCCGGCTGGGGTAATCCCGCTTGACCGGACCCTCTCCCCCACCGGGGGAGAGGAATAATACAGAGGGCGGTTTCAGGCCATATGCGACAGCCGTCTCCGAAAAGGGAGGACATCATTCCGATTTCAACTGACCGCCCGGCGCTCTAGTACTACAGTTGCGTCTGCGATAGATTTGTGATTCCTGCCGCTTTTGGCGGGAGGACGACAATGGTCGCGGAGTGGTCGGGCGCGTTGCTGGAGTGGGAGGCGGAGCTTGCCTCGCTCAAGGCGAGAAGTGGCG
>NZ_JADCDA010000047.1 GCF_020252405.1 Aestuariivirga sp.
ATATCGAAGGCCAGCTCCAGACGCGCAAATACACCGACAAGGATGGCGTCGAGAAATATTCGACCGAAATCGTGCTGCAGGGCTTCAACAGCGTGCTCACCATGATCGGTGGCCGTGGTGGCGCGGGCGAGGGGGCGGGCGGCGGCTACGGCGGCGGCGACGAATTCGGGCAGTCTGGCCCGATGGACCGTCCGCGCGGCGGCGCTGGCGGAAAGGCTGCGGTTCCTGCCCGCGACCTTGACGACGAAGTGCCGTTCTGAGGCGCCTCCCGGGGGTTGGAAACCGGCCTTTCCGGAGCCGCGCAAGAGCGGCTGTCAGGCCTGAAAAACAACAGCTTTTCATTGTGCCGGAGGGTCGCAACTCCTAAACTGGGGAGACTTCCGAATCGTTGCCTGGCCGGCTTCGGTTCGGAGCTTTTTCCCAGGGCCAGCTTGCAGGTTTTACGTGGCCGACAACAACGACGAGAAGGGCGCGCCCCCGCCCTCCAATCCTTCCGAGATCGCCCCCATTTCCATCGAAGAGGAGATGCGCAAGAGCTATCTCGATTACGCGATGAGCGTCATCGTCAGCCGCGCTCTACCTGACGTGCGCGATGGGTTGAAGCCGGTGCACCGGCGCATTCTCTACACCATGGATGAGAATGGCTTCTCGCCCGACAAGCCATACAAGAAGTCGGCCCGTGTGGTCGGTGACGTGATGGGCAAGTATCACCCCCACGGCAACATCGCGATTTACGATGCGCTTGTGCGCATGGCGCAGAGCTTTTCGCTGCGGCTCCCGCTCATCGACGGCCAGGGGAATTTCGGCTCGGTTGACGGCGACCCGCCGGCGGCGGACCGTTACACGGAGGCCCGCCTTGCGAAGGCCGCCGTTCCGCTGCTTGACGACCTGGACAAGGACACGGTGGATTTCCAGCTAAACTATTCGAATGAATTCCGCGAGCCCACCGTTCTTCCCGCCAAGTACCCCAATCTGCTGGTCAACGGTTCCGGCGGCATCGCCGTCGGCATGGCCACCAATATGGCCCCGCATAATCTGGGCGAGGCGATCGACGCCTGCATCGCGGTGATCGACAATCCGGGGATCGGCATCGACGAACTGATCGACATCATTCCCGGCCCCGATTTTCCGACGGGTGGCCTGATCCTCGGCCGGGCCGGCATCAAGTCCGCCGCTCACACCGGGCGCGGTTCCGTTGTGATGCGGGCCCGGGTCGAGGTGGAGGAAATCCGCAAGGAGCGCGAGGCGCTGATCGTCACCGAGATCCCCTATCAGGTGAACAAGGCGCTGATGATCGAGCGCATCGCGGAACTGGTGCGCGAGAAAAAGCTCGAGGGCATTTCCGACATCCGCGACGAGTCCGACCGCCAGGGCATGCGCGTCGTCATCGAGCTGAAGCGCGATGCGATGGCGGAGATCGTGCTGAACCAGCTCTATCGCTTCACGCCGCTGCAATCGACCTTCGGCATCAACAACGTCTGCCTGACCGGCGGCCGGCCCGAGCAGCTGAACCTCAAGGATCTGCTGGAGGCCTTCGTGGCCTTCCGCGAGGAAGTGGTCACCCGCCGCACCAAGTTCCTGCTCAACAAGGCGCGCGACCGCGCGCATGTTCTGGTGGGCCTCGCCATCGCGGTCGCGAACATTGACGAGGTGATCCACCTCATCCGCACCTCGAAAGACGCGGCGGAGGCCCGCGAGGCCCTGATGGCGCGCGACTGGCCGGCCAGGGACATGGCGCCCCTCGTCGCGCTCATTGCCGATCCGCGCCATGCGCTCACGGCGGAGGGCGCCTATCGTCTTTCGGAGGAGCAGGCCCGCGCCATACTCGACCTGCGCCTGCAGCGCCTCACCGCGCTTGGCCGCGACGAGATCGGGGAGGAGCTGCACACGCTCGCGGAGGAGATCAGGGACTATCTCGAGATCCTGCGCTCGCGCGCCCGCGTGCTCGGCATCATCAAGGACGAGCTCGCCGGAATTCGAAGCGGGTTCGCCACGCCGCGCCGCACCGAGATTGTGGAGAACGAAGGCGAGGTCGAGGACGAGGACCTGATCCAGCGCGAGGACATGGTCGTCACCGTGAGCCACGCGGGCTATGTGAAGCGCGTGCCGCTCTCGACCTACCGTGCGCAGCGCCGCGGCGGCAAGGGCCGCGAGGCGGGCGGTACGCGCGAGGAGGATTTCGTGACGAAGCTGTTCGTCGCCTCGACCCACACGCCGATCCTGTTCTTCTCCTCCGCCGGCATGGTCTATCGCCTCAAGGTGTGGCGCCTGCCGCTGGGCACGCCGCAATCGCGCGGCAAGGCGCTGATCAACCTGCTGCCGCTGGAGCGGGACGAGCGCATCACCACGATCCTGCCCATGCCGGAAACGGCGGCGGAGGCCGATGGCCAGTTCCTGATGTTCGCCACGCGCTCCGGCACGGTCAGGCGGAACGAGATCTCGGATTTCGAGCAGATCAACCGCGCTGGCAAGATCGCCATGAAGCTGGACGAAGGCGACATGATCGCCGGCGTCGGGATATGCACCGAGAACGACGACGTGCTGCTCACGACGGCGCAGGGCCAGTGCATCCGCTTCCCCGTCGGCGAGGTCCGCGTGTTCAAGGGCCGCGACTCCACGGGCGTGCGCGGCATCCGGCTCGAGGGCGACGATCGCCTGATCTCCATGTCGATCCTCAGGCACGCCGATGCCTCACCCGATGAGCGCGCGGCCTTCATCAAGATGTCCCGCGCCGTGGCCGGTGAGGAGCCGGAGACCACTGGCGGCGACGAGGAGGCCTCCTCCGAGACCACGCTCAGCCAGGAGCGCTTTGCCGGGATGAGCGCGGCAGAGCAGGTGATCCTGACGGTTTCCGCCAATGGCTATGGCAAGCGCACCTCGTCCTTCGAATACCGCATCACCGGCCGCGGCGGCAAAGGCATCGTGGCCATGGCGGTGAACGGGCGCAACGGCCCCCTGGTGGCGAGCTTCCCCGTGGAGGAGACCAGCCAGATCATGCTGGTGACGGACGGCGGACAGCTGATCCGCACCCCCGTCAACGGCATCCGCAAGGCGGGGCGTTCGACCCAGGGCGTCATCATCATCAATGCGGCGGATGACGAGCGCGTGGTCTCCGTCGAGCACATCACCGAGGAGGAAGGCGGGGAGGCGGAGGGCTGAGCCTTTCCCACCTTCGTCCTCTCCCCGCGGCGCGGGAGAGGAGGGGGCCCCGGCGCAGCCGGGGTAGGTGAGGGGAAGCAAGTCGCGGGGTCTTGCGCCTAATCCTGGCTTCCCCTCATCTCCCCGTTGCGTCCCGCAACGGGTCCCTTCTTCTCCCGCTGGAGAAGCGGGAGAAGACATATTAGGATTGCCGGGATGGAGACTCCACCATGACCCTCGAATCCTACCTCGCCTTCACAGCCGCCGCGGCGGCGCTGGCCTTCGTGCCGGGACCCACCGTCACGGTCATCATCGCCAACAGCCTGCGCCATGGCCACCGGGCCGGGCTCATGAACGTTGCGGGCACGCAGGCGGGCTTCGTCATCTGGCTGGCGATCGCCGCGCTGGGACTGGGGGCTGCCATCAAGGTGATGGGCGTGTGGTTCGACCTGCTGCGCTGGGCGGGCGCGCTCTATCTCGTCTGGCTGGCGGTCAGGCTGTTCCGCTCCAGCGGCGATCTTGCGGTGGCGGTGGACCGGGCGCGGCCCGGGGGCAGTTTCTTTCTGCAGGGTTTTATCGTCATCATGTCCAACCCCAAGATGCTGGTGCTGTTCGGCGCGCTGATCCCGCCCTTCATCACGCCCGGCGCAAATGCCATGCAGCAGATCCTGATCCTCGGCGGCACTTTCATGGCGATCGCCGGCTGCGGCGACGTGGTCTATGCCATGATGGCGGGCAAGGCCGGCAGCTTCCTGTCGCGCTCGCGCATAAGGGCGCTGGAAATCGTCAGCGGCTGCTTCCTGATGGGCGGCGGCATCTGGATGGCGCTGAGAGGACGCTGACATGACGCGCACCGGTTTCTACCCAGGCTCCTTCGACCCCGTCACCTATGGCCACCTCGATATCATCGCCCGGGCGGCGCGGATCGTCGACAAGCTGGTGCTGGGCGTGGGCGTGCACCACGGCAAGCAGGCGCTGATCCCGGCCGCCACCCGGATCGCGCTGCTCGAACAGGTGACCAGGCCCATTGCCGGGCACACCGGCCTCAGGATCGCGGTCACCACCTTCGATGGGCTGGCGGTCGATGCGGCGCGCAAGTCCCATGCGGGCGTCATCATCCGCGGCCTCAGGGACGCAACCGACTTCGACTATGAGGTTCAGATGGGCCAGATGAACGCGGCCATGGCGCCTGACATCGAGACCGTCTTCCTCGCCGCCTCGCCCGCCACCCGCATGATCGCCTCCTCGCTGGTCAAGCAGATCGCCCGGATGGGAGGGGACATCGCGCCGTTCATCCCGAAGGAGGCGCGGGAGGCGATGGCCGGGGCGCTCAAGCCTGCGCATTGACATTTGGTTTCTGTCCCCTCAGGAACGGCATCGACAACAAATGGAGAGACCATGATCCGGAAACTGGCACTGGCCGCAATTGCCGCGGGCCTCATCGCGACTCCGGCGCTCGCCGCGGAGAAGCTTAAGGTGGAGACCAGCAAGGGCTGCTCCTTCGAGATCGCGCTCCGGCCTGACCTGGCGCCCAGGCATGTGGCGCAGATCACCCAGCTGGCGAAGGAGGGCTTTTACAACGGCATCGTCTTCCATCGCGTGATCGAGGGTTTCATGGCCCAGACGGGCGACCCCACGGGCACCGGCATGGGCGGCTCCAAGCTTCCGGACATCAAGGCCGAATTCACCCAGGAGCCGTTCAAGCGCGGCACCGTGGGCATGGCCCGCTCGAGCGACCCCGATTCCGGCAACAGCCAGTTCTTCATCATGTTTGCTCCCGGCGACTTCCTGAACGGCCAGTACACCGTCTGGGGCCAGGTCGACGGGAAGGGCATGGAATGCGTCGACAAGATCGAGCGCGGCGAGCCGCCGCCGAACCCTGACAAGATGGTCAAGGTCACGGTGGAGTAAGATCATGGCCGAACCCGAAAACACCCTCTATCTCGACGTGGCCAATGCCAGGGGCGAGCCCAGGGGACGCGTCACCATCGAGCTGCGCCCGGATCTCGCCCCCAACCACGTCGCCCGCATCAAGGAACTGGCGCGCGAGGGCGCATATGATGGCGTGGTCTTCCACCGCGTCATTGATGGCTTTATGGCCCAGGGCGGCGACGTGCAGTACGGCAACACCAATTCCCCGGGCTTCAGCCCCGGCAGCGCGGGCACGGGCGGCTCCAGGAAGCCGGACCTGAAGCAGGAATTCTCCAAGGAACCGCATGTCCGCGGCGTCTGTTCCATGGCGCGCTCGCAGAACCCGGATTCGGCCAACAGCCAGTTCTTCATCTGCTTCGATGACGCCACCTTCCTCGACCGCCAGTACACGGTGTGGGGCAAGGTGACGGACGGCATGGACATCGTCGACGGCATCAAGCGCGGCGAACCCGTGCGCGAGCCGGACAAGATCGCCCGGATGCAGGTCGCGGCCGACGCGAATTGACGGACACGAAGCCGTCACCCCGGCGAAAGCCGGGGCCCCGCTTTCCGCACGTGTGGTCCCCAAAGCGGGGTCCCGGCTTTCGCCGGGATGACGGGTTGAGGGGGTGGTGCCTGGAGGACCACGCCGATGCGCGTTGCCGACTTCGACTTCGATTTGCCGCCGGAACGCATCGCGCTCCGGCCCGCGTCCCCGCGCGACTCATCCAAGCTGCTGGTGGTCCGTCAGGATGTGCTGGAGGACCATGTCTTCCGCGAGCTCCCCGATCTCCTCCGCGCCGGGGACGTGCTGGTCTTCAACAACACGCGCGTGATCCCCGCAGCCCTGTCGGGTCACCGCATGGGACGGTCGGGCACCACGCCCAAGATCGAGGCGCTGCTCCACATGCGGCTTGACGGAAGCCGCTGGAAGGCCTTCGTGAAGCCCGCCAGGAAGCTGGTGACGGGCGATCGCGTGCGCTTTTGCGATGAAAAAACATCATTACGTGTCAATAGCTTGGATGCAACTGTTGAGGAGAAAGGCGAAGCGGGTGAGGTGACCCTTGCCTTCGACCTTCATGGGCCGGCCCTCGATGAAGCCATAGCCGCCGTGGGTGAGATGCCGCTGCCGCCCTATATCTCCGGCAAGCGCGGCACGGACCAGCAGGACAAAGCGGACTATCAGACGATCTATGCCGAGAAGCAGGGTGCGGTGGCCGCGCCGACCGCCGGCCTGCACTTTACGCCGCAGGTGATGGAACGGCTGCAAGCGGCTGGCATATCACAGGAATTTGTGACCCTCCATGTCGGCGCCGGAACCTTCCTGCCGGTGAAGGCGGAGGATACCAGGGACCACAGGATGCACGCCGAGTGGGGTGAGGTGACGGCCGCTGCCTGTGTGCGCCTCAAGGCGGCACGCGCCGCCGACGGCCGGATCGTGGCGGTTGGCACCACCTCTCTCCGCCTTCTCGAAAGTTCGGGCCTTGAACCGTTCTCCGGCACAACGGAAATCTTCATCACGCCGGGCTACAGGTTCCGGGCCACGGACCTGCTGGTCACCAATTTCCATTTGCCCAAATCGACGCTGTTCATGCTGGTCTCGGCCTTTGCCGGGCTGGAGCGGATGCGCCAGGCCTATGCCCATGCCATCGCGAATGACTATCGGTTCTATTCCTATGGCGATTCCAGCCTGCTATTCCCCGCGCCATGACACCTGAATTCGGCTTCACGCTCCATGGCGCCGACGGCACTGCGCGCCTCGGCACTGTCCACACGCTGCATGGTGACATCCGCACCCCCGCCTTCATGCCGGTTGGCACCGTCGGCACGGTGAAGGGCCTCTATCTCGACCAGGTGGAGGGCACGGGGGCGGACATCATCCTCGGCAACACCTACCATTTGATGCTGCGCCCGGGGGCGGAGGAGGTGGCGAAGCTGGGGGGCCTGCACCACTTCATCGGCTGGAAGCGCCCGATCCTCACGGATTCCGGCGGGTTCCAGATCATGTCGCTTTCAAAGATCCGCAAGATCACCGAGCAGGCCGCCATGTTCCAGTCCCACATCGACGGGCGGAAATACGAGCTCTCGCCCGAGCGGGCCATGGAGATCCAGCGCCTGCTGGGCTCCGACATCCAGATGCAGCTCGACCAGTGCATCGAATACCCGCACACCGAACAGGAGGCCGAAAAGGCCATGCAACTGTCGCTGCGCTGGGCCGAACGCTCGCGCCGCGCCTTCGGACGCCAGCCGGGCCGCGGCAATTTCGGCATCGTGCAGGGCGGCATCGACGCCAGGCTCCGCAAGGAGAGTGCCGAAGGGCTGAAGTCCATCGGCTTCGAGGGCTATGCCATCGGTGGCCTGGCGGTGGGCGAGGGGCATGAGCTGATGCTGCGGGCGATCGAGCACACCATTCCGCACCTGCCTGAGGACCGGCCGCGCTACCTCATGGGGGTGGGGACGCCCGGGGACATTCTGGAATCGGCCGCCCGCGGCATCGACATGTTCGACTGCGTGCTGCCCACCCGCTCGGGCCGGCACGGCCAGGCTTTCACCCGCTTCGGCAAGATCAATCTGCGGAATGCGAGGCATGCGGATGATCCGCGGCCGCTGGACCCGGAACATCCGTGCCCGGCCCTGTCGCGGTATTCCAGGGCCTATCTGCATCACCTGATCCGCGCGGGGGAGCTTCTCGGCATGATGCTCTTGTCCTGGGCCAACATCGCCTATTATCAGTCGCTCATGCAGGGCATCCGGGCGGCGATTTCCGAAAACCGCTTCGAAGACTTCCGGCTTGCGACCAAGGAACAGTGGAAACGCGGCGATAACGCGTCATAATCGCCCGAAAACCTGGGAGGACAAAATGAAGCTTTCGGACGAGGTGATCATTCCCGTGCCGCGCCAGAAGGTGTGGGAAGCGCTCAATGACCCTGAGGTGCTGCGCCAGGCGATCCCCGGCTGCGAGGAGATCGTCAGGAAATCCGACACCGAGATGGAGGCCAGGGTGACGGTGAAGCTCGGTCCGGTGAAGGCGAGCTTCAAGGGGGCCGTCACCCTGTCCGATCTCGACCCGCCCAATGGCTACCGCATTCAGGGCGAGGGCAAGTCCATGATGGGCGGCGCCATCGGCGGCGCCAATGTCCGCCTTGAGGAAGCGCCCGAGGGCACCAGGCTGATCTATGACGTCGATGCCCAGGTGACCGGCAAGATCGCCAGCCTCGCCCAGCGTTTCATCGAGCCGACCGCGAGGCAGCTTTCCGCCCAGTTTTTCGAGAATTTCGCCAGGCTCGCGCTCAACGAGCCGGCTTGATCACTTCCCCGCGCCGCCCGTGTGTTCGCCCTCGCGCGTCAGGTAATAGGCGGCGAGGATGGGCAGGAAGGTGACCGCGATGACGATGAGCGCCACCACATTGGTGACCGGGCGCTGGCGCGGGCGGATCAGCTCGTTCAGCATCCAGATCGGCAGCGTGGCCTGCTGGCCCGCCGTGAAGGTGGTGACGATCACCTCGTCGAAGGAGAGCGCGAAGGCCAGCATGCCGCCCGCCAGCAGGGCGGAGCCGATCTGCGGGAGGATCACATAACGGAACGTCTGCGCGCCGCTGGCGCCCAGATCCATAGAGGCCTCGATCATGCCGGGCGACAGGCGGCGGAAGCGGGCGAGCGCATTGTTGTAGACCACCACGATGCAGAAGGTGGCGTGGCCCAGAACGATGGTCCAGGTCGAGAACGGGACCGACATGATGTCAAAGGCGGAGCGCAGCGCAATGCCCGTGATGATGCCGGGCAGGGCGATCGGCAGGATGAACAGCAGCGACAGCGAATCCTTGCCGAAGAACCGTGCCCGCCACAGGGCGGCGGCGGCGAGCGTTCCCAGCACCAGCGCGATCAGCGTGGCCAGCAAAGCCACCTGAAGCGACAGCCACAGCGGCCCCCAGATGTCCGGCCGGTCGAACCAGGCGGCCCCGAACCAGCGCAGTGTGAGGCCCGGCGGCGGAAACTGGAAGCTCTTCTCCTCCGTGGTGAAAGCGTAGAGAACGATCAGCGCCAGCGGAATGTGCAGGAACAGCAGGCCGCCGATGGCGGCGGCCTTGAGCGGGAGCGTGGCGCCGGCCTCAGAGCGCATCGAAGGCCCCCAGCCGCCGGGCGATGATGAGGTAGACGCCCATGATGACGACGGGAACGACGGTGAAGGCGGCGGCCAGCGGAATATCGCCCGCCGTGCCCTGCAGCGCATAGACCGTGGTGCCGATGAAGGGCCGCGAATTGCCGACGATCTGCGGAATGATGTAGTCGCCCAGCGTCAGCGAGAAGGTGAAGATCGAACCCGCGACGACGCCCGGAAGGCTGAGCGGCAGGATCACCGTCCGGAAGGTCTGGCTGGGCGAGGCGCCGAGGTCTGCCGCGGCTTCGACGAAGTCCTTCGGCACACGCTCGAGCGCTGCCTGGGTGGGCAGGATCATATAGGGAAGCCAGATATAGACGAAGACGATGAAGGTGCCGATGTAGCTGAAGGACAGCGACGGCCCGCCGATAACGGGAAGACTCAATAGTCCGTCGATCACCCAGCCCAGATGCAGCTTCTCCGCCACCCAGCTGATGATCCCCTCCTTGGCCAGGATCAGCTTCCAGGCATAGACCTTCACCAGATAGCTGGACCACAGCGGCATCATGACCGCGAGATAAAACAGCGCCTTCCAGCCGCCCCGCGCATAGCGCGCCGCATAATAGGCGATGGGGAAGGCGATAAGGGCGCTGGCCACGGTGACGAGTGCCGCCATCACCGCCGTCCGCAGGATGATGGTCAGGTTTGTCGCGGTGAACAGGTGCCCGTAGGTGGTGAGGGTAAACTCGTGGACGACGGTTCCCGAAAATTCATCGAGCGAATAGAAGCTCTGCAGCAGCAGGGCAAGGAGCGAGCCGATGTATACAATGCCGATCCACAACAGCGGCGGCAGCAACAAAGCCAGCGTGAGCAGGCCCGGATTGCGGTGGAAGAAATCCGAAAGACCGCCGCGCGGGACCGGTGTCGCCGGAGACGCTGTCATGCATGCTCCACGGCGACCGGGTTTGGCGCATTCAGGGCAAGCGTCACCGCATCACCGCCCCGCAACCGGGTGGTTCTGGCAGGACAGTTTGCCTCGTTCAACATGTGAAGAAAACGCCAATACTGTTGGTCTTGCGAAGGACGGGACGTGGCCTCAAGGCGGTTCGAAAGAACCGGGCGGTCGATTTTGCCCATAAGGGTTTCCCTCCCCGCGAGGGGGAGGGGTGCCTGTGCAAGCTTACTGACTCATGACTTGGCGGAAGGCCTTGTCCCACTGCGAATAGGGCACGCAGCCGCCTTCCACGCCGCATTTCGCGGTGGGGGTGCGCCAGAACCAGATCTTGTCGAAGTTTTCGAAGCCGTTGGTGGCGCAGCCCGCATCCGTCAGCAGCTCGTTGCCTTTGCAGGCCGCGGGAACGGACGGCACGGAGCCGAACCAGGCGGCAAGGTCGCCCTGCAGTTTGGGCTGCAGCGAGTGGTTCAGCCACATATAGGCGCAGTTCGGATGCGGCGCATTCGCGTGCATCATGGTGGTGTCGGCCCAGCCGGTGGCGCCTTCCTCCGGAATGGTTGACGCAACGGGCTGCTTGTCGGCCTTGAGCAGGTTCACCTGGAAGGGCCAGGAGCCGGAGGCGACCACACCCTCGTTCTTGAAGTCGTCGATCTGCACCATGGCGTCATGCCAGTAACGGCCGACCAGCTGGCGCTGGTTCTTGAGCAGCGCGATGACGGCATCGAACTGCGCCTGGTTGAGCTCATAGGGGTTCTTGATGCCGAGCTCGGGCCTGGTCTTCATCAGGAAGAGCGCGCCATCGGCCACATAGATCGGGCCGTCAAAGGCCTGGACGCGGCCCTTGTTGGACTTGCCGTCGGGCAGCGTCTGCTCTTCGAACACCACGGACCAGCTCTTCGGCGTGTCCTTGAACACCCTGGTGTTATAGGCCAGCACGTTGGGACCCCACTGATAGGGAACGCCATAATGCACGCCATCCACCGTGTGCCAGGGCGCCTCCTTCAGGCGCTTGTCCAGCGTGTCCCAGTCCTTGATCAGCGCGATGTTGATCGGCTGAACCTTCCTGCCCGCCACCAGGCGCAGCGAGGCATCGCCCGATGCGGTGACGAGGTCGAAGCCTCCCTGGTTCATCAGGGTCACCATTTCGTCGGAGGTGGCCGCGGTCTTGACATTGACCTTGCAGCCCGTCTCCTTCTCGAAGCCGGTGACCCAGTCAAAATTCTTGTCGGTCTCGCCGCGCTCGATGTAGCCCGGCCATGCCACGATATCGACCTGGCCTTCTCCCGGGCCGATTTCCGTCCTGGCCTCCTGGGCCATGGCAATGCCGGCCGCGGCGGCGATGGCGGCCAGCGATGTGATCGCTGTCTTCGTGAACGTCATGATATCTGCTCCCTGTTGGGCCGTGTGTGGCGCGTCTTGGCGGCACCCCTCGGCCTGTGCCATGTATTGTGAACCGAAGTGGACCCAGAGTTCAACCCCGGCAAAGTTTTGGGCAAAACCATGCGCAGTGTCTGGATCGCCTCTCCGCTCGCCATTCTGGCGGATGCGCCCGGGGGAATTGTGCTGCGCGGCGGGCGGATTGCAGAGCTGCTGACACCGGGGCAAAGGCCGTCGCAGCCCGTTGAGGAAGTTTTCGATGCATCGCAGCACGTGGTGCTGCCGGGCCTCGTCAACACGCACCACCACTTCTACCAGACGCTGACGCGCGCCCACCCGGACGCCATCAACAAGAAGCTCTTCGACTGGCTGATGGCGCTTTACCCGGTGTGGGCGCGGCTGACGCCCGAAGCGATGCGGCTGGCCACCAGGCTGGCGCTGACAGAGCTGCTGATGTCGGGCGTCACCACCACATCGGACCATCACTATCTGTTTCCGGGCGGGCTTGACGATGCGATGGACATCCAGGTCGACGAGGCGCGCCGCCTCGGCATCCGCATGACGGTGACGCGCGGGTCGATGAACCTGTCGCTCAAGGACGGCGGCCTGCCGCCGGACTCCGTGGTGCAGGACGAAGACACCATCCTCGCCGACTGCGAGCGCGTCATCGGCGCATATCACGAGCGGGGCGAGGGCGCGACGATCCAGATCGCGCTCGCCCCGTGCTCGCCGTTCAGCGTCACCAAATCGCTGATGCGCGCCTGCGGCGCGCTGGCGGAGAAGCATGACTGCCGCCTCCATACCCATCTGGCGGAGACGCATGACGAGGACGCGTTCTGCAGAGCGATGTTCGGCATGAGTCCGCTCGACTATCTTGAGGATGTGGGCTGGCTGAATGACCGCACCTGGCTCGCCCATGGCATCCATTTTTCCGATGGCGACGTGACACGCCTCGGGCGGCATGGAGTGGGTGTGTGCCATTGTCCCACCTCGAACATGGTGCTCGCCTCGGGCCAGTGCCGCACCCGCGAGCTGGAGGCGGCCGGCGCGCCGGTTGGGCTCGGCGTCGACGGGTCCGCCTCGAACGACTCCTCCAACCTCATGGAGGGCGTGCGGCATGCGCTGATGATCAACCGCCTCACCTATGACGCCTCCGTTACCCATCTCGATGCGCTGCGCTGGGCGACGCAGGGCTCCGCCCGCTGTCTCGGGCGCGGCGATATCGGCGAGATCGCGGTGGGCAAGCAGGCTGACTTCGCGCTGTTCAAGCTCGACGAGTTGCGCTTCTCGGGTGCCGGAGATCCGCTGGCGGCCCTCGTGCTGTGCGGGGCGCACAGGGCTGACCGGGTGATGGTGGCGGGCCACTGGCGCGTTGTTGACGGGATGCCGGATGGCATCGACATCGCCCGGCTGCGGGCCGCTCACGGCGCCGCGGCGAAACGCTTCCTCTGAGGAGTTCGCGCCCGTGATGGACCTTGCCGCCGAGTACAACAACCGGGCACTCGTTCCCGATCACCCCGAGATCATCGCCCGCTGGCGCCGGGACGCGGCGGCCTACCGGGCTGCGCATGGTGGAGACCTCGACATTGCCTATGGCGCGCGGCCCCGCAACCGGGTGGACCTGTTTCCGGGCCATGGCGGGCAGGGGCAGGGGCCGCTCATCGTGTTCATCCATGGCGGTTACTGGCGGAGCTTCGACAAGTCGGCCTTCAGCCATGTGGCAGGACCGGCGAATGCGGCGGGCTTCGATGTGGCCGTGCCCGGCTACACGCTCTGCCCGGAGGTGACGGTGGCGGACATCATCGACGAGATGCGCCAGTGCTGCCTCCACCTCGGCCAGCGCTTCAACCGCCGGCTGGTGGTGACGGGGCATTCGGCCGGAGGCCATCTTGCCGCCGCCATGGCCGCGACCGAATGGCCGCTCTACGGCGCCAGAGCCGACCTCATTCAGGCCTGCCTGTCCATCAGCGGGCTGTTCGACCTCCGCCCGCTGTTGGCCACGCCTTATAATGACGATCTGCGGCTTTCCCCGGCCGGGGCGATGGCGGCCAGCCCGCTGTTCTGGCCGGCGCCCAGCCGCATTGCCTTCGAGAGCTGGGTGGGGGCGGAGGAGAGCTTCGAATTCCGCCGCCAGGCCCGGTCCTTGGCCGCCGCCTGGGAGGGGCTGGGGCTTTCCTGCCGTTATGAGGAAGTGGCGGGAGAGAACCATTTCAGCATCGGGGACCTGCTGGCGCGGCCCGGCCATCCGCTCACACGGCGTCTGCTGGAGCTTGCCGGGGCCTGACACCGCAGGGAAATCTTCCGGTTGGAGCGTGAACCGCAGCCTTTCCTCCGGCGATCTAAGTCCCCGGCGAAACCGAAGCCATCCGCCCTGCGTCACCGCTGACACGGAAGCGCCGGAATTTCGCCGCGAATACCCCCTCCACATTTGGGGCGAAGCGACTATATAATCGATCTCATGCCGAAGCCGCCCAACCGCAAAGACGACAATCAGACAGGGGTGATCACCCGAACCGAGGCGAAGACCAAGAAACCTTCGCTCTACAAGGTGCTGCTGCTGAATGACGACTACACGCCGATGGAATTCGTCGTGCATGTGCTGGAGCGGTTCTTCGGCAAGGGACGCGAGGAGGCCACCCGCATCATGCTGCATGTCCACCAGAAGGGCGTCGGCGTCTGCGGGGTTTACACATTCGAGGTGGCGGAGACCAAGGTGACCCAGGTCATGGATTTCGCCCGCAACCACCAGCATCCCCTGCAGTGCACGATGGAAAAGGAATAGGCCAATGCCGACATTCTCCCGCAGTCTCGAAAAGGCGCTGCACCGCGCCCTTGCACTGGCCAACGAACGCCGCCACGAATATGCGACGCTGGAACACTTGCTGCTCTCGCTCACCGAAGACAAGGACGCCGCCGCGGTCATGAAGGCCTGCAACGTCGATCTCGACGTGCTGCGCCGCAGCCTGACCAACTACATCGACAATGAGCTGGGCCAGATGATCGCGGCCGAGCGCGAGGACTCCAAGCCCACCGCGGGCTTCCAGCGCGTCATCCAGCGCGCGGTGATCCATGTTCAGTCATCGGGCCGCGAGGAAGTGACCGGCGCCAACGTGCTCGTGGCGATCTTCGCGGAGCGCGAGAGCCATGCCGCCTTCTTCCTGCAGGAGCAGGACATGACGCGCTATGACGCGGTCAACTATATATCCCACGGCATTGCCAAGCGTTCGGGCCTGTCGGAGACGCGGCCGGTGCGCGGCGTCGACCAGGACCAGCAGAGCGCCAGCCACAATGACGGCGAGGAGGGCGGCTCCAAGAAGAAGGGCGAGGGTGACGCGCTCGACGCCTATTGCATCAATCTCAACAAGAAGGCGGGCGAAGGCAAGATCGACCCGCTGATCGGCCGGGAGGCCGAGGTCCGCCGCACCATCCAGATCCTGTGCCGCCGCCAGAAGAACAACCCGCTCTTCGTGGGTGATCCCGGCGTGGGAAAGACGGCGATCGCCGAGGGTCTCGCCTGCAAGATCATCAACGGCGACGTGCCGGAAGTGTTGCTCAACTGCACCGTTTACCAGCTCGACATGGGCGCGCTGCTGGCCGGCACGCGGTATCGCGGCGACTTCGAGGAACGCCTGAAGGCGGTGGTGAAGGAAATCGAATCCCGCCCGGGTGCGATCATGTTCATCGACGAGATCCATACGGTGATCGGCGCCGGCGCGACATCGGGCGGCTCCATGGACGCCTCGAACCTGCTCAAGCCGGCGCTGGCGAATGGCGCGCTGCGCTGCATCGGGTCCACCACCTACAAGGAATACCGCCAGCACTTCGAGAAGGACCGCGCCCTGGTGCGCCGCTTCCAGAAGATCGACGTGAACGAGCCCTCGATCCCGGATGCGATCGAAATCCTCAAGGGCCTCAAGCCCTATTACGAGGAGTTCCACAAGGTCCGTTACACCGATGACGCCATCGAAACGGCGGTGCAGCTCTCGGCCCGCTATATGGCCGACCGCAAGCTGCCGGACAAGGCGATCGACGTGATCGACGAAACGGGCGCCTCGCAGATGCTGGTCGCCGAGGACAAGCGGCTTACGGTGATCGGCGTGCCGGAGATCGAGGCCACCATCGCCACCATGGCCCGTATTCCGGCCAAGACCGTGACGAAGGACGACGCCACGGTGCTGAAGAACCTCGACGCCGAGTTGAAGCGCATGGTGTTCGGCCAGGACAAGGCGATCGAGGCGCTGGCCGCCTCGATCAAGCTGGCGCGCGCCGGCCTGCGCGAGCCCGAAAAGCCCATCGGCTGCTATCTGTTCTCCGGCCCCACGGGCGTGGGCAAGACGGAAGTCGCCAAGCGGCTCGCCGAAGTGATGGGCGTCAACATGCTGCGCTTCGACATGTCGGAATATATGGAGCGTCACTCCGTCTCGCGTCTCATCGGCGCTCCACCCGGCTATGTGGGGTTCGACCAGGGCGGCTTGCTGACAGACGGCATCGACCAGCATCCCTATTCGGTGCTGCTGCTTGACGAGATCGAGAAGGCGCATCCGGACCTGTACAACATCCTGCTGCAGGTGATGGACCACGGCAAGCTGACGGACCACAACGGCAAGTCCGTCGATTTCCGCAACGTGATCCTGATCATGACCACGAATGCCGGCGCCCAGGACATGGCGCGCGAGGCCATCGGCTTCGGCAACAGCGTCCGCCAGGGTGACGACATGGAGGCCATCCAGCGCCTGTTCACGCCGGAGTTCCGCAACCGCCTGGATGCGGTCATTCCCTTCGGCCACCTCCCGCCGGAGGTGGTGCGCAAAGTGGTGGAGAAGTTCGTGCTTCAGCTTGAGGCGCAGCTGGCGGAGCGTCAGGTCAACATCGAGCTCTCGGCGGAAGCGGCGGACTGGCTCGCGAAGAAGGGCTATGACCAGCAGATGGGCGCGCGGCCCCTGTCGCGGGTCATTCAGGAGCACGTGAAGAAGCCACTGGCTGAAGAGGTGCTGTTCGGCAAGTTGTCGAAAGGCGGCACGGTGCGCATTCTGCTGAAGGGTGACCAGCTCCACTTCGACTATCTGGGACGCGACGAGGAAAAAGCGCTGCCCGGACGGCCGGAGCGAAAGGCCCTGCCGCGTGCCTCTACGGAAACTGACGATGAAGGTGACGACAAGGCCGGGAAGAAGGCGGCAAAGCGCAAGCCAAAGGCCAAATCCGAGTGACATGCCACGGCGAAACGACGGCGAAATGAGGGAAAACCGGCGTACTGCACAATTGCAGTCGCCGGTTTTCTTGTTATGGTGCGATTCAGAACAATAAGGGGTCCAGCGGGCCCCACGGGGAGGCAAGGCGTGGAAAACGCTGCAGCGGATGCCGATGGCCACCGCCCGGTTGCGGTGAAGGTGACGGACCTTCACAAGAAATTCGGCGAGCTTGAGGTGTTGAAGGGCGTGTCGCTGACGGCGCGCGAGGGCTCGGTCGTGTCGATGATCGGCGCTTCCGGTTCAGGAAAATCCACCTTCCTCCGCTGCATCAACTTCCTCGAGATGCCGACCCAGGGCGAAATCGAAGTCACAGGCGAGAGGGTTTCTCTCGCGCGGCACAAGGATGGCGACTTGCACCCGTCCGACCGCAGGCAGCTCGAACGCATCCGCACGCGGCTGGGCATGGTGTTCCAGAGTTTCAATCTCTGGCAGCACATGACGGTGCTGCAGAACGTGATCGAGGCGCCGGTGCATGTGCTGGGCGTGCCGAAAGCCGAGGCGGTCGAGCGCGCCGGGAAGCTGCTCCACAAGGTCGGCCTGTTCGAGAAGCGCGATCAGTATCCCGCGTTTCTTTCGGGCGGCCAGCAGCAGCGCGCCGCCATCGCGCGCGCGCTCTGCATGGAGCCCAAGGTCATGCTCTTCGACGAGCCCACGTCGGCGCTCGATCCGGAACTGGTGGGCGAAGTGCTGAAGGTCATCCGCGACCTCGCCGATGAAGGCCGCACCATGATCCTCGTGACCCACGAAATGAAATTTGCCCGCAGCGTCTCCAGCCACGTCATCTACCTCTACAAGGGTGTGATCGAGGAGGAGGGGCCGCCATCGCAGGTGTTCGGTTCGCCGCTGAGCGACCGGTGCCGCCAGTTCGTTTCCGGAATTCATTGAAATGTCCGGAGAGGAAAATAAATCCATAAAACAGGGAGGATGAAAATGAACTTCAGGAGACTACTGATCGCAGCCGCGGCCGCGTTGACGATCGGGGCAACGTCCGCCAGAGCGGACCTCGTTTTCGCAACCGACACCTCGGCCTACCCGCCCTTCACCTCAAAGAACGCCGCCGGCGAATGGGTGGGCTGGGAATATGAGTTCATGAACGCCCTCTGCGCCGAAATGAACGAGAAATGCACGATGACCGCGATCGCGTGGGATGGCATCATTCCCGCGCTGCTCGAAAAGAAGATGGACGGCATCCTCGGCTCGATGTCGATCACCAACAAGCGCAAGGAGGTGATCGATTTCTCCGACATGTACTATAATTCCGCCGCGGTCATCATCGGCGCCAGGAACGGCGACATGGACTTCTCGCCCGAGCATCTGTCCGGCAAGACGATCGGCGTTCAGGGCGCGACGATCCACCAGAATTACGTCGACAAGTACTATGTGCCGAAGGGCGCGGTTTCCAAGGCTTATCAGAAGCAGGATGAGGCGAACGCCGATCTTGCCGCGGGCCGTGTCGACTATCTGATGGCGGATGGCGTGGCTTTGCGCGATTATTTGATGTCGGACGAGGGCAAGGCCTGCTGCGAGCTGAAGGGCGCCGTGCCGGACGACAAGGAAGTGTTGGGCTACGGCGTCGGTGTCGGCCTCAGAAAGGAAGACACGGCCCTGCGCGACAAGATCAACGCGGCGATCAAGTCCCTCGCAGCCAGGGGTTACTTTGAGGAGCTCACGAAGAAATATGGTCTTGATGGCCTCATGAAGCTTCCTCCCAGGGGTTGATGACCCGCAACGGCCGCCCTCCGTGGCGGCCGTTGCCGATCCGGTGGGCGCAATGTTCCCTGAAATCCTGAGCTTTGGCGAGAAGGGCTTTGGAGATGAACTTCTCCGCGGCACGCAATACACGCTTCTGATCTCAGCCTTCGCCTATCTCCTGGGCGTTGCCCTGGGGCTGCTCGGCGCGTCGGCCAAGCTCTACGGCGGCCCCATGTCGCGGGGGATCGGCGGGATATACACCTCCATCGTCCGGTCGGTGCCGGAGCTGGTGCTTATTCTTATCCTTTACTTCGCCGGCACGCGCGGGCTCAACACGCTGCTCGGGTTTATTGGCGTGGGCCCGGTTGAGGTCAACGCGACGCTGGCCGCCATCGTGGTGCTCGGGGTGGTGCAGGGCGCTTACCACACGGAGGTTTTCCGCGCCGCCATCCTCGCCGTTCCTCCCGGGCAGATCGAGGCCGGCCGCGCCTTTGGCATGGGCCGGCTGCTTATCTTCCGGCGCATCATCGGACCGGCAATGCTGCCGAACGCAATTCCCGGCCTTTCGAACCTCTGGCTGATCGTGATCAAGGATACGGCGCTCGTCGCGGTGGTCGGGAATGTCGAGCTCCTGTCGATCACCGCATCCGCCGCGGCGTTCACCAAGAAATATATGCTGTTCTATCTTGCCACGGCGCTGATCTATCTGACCATCACACTGGTCTCGAGCTACCTCATCGGGCTTGTGGAGCGCCGCTATCGGCGCGGCCAGGCGGGATTGGCCTGAGGTGCGCGGATGAACTGGAGCTGGTTTCCGGAGTATTTTCCCCTCCTGCTTCAGGGCATCTGGCTGACGATCCAGCTTCTCGTGCTCTCGATGGTCTTTGGCCTGATCATCGCGGTGCCGGTTGGCCTGGTGCAGGTCACGGGCCCCCGCTGGCTTGGGGCCATCGCGCGAGGTTACTGCACGCTGATGCGCGGCACGCCGCTGCTGGTGCAGCTCTGGTTGCTCTACTTCGGCCTCGGGTCGGTGTTTGCCTCATATCCCGAAATCCGGCAGAGCGTGTTCTGGCCTGTCCTGCGGGAGGGTTATTTCTACGCGGTGCTGGCCTTCTCCCTGAATGAAGGGGGCTATGCCGGCGAGATCATGCGCGGTGCGTTCCTGTCCGTTCCAAAGGGCGAACTGGAATCGGCGAGGGCCTTTGGCATGTCGCCCTGGCGGGTGTTGCGGAGGATCTGGCTGCCGCGCGCCTTCCGGAACGTACTTCCAACCCTTGCCGGCGAAACGGTGTTGATGCTCAAGGCTACTCCGCTTGCGGCGACCGTCACCGTTCTCGACATCTTCGGCGTCATTCTGCGCGTGCGGCAGAACACTTACCTCACCTACGAGCCTTTGCTGCTGGCAGCGGCGCTTTACATGGTCATCACGCTTGTCATCACACAGATGTTTGCCCGCATCGAGAGCAGGGTTCCCAGCCGCCGATGATTGAGGACGTTCTCATCAGGCATCTGCCCGGTCTCACGGCCATCCGGCATGACCTTCATGCCCACCCCGAAATGCTGTTCCAGGAGGAACGCACCGCGAGGATCGTGGCCGATGAGTGCCGCCGGCTCGGGTTCGACGTCACCACGGGGATCGCCAGGACGGGCGTGGTGGCATCGCTGACCAACGGCGCCTCAGGGCGCGTCATCGGCATCCGCGCCGACATGGACGCGCTGCCGATCCAGGAGCAGACCAATCTGCCATACGCCTCGAAATATCCGGGCAAGATGCATGCCTGCGGCCATGACGGCCACACCACCATGCTGCTGGGCCTTGCGCGCTATCTGTCGGAGCACCGTCATTTCGACGGCACCGTGCGTCTGATCTTCCAGCCTTCGGAGGAGGACGAGGGCGGAGCCTTCCGGATGATCGAGGACGGTCTCTTCACCCGCTTTCCCTGTGACCGTATCTTCGCACTCCACAACCTGCCGGGCGAGCCGGAGGGGCAGATCATGGTGCGGCCCGGCCCCATCACCGCCTGCTGCGATGTCTTCACCATCGTGGTGCGGGGCGTAGGCGGCCACGGCGCTCTTCCGCACAAGTCGGTGGACCCCGTGGTCGCGGCCTCCAGCATCGTTCTGGCGCTGCAGACGGTGGTCTCCCGCAATCTCGATCCGCATGATCCCGCGGTCATCACCGTTGGCGCAATCAATGGCGGGTCGATGGCGACGGTCATTCCGGAAGAGGTGCGGCTGCTCGTCGGCGTGCGGACGGTGACGAGGCCGGTGCGCGATCTCATCCTGACACGCATCGGGGATGTCGCCGCGGCCCAGGCGAAGTCCTTCGGCTGCACGGCCGATGTCCAGATCGGGCTGGACAGCTGGAGCTACCCCGCGGGCTTCAACACCGCCGATGAGGCCGCACTGGTGCGCGCGGTGGCCCTCGACATGGGGCAGGATCCGGCACACATCGACATGCGCGGCCCCTTCATGTTCTCGGAGGATTTCTCCGCCATGCAGGAGGTGGCGCCGTCCTGCTATTTCGGCCTGGGGGCAGGGCCGGGGCCGATGCTGCATGACCCCGGCTATGATTTCAATGACGCGCTGCTGGTGAAGGGCTCCGCCTTCTGGGCGAGGCTTGTCGAGAAGGCGCTGCCTCAGGCATAAGGTCCTTCGAGGCCAAGCCTGCGCATCAGCGTTGCATAGCGGTTGAAGCTCTTCACCAGGGCCGCGCCATGGCGTGAAATCAGCGCCTGGCGGGTTTCCTCCGTCGAAGCTGCCGCGAGCGCCGCCCAGATCGCCGCCATTGTTTCTGCCTCGGCCCGGGCTGCGGCGGCATCTCCCGCCTCCACCGCCTGGGCAATGGACTGGCCATTGCACTTGCCGACCCCCGCCACGGTTCTGGAACCGGCGAGCGTATAGCCGTCCGGCAGATCGCCCTTGAGGTTCACCACGTGCCTGAAGCGGATGGCGCCGATGATCTGGTCGACCGCCTGCCTGGCGCCTTCGACGCGCGACACATGCTCGGTGTCGGCCGCCGCATGCGGCAGCAGTTCGACACGGCCGGGATATTTCCGCGCCAGCGGCAGGTAGGGCGCCATCGGCCCGGTCCTGGCGCCGGTTTCCTCATCGACAAAGAGGTCGGCATCGATCGACGCATGGCGCACCTTGCCGGACGCCATCGCGGCATCGAGGGCGGTCGCATCCACGCACTCGCCGCGGTCATAGTTGAGGACGATGGCGCCATCGTTGAGCCGGGCCAGCACGGCCGCGCTCACCACACCGGCATTGGCGAACTTGCCGGTCGCGGCGTTCAGCGGGCCGAGGCCGGTGTGCACCGACAGGACATCGGCGCCTTGGGCGGCTTCTTCCGGCGTGGCGGCGAAAACGAAACCTTCGGACTCGATCCACTCCCTCTGGCGCGGGCGGGCGTGCACGGCCACGGCCATTCCGAAGGCCTGGGCGAGCTTCGCCATCTCGCGGCCGATGTTGCCGTAACCGACGATGCCGATGCGCTTGCCCTCGATCTTCTCGGTGGGGAACCTGGCGAGGTCGCGCCCGGTGTCGAACTGGCCTGCCGCGGTGAGCCTGTGCATCTCATCGACCGGCAGATCGGGCAGAACCTTCAGCAGGGCCTTGAAGCCCATCTGCGCGGTCGCACGGCTGTTGAAGGAGGGCGTGTTCATCAGCGGCGCTGAGCCACCCTCGCCGTTGCCGCCGCCCCAGGAGGCGGAGCCCATGTTGCCGGTGCCGGCGCCGATGCGCACGCCGCCCTCGTCGAACCGGGCCTCCTTCGGCAGGAAGGTGGCCGCGGCGATCACCGCGTCATACTGGCCCTTGGCGGTCAGCGGGCGGATCTCTTCCGGCTTCGACAGCTGCGGCTGGTGGAAGAAGTGCATGCCCGGGTCAAGCGTCATCCCCTCCGTATACGGAGCATCGTGGAAGGTGCAGCCCCGTGCCACGATATGGGCCTTCACCGCCGAATGGTCGGGCCTGCCGTCCGCCCCGAACTTGAGGCCCACGTGATCGCAGATCAGAACCTTGTAGGCACGCCCCGGATCGTCCCTGCGGCCGAGGCCCGCGTCCTGGGCCGGGGCGGGGAAGGTGACGCCGTGCTCCGCCAGCTCCTCCTCCATCACCACGATGCGGGCGCGGTGATAGGTATATTTGATGTTGTCCATCAGGGCGGGGATGTCCTCCACCGGGCGGATGCCGCCGATCCAGGCGCGGTAGTCGCCGGGCGTGCCCGGAAAGGCGTTGAGGTAGCGGGCCACATCGAGGCCCTGTTCGTGAACGCCGTTCGGATGGGTGATGCCGTCATAGGCGAGCAGCTGTTTCGAGCGTGCGATGATGCGGGCGTGGATGGCCGGATCGGTGACCTCGCCGTCCGCCACCTTGATGAGGGTGACGGCGGCGCCCCGGTGTTCCGCGCTGGTCACGCCCGGCTGGAAAAGGTTCGAATTGCTCATCCACTCATTGAGGGCGGTGCGGTTCAGTTCCGAGCGGCGGTTCATCTCCCTCACCGGCCCGATCATTTTCTCCACGCGCAACAGGCCGAAGGTCGTCTCGGCGAAAGCGAGCGTGGAAAAGGTGTTGATGACGCCGCCCACCATCCTGTTCTCCTGCGCGTCGTAGAACGGCCCAAGCTGCACCGTGCGCCCGCCCGAGAGCGGCAGTTTGGGGTCGGCGGGTGGAGCGAGCTTCAGCTGACGCGGAATGGCCCATGATGGCTTTTTCTGGTTCTCTTCAACGCGTGCGAGAGCGTGGGGCGTGAACGAGACGAGGAAGTAACCGGAGACGCCGCCGATCGCTTTCTGGAACGGCATGAACAGGCAGCACTTCGACATGACCTGCGCCACCAGCTCCTCGCCCCAGGGCATGGCGCCCAGCATGGAGGTGGCGTCGAGCACCGCATGGTGTTCGGCCGGGTTGCGGTCGATCCAGTCGAGCAGGTTCTCGATGTCGGCGCGGGAATAGGTCGTGGCGCCCGTCGTCTCATGGCCGACGCCGAAGAACACCTTGACGCCCATGCGCTCCAGCACGCCGGAGGAGGGAATCGCGCCCTCCGCCCTGGCGAAGTGGATGCGCGCCTCCCCGCCGTTGCGGGCAAAACGCATCATCTCGACGATCTGTGCCCCCCAGCTCTGGCGGAAGAAGCCTGACGCCCTGGCAAGATCGGACTCAGGGGCAGGCGTGTCGACATAGACATGCTGGGCCGGGTCATTCACCGTCAGGACGTGAAGCGCGCACACGGTGAAGCCCGAATGGCCTCCGCCCAGGCCCACCGCCAGCCGGTTCGTTTTGGGGAACTCGAAGTAGCGGTGAATCTCCCGCATCATTTCGAGCAGAACCTTGTCCGCCGGGTATCCGCGGTGCATCGACCGGCCGATTTCGGCCGCGGTGAAGGGGCCGATGTCGCGGCCTTTGTCATCAAGCTTGCGATAGGTCTGTTCCAGCCAGTGCTCGAAGGCGAAGCGCAGCATGCGGCTGTCAGCCCCGTCATGCGCCATGTCGGTGATTGGGCCGACCCCGAAGAAGGGGTTCTGCGTGCGGGGCGGGGGGCCGCCGGCCGTCGCCTTCAGTGAACTGTCCCGCGTCGTCCTCAGTTTATCCACGACCGACATGTGCCAATTTCCCTCGTTCTGGTCATGCTATAGCCTCAACACACCATGCGCCAGTGCGCCAGCTGATGGAGCAGGTCAACCATGATTTGCTTTACCCCGGTTTGCCGGGCTTTCGGCTGATGCCGCGGTCTCAGATGCTTTGAGATTCTCCAAGAACCGGGAGCGCCTGATGCAGGCTGATGTGGCGCGCCGCCTCATGGTGACGCGTTTGAAACGGCCGCAGGTCAAGGGACTTCTGTAGCCGGTCACCGTCGTCTGCGTTTCAGGCAAGAAGCCTCACAACCCGCGCCGGCATCCGCAACACGGCAGGGCCAGATTTCCCAATCCGGTGCATTGAAAAAACAAATACCAATAAGTTGAGCCAATGCGCGGACGTTTTTCAGCAGCCATCAAGATTTCACCGTTGTCGTTGCTGTTACAAGGCGTTCACAAGGCCGCGGTACTCCAGCCTATCGTTGTCGGAAAGAGGAGTGTCTCCTGATGGACCGCCGGACGTTCATGATTGCAAGCGCCACGATGGCTCTTCCAAATATTGCCCGCGCTCAATCGGCGCCGACCAGAATCGTATTCTGGCATTCAATGACTGCTGTGCTCGGGGAGGAAGTCAACCGTCTGTGCGACACTTTCAACAGCAGCCAGTCTGCAATTCAAGTTCAGCCGCTCTTCCGCGGTGGCTATGCGGAATCGATGACAGCCGCGATCGCCGCCTGGCGCGCCGGGCAGGCGCCGCATCTGGTTCAGGTGTTTGAAGTCGGTACGGGGTCGATGCTGGGGGCCGGACCGGCGGTGAGGCAGATCTGGGAATTGTCGCAGGAAACGGGGATCGACATCGATCCGGCGGTTTTCATCCCGGCCGTCCGGGGTTATTACAGCCTCACCGACGGGCGGCTTGCATCCATGCCCTTCAATTCCTCGACAGCCGTGATGTTCTACAACAAAGACAGCTTTGAGAAGGCTGGCCTCGATCCCGAAACTCCACCCGCGACGTGGAAACATGTCATCGCCGCTGCCCAGGCCATCAGGGCGTCATCGGCCGCGGCCATTCCCATGACGACGTCGTGGCCGGTCTGGATCCAGCTTGAACAATTCGGCGCGATTCACGATCTGCCTTACGCGACACAGGCAAACGGTTTCGATGGCCTTGATGCCGAACTTCTCATCAACACGGAGCACTATGTTGCGCAGGTTCAGCGTCTGCTCGACATGGCCAAGGATGGCACCTTCAGGTATGGCGGCCGTGACAATTCCGCTGATGCAATGTTTCCGTCAGGTCAGGCGGCCATGTCGTTCAATTCCTCCAGCGTGCGCAGCGACATTGCCCGCACCGCGAATTTCCGCTGGGGTACGGCCATGCTGCCTTATGATCCGGCGGTCATCGACCAGCCGATCAACTCCATCATCGGCGGTGCAAGCCTTTGGCCGATGACAACGCCCAATAGGACGCCAGAGGAGTACAAGGCCGTCGCCTCCTTCCTGCTGTTCCTGTCGCAGCCTGAGAACGTGGCCTCGTGGAGCAAGAATACTGGCTATGTTCCGGTCACCGTCGCTGGATACGAGCTGATGAGGCAGCAGGGCTTCTTCAAGGAGAATCCCGGGGCGGATGTTCCGATCGAGCAACTCACCCGTGGGACCATGACGAAGAATTCGATGGGCTTCCGGCTTGGCCGAATGGCGGAGCTTCGCAATATCATCTCCGAGGAACTGGAGCGGGCGCTCCAGGGCGCTCAGTCCGCGCAGGCCGCCATGGATGTATCGGTCCGGCGCGGCAATCGCGTTCTTCGGGACTTTCAGAGAACGCAGAGGTCTTGATCAACAACAAGAATTCGGAACCTGAAGATGGAACGCCGGACTATCTTTGACGGGTGGCTTCTGCCCGCGATGCTTGTGCTGCCGCAGCTCGTGCTGACATTTTTCTTTTTTCTGTGGCCGGCGGCGCGAGCCATCTGGTCCAGCCTTGAGCGTCAGGACGCCTTCGGGATCAACTCTGAGTTTGTAGGGTTTGAGAACTTCGTGGATCTGTTTGAAGATCCTCTCTATCTGGAGGCGGTTGTCCGGACCCTGATTTTCGTGTTTTTCGTGACGGTCATCGCGATGGCGGTCGCGCTGGTCCTCGCCATCTTCGCAGACCGGGAGATCCGCGGTCGGGACATCTACAGGACTCTGCTCATCTGGCCTTACGCCGTCGCCCCGGCGATCGCCGGCGTGTTGTGGGTGTTGTTGATGGATCCGAACGTCGGTCTTGTGGGCGTCGGGCTGAACAATATGGGTATCAATTGGGACTACAGGCTCAACGGTTTTCAGGCCATGCTTCTCGTCATCCTTGCGTCGGCGTGGAAGCAGGTAAGCTATAACTTCATTTTCTTTCTTGCGGCCCTGCAGTCCATTCCGAAATCGGTGACCGAGGCCGCCCGCATCGACGGGGCGTCGGAGTTGCACCGGTTCCGCACGATCACTCTGCCTTTGATTGCGCCCACGACGTTCTTCCTCATCGTCGTCAATGTGGTCTACGCCGCTTTCGACACCTTCGCGACGATTGCCGCCACGACCCAGGGCGGTCCCGGCCGCTCGACGGAGACGCTGGTTTTCAAGGTTTTCCGCGATGGCATCGTCAATGTCAACATTGGCTCATCCTCCGCGCAGTCTGTCGTGTTGATGGTTGGGGTCATTCTGATCACCGCCTTGCAATTCCGGTTCATGGAGAAGAAATCGTGATCAGAACGGGCAAGGTTGACTGGGTCGCTCATTCCATTCTCCTTCTGGGAGTGGCGCTGTTCGTTTTGCCGGTCTGGCTGGTGTTCGCCGGTTCCACTCAGGACAGCGCCGACATCGCGCGTGGCGATATGTCCATCGTTCCCAATCTGTCACAACTGGGAATTTATAGCTCCGTTCTCACCGAGGCGGCGCCCGGAGCGCAGCCGGTGTGGCGCATGATGATGGTGTCCTTCGGCATGGCGCTTGTCATCGCCTTCGGCAAGATATTCATTTCGATTATGTCCGCTTATGCGGTCACGTTTTTCCGGTTTCCATTCAAGATGCTGTGCTTCTGGACGATTTTCATCACGCTGATGCTTCCGGTGGAGGTGCGCATCGTCCCGACTTTCAAGGTTATGGCGGGGTTCAACCTGATCAACACGTTTACGGGACTCACTGTGCCCCTTATGGCCTCGGCGACGGCGACCCTGCTGTTCCGTCAGACGTTTCTCGCAATCCCAGATGAACTCGTTGAGGCCGCGCGCACCGACGGTGCCGGCCCGTTGCGCTTCCTCAAGGATATTCTGGTGCCGGTCTCCGCGGCCAATCTGGCGGCAATGTTCGTCATTCTCTTCGTGTACGGCTGGAACCAATATATGTGGCCCTTGCTGGTGGCAACCGACCCCAGGCTCGACACGATCGTGATCGGCATCGTGAAAATGATCGGTCACGAGGCGCTAACCGAATGGAACCGCGTGATGGCGACGGCAGTGCTTGCGATGCTGCCGCCCGTCGTGGTCGTGGTTCTCATGCAACGCTGGTTTGTCAAAGGACTTACGGAAGGTGACAAGTAATGGCCACCCTGCAGCTTGAAAATCTGAAGAAGAGCTTTGGAACGACGCACGTCCTGAAAGGTGTCGACCTTTCGCTGGCGTCGGGCGAGATGCTCGTTATCGTGGGCGCATCCGGCTGCGGCAAGTCGACCTTGCTGCGCCTGGTCGCCGGTCTCGAGACCCCGACCTCCGGCCAGATCATGGTTGACGGCCGCGACGTGGCGCAGCTCGATCCCGCCCAGCGCGACATCGCCATGGTGTTTCAGAATTATGCGCTTTATCCGCACATGACGGTTTTCGACAACATGGCCTATGGTCTCCGCATTCGGGGCTTGAGCCGGGAGGACATCGGGAAGCGGGTTCAGGATGCTGCCAACACGCTCGGACTCGGCGCGTTGCTGAAGCGCACGCCGCGCCAGTTGTCGGGCGGTCAGCGCCAGCGCGTGGCCATGGGACGGGCGATCGTTCGCGAACCGAAGGTCTTTCTGTTCGACGAACCGCTCTCCAACCTCGACGCTGCTCTCCGTGTACAGATGCGCGCGGAGATCCGGCGCCTGCAGCGGCGGATGCGGGTGACAAGCCTCTATGTCACTCACGACCAGGTCGAGGCCATGACTCTGGGCGACCGGCTGCTCGTGATGCATCTCGGCAAGCCCGTTCAGCTCGCGACGCCGATGGAAGTCTTCGAAAAGCCCGCCAACACTTATGTCGCGGGCTTCATCGGCGCTCCGTCGATGAACCTCATGCCGGCTAAGCTCGGTCATGGCGGCGCCTCCGCGGTTCTTGAAGACGGACACGTCATCACTTTCGCCGACGGCCGCCGCCCGGGACAGGACGGTCGGAAGCTCACCGTGGGCATCCGTCCGGAACATCTGCGTCCGGAACCAGGTGGCATCGAGATTTTTATCGACCTCGTCGAACCGCTCGGCTCGGAAACGGTGGTCATCGGCCGCATGAAGAATGGCGAGCTCGTTTCGGTGAAGATTCCCAGCGCGGGGTCCATCCCGGAGACCATGAGCGTGGTGATCGCGCCTGAGCATCTTCATGTGTTTGATGGCGAAACCGGCCTGCGGGTCGAGGCGGTGTGACCCGCCATGGAGCATTTCCCCCGCTTCGCACCGCTGGCGGCACGCTATGACGGTTTTATCGTCGATCTCTGGGGTGTGATCCATGATGGTGTAGCGCCCTATCCGGGCGCAAGGGACTTGCTTCAGAAATTGCAGGAGATGGAGCGCCGTGTCGTGCTGCTGTCCAATGCGCCCCGCCGGGTGGCCTCTGTGCGGGACGACCTTCTCGCCATGGGCGTGTCAGACGACCTGTACGATGGTCTGATGACCAGCGGCGAGGCGGTTTTCGAAGCACTTTCGCACCGCAGCGATCCCTGGGTGGCGGAGCTGGGAAGGAAGGTCTATTTCCTCGGCCCGGAACGCGACTGGGGGATCCTGAACGGGCTGGAACTTCACCAGGTCGAGCGGCCTGCCGCGGCGGACTTTGTGATTATCACCGCTCCCGACGATTTGCAGGGGCCAAGCACGATCAACGATCACCTGCCTGCCCTGGAGCAATGTCTCGCCGCCGGGCTGCCAATGATTTGCGCCAATCCTGACTTCGAAATCGTGCGTGACGGTCAGCGCATCATCTGTGCGGGCGCGCTCGCCAGACATTACGAAACACTTGGCGGCGAGGTCAGATGGTACGGGAAACCCGACGCTGCTATCTATCCCTCCGTCCTGGAAATCCTGGAGGTTTCTGCATCGCGTGTATTGGCGGTGGGCGATGGCTTGCGCACCGACATTGCGGGCGCACGGGCCGCCAATCTGGCGAGTTGCTGGGTCCTGGGCGGCATTCATGCGGAGGAACTTGAAGAACGCGAGACCAGTGCGGAAGCACTTGCCAATGCCGTAGGTCACTATCCGTCCACGTCTGTGCCGGAGTTCAAGTGGTGAAGCCGCTCCGATGAACACGCGAGGAACCGCAAATGACGTCAGCCTTTGAAATACAGGGCCACCGCGGCGCCCGCGGCCTGTTTCCTGAGAATACGCTCGAAGGCTTCCGCGCGACTTTGGCGCTTGGCGTAACCAGCCTGGAGCTTGATGTCGGCGTGACGGCCGATGACGTCGTTGTTGTCGTCCACGATCCGAGGCTCAATGCGGATTTGACCCGCGGTCCGGATGGCGCCTGGCTGCCTGAAACAGGCCCGGCGATACGTTCGCTGACCTATGCCGAACTGATCCGGTACGATGTGGGCCGGGCGCGCGGGGGTAGTGTGGTTGCCTTGCATAATCCTGATCAGGCGGGCGTGGACAATGTCCGCATTCCGATGCTCGACGACGTCTTCAAGCTCGCGGCCGGAACTGGCGTGATTATCGACGTCGAAATCAAGACCGATCCGGCCTATCCGGAATTAACGGTCTCGCCCGAGGTGATGGCGGATGCGGTTCTGGCCGTTGCCCGCCGTAACAATGCGCTCGACACTCTGGCGGTGCGTTCGTTTGACTGGCGGAGTCTCGCGCATCTCCGTTCGGTATGGCCCGGCGCCACGCTCGGCTGGCTCACAAGCGCCGGGACGGCCACGCCAGCCTGGCGCGGGACCCACACGCCCGCGTTGTCGAACCTGGTCGAATCCGTGCATGCTGCAACGGGCGGAACACCCGGTTGCTGGGCCCCCGACATGTCCGAGTTGACCCCGGACATCGTCGTTCGGGCCAAGGCTGCGGGGCTTAGGGTGGTGCCCTGGACGGTGAATGATCCGGCGGACATTGATCGTCTTGCCGGGTGGGGTGTTGATGGCGTCACAACAGACCGGCCTGATCTGGCGCGGGAGGTCTTGGCGAAGCGCGGCTGGAGACTTCCGCCGATTGTTCATGCATCCGGCGGTGCGACCGGCTGAACGGACGGTCTCGCGCCAGAGTTCAGGCCCGCGCGTGCAATGCTGACGCCTTCCTGCCCCACAGCGTCCACCGATCATCCCGCCGAGGCGGTCGCGGATCCGCGCGTCATCGATTTTGATGATATGCCCCATCAGCCTTCCTCCGTTCCTTTCCCGATGGTAATCCTCCAGCTCTCGCCGGGGTGAGGATCATAGGGAGACGGGAGAGGGACCCCCGGCTACTTCGTCTTGTCCCGTTTCAGCTTCCACAATTCCCAGAAGGCCCAACCGAGCACGACGCCGACAACGAGTATTCCTTCCGCGAGTGCGAGGCTGCTGCCACTCATTGGCCCTGCTTCTCCAGCCGGGTGAAAAGTTCGGTGAGCCATTGCGCGCGTTCGTCCAGCGTGCGCGGGGGGTGGATGGGCTGGCCGGCGGTGGCCACCGCGTCGATGAGGAACTGCGCGGAGGCGATGGCGGGGGCATCGGAGCGCGGCGCGGATGTCAGCGAGGCGGTGACGGCCCGCGCAAGAAGCGCGAGCTTGCGCGGTGTGGCGACAGTGGCGCGGCGGGTGACACTGTCATGGCCGTTCATTTCCACGGCGCGGCCGATTTCGGCATAGAGCAGGCGGGCGGCATGGATCGACGGGCGGCAGCCCGGCGGCAGCATGGCGATGCCGGAGAGGCTTCGGGCATAGAGACGGTCCGCCTCGGCCAGCAGGCGCTTCAGCACCCTGGACAGCGGCATGGAGGCGCGGGGCGCTGCGAGAAAGCTTTCCGCGTCGAGGCTTTCCTCATAAAGCCAGTCGAGCGGCAGATAGAGGCGGGCGTTGCGCGCATCCTCGCCCACGTCGCGGGCGATGTTGGTGAGTTGCATGGCGACACCGAGATCGCAGGCGCGCGCGATGGCCGACGCGTCCCGCACCTGCATGACCAGCGACATCATGGCGCCCACCGTGCCCGCAACGCGCACGGCATAGGCGTGAAGCTCGTCCAGCGTCCGATAGCGCCGCCCGCCCGCATCCCAGGCGAAACCCTCGATCAGGGCTTCCGGAATCTCGCGCGGGATGGCGAAGCGCAGCGCCACATCGGCAAAGGCGCGGTCGGCGGGCTGGTTGTCGGGGGCGCCGCGATAGATGCGGTCGAGGCGGGCCAGGAGCGTGTCGACGGCGGCGCGCGGGTCCGCCGCGCGGTCGACGAGGTCGTCGGCCACGCGGCAGAAGCCATAGAGCGAACGCGAGGCATCGCAGACGCGCTGGGGCAGGAGGAGCGAGGCGGTGTAGAAGGTCTTCGACCCGTCGCGGATCATCTGCCGGCACTGGGCGAGATCGGCGGGCGAGACGAGCGAACGGTCAGGCGAAGGCGGAAGCATCGGGCGCCACCGTGTCGAGGATTCTGGCCGAGGAAATGACGCCGGGAACGCCGGCGCCGGGGTGCGTTCCCGCGCCGACGAGGAAGAGGTTTTCGATGTCTTCCGCCTTGTTGTTGGGGCGGAACCACGCGGATTGCAGCAGGACGGGCTCCAGCCCGAAGGCGGCGCCCTTGGCGGAAGAGAGGCGGGATTCGAAGTCGATGGGCGTGATCAGCTTCTCGGTGACGATATGGCCGCGGAAGCCGGGGAGCAGCGTGCGGTCGAGGTAACCGGCGATGGCGGCCTTGTAGGTCTGGGCGCGGGCGGTCCAGTCGATTCCCGAGTCCTGGTGCGGCACGGGGGAGAGGACATAGAAGCTGTCGCAGCCTGGCGGCGCGAGCGATGGGTCGGTGGCGGAGGGACGGTGGAGGTAAAGGCTGAAGTCCTCGGCCAGAATCTTCTTCGTGAAGATGTCGTCGAGCAGTTCGCGGTAGCGCGGGCCCATCATGATGGTGTGGTGCTTTACGTCCGTATACTGACGGTTTGTGCCGAAGTACCAGACGAAGAGGCTCATGGAATAGCGGGCGCGGGCGAGCCTGGCGTCCGACCAGCGCTTGCGCGGCGCGTTGCGCAGGAGCCTGGTGTAGGTATGGGCTGTCTCGGCATTGGAGACGACGATGGAGGCTTTGATGACGCGGCCATCGGCGAGGCGCAGGCCCGTGGCGCGGGCGCCCTCGCAGGTGATCTCGTCTACCGCGGTGTTGAGCAGGATGGCGCCGCCCTGGCGCTCGACGAGCTTTGCCATGGCCTGGACCAGGGCGCCCGTGCCGCCCATGGCGAAATGCACGCCATATTGGCGTTCGAGATAGGCGATCATGCTGTAGATGGCGGTGACCTTGAACGGGTTGCCGCCGATGAACAGCGGGTGGAAGCTCAAGGCCATGCGGATCTTGGGGTTCTTGACGCGGGCCGCCACATGCTGGTGCACCGTGCGCCAGGCGCCGAGGCGGAGCAGATCGGGCGCGATCTTCACCATATCGAGCGCGGAGCCGAAGGGCACGTGGCCCAGCTGCTCGAAGCCGATGCGGTAGATCGCCTCGCTTTCCGCCATGAAGCGGTCGTATCCTGCGACATCCGAGGGCGCGATGCGGCGGACTTCCCCGCGCATGCGGTCTGGGTCGGCGCAGCAGCTGATCGCCGTTCCGTCATCGAAGCGGATGTCGTAAAAGGGGTCGAGGGCCTTGAGCGTCACGTCGTCGGAGAATTTGGCCCCGGCCAGCGCCCACAGCTCATCAAGGATGAAGGGGGCGGTGATGATGGTGGGGCCGGCATCGAAGGTGAAACCGTCCTGACGGAACACAGAGGCGCGACCGCCCGGCTGCTCCAGCTTTTCAAACACCGTAACGCGATAGCCGCGGGCACCCAGCCGTATGGCGGCCGCAAGACCGCCCAGGCCGCTGCCAATGACGGCGGCATGGGGGCGCCGGTCGGCCGGCGGGGGTAGGTGGTCGATGTCTGTAAACATCAATTGACAGTAGAAACTGTCAGACAAGATTTGGCAAGGGGGCAGATGGATGGTGTGCGCGGCGTCTTCTCCCGCTTCTTGAGCGGGAGAAGAAGGGACCCGTTGCGCCAGCAACGGGGGAGATGAGGGGCCGCATGTACCGAATAAGGTTCGGAGATTGCTTCCCCTCACCGCCCCCAACTGCGTTGGGGCCCCTTCCTCTCCCGCATGGCGGGAGAGGACAGGAGCGGCTACCGCAGGGTGAAGGAGGCGGGGTCCGCGATGATGGCCGCCGCTCCGGCCGGGTCCTCCTCATGGGCCAGGTGGCCGAGGCCCCTGATTTCCACCAGGCTTGCACGGGGGGCGAGTTTCGCCGCCTCGGCGGCGCGGGCGGGCGCGATGGTGCGGTCGCCCGTGGCGTATGCGAGCTTGATGGGGACGGGCAGGTTCTTCAGGTCCTGCGGCGCCCAGTGCAGGTCCCAGGCGGCCATCATGCCCAGCGTTCCCGCGATGTGGCCTTCGTTGGAAAAGAGCTTCTGGTAAAGGGAGATTCCCTCGGCATCGATCTTCGACCCGGTGTCGCGCAGCAGGCGTTCGACCGCCTTGCGGTCGGCCATCTTCGCGAACATCTTCCGGACGATGGCGGCGCTGGCGAAGGTCTTGGCCAGCGGCGAGAAGAACTGGCCGGCGACACCCGTGACGGGGAAGAAAGCGCCGTTGAAGCTGATGATGTCATCGGGCGCAAACAGGCGCTCCACCGCCATGCGCACGAGCACGGCGGCGCCGGCCGAATGGCCCGCGGCGCGGACGGGCTCGACCTTCAGTGTACGGAGCAGAGAGGCCACCGCGGCGGCCATGCCGGGCAGCGACAGGCTGGTTTTGGACGGCGGCTGGGTGAAGGCGTGGCCCGGAAGGTCCATGGCGACGACGGTGTAGTGGGCCGCGAGCTTCGGCATCACGCCGCGCCAGGAGTGGGTGGCGGCACCCGTGCCGTGGAGGAGAAGGAGGGCGGGACCCTCGCCCATCACCTGCACATGCCACGGCATGCCTGCCGCGTCGACGAAGCGGCTCGCCGCATTGTTGGGCCAGCCGGCACCGTCAGTCTTCCAGTCCAGGTAGTAGCCCATGTCAGGTCTTCATCGCGGCGTTGACGGAGGCCGAGATCCTCGCGGCATCGGCATGGGGCAGCGGAAGATAGTCCGCCCCCATGGCCTCGGCCAGTTTGCGGGCGGGGCCCGGCCGCGTGCCGGACAAGTCGATCATCAGCGCGCGCACCCCCGCAAGGCGGAGCGCCCTTGCCGCAGCCTCGGCATCGCGCATGGCCAGGTCGCGGCCGGCGGTTCCATCCCGCGCGATGTTGGCCTTGCCGTCGGTGAGGAAGACGACGAGGGGAACGCCGCCGGAGCGGCTCACCTGGCTCGCCACCAGCAGCGACTGCTCGATCCCAGCCGCCAGCGGCGTGCCGCCGCCGCCGGGAAGATCGGCGAGGGATTTCCGGGCGCGCTGGAGAGAGCGGGTCGGCGGCAGGAGGAGTTCCGCCTGCGTGCCGCGGAAGGCGATCAGCGCCGCGCGGTCGCGGCGCACGTAGCAATCGGCCAGCAGCAGTTCGACCGCGCCCTTGGCTTCCGCCATGCGGTGGAGCGCTGCCGAGCCCGAGGCATCGACGGCGAAGATTGCGGTCGTCTCGCGCTTCTCCTTGAAGCGGCGGATGCGGAAGTCGGATGTCTCGACCAGGACGCCCGTTCGAATGGCGCTGGCACGGCGGCGGATGGGTTGCCACGGGGCGGCGGCGCGCAGCGTGTCGATGAGGGCGAGGCGCGCGCCGTTCTTCGGTTCGCCCGGGCGCGTGCCGACGGGGCGGCCGCGTTTCGATCCGGCTTTCTGCGAAACAGCGCCGGCACCGGCCTTGCTGCCCGGCTGGCGCAGGTTTTTTTCCAGGGCCGCGAGCAGGCCCGGCGGCAGCGCGGCCTTGACCGCATCGAGCAGGCGGTCTGCCAGGTCCCGCGGCGTGGGCGCGCTGTCGTCCTCGCCCGGTTCGGGCGCGTCCTGCGGGGCAGGCTGGTCGGTCTCCTCTTCGGCAGGGGCCGGGAAGGTGACGGCGCGGGGCGCCAGGATGAGGCGGGCCGCAAGGCCTGCGTCATCGTCATCGACCTCGCGGCGGCCATCGAGCGCGGCGATGGCGCGGGCGGCGCGCAGCGCCATGATGGCGGGGCGGATGGAGGCGAGGCCCAGGGCGAGCGCCGTCTGGCACAGGCCTTCGGTGATGCGGTCCGGAATGCTGACATGGGCCAGCAGCGCGCGCGCCGAGGCGATTCCGATGTCGAGCGGTTCATACGTCTTCACTTCGAGGAGGAAGGCGACGCGCTCCACGAGGACCGGGGGCGCGCGCTCGTCGTCGATGCCCTCGTCATGGGCGATGACGGTGAAGGCCGCCCCGCCGTCCATGGCGGCGGCGATGAGGGCGGCCTTGTCAGGCGAGAGGCGCTCGGCGGAGGTGAGAAGCAGCACGCCATCGCCGCCGACGAGCAGGCCCGTGTCGAACACGGGCATGCCGGACTTCAGCGTGGCGGCGATGTCGAGCGAGCCGGTGAGGCGGTCCACGCCGATATGCGGGGGAACGCGGTGGAGCTTGCGCTGCGCGAGCTGGCGGAGATGCGCGAGAAAAGCGTCGGCCTGGCCCCTGATCACGGCGCCCTTCAGGCCCTCGGGGTCGAGGGCGAGGAGCGCGCAGGCCAGCGCCGCCTCGCTCACGCGCCGAACACTTCGGTGACCGCGCGGGTGATGCGCGCGGTGGAGCCGGTCTCGTCCAGCGGGTTCCGGCGCAGGCGATGGCGCAAGGAGGGTGCCGCCATGCGCTTCAGGTGATCGCCGGTGACGCGCCTCGCCCCTTCAAAGGCGGCGAGAGCGCGGGCGGCGCGCATCAGCGTGAGCTGGCCGCGCAAGCCGTCCGTCTTGAGGTGGATGCAGAGCGTGGCGGCGCGTTCGAGCTCGCTGTCGGGCACCTCGACGCCGTTCAGCGCCTTCCGCGCCTTGACGATGCGGCGGCGCGTCTGGTCTTCCTGCCGGGCCCACTGCGCGGTGAAGCCTTCCGGGTCGCGCTCGAAGGCATCGCGGCGCTTGACGATCTCGACCCAGGCCGCAACCTCGGTGGGTGTCCTGACCTCAACGGAAAGGCCGAAGCGGTCGAGGAGCTGCGGGCGGAGTTCGCCTTCTTCCGGATTGCCGCTGCCCACCAGCACGATGCGGGCGGGGTGGCGCACCGAGAGGCCCTCGCGCTCCACCACGTTCTCGCCCGAGGCGGCGACATCGAGCAGCAGATCCACAATGTGGTCCTCGAGCAGATTGACCTCGTCGATATAGAGATAACCGCGGTTGGCCTGGGCGAGCAGGCCCGGCTCGAAGCTCTTCTCGCCATGCGACAGCGCGCGCTCGAGGTTGAGCGAGCCCAGCACGCGATCCTCGGTGGCGCCGAGCGGCAGGTCAACCACCGGTATGGGCATCTTCCGCGGCTTGTGGGTGTCCGCCTTGCGGCAGGCATCGCATTGGGCCGAAGGGCTGTCCGGGTCGCAGTGATAGGCGCAAGGATTGGCGCGGATCTCCGGCAGCAGGGCGGCTAACGCGCGCACGGCAGTCGATTTGCCAGTGCCACGGTCGCCGAAGGCGAGGAGGCCACCGATCAGCGGGTCGACGGCGGTGAGCAGCAGGGCCTGCAGCAACTCGTCCTGGCCCGAAATGGCGGAAAAGGGATAGCGAAGCGACATAGGGCAATGTGTAACACACGATTTACACTTGGCAAATGCGGCGTGCTTGCGTGGTTTGGGCGGCTCCGCCACTCTCGGGCCATGATTGACCGACTCGCCGCTGCCTATGCCCTGATCGATGCCGCCAACGCCCAGGACCCGGCCGGCCAGGCCGCGCTTTATGGCCAGCGGATGACCGAGACGCTGGATGCCTTCCGGCCCGATGCGCCGGTACCATTGAAGATCGCCGCGCGGGCCCAGCACATCGAGCGCTGGACAGTGCCGAGAACCTCATACCCCGAAGGGCGCGTCGCCTATCTCACCTGGCGCAAGGACCTGCAGAAGATGCATGCAAGGCGGGCGGGCGGGATCATGGCGCAGTGCGGCTATTCCGAAGACGAGATCGCCCGCACCGGCGCGCTGCTGCGTAAGGAGCGGCTGAAGCAGGATGCCGATGCCCAGACGCTGGAGGACGTGATCTGCCTTGTCTTCCTTCGCCACGAGGCGGAGCCCTTCATTGCGAAGCACGCGGACGAGAAGGTGCGGGGCATTCTGGCGAAGACGGCGAAGAAGATGTCAGCGGTGGGATTGGCGGCGGCGGGGTCAGTCCCGATGGGTGACCGGCTGCGCAGGCTTCTCGGCGAGGCGCTGACCGAAGTCCGAATGTAGCTTCCTCCCGCAACCCGAGCGGATCAGGCGCGGGCGGCGACGATCCAGCCGCGGCTGTCCGTCCGGTTCCGCACGGATGTCGTGAATCCGCATTGCCCGAGCTTCTCGTGCAGCATGCGCTCGCTCGCCCCGCTGACCAGATCGCAGTGATAGAGCACGAGCAGCTTCTCGAATCGCGACAAGGTGGGGACATCCGCAGACATCAGGATCGGGAATTCCGCGCCCTCGCAATTGAGCTTGGCGAAGTCCACGCGTGGGATGTTGCGCTCGAACAGATAGCGCGCGAGGGTGGCGCACGCCACGCTCTCCGCCGATCCGCTGAAATCGAAGGTCGTGGAGTCGCCCCAGCTTTCGCCCTCGGTCGCGAGATAGAGGCGGCAGTAGCCGTTTCTGTCGCCCAAGGCGAGGTGGTCGGCAACCACATTGTCGGCGCCGTTCAGGAAGAGGTTCGTCTTGAGCAATGCGAAGGTCTCGCGCCGCGCCTCGATGGCGCAGACCCGCGCCACGCGGCGGGACAGGAGCAGGGAGAAGTCGCCGAGATGCGCGCCCACGTCGAGAACCGTGTCGGTGCTCTTCGGCTGATACTCGGGAACGCCGCTGAGGAAGATGTCGTTCTCGAAACTGTGCGAGAGCACGGCTTCATCGGATGATGCCGTCCGGTGTGCAACCGTGAAGCCCATGTGGCGGCGGAGCTTCAGTGTCTCGGCCTTCCCGGCGCTGAAGCCGGCCATTTCGGCGAAATTCCGCGCCTGCTCCAGCAAACTCCGATCGTCAGACTCTGCCACGTGGCCGTTCTCTCCTGGTCTGTCCGCGCCGATATGTCGGCCGGGGGTCGGTTCACTCGTGCTCGCCATCGTGCCGGCGACCGGAAAAGCGCGCAAAGACCTGGGGCTTCGCCGCGGCCGTCGACAGCACGGCAACGGTGATGGCCGCAGCACCGATCAGAAGGGCGTGGCCCACGATGCTGGCCGCGAGAAAGGCGTAGCTTCCGATGGCCAGCGAGAAACTGACCGCCCACATCAGGCCCAGGCCTTGCAGCACGTAGTGGCGCACGGCGATGTCGGGAATGTTACGGAGCGGGCTCACCTCATGGTCGAAAATGAAGTTCCACGCATGAACGACAGGATTTTTGTTTTTCATTCGACATGTATGGGCGCTCTTGCCCCGCCAGGCAAGCCGCGTCTGCCCGGGCGGGCAGGAGCATCGTGCGCAACACGAAGATGACGTCTGCGCGTCAGAGCACGGGCATTCGGGCGGGACCGCGGCGCAACTTGCTATAGCGGCGGGCGGTCAATTGACTCCATTAGGATTTCCCTCCCCACAAGGGGGAGGGAAAACGATCTCGATTCTATATGACCGCCCGCATCAGGCTGCCCGTCGCCGGGAACAGCGGGATGAGGCAGGCCTGCAGCGCGTGGTAGATGTCGGGCTTGACGATTGCGAAGACGCCAATGAAATTGGCAATCACATCGCTTCCAGATGCTGCTTACATCCGTCACAGCACAGTAGGACCGACGTGTGCACCATCAATCCATGCCCATAAAGTGTTGATGCTGCGCTTAAGGGGTGGCGGTAATCAAAACATCTAGAGCAGTACTATCACAACTATAGTTGACATTAGGTTCAACAACAAAGTAGAGGTTGTCCGCTGGAACGACGGACACTGCTGTATCGAAAACAGCTCCATGATTCCCGTTGGCAATAACTCCATTTCCAAGAACAGTTGTGTTCTTGTAGACAACCCACTTCACTCCATCGGCACAGTTTACACTGACAGTAGGGTCTATATCAGAAAAACGGGCTAGAACGCGAACTGCACTGGTCGTACTTCCCGCCCACTTTACGATTACTGGTTGAGTGGGACCGGGATGCAGTGACACCAGTCCCTTAGTGAAGCTGGCAGTGAAATACGTGGAAGACTGACCGGGAACAAAAACACCGGGAGTATTAGAACCTCCCCCACTCCCCCAGTAAAAAGTGTTGGGCACAGACGTAAAGGTGCCTAAGGACAAAGGTGCACTGACAGCGCCATAGTGGAACGACCAAGTTCCGACAGTATTGCCCGAATAGGAAGTGACATTGGGATACCCAGGGATCGACATTACGTCCCTTGATAAATCCCAGGACCTGGCGGGAGCAGCGAGCACGTTTACACTGCTCATCAAAACCAAAGTTGCAGCACTTAATGCCGTCAGGCGACGGAGCAACATTCTGGCCTCCTTGTAAATTAGATTTTCTTATAGCACATCGAAACATCCTCCGCAAGCTCGAAGTGTCGTAAGGGAAATCTGACATTCCCGATCCAAGGCCCATCGAGCTTATCTGCAAGGCCCTCAAGGGTCAGATCGCCGCCCGCTTCGATCTGCTGCAACATCCACTCCCGATGGGACCTCTGATGTTGAGAGGAACATGCCCGCCGATCTTGTCCAGCTTGACGCTGCCCGTCTTTCGATCAAGCGCCATCGATTAGATGACCCAGGGCGGGTTCAGACCCGGCCTTGCTGCCATCGCGTGCCGGCTCTCGCCTGTCTCCAAAAAACGCATTGCCCGCTCACGCGGCGCCATCGGATATGGCTTGGTCATCGAAACCGGTTTCCACCCAGTGGCCAGCCCGACTCAAAGTTCCAATAGGTCCGGAATCCCTTTCGATTCCGACAAGCATGATTCCGCTTTTGGCGCTGCTGATTGCATGCATCAGGCTGCCCGTCGCCGGGAAGAGCGGGATGAGGCATGCCTGGAGCGCGTGGTAGAGGTCTGGCTTTCCCGTGAAGAAGCGGTCGATGGGTTTCAGGTCGCCGTCCAGTTCGGGGAACCAGCCGCCATTGGCGGGGTCGATGAAATGCAGCGCGCAGAAATCCCAGACCTTGCGGTACCAGTGCTCATAAAAAGGATCGGGCTTGAGCGCGTCGAGGAAAGCGGCAGCACCGATCGCTTCGGTGGCGGGCCACCAGATTTTGTGGGCGATTGCGGGCTTATTGTCGAAGTCGAGCGTGTAGTGGAAGCCGCCCTTGCCTTCGTCCCAGCCGCGCGCCACGGCGCTGCGGAACAGTTTCCCGGCGGCATCGATCATCCACGCCTCCCGCCGCCCGTCGAGCACCCAGAGCTGCGCCATGAGACGTGACCATTCAAGCCAGTGGCCGGGCGTCACGCCGGCGGGGCGGAACATGTCCGAGCCCTTATAGGCCTTGTCGATCGTCCATTGCTTGTCGAAATGCTCGGCCACCACATGATCAAGCGAGACGGCGTGACGGCCGATGATGAGCTGGGCGATGCGCTTGGCCTTGTCGAGATGGGCAGCGTCGTGCGTGGCCTCGAAGGCGGCCATCAGAGCTTCGGTCAAATGCATGTTGGAATTCTGGCCGCGGTAATCGGAGATCTTCGCCCAATCGCGGGCATATTCCTCCGACACTGCGCCGTAATGGTCATCCCAGAAGCGCGCGTTGAGAATGCCGGTGACGTCGGTCAGCATCTCCTTGCCAAGCGGGTGGCCGATCATTGTGGCGTCAGCGGCGGCCAGCAGCACGAAGGCATGGCCGTAGGCCTGCTTCGAATCGTCCTTGTAGCCCTTCTCGTCAAGTGACCAGCAATAGCCGCCATGCGTGCGGTCGCGGTGGCCATTCCAGAGATAGCGCATGCCGTGATCGACGATCCGCTCCGCCCCCGGACGGCCAAGCTTCGCGGCGATGGCGAAACAGTGAACCATGCGGGCTGTTGAATGTATCTGGCGCAGCGTGCCGAAGGGCCGGCCCGCCGCATCGAGATCATGAAAGCCGCCGTGGGGGTTCACTGTGTGCTGGAACAAGTCGAAGAGCGCATTGGCCTTGGACTTGAGCCAGTCGCGGTGCCAGGGGCGGGTGATCCAGTTGGTGTCGGTCATCGGCAATCCTTCAACTTATTCGACGCGCACGCGCGCCGTGGCAGTCTTGCCCCTGGCGTCGATCACCGACAGGCGGGCAAAACCATGGGGCGGCTGGTCCCAGAAGGCATCGCGGCGGAACTCGCCCTGCGCGATGGGAATGCCGTCGGCAAGCCAGGTGAAGGGCGGCGTGCCGCCATAGACCTTGAGGCTCAAGGCCGGTGCGGTATCGCCCTCGAGGTCGATGCGCGCGCCGTCGGGCGGGAAGGCGATGGCGGGCGGCGCATCGCGGCTGGCGGCGGCGAGCTCCGGCAGGGCATTGGGGCGGAAGCGCTGGAGATTGGCGGGAAGCTCGTTGGTGCGGGCGATGACGGCGCCCGGAGGGGCGGGGCCGAGCGGCGCGCGGTTTGCGCCGATGCGCTGGAAGGCCTCGAACAGGATCGGGGCAGCGGCGATGCGGCCGACGACGCCGGGCGCCGCCGCGCCATCGGGGCGGCCGACCCAGACGGCGATGGTGTTGGCGCCGTCATAGCCCACGGCCCAGGCATCGCGGTAGCCATAGGAGGTGCCGGTCTTGAAGGCGATCTGGCCGCCGAGGGCGTTCTGCGGGGTGGGAGCGCCCTTCAGCACGTCGCCGATCATCCAGGTGGCATTGGGCTCGAACAGCCGGCGCAGCGGCCTCGCGTTGCGCGTCTCCGACAGTTGCCAGCTGAGCTGCACGGGCTCGCCGCCGCGGGCCAGCGCCACGTAGAGCGCGGCCAGATCGGTGAGGCGCACGCCCGCGCCGCCCAGGCCCACGGCGAGGCCGGGGGCGGCGTTCTGCGGCAGCACAAGTTTGACGCCGGCATTGGCGAGACGCGCCGTGAGGCGGTCGGCGCCGATGGCGTTGAGGATCTGGAGGGCGGGCACGTTGAGCGACTGCTGCAGCGCTGTGCGCACGGTGACGGTGCCGTGGAACGTGTCGTCGAAATTCTCCGGCGCATAGGCGCCGTAGCGCACGGCGCGGTCGTCGATGAGGGTTTCGGGATGGACGAGGCCGTCCTCGAAGGCGAGGCCATAGATGAAGGGCTTCAAGGTCGAGCCCGGCGAGCGCAGCGCATTGGCGAGGTCCATCTGGCCCGCGCGCAGCGTGTCGAAATAGCCCGTGCCGCCGACATGGGCGCGCACTTCGCCCGTCTTGTTGTCGACCACGAGGATGGCGGTGGCGACACCGGAGCCGATGAGGAGCGCGCGGTCCCGCGCCAGCGTTTCGAGCGAGGCCTGCAGGTCGCGCGCGATGGTGGTTTGCGCAACGGCGCCGGGTGGCGCTGCCTTGGCGATGCGTTCGGCCACGTGTGCTGCCAGCATGGGGAAGGCGAGGCGGCCCTTCGGGGCTTCCTCCGCCTCGGCTGCCTGCGCCTGATCGGCATTGACGATGCCCGCGGCATCGAGCAGCGCGATGACCCGGTTGCGCGCGGCGACGGCCTGTTTCGGAAAGCGGTCGGGGCGGCGCGTCTCGGGCGCCTGCGGCAGCGCCACGAGCAGCGCGCTCTCGGCCGTCGAGAGCCGCCGCGGCTCCTTGCCGAAATAGGCCAGCGACGCGGCGCGCGTGCCCTCGATATTGCCGCCATAGGGAGCGAGGGCGAGGTAAAGGTCGAGGATCTGCCGCTTCGACAGGCGGCGCTCGATCTGCAGTGCACGGATCATTTCGGCGAGCTTGTCGGCGATGCTGCGCGCCGGGCGCGGCTCGAGCAGGCGCGCCACCTGCATGGTGAGGGTGGAGCCGCCGGAGACGACATGGCCATGCGTCGCGGCCTGCCATGCGGCGCGGAGCAGGGCGGCCGGATCGACGCCGCGATGCGTGTAGAAGCGCTTGTCCTCATAGGCGATGAGCATCGCCAGGAAGCGCGGGTCAATATCATCCGATGCGGCGGGCAGGCGCCAGTAGCCGTCCCCGGTGATGAAGGGGCGGAGCAGCTTGCCGTGCCTGTCGGTGACGAGCGTGGAATAGGCGATGTCCTTGCCGAGCGGCTCGGGCCCAAGGCGGCGGAGGGTTTCGCTGATGGTGAACCCGAAAACATTCACCGCAAGGATGGTGACGAGCAGCCCCGCATAGAGGCGCAGGGGCCATCTGCCGCGGTGCGTCTTCATGTCAGGGTGCCGTCACCGTCACGCTGCCGGTGGCCGTGCGGGCGTTGAGTTCGGGGCGGTACATATCCTCGACCGTGGCGCCCGGATGCACATAGGCGCCGGGCGAGATGGCGCGCACCATGTAGGCGAGCTTGGCGGTGGAACTGGTGAAGCTCGCCACGAAGCGGTCATCGCGGAACTCGGTGTAGGAAGCGTTGGTCGTGTCCGAGAGCCAGGCGAAGCTCGCCGTCGAGCCGGAGGAGACCAGCGTGGGGTTCTCGATCTCGAAGCCGGCGGGCAGCTTGTCGACGAGCAGGTAGTTGCCGTTCTCCGCGTCGCCCTGCTGCTTCATCACGCTGAGCACAGCAACAAGGCGGGTGTTCTGCTTCACCGTCGCGGGGTCCACCGGCTGGCCATCGGGCGTGAAGTAGTTGCGCTCGATCAACAGGCCGTTGCTGGCCGCAGGCTCCGGCACGAGGGGCGAGCCGGAGATGGCGACCACCGCCTTCACGGGGCCGGGGCCCATGTTCTTCACCGTCACGTCCTTCGCCAGCGCCGCGGGACTGTAGACGCGGTTGAAGCTGCCTTCGTGCTGCGCGCCATCGACGTCGAGGCGGATCGACTTCGCCTGTTCGGTCACGGAGCGGGCGGCGAGCACCATCCAGGCCATGTCCTGGGTGGAGGCATAGCTGGAGCGCGCACGCTCCACCTCGATCGCGCTCATGGCGGTCCTGATAACGTCCGGCTTGGCCCTGGAGTCGGTGCCGAGTGCGAGGATCGCCGAGGCATCGCGCAGCACCGAGCCATAGTCGGAGCGGTAGGCGCCACGGTCGGAGGAATCCACTTCGTCACCCAGCGCCTCGGCGGCCGAGGCGAAGGCGGCATCCGAGCGTTGCTTGTCGCCGAGGATCGAGAGTGCGGCGGCCACCTGCGCCCGCGCGAGCGGCGAGCCGAACTGGCCGATCTTGGTGTCAGCGAGATATTTGAGATCGCCCACGGGCGCGCGGCCGGCCCGCGCCAGGACGTAAAGCGCATAGGCCATATCCTCGCCGCCGCCGTCGGCGATGTCGGGTGCATTGCCCACCGCGTTGCGGAGGTAGTCGAGGCCGGCCACCAGCACGTCCTCCGGCGCGGCATAGCCCTTCTCGCGGGCACGCAGCAGGAAGTCCATTACATAGGCGGTGAGCCAGAGGCTTGAGTCGTCGCCATAGGCCGACCACAGGCCGAAGGCGCCCGAGGCTGACTGGCGGTTGACGAGGCGCGCCACGGCCTTCTGCATGCGCTCCGGGATTTCGGCGTCGAGCTCTCTTGGGTCCACCCCCAAGTCGCTCAGATAGAGCAGCGGCAGGGCGCGGCTGACCGTCTGTTCGGAGCAGCCATAGGGATATTTGTCGAGGTCGCGGACGAGGCCCGCGGCATCAAGCTGCGGCAGCGGGCTGATGGAGAGGGCCACAGCACCCGTGCCGGGCAACACGCCGCTGAGCAGGTCCTTGCCGATGGTGAGCGAGCCGCCTTCGGCCTTCAGCGGCATGGTGGTGCGGTGCGTGACCATGGGGTTCGCCGGCTCGACACCGAGGGCGAAATCCTGGTCGAGCAATATGTCGCCCGGGCCCTTCAGCGTCGCCACGATGCTGGCGGTGCCGAAGCTTGCGCCCTTCACCGGAACGATGACCGTGGCGCGCGAGCCCGCGGCGCCAAGCGTCAGCTTCTGGATCGCGGTGTTGGGCTCCGGCGCCACCGGGCCGTCGATCGAGACGCCGAACGTATAGTCACCTGCGGGGCCTTCGGCATTGACGATGTCGAAACGCAGTTGTGACGAGTCTCCCACCGCCAGAAAGCGCGGCAGCGTGCCGGAGACGACGACGGGATCACGCGCGATCACGTCCTTCGATGCATGGCCCACCTTGGTCTTCGACCAGGCCACCGCCATGACGCGGATGGCGCCGTTGAAGGCCGGTATGTCGAAATCGACCGAGGCCGTGCCGTCGTCGCCCACCTTCACGATGCCGGAATAAAGCGCCAGCGGCTTCTGCGCCGGGGGTGGCGCGTTGAAGGCCGCCCCGCCGTCACCGCCGGAGCGCAGCCTGCCGCGCTCGCCCTGCATGCCGTCGATCAGGCTGCCATAGATGTCGCGCAGCTGGGCGGAGAGCTGCTTCTGGTCAAGGTAGAACTTCTCCGGCGCCGGCGGGTCATAACGCGTGAGGTTGAGGATGCCGACGTCCACCGCCGCCACCGTGATATAGGCCTCTTCGCCCGCGGCGAGATTGCCGATCCTGACGGGCACGGTGAGCCTGGTGCGCGGCTTCATCAGCTCCGGCGTGTCGAGCGCCACATCGAGGGTGCGCGCCGCGCGGTCGATGCCGAACCAGGCAAGGCCCATGGCGCGGGACGGCATGCGCCTGGCCTTCATGTCCATCGGCTTGTAGAGGCTGGCCAGCACATAGGCGCCCGTGCCCCAGCCTTCGCCCACGGTGAAGGGCAGGCTGATGCCGCCTTCCGGAACGTCCACTTCCTGCGTGGCGAACAGCTTCTCGCCGACGATCTGCACCGTGGCCTTGCCGGCATAGCGGGCCTCGATCTTCACGTTGATGGTGCCGCCCGTCTTCACGTCCGTCGTGTCGAGGGCGACCTTGAGGGTGTCCGGCGTGTCGGCCTTGGCGGCGCCGCCCCAGTAATAGCCCGAGGCGAAGTCGATCGAGGCGGGTGTAATGCCCGGCGCTTCGATCTCAAGGCGGTATTGGCCCCAGGAGAGGGTCTGGGCGAAGTCCGTGGGCTTGCCGGCGATGAGGTCCATCGTGCCGTTGGCGATCTTCGAAGTGCGGGTGATGGATTCCCACTGCCACGGGCCATTGCTGTTGAACCATTGCCAGTCACGCACCAGGCGTTTCAGCGTCCAGGTGGCGCCCTTCACCGGCTGGAGCTTGCCAGTGGGGTCCAGCGCGATGAGCGAGAAGGATGCGGCCTGGCCCTCGGGTGCCGCACCATCCTCGAAATTCGGCTTGATGCCGAACAGTGGCTGGGAGGCCTCGATGGGCAGGCTTGCCGTGCGCTCCACGGCGCGGCCGCCGGGCTCGCGCATGCGCACCGAGACGTCGGCCTTCAGCGGCTGGGCGGTGACGGGCAGGTCGGGCAGCGTGATGTCGATGCCGGCATGGCCGTTGATGTCGGTCTGGGGCAGGTCAGCGGCGGTGACCTGGATCGGGTCCGGCCGCTCGTCCATCAGGCCGAAGCGGTACTCCTTCCAGTCGGGGAAGGGTGTTGCATCCGCGCTGATGCTGACGCTGGCCTCCAGGTCGAGTCCGGCTCCGGGCGCGCCGAAGAGATAGCGGCCGTCGACCGTCATCCGCAGCGTGTCCCTGACCCTGGGCGTCTTCGACACGAGGTCGAATGCGATGCGGTCCGGGATATAGTCCTCGACGAGGAAGGAGGTCTCGCCCACCGCGTCTCCCGCGGGATCGGTAAAGGCCTTGATGCGCCAGGTGCCGCCTTGCGCGCCCTGCGCGATCTCGAAGTCTCTGCTGAAACCGCCCGCGCCCTTGTCGTCGAGCCTGTCGGTGAGGAAGGCGACGCCGTCCGGGCGCTCGACCACGAAGGTCAAGGGCAGGCTGGCGATGGCTTGGGCCTTGTCATCCCTCAGCAGCACGGTCGCGTGCACCGTCTCGCCGCGGCGGTAGACGCCGCGCTCGGCATAGACGAAGGCATCGACCGCGGCTGACGGCGCGCGGCCGGTGACGCCGCGGTCCGTCAGGTCGAAGGCCGGCTGCTGCAGATCGAGGAAGGTATAGTCATTGTCCGCCGACTGGGCGACGACGAGGGCCGGGGCCTGACCGCCTTCGCCCTTCATCAGACCCGGATCGAACAGCACATTGCCTGACGCATCGGAGGAGGCCTCGCCAAGCACCTCGTTGTTGCGGGCGATGAGGCGGACCTTCGCGTTGGCGATGGGGTTGGCGGTGGCGATGGAGCGGAGGCTCACATGCAGCCCGTCCTTGCCCGTCAGGGTGGCAAGGCCAAGATCGGAGACGACGAACCACTGGGTGGCGACGTTGTCGTAGTCATCGGGGTTCAGGGCGGCGGGCGAGGCCGTCATCACATAAAGACCGGGCACGAGCTTGCCCATGGCCTCGTCCACCGGAATGGCCGTGGTGATGTCCTGGTTCTGGGGGCTGGGCGTTTCGAGGCTGCCTTCCCACACCAGCGTGCCCTTGTCGCTGCCGATGGAAGAGGCGGAATAGCCGGTGATCTGGCCGCGGAAGTCATAGCCCAACACGCTGCCGATCATGTTGCGGTCACCGATGCGATAGAGCTGGAGCTTCGCTTGCCCGCTGTTGACCGAGATCAGCGGAATGCCGTTCTGGCCGGTGCGCGGCAGCACATAGGCATTGCCGGTGAAGCGCACCGAGGGCTGGCGGTCACGGACGTAGAAATCGAAGGTTACGTCCCTGGCCAGCGTGTCGTCGACGGCGGCGGGCAGGCCCTGGCGCACGGTGATGGAATAGCGCTCACCGTGTTTCAGGCCTTCGACGCACAGCCTTGTTCCTTCCGCGGTGACGGCGGCGACGGGGCCTGGCTCCTGCGTGAAGTAGGAGGTGAAGTCAGTCACCGTGCGCGACACGGGTTCCGACATTTCGAAGCAGGCGCGCGGCGGCACGGTGTCGAGATCGACCTTGTAGTCGGCGACGCGGAAGCCGCGGTCGATGCGCATCTGCTCGAAGGCGGCGCGGATCTCCGGGTCTTCCCGCAGCTTGAGGCTTTCCTTATAGGCGGTGAGTGCGGGGCGCCACATTTCGCGCCTGGCGAAGCCCTGGGCGGCGAGGTTGAGGGCCTGCGCATCCTGCTGCGGGGAAGAGAGCAGCGTATAGGCCTTGAGCGCCGCGCCGATGAGCCTGGAGGGCAGTGTGTAGCCGTCGGACTCATTCACCGGCGTGGCGACCGAGAGTTCCTGCGCGAGGTCGAGCCACAGCGCGCCATCGACCGGCTGTTTCGAGAGCAGCTGTTCGAGGGCGGCGGCAGCGAGGCGGGCGTTGTTGACGGCGCGCGCGGCAGCGAGGTCCGCCTCGATTTCGGGCTTGGTTCGCGTCCGGTCCTTGGCGATTTTGGCCAGGTCCAGGTCGTAGTCGCTGAGGTACCAGCTGAACTGATCGACCGGGAAGGGCTTGGCGGCCTCGGATGGTGAGGCGGCGAGGACGAGCGCGAGCAGGCTGGCGGCGAGGAGGGCGAGGTTGCTCCACCAAATCCACACACCTTGCCCGGGCCTGACCCGGGCATCCTTCGCGGAGGCCACCGAAAAGGATCTCCAGGTCAAGCCCGTCGACGGGGAAAATCCGGGAACCGGATGAGCGGTGAGATCGCCATGCGCCGTCATCGGGGTCCTCCGCAAGCATCGTGTGAAGCGTGGAGGAAGTGTCCGTCCGCCGCCGCCCTGTTGTCAATCAGGCGGGTGACAGTTTCATGAGATTTGAGGCGGAATTACAGTGGCCGGCCTCACGGTTTCGGCTGATCGTCGTCCTGCAGGATGCGCCAGGCGGCGCCTTCGAGATCGTCGTACTGGCCGGATTTCAAGGACCAGATGAAAGCGGCAAGGCCGACACCGCCCATGAAGAGCGCGATGGGGATGAGATAGATCAGAACATTCATGCGGCATCCCTCAGGGGCTTGCGGCCCGGCGCGGTGTCTGCGCCGGGTCTGGTAGAGCCCGGTTCGGCTGTCCTGCCCAGACCCACGCGGAGCGCGTTGGCGATGACGATGATGGACGAGGTGGACATTGCAACCGCCGCGACCAGCGGCGAGACGAGGCCCGCCATGGCCAGCGGCACGGCCAAAACATTGTAGCCCACCGCGAGGATGAAGTTCTCCTTGGCGATGCGCTGGGTGCGGCGGCCGACCTTGACGGCATTGGCGACGGCGGCGGCCGACTCGCCCATCCACACGGTTTCAGCCGCGGTGCGGCCGATGTCGGAGGCGGTCGACGGCGCCATGGAGGTGTAGCCGGCAGCCAGCGCCGGCGCGTCATTGATGCCGTCGCCCACCATCAGCACTTTCTTGCCGGCCTTGCCGAGGGCATCGACATAGGCGAGCTTGGCCTGGGGGCTGGCGCGGGAGACGGCGGTTGCAATGCCCACGGCCTCAGCCACGCGCCGCACCGCGGCCTCCCGGTCGCCCGAGAGGAGGTGTACGGCGAGGCCCATGTCTTGCAGCGCCGCGACCGTTTTTGCGGCATCGGGGCGCAGGCGGTCCTCGAACTGGAACAGCACGGGCGCATTGCCGCCGCGGCGGAAGGCAAATTCAAGCAGGCCCACGTCCTCGCCCGTCTCCTCCATGCCGCACCAGGCGCGGCTGCCGAGCTTGAGGGATTGTCCCATGTCGTGGCCGGAAAGGCCAAGGCCGGGGTGCTCGGCGATGCCGGAGACGGTGACGGGATGGAGCCCGCGATTGGCCGCCTCGCGGACGAGGGCGCGCGAGAGGGGGTGCTTCGAGTTCTGGGCGAGACCGGCGGCCAGGGCGAGCGTATCGGTCGAGACCATGAGCGGCGAGACCAGAGCGGGCTCTCCCCTGGTGAGCGTGCCGGTCTTGTCGAAGATGACGGTGTCGACGCCGGCGAGCTTTTCCAGCGCCGCGCCATCCTTGATCATCACGCCGGAGCGGAACAGCCGGCCGCTGGCCACCACCTGCACGGCGGGAACCGCGAGGCCCAGCGCGCAGGGGCAGGTGATGATGAGCACCGCGATGGCCGCCATGATCGAGTCATGCCAGCCATGGCCCAGCAGCAGCCAGCCGATGAGCGTGGCGGCGGCCAGCGTGTGCACGGCGGGGGAATAAAAGCGCGCCAGCCTGTCGGCGATGCGGATGTAGCGCGACTGGCCCTGCTCGGCGGAGGACATGAGGCGCACGAGTTCGCTGAGGAATGTGTCGTTGCCGGCTGCCGTGATCTCCACGGTGATGGGCGCGGTGACGTTCATTTCGCCCGCGTGGACCTTCGCGCCGGGCTTCACCGTCTCGGGGGCGGACTCGCCCGTCAGCAGGGAACGGTCCAAGTCGGAGTCGCCTTCGCGGATGAGGCCGTCGGCGGGAAGCCTGTCACCCGCCGCCACCGCCACCAGCATGCCGGCCTTAAGCTCGCGGGCGGGCACATAGCGGCGGGCGCCGTCCGGCTCGATGACGGAGGCGCCCTCGGCGGAGAGCGAGATGAGCTGGGCAATGGCCGAGCGGGCGCGGGCGCGCATCAGGTGGTCGAGGTAGCGTCCGGCGAGCAGGAAGAAGAGCAGCGTGACGGCGGCGTCGAAATAGGCATGCTCGGCGCCGTTGACGGTCTCGAACAGGCTCATGAAGGAGGCGAGAAGCACGCCAAGCGATATCGGCACGTCCATGTTGACGCGGCCGAGGCTCAGCGCGTTGACCGCCGAATAGAAGAAGGGCCGGCCGGCATAGGCGACGGCGGGGAGCGCGATCATCGCCGAGAGCCAGTGGAAGAGATCGCGCGTCGCACCTTCCGCCCCCGACCAGACCGAGACCGAGAGCAGCATGACATTGCCCGCGGCAAAGCCCGCGACGGCAAGGGCGCGCAGCAGCCGCGCATTCTCCTTGTCGTCCTTCGTCAGGCCCGTCTCGCGCGGGTCGAAGGGGCGGGCCATGTAGCCCAGCATGCCCAGCCTGTCGATCAAAGCCTGCGGCCCGATCGCGCCTTCCTCATAGACCACGGCGACCCGGCGGCCGGTGAGGTTGACGCGCGCCGACCTGACGCCGGCAAGCGCGCCGAGGCCGGTTTCGATATGCGGCATCGAGTCCGGCCGGTTGGCCTGCGGCACAAGGAACTCGATGCGCTTCAAGCCGGGGCCGGCGGAGGAAATCCAGCGCGCCGCATCCTCGCCCTCCAGCTTGAAGGGCTGAAAATATTCGCCGTCGAGGGTGCAGCAGGGAAGCGTCATTCGGCCTTCACCACGAAGCGGAAGATTTTGCGATAGTCGGCCACGCCCTCGCCCTTGCCATCGACCTCGACCTCCCACAGGCCGGGCTTGAGGCGGGCAGGCGCGGCGTAGAGGCCTGAGCCGAGCCAGGCGAATGTCAGCACCTGGTCTTCCTTGTCGGTGACGGTGCGCTGCAGCCTTCCGGTGAGGTTGAGGGTGTCGATCTTGGCGCCCCTGGCGTCCGTGAAGCTCACCATCACACTGTCCTGGTCATGGGTGAAATCGACCTTCCAGCCCAGCGCCTCCTGGGCCCTGGCCCTCGCGAGGTCGCTGTTGAAGGTCTGGCTGGCCACATAGCCATTCTCGACCACGAGGCCCGACCAGGTGGATTCCGCCAGATAGGCCATCAGGAAATTGACGCCGAAGATGACGCCGAAGAAGGCGATGATCATCGCCAGCACGTGGTGGCCCTTCAGTTCGCGTTCGACGCTTGCCATGGACATGATCTCACTCCTCGCGTTCGGGGCCGTGGAAGATGGCGTCATAGGTTCTGGATTCGGGCGGAGCATCGCCCTTGGGTTTCAGCTCCTCGATCTTGAACGCGAAGGTGCTGTGTTCCTTCGCGATGACCGCCGGGTCGCTGGTCCAGACATAGATCTTGACCGCCTTGAGCCTGTCGGCATCGACGGGGATATCGAAGCTCGTTCCCCTGGCGCCGGCGCCGCCCACCATTTCCATCGTGGCGCCGGGCAGATCGTGAACCGACAGACGGAACGTGCGGGCTTCCTGGCGCTTGTTGAGGATCTTGACGGTATAGCCGTTGCGGATCGCGCCGTCCGACAGGGTGACGAAGAGCGGGTTGCGGTCCGGCACCACATTCACGTCGAGCTGGGTGCGGTGGATCAGCGTGAACAACATGGCGAGGCCGACGCCCGCCCAGGCCGTGAAATAGATGATGGTGCGCGGGCGGATGAGGTGGCGCCAGTTCCAGTGCCTGTTCTTGCCGGCCACGTTGGCGGCATAGAGGCCGGCGGTCGTATAGTTGATGAGGCCGCGCGGCTTGCCGATCTTGTCCATCACCGCATCGCAGGCATCGATGCAGAGCGCGCAGTTGATGCACTCAAGCTGGTTGCCGTCACGGATGTCGATGCCCATGGGGCAGACGGCCACACAGGCGTTGCAGTCAACGCAGTCGCCGGCCTTCAGGCCCTGGGCTTCCGCCTTCTTGAGGCCGGAGTGCCGCGGCTCGCCGCGCCAGGCATTGTAGGTGACGATGAGGGACTCCTCATCGAGCATGGCTCCCTGGATGCGCGGCCAGGGGCACATGTAGGTGCAGACCTGCTCGCGCATGAAGCCGGCGAAGGTGAAGGTGGTGGCCGTCAGTATGGCGATGGTGAAATAGGCCACCGAGGGCGCCTGACCGGTGATCAGTTCGTGGAAGAGGGTGGGGGCGTCGGCAAAATAAAACACCCAGAAGCCGCCCGTGGCGATGGCGATCAGCAGCCAGATGAGCATCTTGATCGCGCGCTTCGAGAGTTTGGAGGCGGACCAGGGTGCTGCATCGAGCCTGATGCGGGCGTTGCGGTCGCCCTCGATCTTGCTCTCGACCCAGATGAAGAGATCCGTCCACACCGTTTGCGGGCAGGCATAGCCGCACCAGGCGCGACCAAAAAGGGAGGTGACGAGGAACAGCCCGACGCCCGCCATGATGAGGAGGCCCGCAACATAATAGAATTCCTGCGGCCAGATCTCGATGAAGAAGAAATAGAAGCGGCGGTTCGCCATGTCGATGAGGATGGCCTGGTCCGGCGCATCGCCGGGCCTCGTCCAGCGCAGCCAGGGCGCCACGTAGTAGATGCCGAGCAGGATGAGCACCATCGCCCATTTGAAGCGGCGGAAGCGGCCATGGGCCGCCCTGGGGTGGATCGCCTCGCGCGAGGCATAAAGAGAGCGGTTCTCCGCCTTGTTGACCGGAACGGCGCTTTCCCTGCCGACCTCCGGCGGAGCATCGAGCGTATTGATAATCTGAACCATCGTTCCCCTCGGAAGCCGGGCTTTCCATTAGGACATACTAACAGAACCGAAATCCGCCATCCGTATCGCGACCGGAAGCCGCGTGCCGTGATGTCACGGCGCGCGGCCCCGCGGGAGTTTCCGTTACTGGGTTACCGGCGCTTCGCCGCCGCCCAGCGAGTGCACGTAGATCGCGAGTTCCTTGATGGTCGCGTCATCGAGGCGTTTGGTCCAGCCGGGCATGACGCCCATGCTGGGCTTCACGATCTGGGCCTTGATGTTGTCGATGCCGCCGCCATAGAGCCACAGCCTGTCGGTGAGGTTGGGGGCGCCGAACTCGCGGTTGCCCTTGCCGTCCTCGCCGTGGCAGGCCGCGCAGTTCTCCGCGAAAATCTGCTTGCCGGCTTCGGCCTTGCCCGCATCCGCCGTTTCGCCCGAGAGCGCCAGGACATGGTTGGCGACCTGGTCGATCTGCTCTGGCGTCAGAATGCCGTCGATGCCGAAGCTGGGCATTTGCGAGTCACGGGTGTTGGGATCGTCCGTGTAGCGGATGCCGTGCCGCAGCGTCGTGTAGATGGCCTCGGGCGAGCCGCCCCACAGCCAGTCGTCGTCGTTGAGGTTCGGGTAGCCCTTGCCGCCCGCGGCACCCGCGCCATGGCACTGCACGCAGTTGACCTTGAAGGCCGCGGCGCCGCCCGCCTGCGCATAGGCGAGGAGCTTGGGGTCCTTCATGATGTCGGGAAGGCTCATGGCGGCGATCCTGTCGACCGTGTCCTTCTGGGCGGCCGCGGCGGCCTGCATCTGCTGGGCGAACTGGCCGCGCGACGACCAGCCGAGAATGCCCTGCGTGGCGCCGCCCGGCAGCGGCCAGGCAGGATAGAGGATGGTATAGCCGATGGCCCAGATCACGCAGCCGTAGAAGGTGTAGAGCCACCACCTGGGCAGCGGCGTGTTGAGTTCCCTGATGCCGTCCCAGCTGTGGCCGGTTGTCGCGGTTCCCGAAACGTCGTCTTTTTCAGTCTGTATTGCCATTTCTCAGTCCTCGGAACCGTTCTCCAGGGGGATTTTCGCCAGCCGCTCGTACTCGGACTTCGAACCGGGCCGGAAGACGAAGGCGATCACGCCAGCGAAGAACAGGAACATCAGGAGGAGGCCCCAGCTGTCCGCCAATTGACGCAGGAAGGAGTAGTGTTCCATGGCCATTACCTCGACATGTCAGCCTTGAAGGTGGAGAAGTCGACGAGCGTGCCAAGCACCTGGAGATAGGCGATCACCGCGTCCATCTCCGTCACCTTGCCGTCACCGTCGAAGTTGCGGGCCACCGCCCTGGGGTAGCGCTGCATCAGGCCGTCGGTGTTCTCGCCGGTTGCCTGGGCCACGAGATCGGCCTCGGCGTTGTCGATGTCCTCCTGGCTGTACATGGCCCCGTTGCCGTTGTTCACGGTCAGGTTCATGGCCGAGAGATTGGCGCCGAAGCCCTTGGGCTCGATGGTCTTCGAGGCGAGGAAGGGGAAGCCCGGCATGATCGACTCGGGCACGACGTTGCGCGGATTGACCAGGTGCTGCCTGTGCCATTCGTCCGAGTACTTGCCGCCGACACGCGCCAGGTCAGGCCCCGTGCGCTTCGATCCCCACTGGAAGGGGTGGTCGAACTGCGACTCGGCGGCGAGCGAGTAGTGCCCATAGCGTTCGACCTCGTCCCGGAAGGGGCGGATCATCTGGCTGTGGCACACATAGCAGCCTTCGCGGATATAGACGTTGCGGCCCGCCAGTTCGAGCGGCGAGTAGGGGCGCATCCCCTCCACCTTCTCGATGGTGTTCTGCAGAAAGAACAGCGGAACGATCTGGACGAAACCGCCGACGGTCACCACCAGCAAGCTGAAGATCAGCAGCAGCGTGGCGTTCTTTTCGAGCGCTTCATGCTTCATGGCACCGGTGTCCTTTCCTTATGCCGCCGCCGAGACCATGCCGACGGGCTGGCTCACGGGCTGGGCGCCCCTGATGGTGCGATAGAGGTTGTAGACCATGATCAGGCTGCCCGCGAGGAACAGCGCGCCGCCGAAGGCGCGGATCACGTAGTAGGGGTGCATGGCCGCGACCGTTTCCACGAAGGAATAGGCGAGAAAGCCGTTGGCATCGTACTCGCGCCAAATCAGGCCCTGCATGATGCCCGCAACCCACATGGCCGCGGCGTAGACCACGATGCCCAGCGTGGCGAGCCACACATGCCAGCTGACGAGGGGCAACGAGTAGACTTCCTTCTGGCCATAGAGGCGCGGGATGAGGTGGTATACGCAGGCCATCGAGATCATGCCCACCCAGCCCAGCGCGCCGGAGTGAACGTGGCCGATGGTCCAGTCGGTGTAGTGCGACAGCGAGTTCACCGACTTGATCGACATCATCGGGCCTTCGAAGGTCGACATGCCGTAGAAGGCGACCGAGATCACCATCATGCGCAGCACGGGGTCGGTGCGGAGCTTGTCCCAGGCGCCCGACAGCGTCATCAGGCCGTTGATCATGCCGCCCCAGGAGGGCATCCACAGCATGATGGAGAACACCATGCCAAGGGTCTGCGCCCAGTCGGGCAGCGCGGTGTAGTGCAGGTGGTGCGGACCCGCCCAGATGTAGAGGAAGATCAGCGACCAGAAGTGCACGATCGACAGCCGGTAGGAATAGACCGGCCGGTTGGCGCGCTTGGGGATGAAATAATACATCATGCCGAGAAAGCCGGCGGTGAGGAAGAAGCCCACCGCGTTGTGGCCGTACCACCACTGCGTCAGCGCGTCCTGGACGCCGGAGAACAGCGAATAGCTCTTCGAGCCGAAGACCGACACCGGGATCGACAGGTTGTTGACGATGTGCAGCATGGCGATCGTCACGATGAAGGCAAGGTAGAACCAGTTGGCCACATAGATGTGGCTTTCCTTGCGCTGCAGCAGGGTGCCGAAGAACACCAGGAAATAGGCGACCCAGACCACCGTGAGCCAGAGGTCTACGTACCACTCGGGTTCGGCGTATTCGCGGCCCTCGGTGACGCCGAGCAGATAGCCCGTCGCGGCCAGCACGATGAACAGCTGGTAGCCCCAGAACACGAACCAGGCGAGGTTGCCCAGCGCCAGCCTCGTGCGGTTGGTCCGCTGCACCACGTAAAAGGAGGTGCAGAGCAGCGCGTTGCCGCCGAAGGCGAAGACCACGGCCGAGGTGTGGAGCGGGCGGAGCCTGCCGAAGTTGAACCATTCGAGATCGGGGTTCCAGGCCGGGTATGCCAGCTGCAGCGCGATGACGAGGCCGACGAGGAAGCCCACCACGCCCCAGAACACCGTGGCGATGGCGCCGTAACGCACCACCTCGTCCATGTAGCCGGAGGTGTCCGGCGCCGGCTTGCCGAAGCTTCTGGCCTTGAAGATCAGGGCCAGGATGGCGGCCAGCGCGAAGATGAACATGTGGATCGCGAAGGGCGTATCCGCCGCCTTGGCGCCCATGGTGATGGCGAACAGGGCGAGAAGGCCCCACAGGGCCATCATCGCCATGGCGCCGCCCCCGGAGGGCTGCCCCTTGTGTGTCATCGTACCAGCCCCCATCGGAGACCCCCTTTTTGAAGATAATCCACCAGCACGAATGCGTTTTGGGGGCGGCGGGTGCATTGACCTGGATCAATCGGCGCCGACCGCTTCCACGTCTCCGTAGAGATCTGCTCCTGACGTCTGAGCCGACGAAGCCAGTTCGCGGAACACCCTGATACGCCAGCCCAGGACGACGATCATGTGACGATGATCGGTCAGCTGGCCATTCTGGACGACCTATCAGGGCGCGCTGTTTGCGGGGGGGGGTCGCCCCGGCCCGGCCCGGCATCCAGGCGATCCGGGCGGAGGCGGGGGTTTAGGGCGCGCCAGTGCGAAGCACCTCATCCCGCGAAAGCCGGGATGACGGCAAGAAGGGATGACAGTCATTCCTTTATTAGGAAAATAGCCCTTGACAGCGCGCGCTCGGTGTGCTAGGAAAAGGCATGATCAAGACTTGGGTGAAGAATTGGGCGGCGGTTCTGTCCGCTTTGCTGTTTTTGGTGCGCCTAGTGCTCCGTTGCCGCCTCCCTGTCGATCCGCGGGGCGGCGATCACCGCCTGGGTGCGGCTCGAGACGTTGAGTTTCTGAAGGATGGCGGAGGACTGGGCCTCGATGGTGGCCTCGATGGTGGCCTCGGAGACATCGAGCTCATAGGCGATCTGCTTGTTGAGCAGGCCCTCCTTCAGCATCATCAGCACACGGATCGGCCGGGCGGTCAGCGTCGCCACGCGGCGCGCGATGTCCTCGGCCTCCCTGCCGACGGCGGAGGACTGGGCATAACCCCCGGGCTTCCGGATGTCGCCACTCTATGGCGCGTTGACCGCGCCGGGGATGGTGTCGATGCCGGCGGTCTGGGGGATGAAACCGCAGGCGTTGAGGTTAAGCGCCTCGCGGAACAGCGGGTGGTCATCGACGATCAGGATGCGCGTTGCCGCCATGGTTCAAAGGTCCTCCCCAAGCTCCCCGCGGCGATCTTCACCTCAGGGGAAGCGCTTGGCAAGTTTGGCCTATTCGATGGTCCGGCGGGGGGCGGAATCGAGCCGGCGCCTGGCGGCGAGGAAGGTGCGGCGCATCCAGGGGACGTCAGGCGCCTGCCAGTTGGGGGGAAGCCCCACCACCATGTCGAAGAAGGCGATGGCGTTGGCCGGGTTTTCCGCCACATTCTCGCGGAAGCTGTCCCAGAACCGGGGATCGTCCGCAACGCCCGATTCCGCGGGCTCCGCGGCCCCCATTTCGTGCAGCACGGCGGCCGCCACCGAGAGGCAGAAACTCGTGTAGGCATAGCCTTCGGGCCAGCGCTTCAGCCTGTGGTCGATGGCGGCGGGCAGCGCCGGCAGGCCCAGCCCGTCCGGCACGATGGCGGTGATGGGGCGGGCGGCCAGGAGCTCCTTCAGCATCATGCCGGCGGCGAAAATGGTGAAGTCCCTGCGGTCGAGGCCGGCCAGATGCTTGGTCTGGTCGAAATTCTGGCGCCAGCGCGAGAAGGCCTCGGCAAGCGCCGCGTGGTCCACTTCCGCCGCAAGGCCGCTGCCCCTGAACAGCAGATCGATGTTCTTCTCGAAGCTCCACAGGATCGTGCGGAAGCGGCGCGCCTCGTGGGCGAGGTCGCCAACTTTCCCGACTTCGGTCTTCAGGGGCGTGAGCATGATCCCAGTCTAGCCCCAAGCCGGCAAGTCTTGCAAATCAGGGACGAACGGGGCCACAAAGGCTTCAACACTCCGGTTCACCTTGCCCGGGCTTAACCTTGGCATCCTCTTTGCGGCCGTCGAAAAGGATCGCCGGGGTCAAGCCCGGCGAAGGTGAGTGAGGTGAGTGCGCGCGACCGACGGAAGAGGGGAAGTTGATGTCATCGCCCATGTCGAGCGACCTGAAGTCGGGCTCGCTGTTCTATCACGCGGAGCCGAAGCCGGGGAAACTGGAAATCCGGGCGACCAAGCCCCTGGGCAACCAGCGCGACATGGCGCTGGCCTATTCGCCGGGCGTTGCGGCGGTGTCCGAGGCGATCCATGCCGACGCGGCTCTGGTGTCGAAGTATACGAGCCGCGGCAATCTCGTCGGCGTTGTCACCAACGGCACGGCGGTGCTGGGGCTGGGCAACATCGGGCCGCTCGCCGCCAAGCCGGTGATGGAGGGCAAGGCGGTGCTGTTCAAGAAATTCGCCGACATCGACGTGTTCGACATCGAGCTGGCGGCGGAGACGGTGGACGGCATGGTGGCCTGCGTGGCCGCGCTGGAGCCCACCTTCGGCGCCATCAACCTCGAGGACATCAAGGCGCCTGAGTGCTTCGAGATCGAGCAGCAGCTCCGTGAACGGATGAATATTCCGGTGTTCCACGACGACCAGCACGGCACGGCGGTGATCGTGGGGGCCGCCGTCACCAATGCGCTGATGCTGGCGGGCAAGGAGTTTTCCGGGGTCAAGATCGTGGCCAGCGGAGCGGGCGCCGCCGCGCTCGCCTGCCTGAACCAGCTGGTGAGCCTGGGGGCGAAGGTTGAGAATATCTGGGTCACGGACCTTGAGGGCGTGGTGTTCAAGGGCCGCGGGAAACTGATGGACCGGTGGAAGGAGGTTTTCGCCAAGGACACGCAGGCGCGCACGCTTGCCGATGTGATCGCCGGCGCCGACATCTTCCTCGGCCTTTCGGCGGGCGGCGTGCTGAAGCCGGAACTTCTGAAGCAGATGGCGGGGGAACCCCTCATCCTGGCGCTGGCCAATCCGGACCCGGAAATCATGCCGGAGGAGGCGGTGGCGGCGAGGCCCGATGCGATGATCTGCACCGGGCGCTCGGACTATCCCAACCAGGTGAACAATGTGCTGTGCTTTCCCTATATCTTCCGGGGCGCCCTCGACGTGGGCGCTTCGACCATCAACGAGGCGATGAAGCAGGCGGCGGTGAACGCCATCGCGGGGCTTGCCCGCGAGACGCCGTCGGACGTGGTGGCCAGGGCCTATGGCGGCGAGGCGCGGCTGTTCGGCAAGGAGTCGCTGATCCCCGCGCCGTTCGATCCGCGGCTGATTCTGCGCGTGGCGCCCGCGGTGGCGCGGGCGGCGATGGAGAGCGGCGTCGCCACGAGGCCCATCGCCGATTTTGCCGCTTATGAGGAGCGGCTCGGCCGCTTCGTGTTCCGTTCGGGCTTCGTGATGCGGCAGATCTTCGCCGCCGCCAGGAAATCGCCGAAACGGGTGATCTATGCCGATGGCGAGGATGAGCGCGTGCTGCGCGCGGCGGAGGTTGTGCTGGAGGAGGGCATCGCCAGGCCCATCCTGATCGGCCGCCCGGCGGTGATCGAAACCCGTATCAGGCGCCATGGCCTCGGCATCCGTCCGGGCACGGACTTCGACGTCGTCAACCCCGAGGATGACCCGCGCTACAAGGAATATGTGCAGACCTATGTCGACGTCGCGGGGCGCCGCGGCATCACGCCCGATGCGGCGCGCACCCTCGTGCGCACCTCGACGACCGTGATCGCGGCGCTGGCGCTGAGGCGCGGCGAGGCCGATGCGATGATCTGCGGGCTTGAAGGCCGCTACCGCGCCAAGCTCCGCCATATCCGCGATATCGTCGGGCTGGCGCCGGGGGCGCGCGAATTCGCGGCGATGAGCCTGATGATCACCACGCGCGGCGTCGTGTTCCTCACCGACACGCATGTACAGGCGGAGCCTTCCGCCGAGGCCATGGCGGACACGGTGCTGATGTGCGCCGCGCACGTGCAGCGCTTCGGCATCACGCCCAAGGTGGCGCTCGTCGCGCATTCCGATTTCGGCGACTTCGACACGCCGATGACACTGCGCATGCGCCAGGCCCTCGCCATGGTGCATGCCCGCGCGCCGGACCTCATGATCGACGGCGAAATGAAGGCCGACACCGCGCTGATCGAGGCGGTGCGCCAGCGCAAGCTGCCGTCATCGGCGCTGAAGGGGGAGGCCAACCTTCTGGTGATGCCCGGCCTCACCTCCGCCAATGTCGCTTACCAGATCATGAAGGTCTTCGGCGATGCCCTGCCGGTGGGGCCGATCCTGCTGGGCACGGCCAAGCCCGCGCATATCCTGACCGGCTCCGTGACCTCGCGCGGCGTCGTGAACATGACGGCCATTGCCGTTGCCGAGGCAGCGACGGCCGCTCAAGGCTGATGACCTGAGGCCATGACAGCAAGGACTTACCTGATCGGCGTCGATACTGGGGGAACCTATACCGACGCCGCGGTGATCGAGGCGCAGGGGCACCGTGTGGTGGCCTCTGCCAAATCCATCACGACCAAGGGCGACCTCTCCATCGGCGTGACGGGGGCGATCACCGCCGCCGTGGCGAAGCTGCCAGAAGGCTTGCGGCCCGCGGACATTTCGCTCGTCTCCGTCTCCACCACGCTTGCCACCAATGCCGTGGTGGAGGGGCATGGCTCCGCCGTGGGGGCGATCCTTATCGGCTTCGACCAGGCCATGGCGGACCGGACGGGGATCGCCAGGGCGTTTCCCGGCATGCCGATCGCCATGATTCCGGGCGGGCATGACCACAATGGCGAAGAGGCGAGGCCCCTGGACGTGGAGGCGCTGGCCGCCGCCGTGGCGAAGATGCCGGCCGATGCCTTCGCCATTGCCGCCGCCTTCGCGGTGCGCAACCCGGAGCATGAGCAGCGCGCCGGCCAGATCGTGGCGCGGGCGACGGGGAAACCCGCGACGTTGTCAACCGAATTGACGTCGGCGCTGGATGCGCCGCGGCGCGCGCTCACCGCCGTGCTGAATGCGCGGCTGATCTCGCGCGTGTCAATGCTGATCTCCGCCGTGCGGCGCTCGATGGCGGAGCTGGGGATCGTCTGCCCACTGATGATCGTGAAGGGCGACGGAACGCTGGCGCTGGCCGAGCGCGTGGCGCTGCGGCCGATCGAGACGGTTCTCTCCGGCCCCGCCGCGAGCCTTGTCGGCGCGTCATGGCTGTGCGGGCGCAACGACTTCATCATGTCCGACATGGGGGGCACGACGACGGATTTGGGCGTGCTGCTCGGCGGGCGGCCGCGGGTGGCGGAGCAGGGCGCGGAAGTGGGCGGCTGGCGCACCATGGTGAGGGCCATCGATGTGAAGACCATCGGGCTGGGCGGCGACAGCGAGATCGCCATCGGGCTCAACGGCGCGATCGGCGTGGGGCCGCAGCGCGTGGCGCCGGTTTCGCTGCTCGCGTCCCGCTACCCCGAAGTGGCGGCGATGCTGGAGGCGGACCTCGCCGACACGGAGGGCGGCTCCCTGCATGGCAAGTTCGTGCTGAAGCCGTTCGGCGCCAGTGACGCGCTGACGGCGGAGGTGACGCCCAAGGAGGCCGAGCTTCTGGCCATGGTGGGCGAGCGGCCGAAGCCGATCCGCAGGATCGCGGTGTCATCCGCCGCGCAGCGGGCGCTCGCGTCGCTGAAGCGCAAGGGGCTGGTGCAGACCGGCGGCTTCACCCCGTCGGATGCCGCGCATGTGCTGGGGCTGCAGAACAACTGGCCGGGGCCCGCGGCGGAACTTGCCGCCAGGCTGATGGTGCGCTTCCGCGACATGAAACCGGGCGATGCCGAACGCGTTCGTGGCTTCTGCCGCGAGGTGTGGTCCGAGACGGTGCGTCTCACGTCGACGGTGATCCTCGAAACGGCCTTCGGCAAGAGCTTCGGCGGCCATGAGCTGGTCGATGCGGTGAGCTCCGGGCGGGGCCGGCTGGGGCTTGTGAAGGTGGCGCTGACGCCGTCGATTCCCGTTGTCGCCGTGGGCGGCCCGGTGCGGGTGTACTATGAAGAGGTTGGCAAGCGGCTTGGCTGCGAGATGATTTTTCCGCCCTTCTTCGATGTAGCCAACGCCGTTGGCGCGGCGACGGGCGTTGTCGCGCAGGCGGTGACCGTGGCGGTTGAAGGCGACGGCAGCGGGCTGTTCCGCGTGCTGGGGCCGAACGGGGCGAGCGCGTTCGCCTCCGGCGCCCAGGCGCTTGTGGCGGCCGAGGAGCAGGCCCGCGCGCTGGCGCTCGAAGCCGTGCGGCAACTCGGCGCAAAGGATGCGCAGGTGCAGGTTTCGGTGCGCAAGAGCCACCTGCCGGATGCGGCGGACGACAATGGTCTGCTCGAGGCCAAGATCCGGGCCGAGGCCATCGGGCGGCCTGAAACGGGAAGCCGCTGAGCGGAGCGCGATACGAGGCCGCTGCTGCCGGTGAAAGCCGTGCTGACCTTGCTGGTGTCACGAAAGCTGCCGGATGGCGGACACCCGCCTCAGGGTTGAAGGGCAGGCCACACCGGGGCATATAGGCCGGGCGCGGCGATTTCGGGGGAGGCGGGGGCGGCATGCAGGAGTTCTTTGCGGAGCATTTTTCGTTCATCACCACGCTCGAGGGCTGGGTGGCGCTGGCCACGCTGGTGGCCATGGAAGTTGTGCTCGGCATCGACAACCTGATCTTCATCTCGATCCTGTCCAACAAGCTGCCCGAGGCGGACCGTTCCCGGGCGCGGCGGCTCGGCATCGGCGGGGCGCTGATCATGCGGCTTATCCTGCTGGCGACGGTCGCTTACATCGCGCAGCTGACGGAGCCCCTGTTCCGCGCCTTCGACCAGGCGTTTTCCTGGCGTGACCTGATCCTGCTGGCGGGCGGGCTGTTCCTCCTCTGGAAGGCGACGAAGGAAATCCACCATTCCGTCGACCCCGATGACGGCAAGGAGAACATGGTGGGGCAGGCGACGCTGACCATCGGCGGCGCGATCTTCCAGATCCTGCTTCTGGACCTCGTGTTCTCGGTCGACTCCATCATCACGGCGGTGGGCATGACGGAGCATCTGGCGATCATGTATATCGCGGTGATCGTGGCCATGGCGGTGATGCTGTTCGCCGCCGATCCGCTGGGCCGCTTCATCGCGGCGAACCCGTCCATCGTCATGCTGGCGCTGGGCTTCCTCCTCATGATCGGCATGACGCTGATTGCCGATGCCTTCCACTTCCATGTGCCGCGCGGCTATGTTTATGCCGCCATGGGCTTCTCCACGCTGGTGGAGATGCTGAACCTGATGGCGCGTCGGGCGCGGCGGAAAAAGGGGGCGGCGGGGCATTGATGCAGGTCTTCTCCCGCTTCTTCAGCGGGAGAAGAAGGCGCCCGTTGCGGAACGCAACGGGGAGATGAGGGCGCGCAGGCGCTGCACCGCTGGAGCCCACGTCCCCTCACCTACCCCAACTTCGTTGGGGCCCCTTCCTCTCCCGCCTTGCGGGACAGGACGTTGATCGGCTAGAAGGCCCACCAATCCCCGAATTTGCAGGAAAGACGCTTCGCGATGGCCCGTCAATTCATCTATCACATGCAGGGGCTCACCAAGGCCTATGCGGGCGGCAAGAAGGTGCTGGAGAACATTCACCTGTCCTTCTACCCGGATGCCAAGATCGGCATACTCGGCCCCAACGGGTCGGGCAAATCGACGCTTCTCCGCATCATGGCCGGCATCGACAAGGAGTGGAACGGCGAGGCGTGGCTGGCAGACGGCGCGACGGTGGGCTACCTGCAGCAGGAGCCGGAACTTGACCCCGCACTCGACGTGATGGGCAACGTGATGGAAGGAGTGGCCCACAAGAAGGCGGTCCTCGACCAATACAACGCGCTGATGGCCGACTATAATGACGAGAACGCCGAGAAGGCCGGCAAGCTGCAGGACGTGATCGACGCCCAGAACCTGTGGGACCTCGAATCCCAGGTGGAGCAGGCGATGGACGCGCTGCGCTGCCCGCCGGGGGATGCGCAGATCGACAATCTTTCCGGTGGCGAGAAGCGCCGCGTGGCGCTGACCCAGCTGCTGCTGCGGAAGCCTGACCTGCTGCTGCTCGACGAACCCACCAACCACCTCGACGCCGAGTCGGTGAACTGGCTGGAGCACCATTTGCGCGACTATCCGGGCGCCATCCTGATCGTCACCCATGACCGCTACTTCCTCGATAATGTGACGGGCTGGATTCTGGAGCTCGACCGCGGCCGCGGCATTCCCTACGAGGGCAATTATTCCGCCTATCTCGGCCAGAAGGCCAAGCGCTTCGCGCAGGAATCACGCGAGGATGCGGCGCGCGAGAAGGCGCTGGCCCGCGAGCAGGAGTGGATCGCGGCCAGCCCCAAGGCCCGCCAGGCCAAGTCCAAGGCCCGCATCAAGGCTTATGACGAGCTGCTCAAGGTGAACGAGGACCGCCTGAAGTCAACGACGGCGCAGATCATCATCCCGCCGGGCGAGCGGCTGGGCAATACGGTGATCAACGTCGAGGGCCTCTCCAAGGCCTATGGCGACCGGCTGCTGATCGACAATCTGTCCTTCAAACTGCCGCCGGGCGGCATCGTCGGCATCATCGGGCCCAATGGTGCTGGCAAGACCACGCTGTTCCGCATGCTGACGGGCCAGGAGAAGCCCGACTCCGGCGCCATCACCATCGGCGACAGCGTGCATCTGGGTTATGTCGACCAGTCGCGCGACTCGCTCGACCCCAACAAAACCGTGTGGCAGGAAATCTCCGGCGGCAATGACGTGATCCATCTGGGCAAGCGCGAGATGAACTCGCGCGCCTATACGGGCGCCTTCAACTTCAAGGGCGGCGACCAGCAGCAGAAGGTGGGAACGCTCTCGGGCGGCCAGCGCAACCGCGTGCACCTGGCCAAGATGCTGAAATCCGGCGCCAATGTGCTCCTCCTCGACGAGCCGACCAACGACCTCGACACCGAAACGCTGGCCGCGCTCGAAGAGGCGCTCGAAGATTTCGCCGGCTGTGCCGTGGTCATCAGCCACGACCGCATGTTCCTCGACCGGCTGGCCACCCACATCCTCGCCTTCGAGGGCGACAGCCATGTGGAATGGTTCGAAGGCAATTTTCAGGACTACGAGGAAGACAAGAAGCGCCGCCTGGGCGAGGACAGCGTGATGCCGAAGCGCATCAGATATAAGCAGTTTGCGAGGTAGGAGGCGTTCGACCCCGGCGCATGTTCCGTTCAGGCGGAATTGCCTGGACGGAACATGCGCCAGACCATAAGCTTGAGCATGATATTGTCGCAAAAGCGGTTCCACCTTTGCGGATCATGCTCCAGCGCTCAGACAATCACCTCGCCCGGGCTTGACCCTAGCGTCCTTTTCAGAGGCACCAGAAAGGATGCCCCGGTCAAGCCGGGGCAAGGTGAAGGGAGGGGGTGGAACGTGGAACGGTAAGATGACGCCGCCTGCGGGCCATGCTAGGAATTGCGGAATCATAAACTGAGCATTCCGATGATGATCCTGTCCCGCCGCCTGTTTCTCGCCACGCTGGCTGCCGCCGCGACGCCCGCCCTTGCCGACGACCTGCCCCCGCCCGATCTTTCGCAGGAGCCTTTCCCGGTCAAGAACGACGAGAACAAGGTGGAATATAAGTTCCGCCGCCGCCAGATGGCGTACAACACCTCCGAGGCGCCGGGCACCATCGTCGTCGATCCCAAGGCGCGCTTCCTCTATTTCGTGCTGGGGAACGGCGAGGCGATCCGCTATGGCGCGTCGGTGGGCAAGCAGGGCCGCACCTGGTCCGGCTCCGCCACCATCGGCCGTATGGAGAAGTGGCCGACCTGGACGCCGACGCCGGAGCACATCGCGGAATTCCCGAAACTGGTGAAATACGTGCCGGGCGGCATGCCGGGCGGCCTCGACAACCCGATGGGCGCGCGCGCCCTCTATCTCTATCAGGGCGACGTCGACACCATCTACCGCATCCACGGCACCTATGACCCCTCGATGATCGGGCGCAAGAAGACGGCAGGCTGCGTGAGCCTCCTGAACGTCGACATCATCGACCTGTTCAACCGCGTGCAGATGGGCACCAAGGTGGTGGTGCTGGAGTATTGAGGCGTTCGGATCTGCCCATGTTCTTTTCGTTCAGGCGGTACCGTCTGAACGGAACAAGCGCCAGATCAAAAGCCTGAGCATGATCTTATCGCAAAACCGGTTCCACTTTTGCGGAGGGAGCTCGAGGCGGGGCAGCAGCCGTCTCCCGTCGCGGCGGTGATGCGCGTCAGTCGGCGAGATAGGCGAAGAGCCCGTCGATTCCCTTGCGCGAGATGGTGCCGGTGAACTTCGTGCGCATCTGCTGGGCGAGCCAGATGCCCTGCATGTTGACGTCCTTCACCTTATAGCCGCCGCCGGCCTTGGCGAGGCGGAAAACGATCTTCTTGCCCGAGGCGGAGCGGACGGCGACGGTGAAGCCGCTGTCGGTGGAATCGCAGTCGAGGATGTCCGTGATGCCGCCGCTCAGGCCCTGGCCATATTCCTTGAGCGTTTCGCCGATGAAGCTGCGGGTCAGGCTCAGATATTCGGCCTCGCGCGATTTCGGCAGGTCGTCGCGGTATTTGCCCAGCGCGAAAAGGCTGATCGCGCGCAGGTCGGAATAGCGCGCGGCGGCGCTGGCGAAGGCGGCGGGAGAGCCGGCGGCGGCGGCCCGGTCATAGGCCTGGCCGGCGTTTCTCACGAAGGCCTCCGCCGGGCAGCTTGCCGCCTGGGCCACGGCGAGGCAAGCAGGGATGGAAACTGCGAGAGCGGTCAGAGCAGCGAATAATCGGCGCAAGGTAATCACCTTCGGGAAGCCATCAGCGTGGCGAACACAGCATCATAGCTCGATTGAGGAAGATTTAAACTCCCCGCCGCTCCACCCGCTGCCATGCCGATCACTCCTCCGGTTTGCGCCCGCCCGCGATCTTCGCCTCGCGCAGGTGGAGGTTGAGGTTGGAGCCCTTGATGTCCTCGGGCCTTGCCAGCGCGAAGGTGCGCTTGCGCAGTTCCATGACCAGTTCGGCGCGGTCCTCGATATGGGCGATCTCCTCGAAGGGGATGGGCTCGCCCACCCGGATCCTGAGCCTGGAGCCGATGCGCCGCGCCGTTTCGCGGAACACCAGCGAGAGGCGCAGCGTGAGGCTCAGGTGGCTTGCCAGCTGGAACAGCCGCGAATTCTGGCCGACGAAGAACACCGGCACCACGGTGGCCTTCGAGGAACGCAGCAGCTTCGCGGTGAAGGGCGCCCAGGGCAGGTCCACCGCCGGGCCTTTCAGCGGCTTTTCCGAGGTCGAGACGCCTCCGCCGGGGAAGATGCCGATGGCATGGCCGGCGCGCAGCCAGGCCTGGGCCTCGATGCGGGAGCGGACATTGGTCTCGCGCGCCTCGCGGGTCGGGGCAAAGGCGACGGGGAGCAGGTTTTCGGCGGCCTCGGGGGCCTGGCAGAGCACGTCATTGGCCAGCACCTTGGTGTCAGGCCTCACCCTGGTGGCAAGCCAGGTCAGCGTGATGCCGTCCAGCACGCCATAGGGGTGGTTGGCGATGAAGAGCACGGGGCCCGTCCTCGGCGCGCGGGCCAGTGCCGCTTCGTCATAGTCCAGTTTCATGCGCAGCAGGCGCAGGGCGGAATCGAAGAAATTCTGGCCGTCTTTCAGGTTCTTCTGGTGCTGGAGATAAAGCTTCTTGAGCTTGCGCTGGCCGCCGATCTTCTCGATGGCCTGGATCACCGCGCGCTGCAGCACCGGCTGATCAGCGGTGGAATAGCTGAAACGGACCTTCTTGGGGGCGAGTGCGATGCTCTTTGGCATGGGCGACCGACTGTCATAAACCCGCTCATAAATGGCACCTCGCGTGTGTTCATGCAATGGAGACACGTCAAAGATAGGAAGTTCCGCCATGGAATTCGCCGATTCTCGCAACAATGTGACATGACAAGCTTTCGCCAGCCCCATGACGGGCATGTGACGGCTGCAAAACCGTGCATAGCCGGGCGTGGGCATTGCCCTTGCCGCGCAGTGCGGCCAGACTTGACGCCTGAAATCTCCAGAGAGGCCACATGTACAAGCTCTATGCCCGCAACCAGGCCGGATCGATGGCGGTGGAGGCGCTGCTCGCGGCCTGTGGCGCGCCCTATGAGGTGATCGTGCTGAACCGCAAGGAGGACGGCTCCTTCGAGGACTTCTTCCACGCCATCAACCCCAAGGCCGAGGTGCCCGCCCTTTTGCTGCCCGATGGCAGCGTGATGACGGAAAGTGCGGCGATGATGGTCCACATCACCGAGCAGTTTCCGCGGGCGGGGCTGGCGCCCATGCCGGGCGAGGCGGGCCGCGCCCAGTTCCTGCGCTGGCAGGTCTATCTCGCGGCGGCACTTTATGGCAGTGACCTGCGCCTGTTCTATCCGCAGCGTTTCACCACCGATGCGAATGGCGCGGAGGGCGTCAAGGCGCGCGCCGCCGGGATGATGGCGGATGAATTCGCGATCTATGCCCAGGCGCTGGGCGACCGGACCTTCATGCTGGGCAAGCTCAGCGCGCTGGACATTTACGCCGCCATGCTGTGCACTTGGGCGCCGGACATGGAGGCGCTGTTCGCGGCGCACCCGAACCTCAGGCGCATGTATGGCGCGGTGCTGGAGAATGACGCCGTGAAGGCGGTGTGGGCGCGCAACGAGATGTGAGACGCTGTCCGCGCCGCGCGTGTTTCAATCAGGCGGAATCACCTGGTCGGAACACGCGCCACATCAAAGCTTGAGCATGGTCTCATCGCAAAAGCGGATTCCCCTCTCGAAGAGAGTTTCGGCTGGGCCAAGACCATCGGCGGCGCAGCGAGGCTCAAGCTCCAATGATTTGCAAAGATAGAAACCATAGGCTTCAGCGCGTGCCTGGACGTTGTTCAGCAGATTGTGAGGTAATCTTTCATTAACCACGTTTCCCAACGCCCCGTTTACGCTGCGGAGGCAGACTGCCCGATCATCGGACCTGAGTGCGCCACGCGTGCGCCGGGACCTTGCGGTCGGAGTGGTTGGTATGTTGCGTTTCGCGCGGAACGGCATTGTTCTTGTCGCCATAGGTCTTGCCATTGCGGGCTGCGCATCGCACAAGCAAACAGCCAAGCGCGATCCCTTCGCCGGGCAGGGCAGCCCCATCTATCCCGGCAAGGGCCCCGTGCCGTGGGGCGGCGGTCGCTACCATGTCGGCAAGCCCTATCAGGTGGCGGGAGAGTGGTTCACACCCAAGGAGCAGCCGGGCTATGACAAGAAGGGCGTCGCGTCCTGGTATGGCGAGGATTTCAACCGCCGCAAAACGTCGAACGGCGAATGGTTCGACATGAACCGCCTCACCGCCGCCCATGCCACATTGCCGCTGCCGAGCTACGCCAAGGTCACCAATCTCGAAAACGGCCGTGAGATCGTGGTGCGCATCAATGACCGTGGACCCTTCGTCGACACCCGCGTGATGGACCTTTCGAAAGCCGCCGCGGCGGAGCTTGGCTATCTCAACCAGGGCACCGCCAGGGTGCGCGTGCAATATCTCGGCCCCGCGCCGCTCAGTGACAAGGGCGGCCACCACCTGATGGCGATGAACACCGAACTTGATCGCGGCATGCCTGCCCGCAGCCTCATTGCCGCCGCCGACCGCCGCAAGGGCAAGTCCGCCGCCGCCAGCGCAGTGGTGGCCCAGGCGGAGCCCGCAAAGAAGACGTCCGCACCCGCCGTCGAAACCGTCGCCTATCGGACGACGGCGGAGCCCGAGGCCCCCACGGCAGCGGCCGCGCCCACCATTGACGTCAGTTATTTCGTCCAACTCGGCTCCTTCGCCGACGGCGGCAATGCGGCGCGCGTGCGCGACCGGTTCTCCGCCGTCTGGCCGGTGCAATTCATCGAACTCTCCGGCGCCGCTGGCCCCATCTATCGCGTCCGCCTCGGGCCCATCTCCGGTTCCGGGGATGCCGAGACGGCTTTGTCGGATGCCCGGTCCGCCGGTTTCGCCGATGCCCGCCTGATCAGGACGGAAGCGGTGCAGGCTTCGTTGCAGTAACGCGGCCAAGCAGGGGCAGCGGGGTTTGCCCTGAATTGACTACCGTCCCGAAGCTCTCCAGCGCATGCTCCGGTCAGGTGGAGTCGCCTGACCGGATCATGCGCCAGATCAGTTGCTGGAGCATGATCTTGTCGCGAAAGTGGGTTCCACTTTTGCAGATCATGCTCTATCTCCTTGTCTGGCCGCGTTTTCGACGGTCAACCGGTGTCCACTTGACCTGAAAATGCTTTAGCCTTCGGAACATGATGCCAGTCCAGCGTTTCCGCAACGTCGCCTTCATTCTCCTGGCCGCCTGTCTGCTGTTGGCTCCGCCGGGGGCGCGCCAGCTCTTCGCCCAGAGCAAAGCGGACGAGCCCTATGAGCCGCGCGCGCAGGAGGCGATCCTGATCGATGCCCGCACCGGCCGCGTGCTGTTCGAAAAGAACGCCGACCTGGCCGTGCCGCCCGCCTCGATGAGCAAGCTGATGACCATGATCATGGTGTTCGAGGCGCTGAAGGCCGGCACGCTCACGCTCGACCAGAAATTCAGGGTCAGCGAGGATGCTTGGCGGCGCGGTGGCGCCTCCTCGGGCGGCTCCACCATGTATGCCGAACTCAATTCGGAAGTGGCGCTCGAAGACCTGATCAAGGGCGTCGTCGTGCAATCGGCCAACGATGCCTGCATCGTCATTGCCGAAAACATGGCTGGCAGCGAAGCCGCTTTCGCCGAACTGATGACCAAGCGCGCCCATGAGCTCGGCGCCACCAACGCCACCTTCAGGAACGCCACGGGTCTGCCCGACCCTGGGCACACGATGAGCGTGCGCGACCTCGCCATCCTGGCGCGCTACATCATCAACACCTTCCCAGAATACTATAGATACTACTCGATCCCGGAATTCACCTGGAACAAGATCAGGCAGCAGAACCGCAACCCGCTGCTCAAGGACTATTCGGGTGCGGATGGCATGAAGACCGGCTACACCAAGGAAGCGGGTTATGGCCTGATCGGCTCCGCCCTGCGCGACGGGCGCCGCCTTATCGTGGTGATCGCAGGCCTCAGGAGCATCAATGACCGCAGGCAGGAGGCTCAGAGTCTGCTCGACTGGGGCTTCAGCCAATTCCGTACAATGGACGTCTATGCCAAGGGTGACCGGGTGGGCCAGGCCCGGGTCTGGGGCGGTACCGCGCGCAACGTGCCGCTGCTGGTGGGCGACGACGTCAAGGTGTCGCTCACACGGCAGGAAAAGGAACTGGCGGACATAAAGCTCAGCTACACAGGGCCGCTGTTGGCGCCCGTCAGCAACGGCCAGAAGGTGGGCGAGGTGCGCTTCATGGTCGATGGAGTCGCGGTGGCCGAAGTGCCGGTGGTGACGGGTGGCGCGGTGCCCGTGGAAAACTCCATGTGGTCGCGCGCCATCGACTCGGTCTTCATCATGGTCTTCGGCAGCTGAGCATGATCCGCAAAAGTGGAACCGGTTTTGCGAAAAGATCATGCTCAAGCCTTTGATCTGGCGCATGTTCTTTTCGTTAATGCGATTCCGCCTGAACGGAACACGCGCTCGGGCGATGGCGAACATCTTTCCCTTTTGCGGTCCTGTCAGCCGAAGCTGGCATCCGGCCTCCGCCGGCATGGCGGGCGCTTTGTAATGTCATCGCTGTTTATCACCTTCGAAGGCGGCGAAGGCTCCGGCAAATCGACGCAAATCCGCCGTCTCGCCGCGACGCTGCAGGGGCAGGGCAGGGATGTGCTCATCACCCGCGAACCCGGCGGCACGCCGGAAGCCGAGGCGATCCGCTCCCTTCTCGTCTCGGGCGATGTCGCCCGCTGGACGGCAAAGTCCGAGGCGCTGCTGAACTACGCCGCCCGCGAACAGCACCTCGATCAGGTCATCCGCCCCGCGCTCGCTGGCGGCAAGACCGTGCTCTGCGACCGCTTCATGGATTCGACCCGCGCCTATCAGGGCTATGCGGGTGGCTGCGACTTGGGGTTCATCGACGCGCTGGAGAAGGCTGTCGTCGGTCCGGCGCGCCCCGGCCTCACGCTGATATTCGATATCGACCCGGCGATCGGGCTTGCGCGCGCCCGGTCGCGCGGCGATGCCCAGGCCGAGGACCGTTATGAGCGCAAGGGTCTCGTCTTCCACGAGAAGCTCCGCGAGGGCTTCCTCGACATCCTCCGCAAGGAGCCGAAGCGCTGCCGCCTCGTCGATGCATCGCGGGGGATCGACGCGGTCGCCGACGACGTTTGGTCCATCGTCAAGGCCGCTGTGTGATGGCGGAGGAGTTCAAGGACCCGCGCGACGTTCCCTGGCACCCGCGATCTGCAACGGAACTGATCGGCCACGAAAATGATGAATCCAGGCTGCTCCAGGCGGCCCAGACAGGAAAGTTACACCATGCCTGGTTGATCTCCGGTCCCAAGGGAATCGGAAAGGCCACGCTTGCCTACAGGTTTGCGAAATTCCTCCTGCAGACCCCAACGGCGGAGAAAGCGCGCAAACACAACTCGCTTCATGTTCCGCCGGACAGTCATGTGTTCCGCCAGATCGCCGCCGGAGCCCATCCCGACCTGTTGGTCATCGAGCGCGGCGTGGATCAGCGGAGCAAGCGGCTGAAAACGGAGATTGCGGTCGATGACGCCCGACGGGCGCAGAATTTCTTCGCCCAAACCGCGGCAACCGGCGGCTGGAGGGTGGCGGTCGTCGATCCGGCGGATGATCTCAACACCGCATCGGCGAACGCGCTGCTGAAGATCATCGAAGAGCCTCCGAAACAGTCCATTTTCCTGATCGTCGCGCACCAGCCGGGGCGGCTTCTGCCAACCA
>NZ_JADCDA010000048.1 GCF_020252405.1 Aestuariivirga sp.
CACAACCTCTGCAAACTGGCCAAGGCCGCAACATGAGCCAGAACATCCCGCTGAACCCATTGCACAAATGCAACAAAAATCAGATTATCCAGACAGGCTCCTAGCGCATGTTCCGTTCAGGCGGAATCGCCTGAATGGAACATGCGGCAGGTGCACAAGTTGAGCATGATCATATCGCAAAACCGGTTGCACTTTTGCGGATCGTGCTCAGCGCGTCAGGGCGTAGAGCGTCACCGCGCAGGCGTTGGAGACGTTGAGGCTGCGGATCGGGCCGTTCATGTCCAGCCGCGCGAGATGATCGCAGCTCGCGCGCGTCAGCTGGCGCAGTCCCTTGCCCTCGGCGCCCAGCACGATGGCGAGGGGCGGGGTGCGGTCCACCGCGGCGATGTCCTCCGGCGCGTCGCTGTCGAGGCCCAGGATGCGGAAGCCATAGCCCTTCAGCTCCGTCATGGCGCGCGCGAGGTTCGTCACCTTTACGAAGGGCACGTGCTCAAAGGCGCCCGAGGCTGACTTGAGGAGCACGGCCGAAGCTTCCGGGCTGTGGCGCGCGGTGGCGACCAGTGCGGTGACGTTGAAGGCGGCACAGGTGCGGATGATGGCGCCGACATTATGCGGGTCCGTCACCTGGTCGAGCAGCACGACAATCCCGGATTTCGCAATCTGGTCGAGGCGCGGCTGGTCCAGCGGCTTCGCCTCGATCAGCAAGCCCTGGTGCACGGCATCTTCCCCCAGCCGCCGGTCGAGCACGTTGGGGTGCACGATCTCGGGCGTTAAGCCGCGGGCGGCAATCTCGGCCGCCAGCTTGTCCGCGGCGTTCTTCGAGGCCTTGAGGGAATAGATCTTGCGCCTGGGGTTCTTCAGCGCCTCGGCGACGGGGTGGACGCCATAAATCAGGTCATTCGGCTCGCTCATGGCGCGCTTCTAGCAAGGTGCTGGGCCAAGTGGGAGAGAATCCGGGGGCAGGGCTCGCCTTTGGTGTGATTGCCGGGGGCTCCGGGGCGGTCTAAACCTTGTCCCGCAACGCCATTTCCGGGGTGCCATGTTCAAGAAGATGTTGATCGCCAACCGTGGCGAAATTGCCTGCCGCATCATCAAGACCGCCCGCCGCATGGGCATCAGGACGGTGGCCGTCCATTCCGATGCCGATGCCCGCGCGCTGCATGTGGACATGGCGGACGAGAAGGTCCACATCGGCCCGCCCGCCGCCGCCCAGTCCTATCTCTCGATCGAGAAGATCGTCGAGGCCTGCCGGAAGACCGGCGCGCAAGCCGTGCACCCTGGCTATGGGTTCCTCTCCGAACGTTCCGCCTTCCCCAGGGCGCTGGCCGCCGCGGGCATCACCTTCATCGGCCCCAACCCCGGCGCAATTGACGCGATGGGCGACAAGATCGAATCCAAGAAGGCGGCGGCCGCGGCGAAGGTGTCGACCGTCCCCGGCCATATGGGCATCATCGGGGATGCGGATGAGGCGGTGAGGATCGCGGGCGAGGTCGGTTACCCGGTCATGATCAAGGCCTCCGCCGGCGGCGGCGGCAAGGGCATGCGCATCGCCCATTCGGAAGCGGAGGTGAGGGAGGGCTTCACGCGCGCCAGATCCGAGGCCAAGTCCTCCTTCGGCGATGACCGGGTGTTCATCGAAAAGTTCATCCTCAACCCGCGCCACATCGAAATCCAGGTGCTGGGCGACAAGCATGGCAACGTCATCTATCTGGGCGAGCGCGAATGTTCGATCCAGCGCCGGAACCAGAAGGTCATCGAGGAGGCGCCCTCTCCGCTGCTCGATGAGGCGACCCGGCAGGCCATGGGCGGGCAGGCCGTGGCGCTGGCCAGGGCCGTGAACTACGATTCGGCGGGCACGGTGGAATTCGTCGTCGGCCAGGACCGCTCCTTCTTCTTCCTCGAGATGAACACGCGCCTGCAGGTGGAGCACCCCGTGACCGAGCTCATCACCGGGATCGACCTCGTGGAGCAGATGATCCGCGTCGCGGCGGGCGAGGAACTGAGGATCAGGCAGCCGGACGTCACGCTGAAGGGATGGGCCGTCGAAAGCCGCATCTATGCCGAGGACCCCCATCGCAATTTCCTTCCCTCCACCGGCCGGCTGGTGAAATATCGTCCGCCTGCGGAGCAGGTCGCGGATGGCGTCACGGTGCGCAACGACACGGGCGTCCAGGAGGGCGGCGAGATATCGGTCCATTACGATCCGATGATCGCCAAGCTCTGCACCCATGCGCCCACGCGCTCCGCCGCCATCGGCGCGATGGCCGGGGCGCTGGACGCCTTCCACATCGACGGCATCCGGCACAACATTGCCTTCCTCTCCGCCATAATGGAAAATCCGCGCTGGCAGTCCGGCGTGCTCTCGACGGGTTTCATCGCCGAGGAATTCCCCGGCGGTTTCACCGGCCGCGCGATCACGCCGGACATCAAGTCGAAGCTGGCCAGGGTGGCGACGGTGCTCGACCATGTCGAGAACCGGAGGAAGCGGCTGATCAACGGGCAGATGGCGAACCACGGCGTCAGCCCCGCCACGGCGCGCGTCGTCAGGCTCGACAGGGAGTTCATTCCCGTCACCGTGTCGGAGGAGACGGACCGTCAGGCGGATGCCTGCGGCTGGGCGCCCGGCCAGCCGGTCTTCTCCGCCGATCTGGGCGATGGCCCGGTCACCGTTCAGGTGAGGCGCATCCTCAACGGCTACAGCCTGTCCTGTCGCGGCGTCGCGCTGGAAGCGCATGTCTACACCGGGCGCGAGGCGGAACTGGCGAAGCTGATGCCGGAGAAGGCGCCCGCCGATACCTCGAAAAAGCTCCTGTGCCCGATGCCGGGCCTTGTCATCGCCATCCCCGCCGCCCCCGGCCAGGAGGTGAAGGCGGGCGAGCCCCTGGCCATCGTCGAGGCCATGAAGATGGAAAACATTCTCCGCGCCGAGCGCGACGTCACCATCAAGGCCGTCAACGCCAGACAAGGCGACAGCCTGCAGGTCGACGCCGTCATCATGGAATTCGCATGAGCGTGACGGCCCTTCATGTCATCGTGGAGGGCCTCGCGCAGGGCGTGGGCTTCCGCGCCTATGTCGAACGCGGGGCGAGGTAGAGGGGTCTCGAAATTGGTAAGTGTGTTGGACAATTCATCCGGTTAAGACGTATGACGGGGCCTCTTTAAGGAATATCCGATGCGCCGATCCGCTCTTGCCGTCCTTGCCGTCCTCACGCTGGCCGCCCCGGCGCGCGCCGACTTCATCAAGAATGCCGAGGAATGGCAGCGCCTCGGCCCGGACGGGCAGGCCGCCTATGCCATGGCGATCTTCGACGTGCAGTCGGTGGTGACCGCCGACAACAAATACACAGCGGCGCGGGCCATGGGCCTGCGCGCCTGCGGCATCGGCCTGCAGCTCAAGGGCGCCATGGTGGCCCAGGCCATCAACATCTTCTACCGCGACCATCCGGAGGCGCGGGTGGCCACGCCCTTCGTCGCCTTCAACGGTTATTTCGAGCGCGGTGTCTGCAGCCCCTTCATCAACAAGGCGCGTGAGGAAATGGGCCTCAAGCCGATGAAAGTCGCACCCCTGCCGGAGTCGAAGCCGCAGCCGGATGAGCAGCAGCAAGGCCGGCAGCCGGATACGATGCAGCAGTAGTCAGCCGAAGATCGGCCTGAAGGTCTTCTTCAGCGCCACGTCGAGGTCGGCCATTGTCACCGGCAGGCCTAAATCGGCGAGGCTCGTCACCCCGTGATCGCGGATGCCGCAGGCCACGATGCCACCGAAATGCGACAGGTCCGGCCCGACATTGATCGAGATGCCGTGGAACGTCACCCAGTGGCGCACGCGGATGCCGATGGCGGCGATCTTGTCCTCGCGCGCGCCGCGCCTCACCCACACGCCCACCCGGTCCTCGCGGCGCTCGCCCGTCACGTTGAACTGGCCCAGCGTGTCGATGATCCATTGCTCGAGCGCCGCCACGAAGGCCCGCACGTCGCCGCCGCGGCGCCTGAGGTCCAGCATCACATAGGCTACGCGCTGGCCGGGCCCGTGATAGGTGTACTGGCCGCCGCGCCCCGTCTTGAACACGGGGAAGCGCCCGCGCTCCACGAGGTCTTCCTCATGCGCCGAGGTGCCCGCCGTGTAGAGCGGCGGGTGCTCGAGCAGCCAGACGCGCTCCGGCTCCGCAGCCCTGGCGATGGCCTCCACATGCGCGTCCATCTTCGCCATGGCCTCCGGGTAGGCCACGAGCCCGTCCGCCAGTTCCCAGGTCACGGGATCAATCGATCTCAGCGAAAGTTCTATGTCGTCGCGTGCGGCCACCCCTGTGCTTTACACAAGACCGGAGTTCGCGCGCAACGGGCTCGCCTGCGCGGGCAATCTGCGGGTGGAAAGAGAATGGGAAAGACAACCGGCATCGCTGGCGCGCTCGCGGCTTGCGAAGCGCCGCGCGCGCGGCCCGCGAGGCGCCCATGCCCGCCGGACTGCGGCGTGGACGGCGCGGCGCTCGGCAGGGGTTCGGCGATTCAGACCGGCCCGGAACTGGACGCCGACAGCATCGCCATCCGCGCGCTGAACGGCGAGAGCCTCAATGACGGGCGCGCGGAACTCTGCCTGGTCCCGATCTGCGACGGACTGACCATGGCGCGAAAGAAGGACGCCGGCGGCTTCATCTGAGACGGCGGACGGCGCGTCCCTGATCCGCAAGTTGCCAATCCGCTCGCGTTGCGGCAATGGAGCGGCGCATGGGCGCCGAACAGCCAGCGGCACCCGGCAGGGGCCTGGTTATTTTTCTCTGCGCTTTTTACGGCGGGATTTGGCTTTGGTCGGCGTGGCAACCGGGCGACCGGCTCGCCTGGTTGCTTGAAAACATCCTGCCCACCGCCCTGGCGGTCGCACTGCTGATCGGCTGGCGGCGGCGCCCGCTTTCCGCCACCTCCTGCATCCTGCTGTTTCTGTTCATTGCTCTGCACCAGATCGGGGCGCATTACATTTATTCCGAGGTGCCGTGGGGCCGGTCCATCGGCGCCGCCTTCGGCAGGCAGCGCAATGATTTCGACAGGCTGGTGCATTTCAGTTTCGGACTGCTGTTGTTCTTGCCCCTGCGCGAGATGCTGCAGGCCTGGCTGAACCCCTCCCAAATCAAGGCTGGCATCGGCGCCATCGTCCTCATCCTCGCGGCCTCCGCACTTTACGAGATCATGGAAATGCTGGTTGTACTGGTGGTTTATCCGGAAACCGGAACCGCCTTCTTGGGCCTCCAGGGGGATATCTGGGACACCCAGACGGACATGGCGCTGGCATTCCTCGGCGGTGTGCTGGCATTCTGCGGCGCAGGCCTCGCATCGGCCGTCCGGGACCGGCCGCAGGCGGGCTGAGGTCCGCCGCTTGCCTTTGGCCAGCCGCTCGGCTATAGGCCGCCCCGTTAACTTGACAAAACCACACGCGGAGTGAGGCTCCGGCACACGAGGTTCGCCTCCACATAGTGCCAGATCCATCCGGTGCCGGGGAGACCCGGTCACTTTCTCCGCGGCGGATCAACCGGAAAAGGACCTTACCTGCATGGCGCTGCCTGAATTCACCATGCGTCAGCTGCTCGAAGCTGGCGTTCACTTCGGCCACCAGACCCACCGCTGGAACCCGAAGATGCGCAACTATATCTATGGCACCCGCAATGGCATCCATATCATCGATCTCTCTCAAACCGTTCCGCTGCTCCACCAGGCGCTGGTCGCCGTGGCGGACACGGTGGCCAAGGGCGGCCGCGTGCTGTTCGTCGGCACCAAGCGCTCGGCCTCGGAGCTGGTGGCGGATGCCGCCAGGCGCTCGGCCCAGTATTACGTGAACTCCCGCTGGCTCGGCGGCACGCTCACCAACTGGAAGACCATTTCGCACTCGATCAAGACGCTGCGCACCACGGACGAAGTCCTCGGCAAGGAGAATTCGGGCCTCACCAAGCGCGAGCTGCTCGAGCTCACCCGCACCAAGGAGAAGCTCGACAAGTCGCTGGGCGGCATCAAGGACATGGGCGGCGTGCCCGACATCCTGTTCGTGATCGACACCAACAAGGAGCAGATCGCCATCAAGGAGGCCAACCGTCTCGGCATCCCGGTGATCGCGGTCATCGACACCAACTCGGACCCCGCCGGCGTCACCTACCCGATCCCGGGCAATGACGACGCGGGACGTGCCGTGACGCTTTTCTGCGATCTCGTCAGCCGCGCCTGCATCGAAGGCATCTCGCTCGCCCAGTCGGGCTCGGGCATCGACATCGGCGCCGCCGAGGAGCCGGTCGCGGAACAACTCCACGCCGCCGGATAATCCGGCCCCCGGCCGTCACTTGATTGTCACGGGGCCTGCCGCATGAACACGGCGGGCCTCACGCTCTTTCAAACCACAAGAGGTAAATCATGGCCGAAATCACGGCTGGAATGGTCAAGGACCTGCGCGAGAAGACCGGCGTGGGCATGATGGACTGCAAGGCGGCGCTTGCCGCCACAAATGGCGACATGGAAGCCGCCATCGACTGGCTGCGCGCCAAGGGCCTCGCCAAGGCCGCCAAGAAGTCGACCCGCGTCGCCGCCGAAGGCCTCGTCGCGGTGGCCGTCGATGGCGTCACGGGCGCCGTCGTCGAGGTGAACTCGGAAACTGACTTCGTGGCCCGCAACGAGAAGTTTCAGGCCATGGTGGCGGAGATCGCGAAGCTGGCCCTCAAGGCCAATGGCGACAGCGAAGTGCTCAAGACCATGCACCTTCCCGGTTCGCCGCATGCCGTGGCCGAATACGTGGCCGAAATGGTTGCCGCCATCGGCGAGAACATGACGGTGCGCCGCACCGCCGCGCTCAGAGTGACGGACGGCGTCATCGGCTCTTACGTCCACAACCAGATCGCGCCGGGTATGGGCAAGATCGGCGTCATCGTGGCGCTGGAGTCGACGGGCGGCAAGGCCCCGCTCGCCGAGTTCGGACGCATGCTGGCCATGCATGTCGCCGCGGCCAACCCGGTCGCCCTCACGCTGGAGCAGGTGCCCGCCGACCTGTTGGCGCGCGAGTCCGCGATCCTTGAGGAAAAGAACGCCGGCAAGCCCGCCAACGTGCTGGAGAAGATCGTGGCCTCCGGCCTCAAAACATTCGCCAAGGAAAACTGCCTGCTCGAACAGGCCTATGTGCATGACGGCGCCAAGACCGTGACGCAGGCCATCGCCGAGGCCGCCAAGGCCGCGGGCGCTGATGTCAGGCTCGTGGGCTTTGTGCGCATGCAGCTCGGCGAAGGCATCGAAAAGAAGGAAGACGACTTCGCGGCCGAAGTCGCCAAGATGTCCGGCAACTGAGCCTTTTGCTTTTGAGGTCACGCATCACGTCTTCTCCCGCTCCTGTGGCGGGAGAAGAAGGGACCCGTTGCGTCAAGCAACGGGGAGATGAGGGGAAGCGGGTGCATACATGCGTCGGAGCCCGCAGTCCCTCACCTTCCCCAACTTCGTTGGGTCCCCTTCCTTGTATCTCGACTGTGCCGCCTGACCCCGCTGGGATCGGCGTCGCATGGGTACTGGCGGCCGCCAGGACCCATGCTCGGCGATGTCGCCCGTCCGTCCTCCGGCTTCAACCGTGGGAGAGCCTGGAATCTTCGCCGTCCTCACGCACAACCGAACAGTCGCTCGTTCACGCGAATGCAAGAACAAGGCAGGTTACCGTGACCAAGATCACCTGTTGAGTGGATATTTCCAAGACACACCTCGATGCCGCCATATGGCCGGGCGGCGCCTTTGAGCGCTTCGCCAATAATGCCGAAGGCATTGCGGCACTCGCCGCCTTCTGTACCGGCCATGAGGTGGAGCGGGTGGCGATGGAGGCCGCCCTGTTACGTCAGGCGCGGCCGGGCGAAATCGCCGCTAGAGCGCCGGGCGATGGCGAGGGCGGCGATCCCGTGCCGGCTCATGATTCCATTGCCCTTTGCAGATTGGCGTCCACCGCGTCTAGGAAACCCTCGGTGGTGAGCCAGCTCTGATCCGGGCCGATGAGGACGGCGAGGTCCTTGGTCATCTTGCCTTCCTCGATGGTCCGCACCACGACCTTCTCCAGCGCATCCGAGAACCTGGCCAGCTTGTCGTTGCCGTCCAGCTTGGCGCGGTGCTTGAGGCCGCCGGTCCAGGCATAGATCGAGGCCGCCGAATTGGTGGAGGTCTGCTTGCCCTGCTGGTGCAGGCGGTAGTGGCGCGTCACCGTGCCGTGGGCGGCTTCGGCTTCCACCGTCTTGCCGTCGGGCGTCATCAGCACCGAGGTCATGAGGCCGAGCGAGCCGAAGCCCTGCGCCACGATGTCGGACTGCACATCCCCGTCATAGTTCTTGCAGGCCCAGACATAGCCGCCGGTCCATTTCAGCGCCGAGGCCACCATGTCGTCGATCAGGCGGTGCTCGTAAAACAGCTTGCGCGTCTCGAACAGGACCCTGAACTCGGCGTCGTAGATCTCCTGGAATATGTCCTTGAAGCGGCCGTCATAGGCCTTGAGGATTGTATTCTTGGTCGAGAGATAGACCGGGTAACCGCGCATCAGGCCATAGTTGAAGGACGCGCGGGCGAAGTCCTTGATCGACTCGTCCAAATTGTACATGGCCATGGCCACGCCGGCGCCGGGCGCCCTGAACACTTCCCGCTCGATCACCGTGCCGTCCTCGCCGGCGAACTTCACCGTCAGCGTGCCCTTGCCGGGGAAGGCGAAGTCGGTGGCGCGATACTGGTCGCCGAAGGCATGGCGGCCGATGACGATGGGCTGGGTCCAGCCGGGAACCAGGCGCGGCACGTTCCCGCAGATGATCGGTTCACGGAAGATCACGCCGCCCAGAATGTTGCGGATCGTGCCGTTGGGCGACTTCCACATCTGCTTCAAGTGGAACTCCTTCACGCGGGCCTCATCCGGCGTGATGGTGGCGCACTTCACACCCACGCCGTATTTCTTGATGGCGTTGGCGCTGTCGACGGTCACCTGGTCATCGGTCCGGTCACGGTTTTCCACCGAGAGATCGAAATAGTGCAGGTCAATGTCGAGATAGGGCAGGATCAGCTTCTTCTTGATGAGGTCCCAGATGATGCGGGTCATCTCGTCGCCGTCCAACTCGACAACCGGGTTCTGGACCTTGATCTTCGCCATGGGGAAAGCCTTCTGTTGCGCCGCCGAAAATGCTGCGCCGCGTATAGAGCATGATCCGCAAAACTGGAACCCGCTTTTGCGACAAGATCATGCTCCTGAGCATTTTCAGGTCAAGTGGAGACCGGTTGACCGTCGAAAATGCGACCAAACAAGGAAATGGAGCAGGTTTCAATTCCCGTGAACCGAAACCTGCTCCAGGCGGTCGTTGGCGAATGCGGCAGGCCTGACATCCGGGTAGACGCCGTCCGCGAAAATCCTTGTGCTGGGTTGCGCTGTGCAGTAGCCGCATGGCTGAGATTTGACCGTCACAATCCCAGCCGCCCGTCCCGTTCCGGAAGCCCCGCCATCGTGAAACTCACCATCGTGATACCCGCCTACAACGAGGAAGCCTATCTCGCAGACTGCCTGCGCCATGTGCTGGACGAGGTGGCGCAGACCGCAGGGCGGGAGGCGATCGAGGTGCTGGTCATCGACAATGCCAGCACCGACAGGACAGCCGAAATCGCCCGCTCCTTCGCGGGCGTGCGGGTGGCGCATGAGCCTGACAAAGGGCTGACCAAGGCGCGGCAGCGCGGCCTCGAAGAGGCGCGGGGCGAGATCGTCGGCTATGTCGATGCCGATACGCGCATGCCGCGCGGCTGGTGTGGGCAGGTGATCGGGAGTTTTGCCGCCGATCCGACGACCGTCTGCGTCAGCGGTCCCTATGTCTATTACGATCTCGGGCGGGTCTCGAAGGTTCTGGTGCGGGTCTTCTGGTGGGTGGCCGTGCCGGTTGCCGCGCTGACGGGCTACATGGCCGTGGGCGGCAATTTTGCCGCCCGCCGCGAGGCGCTGATCAAGATCGGCGGCTTTGACCGCAGCATCGCCTTCTATGGCGAAGACACGGACATCGCGCGGCGGCTCTCCGCCGTGGGACGGGTGCGCTTCATGTTGAGGCTGGTCATGCAGACCTCGGCCCGGCGCCTCAAGGCCGAAGGCCTCGCGCGCACCGCCGCGGTCTATGTGCTGAACTTCGTCTCCGAGGCCGTTCTGAAGCGCCCCGCCACCACGGACTACCGCGATATCCGATAGAGCAGGTTTCGGTTCCCCTGAACCGAAACCTGATCCATCTCTTTATCTGGTCGCATTTTCGACGGTCAACCGGTGTCCACTTGACCTGAAAATGCTTTAGTCCCGGCGCGGGTGCTTGCGCACCGGGCCCATCATCCACATCAGCGGGATGGCCGCCGCGGTGATCGCGGCGAACATCAGCCAGGCCTCGTTGATGGCGAGCGTCAAGCCGGCATCCTGGACCGCATCCATGATCGACATCATGCCCATGGCATCGTCGGGCGCGGGCACGTCGCCGGGCGGCATGCCCAGCAGCCGTGCGGCCTCCGGCGCGCCGCTGCGCACGAGGTCGGCAATCCTGTCGGCATGTTCGGGGGCGCGGCTGAAGATCACCGTGTCGGCGAGCGCGATGCCGATGGCCCCGCCCAGATTGCGCGAGAGATTGTAAAGTCCGCTGGCGTCGCCCACCTGGCTGAGCGGCATGAGCCCGAGCGACAGGCGGGTGAGCGGCAGCATGCAGAGCGCCATGAAGCAGCCGCGGACAACCTGCGGCCAGAACATCTGGTCATAGTCGGTGTTGACGTCCTGGAAGCCGCTCATGGCGACGCCCACCGCAAGGCCGGCAAAGCCGATGGCCGCGAGCGGCCGCGGCGGCAGATAGCGGTCGAGCAGCACGGCGATGGGCGCCGTCAGGAGCTGGGTGAGCCCAGTCACGAGCACGATGGCGCCGATCTCGAGCGGATCATGCCTGCGTACAAAGGCAAGGAAAACCGGCATGATGTAGCCCGCGCCGAAAAGGCTGGCGCCGAGCAGGAAGCTCGCCGCGCAACCATGGGCCAGCGTCCGGTCGCGCAGCAGCCGGAACTCGACGACCGGGTTGGGGCGCAGTATGGCGGCGCCGAGGAGCGCCGCCGCGAGCGCGAGCAGCGCCAGCACCCTGGCCGACATCCAGCCGTTGTCCGGCGCGTTCTTGAGCCCGATCTCGAGGGCGGCAAGCCCGGCGGCGATCACGCCCAGCGAAAGCCAGTCGAGCCGCCGCAGCAGCCCCAGCTGGCGCTCCGCCCCGGGCAGGCAGATAAGGCCTGCGCCAAGGCTGGCGATGCCCGGCAGCACGTTGACCAGGAACAGCCAGTGCCAGGACAGGTGATGCGTGATATAGCCGCCGCCGATCGGGCCGAAGGCCGGGGCGAGCACCGCCAGAACCCCGGCGGCCGCGGTGGCCACCGCCTGCTCGAGGCCCGGCTTGAACAGGGTGAAGATGGCGGAAAAGACCAGCGGAATAAGCAGTCCGCCGCAGAAGCCCTGAAGCACGCGCATGACGATGAGCGAGGTGAAGCCGCCGCTCAGCGCGCAGCCGACCGAGGCCAGCGTAAAGCCCCCGATGGCCAGCGCAAAGACATATCTGAGCGAAAAGATGCGGGTGAGGATGCCCGTCAGCGGAATGGCGATGACCTCGGCGATGAGATAGGAGGTCTGCACCCAGCTCATCAGATCCGGCCCGATGCCCAGCGCTTGCTGGATGGCGGGGAGCGAGGTGACGACGATCTGGATATCGAGCACCGCCATGAACATGCCGAGCGACATGGCGGCAAAGCCGAACCAGACGCGCAGCGGAGCGGCGTCCTCGGGCGGGGCCTTCTCCGTCATCGCGGCCCGGCGCACGGCGCACGCCCCCGCGGCGCGGGCGTGGGCGCGGCCTGGCAGGTGCGGGGACGGAGAATCTGGCGCATGGGCCCGCAATGTTAGGTGGCTTTGCCGCACGGTTGCAAGCCAACTTCATGACATTTCAGGCGCTTCAGCCGCGGGCGTCAGCTCCCGCCGGGGGACCTGCCTGCGCTTTGCGATTGATTGCGCTGAACGATCCTCTAAGCATCGCTTATGTCCTCGCTTCGCGCCTCCGGCGAAACCAATGCGCTTCGCCACCCGAAATTCGTGCTTTATCTCATGGCCATCGGCTGCACCTCTTTCGCGGTGCAGATCATGTCCGTCTCCGTGGGCTGGGAGATCTATGACATCACGCGCGATCCGCTGTATCTCGGCTATGTCGGCCTGGTGCAGTTCCTGCCGCCGCTGCTGCTGGTTCTGATGACGGGGCTTGCGGCCGACCGCTTCAACCGGCGGCTGATCATGGCAGCTTGCCTCGGCCTCGAAACGCTGTGCGCTCTGGGCCTGCTTCTGTTCACCCTCTCGCACCCCGCCGATGTGACGCCGGTGTTCGGCATTCTCGCCGTGCTGGGCGTGGCGCGGGCCTTCATGAACCCGGCGTCCGACGCGCTGGCGCCGAACCTTGTGCCCAAGCAGGCGATCGCCCACGCCATCTCGCTCACCACCATGACCTGGCAGACGGCGAACATCGCGGGGCCGGTGGCGGGCGGATTGCTCTATGGCATCGGGGGGCCGGTGGCCTATGGCGTGGCCCTGGCGCTGGTGTTGACGGCCGTGGCGCTCATCCTCGCCATGGGCCGCGTGCTCCAGCAGCGCGAGGTGGAAAAAGAAGAAACGACACTCAGCTCGCTGTTTGCCGGTTTCCGCTTCATCCGGCGCGAAAAGCTGGTGCTGGGCGCGATCTCGCTCGATCTCTTCGCCGTTCTCCTGGGCGGCGCCGTGGCGCTGCTGCCTGTCTATGCGCGGGACATTCTCGAGGTGGGGCCCTGGGGCCTTGGCCTTCTGCGCGCCGCACCGGGCGTTGGCGCGGTGAGCATGGCGATCTATCTCGCGCGCTATGGAATCAAGGATCACGCCGGGCGCATCCTGTTCGTTTTCGTGGCGTTGTTCGGCTTCTTCACCATGATCTTTGGTCTTTCGACCTCCGTGCCGCTCTCGATCGCGGCGCTGGTGCTGATGGGGGCTTGCGACATGGTGAGCGTCTATATCCGCGAGACGCTGCTGCAGCTGTGGACGCCGGACGAGGTGAGGGGCCGGGTCAATGCCGTGAACCGCGTGTTCATCGGGGCCTCGAACGAGCTGGGCGAATTCCGCGCCGGCATGGTGGCGCGGCTCATCGGCGCGGTTGCCGCCGTGGCGCTGGGAGGCGCGGGGACCATGGGAGTGGCCTTCTTCTGGTCGCGCTGGTTTCCGGAACTGCGCACCGCGCGGCGGCTGGACGGGCGGGGCTGAGGCCGCTATTTGAGCCCCATCATGGCCGGAACCGACAAGACCAGGAATCAGGTGCTTGGGCCCGCCCCCATCGCGGTGCTGGTGAACCCGCAACTGGGCGAGAACATCGGCACGGCGGCGCGCGCCATGGCGAATTTCGGCCTGCATGAAATGCGCCTGTTCGACCCGCGCGACGGCTGGCCGAACGAGAAGGCGCTCGCCACCTCCTCCGGCGCGCACTGGATCCTCGACCGCGCCACGGTGCACTGGACGCTGGAGGAGACGCTCTCAGGCGTCAACTACGTCTATGCCACCACGGCCCGGCCGCGCGGCATGGTGAAGGAAGTGATCACGCCCGAGCAGGCCGGCGCGGACATGCGCGGCCGCGTGGCGCGCGGCGAGACGGTGGCGATCCTCTTTGGCCGCGAGCGCACGGGGCTCTCGAACGACGAGATCTCGTTGGCGGACGTGATCGTCACCGCGCCGGTGAACCCGGCCTTCGCCTCGATCAACATCGCGCAGGCCGTGTTGCTCATGGGTTACGAGTGGTACAAGGGCCTCGCCACCACGCTGGGCGAGAAGACGCCCGAACTGCCGGCTCTGCAGGGCCCGGGCCTCGCGATGCCGGATACCCGGCCGGCCACCAAGGAGGAGCTCTATGGCTTCTTCGGCCACCTCGAGCGCGAACTCGACGTTGCGGGCTTCTTCAAGACGGATGACAAAAAGCCGGGCATGATGCGCAATATCCGCAACCTGTTCGGCCGGGCGGAGCTCACCGAACAGGAGGTGCGCTCGCTGCGCGGCATCGTCTCCTCGCTGACGCGCGCGCATGAGAAGCCCAAGGAACCGCGCGGGACGGAGCGCGGGGACGGATGAGCCAGCCGCGCGTCCTGCTGTTCGACAGCGGCATGGGCGGGCTGACCGTGGCGCGCTCGGTGCGCCATGAACTGCCTTTCGCGCATCTCGTCTATGCGGCTGACAATGCGGCCTTCCCCTATGGCGCGTGGGACGAACAGGCGCTCGTCCGGCGCATCCTGTTTGTGATGGGCAAGCTCATCGGGCGGGTGGAGCCCGACATCGTGGTGATCGCCTGCAACACGGCCTCCACCATCGCGCTGTCGCAGCTGCGGGAAAACTTCAGGACGCCCTTCGTGGGCACGGTGCCGGCGATCAAACCCGCCGCGGCGCAGTCCAAGTCCCACATCATCGGCGTGCTGGCGACGCCGGGAACCGTCAGGCGCGAATATACGCACACGCTGATCCACGACTTCGCCTCTCACTGCCGCGTGAGCCTGCATGGCGCGCCCAAACTGGCGGAGATCGCCGAGCGGAAGCTGAAGGGCGTTCCCGTCGGCCTCGCGGAATTGAAGGCCGAGATCGCGCCGGTCTTCGTGGAGGAGGGCGCAAGGCGCACCGACGTCGTGGTGCTGGGCTGCACCCATTATCCGCTGCTGGCGGACGAGCTGGCGAAGGTGGAGCCCTGGGTGGTGCGCTACATCGACCCCGCGCCGGCCATTGCGCGGCGGGTGGCGGAGGTGCTGAAGGACGTGGCGCCGAAGGAACCGGTTAAGGCGCCGCCGCCGCATAATTCCGTGTTGCTGACGTCGGACAGGGCCGCGGCGGAGGATGCGCTGCCAGCCTATGCGAAGATGAGCTTCCATCTGCCGGAGTTTTTGGACCTGAAAGTCCAGTGAGGGAAAATAGTCCTTGACAGCGCGCGCTCGCTGTGCTAGAAAGGCGTATTCTCCGAAATTGGGTTCTTGATCAGGTAGGTGCTCAGTCACTCCCACATTTCACCTTGCCCCGGCTTGACCGGGGCATCTTCTTTTGTGGCGGCGAAAAGGATGCGCGGATCAAGTCCGCGCAAGGTGAATGGAGGGGGTGGTGCAGCGGAAGAGGATGCCCGGGACGACCCCGGGCATGATCAGTTTGGGCGGGTGAGGTGGAGCGAGGTCGCCGCGTCTCACCCCTTCGCCAGCCCCATCGTGAGACCCCGCACCAGGTGGCGCTGGACGAGGAGGACGAAGAGGAAGGCGGGGAGGATCGAGGCGGTGGAGAGCGCGGCGGTGAAGCCCCAGGTCTGGGTGACGCCCAAACTGAGTTGGACGGGCAGCAGGCGGATGGAGCCGGCGATTTGACACTGTCCCCCGCTTCCCCTATACGCGCCGCATCGCGGAGCTTTCGGGCTCCGTTAGTGCTTGCCCGTGCCCCTTTGGGGGCTGTCGGCCGGGAAACCGGTGCCAGGAGGGTGGGTTCTCACACAGCACATGGAGACCGTAAATGACGAAGCGCGCAAACGCGAAATACAAGATCGACCGCCGGATGGGCGAGAACATCTGGGGCCGTCCGAAGAGCCCCGTGAACAAGCGGGAATATGGCCCCGGCCAGCACGGCCAGCGGCGCAAGGGCAAGATGTCGGACTTCGGCACCCAGCTGAAGGCCAAGCAGAAGCTCAAGGGCTATTATGCCAACCTCTCCGAGCGCCAGTTCCGCAAGACCTATGACGAGGCCATCCGCCTGACGGGCGATTCTTCCGAGAACCTGATCGGACTGCTGGAGCGCCGCCTCGACATGGTGGTCTATCGCGCCAAGTTCGTGCCGACCATTTTCGCCGCCCGCCAGTTCGTATCGCACGGCCATGTGAAGGTGAACGGCAAGCGCGTGACCATCGCCTCGATCCGCCTCAAGGCCGGCGACACCATCGAGCTCACCGACAAGGCCAAGGGCCTTGCAACCGTGCTCGAGTCCGTGCAGCTCGCCGAGCGCGACACGCCGGACTACGTCGAAGCCGACCACAAGGGCATGACCGCCCGCCTGGTGCGCATACCGGCGCTCTCGGACGTTCCCTATCCCGTCCAGATGCAGCCGAACCTGGTCGTCGAATACTATTCGCGTTGACGCGAAGGGCTATAAGCCGCGGCTGCGTTTGAGGGTGGAAAGCTGTGCTGACGGTTAAAACCGGAGCATGCTCCGCTTCGCAAATGAGCATTATAGCGGGCATGATGCCCGCAGCGGCACAGCAGCGATATGATGATCAAAGGCCGCCGCTCACCGGCGGCTTTTTCTTTGGGCAGGAACGGACGTGCAGGAGATGCTCCGGCGCTCCGCCCCAAGCCCCGCGCCTTTCACCTGAATGTTGCAATTCGGACACAACCCTGCCCGGCCAATCAAACCGGCGTTTTTCATGAAACTGCACGCATGTTCCGGTCAGGTGGACTCCCCCCGTTGGATCATGCGCCAGATGAAAGGCTTGAGCATGACGCCCGCTTTTCCGCGCCCAGGCCCAGCACGCGGCAGATGGCGTAGACGAGGTCGGCGCGGTTCAGCGTGTAGAAGTGGAAGTGCTTGACGCCCTCGCGCCTGAGCGCGTCCACCTGTTCGGCGGCGACCATGGCGGCGACGAGGTTTCGGGTTTCGGGTTCCTCATCGAGGCCCGCGAAACGCGTGGCAAGCGCCGGCGGCACATGCGCACCGCACTTGGCCGCAAACTCGCTGACGCGGGCGAAGGAGGTGATGGGCAGAATGCCCGGCACCAGCTCGATCGAGATGCCGCGCGCCGCGATGCGGTCTCTCAGCCTGAGGAAGAAGGGGTTGTGGAAAAAGAACTGCGAGATGGCGCGGCTGGCGCCATGCTCCGCCTTGTCGGCCATGAAGGCCAGGTCTTCCTCGATCGAGACGGATTCCGGGTGGCGCTCCGGATAGGCCGAGACCGAGACCTCGAAGTCGCCGAGTTCCCTGATGCCGCGAACCAGATCGGCGGCATTGCGATAGCCTTGCGGGTGCGGCGTGAAGCGCGTGCCCACACCACCGGGCGGATCGCCGCGCAGCGCCACGATGTGGTTGACGCCGGCCTTGGCGAAATCCTGCACCGCGGCATTCACGTCGGCCTTCGATGCGCCAACGCAGGTCAGGTGCGCCGCGGGCCGCAGCGCCGTCTCCGCGGCGATGCGGCGCACGGTCTCCAGCGTGCGGTCACGCGTCGTTCCGCCCGCGCCATAGGTGACGGAAACGAAGGAGGGGTTCACCGTTTCGAGCTTGGCGATGGTTGACCAGAAGCCCTCCTGCGCATCGCCCCTGGGCGGGAAGAATTCGAAGGAGACGGTGATGCCGGAGACGTCTTCCGCAAAAGCGATCATGTGGCGTGGTCCTTGAGGGCAGCAGTGGCGACGGGAGAACGCGGCTGTGTTGCAAGCCACAGCGACACGGTGAGGCCCTTGCCCTGCGGCCGCCACGGCGGGGCCAGCACGTCATGCTGGGTGAGGCTCAGGCCGGCGCGGGCCAGCCATTGCGCCATGTGCTCGGCGGCGATGCCTAAGCGGCGGTGGGCATGATCGGCGCGGAGCTCGTCAAGATCGTGCGGCGCGAAGTCGACGATGAGCAGCCGGCCGCCGGCTTCGAGAATGCGGGCGGCTTCGGCAAGCGCCCGCACCGGATCTTCGAGGAAGTGCAGAACCTGGTGGATCGTCACGAAATCGGCGAAACCGTCGGGGAAGGGCAGGGCATAAATTTCGCCGTGGCGGACCTGCGCATTGCGCACCCCCGCGGCATCGAGATTGACCCGCGCGATGGCCAGCATGTCGCGGCTCGAATCGATGCCGATCGACTGCTGGGCGAGGCCGGCGAAGCGGCGGAGGACCGCACCCGTGCCGGTGCCGAGATCGGCGTGGAGGCGGATGGGCGCTGACCCCGCAAGCCTGACCATGGCCTGCTCCACATCCTCCTCGCGCACGTGGAGCGAGCGGAGCTGTTCCCAGCGCGCGGCATTTTCAGCGAAATAGCGCGATGCGGCCTCCGCACGACGGCTCCTGATCTCCTCCAGCCTTGCGAGGTCGCCCGCCAGCACGGCGTCAGCGGCGGGCAGCAGATCGACGATGGCCCGGGCCAGCGCCCCGCCCATATCCTCCTCGCGCAGGCGGAAGAGCACCCAGTTGCCTTCCTTGTGGCGGCTGATGAGGCCGGCTTCGGCCATAAGCTTCAAATGGCGGCTGACGCGCGGCTGGCTCTGGCCCAGGATCTGGGTCAGCTCGCTGACATTGGCCTCGCCATGGGCAAGGATGAACAGGATGCGCACGCGGGTCGATTCCGCCGCAGCGCGCAAGCCGGAGAGCAATTCTTCCATTTTGGAACCTCCATAACGACATAAACATATCTTTATGTGTTTTGCAAGAATGGATATCGTAATATGGCCAGATCGCAGTGAGCGTGCGGAGGAGCGCATGGAACTGTGCGAGAGACCTGAACCCAGTCTTGCATTCGTCATGAATTCGCGGCGTATTAGAGAAAGTCGGGGCCCGCCGCAGTGGCCCCTTGTGTGGAGGCGTGACGATGAACCGGGGGAAAGGCCCGCTGACGCGGCGTGACATGTGTGGACTGGCGGTGGCTGCCCTGTTCGGCGTCGCCAGCCCTGCCACGGCCAGCTCGGCTGCGGAGGACTATGTTTCGGGGATCGCCGACCAGGTTATGAAGCTTGCCAATAATGGACAGAAGGGTCCCGCCCTCAAGGCCCAGTTCGCGGCGCTTCTCAACCGCTATATCAACCTGAAGGGCATCGCCGATTTTGCGCTGGGGCCCTATGCCAGGCAGTTGCCCGCGGGAAGGCGCGCCGAATTCTACAATCTGGTGAACAATTACGCCGCCGCGCTGTTCAACTATTACGTCGATGACTTTCGCGGCAGCCAGCTCGACATCATCTCGACCACCAGTCAGGGCAAGTTCACCGTGATCCAGTCCGCGATAACCGGCGGAAACGGTCGCGAGCAGGTGAAGTGGCGGCTCATTCCCGCGGGTGGCGGCTTCCGCGTGGCGGATGTCAACGTCAAGGGCGTGTGGCTGACCATCTCGATGAAGGACCGCTTCTCGAAGGTGCTGAAACAGTCGAAGGGCGACTTCGACCCGCTCTTCGCGGAGCTGCGCGAAGCCAACACCTGGTGAGGCGGGCGGCATTGTTGACGCCGCCTTGGCCTGTCCGTTATGGCGGAGTGGACAGCTTCAAAGAAAGCGAATCATGTCGAAGTTCCGTCCGCCCCTGACCGCCGCACTGACGCGCCGCGCTGCGCTGGCCGGGCTGGCGACCGCCTTCGCGTCGCCCGCAATTGCCGCGGGCGAGGATGCCGCAGTCGTTTATATGAAAAAGGTGGCCAAGGACATGCTGGCCGCCCACCGCCAGGGCACGGTGGCAAGCTTCAAGCGCGCCATCCTGCGCCATGCGGACGTGGGGGCGATCGCGGATTATTCGCTGGGCCAGTATAGAGCCAGGCTGACGCCGGCGCAGAAGCAGGCCTATTACGCCGGCACCGCCTCTTTCATGGCGCGCTACTTCGCCGACCAGTCGCGCGAATATGTGGTGTCAAAATACGAGATCGGCGATGCCGATGGCGATGGCGACGACATCAATGTCGGAACCAAGGTCTATCTCGTGAACGGCCAGTCCTACACGGTGGTGTGGCGGCTCGGCAAACGGGGATCGGGCTTCAAGGTTGAGGATGTCAAGGTGCTGGGCTTCTCGCTCACCTATCTGCAGCGCGGTATTTTCACGTCCTTCCTGTCGAAGCGCGACGGCGATGTGGCGCAGCTCGTCGCGGCGCTGAACCGCTGAGGCGGAGGCCTCACTTCGCCTGGATGCTTTCCAGATAAACGATCAGCGAGGCGATGCGGTCGCTGACGATCAGTTCCCGCGCGGCCTTGCCGGTGTCCGCGCCCGCGGCCTCGCGGTTGAACCAGTCGCCCCACACCGGCATGTCGCGCATCCCGTGCACCTTCACGTCGGCGCGGCCATCGATCACCTCCGTCACGCGCTCTTCCGGAAACTTGCCGGCATTGAGCTTGCTGAGCATGGTGAGATCCGGCGCCTTCAGGGTGAGGAACTCGCCCAGCGTGCCGTCTCCCCTGGCGTCGGCGCCGTGGCATGCGGCGCAATAGTTCAGATAGTCGCGGTGGCCGAGCCCGAGGCTGATGCCCTCGCTCACCAGCGGCGCGCCCGTCACGCTGCCCCCGGCAGCCGCCCCATGCGCGCCCGCCGCCGTCAGCCCCGTGACCGCCAGCGCCAGAACGAGATATTCGCGCTTCATGATTCGCTCCTCCGCATCGTCCGGCAGGATCGCGCCGATGCCGGGCGCGGGCCTTGACATCGGTCAATTGCAGCATGCGCCAGGCGCGGCGATTGCAATTTCCGATCGTCGGGCGCATATGGGCGGCCATGGAACAGGACATCATCAAGCCTGACGTTGCCCCGAAGGCGGGGACCCAGGCTTTCAGCCGCACCGGCAGCCTGATGGCCGCCTTCGGCGCCACGCTGCTGATGCTGTGCTTCACCGGCTCCGCCATGGTGGCGACGGTGTGGGCGGTGGCCAAGCTTGTCGGGCTTCCCGATATGCTCCTGTATGGGCTGATGGCGCTGGGCGTTCTGCCGGTGTTGTGGGTGACCATCTGGACAGCCGGCCGCGCCTGGCATGTCGAGAAGCTGCTGGCCCAGCACCGGGACATCGATGTTCCTGTGTTCAGCCTGACCTATTACTTCAAGAACGGCTGAGGCCAGCCTCTTTCCCCATGTCCATCTGGACCCGCATCTCCGAAACCCTCGCCTCGATCGGCGGGTCGGTCGGGGCGTTCCTGCAGTCGGTTGCAAACCGCGATCCGGGTCCACCTGAGAAATCGGTGGCCTTCACCATCGGCATGATCGGGCTTGGCGCCAAGATGGCCAAGGCCGACGGCGTGGTGACGGACGACGAGATCCGCGCCTTCAGGCGGGTGTTCCACGTTCCGCAGAGCGATCTCCCCACGGTGGCGCGCGTGTTCAATCTGGCCAAGCAGGACGTGGCGGGCTTCGAGGCCTATGCACGCCAGATCGCCAGGATTTTCGAGGCGAAGAGCGACATCCTCGAGGACGTGCTCGACGGGCTGTTTCACATTGCCAAGGCGGATGATGCCTTCCACCCGGGCGAACACGGCTTCCTGCGGCAGGTGGCGGAGATTTTCGGCTTCCCGGAGGCCGATTTCGCGCGCATCCGGGCGCGGCACGTGGACATGGCGGACGATCCCTATCTGATCCTCGGCCTGCCGGGCGACGCGCCCCTGGAGGATGTGCGCAAGCGCTACCGCGACCTGGTGCGCGAGCACCACCCGGACCGCCACATCGCGGCGGGCGTGCCGGAGGAGATGGTGGAGATCGCCACCCGCCGCCTGCAGAAGATCAACGAGGCTTACAGCCGCATCATGGAGAAGACGGCGTGATCGCCTCGCCGCTGGCGAACCGGCATGTTCCCGCCGCCAACCGTGAGCCGCGCCGCAATGGCCGCAGCGTCGACATGCTGCTCCTCCATTATACCGGCATGACCAGCGCCGCCGCCGCGTGCGAGCAGCTGCGCGGGCCTGAGTCCGGGGTTTCCTGCCACTACCTGATCGATGAGGATGGCGCGATCACCCTGATGGTGGGCGAGGAGGAGCGCGCCTGGCATGCGGGTGTCTCCTTCTGGCAGGGCGAGACCGACACCAACTCCCGCTCGATCGGCATCGAGGTCCACAATCCCGGCCATTCGATCGGCTACCGCGATTTTCCCGCCCCGCAGATGCAGGCAGTGGTGGCGCTCAGCCGCGACATCCTCACCCGGCATGCCATTCCGCCCCGAAACGTGCTGGCCCATTCCGACGTGGCGCCGGGCCGCAAGATCGACCCGGGCGAGCGCTTCGACTGGCCGCTGCTGTTCCGCAACGGGATCGGCCACTGGGTGCCGCCTGCCGCCGCCGATGAGCGGCAGCTGGCAGGCCGGGAACTTGCCGCCTTCCAGGGCCTGCTGAAGGAATATGGCTATGCGGTCGGGGTGACGGGCGAGCTGGACGAGGCGACACGCAGGGCGACGGACGCCTTTCAGCGCCATTTCCGGCCCGCGCTGGTGAACGGCATTCCCGATGTGTCCGCGCTCCGCACGGCAGAGCGGCTCGCCCGCTGATCAGCCCTTGCGGCAGAGCGCCACGAGGCCCGCGACATCCGCGTCATAGAGCGGGAACACCAGTTCCTCGCCATGCACCTTCACGCTGAAACGGTCCGCCTTTTCCAGAGCCTTGAGGATGGGGCCGTCCACCGCCAGCTCGACCTCGACGCTGGAAGAGGGCGAGTCGGGGTTGATGTCGATCTTGCCGCCGAAAGTGGCGGTCTCGCCGCCTGCCGTTACCGTCACCGGCACCTTGCGGCGCGACAGTTTCTGCAGCTCGGCGGAGGGGCGGGGAATGTAAAGGTTCACCATATCCTTGCCTGTGTTGCACCACAGGCTCACCCCGACGTCGTCGCTTTCGGCCACGCCGAAGATCAGATATGCCTCCTGGTCGCTTGCATCGAGCGTCCATTCGCGCTCCTGTGCAAGGGCTTGGCCCGAAATCAGGCCAAGGCCAAAAACGGCGGCGAGGGAGCGGTGCATGATGATTGATGAACCCGGAAATAAGAAGCGTGTCTATCGCCTCTTCAGGGATCGGGGAAGTGTCAATATGGCGCTGTCCGGCGCGCGCCGGGACAGCTTTTGCCGCGATGCCATGACATCTTGTTGGGAGCAGAGGTTTGGCCGCATGTTCCCGCAATTCGGTGCAGCTTCGGGGCCGGGTGGTCGCGCCAGAATGGGCAGCGGCAATTCCCCCCGCAACCTCAACCGCCTGACCGGCAAGCATGACCTTATCGCAAAAGCGGGTTCCACTTTTGCGGATCATGCTCCAGCTGCGGCGCTGGCCTCACCGATCAACTGCAACGGAGCCTTCGCATCATGACATCCCTCATCATTACCAATGCCGCCATCATGACCATGGACCAGGCCCGCCCGACAGCCGAAGCCATTGCGGTTTCTGGCAATCGAATCATACATTTGGGAAGTCATGCCGAGGTGATGCGTGAGGCAGGCGCCAACACCCGCGTGGCGGATGCCGCGGGCGGCACGGTGATCCCCGGTTTCGTCGAGGGCCATATGCACCTGTTCGCCGGGGCCGCCGAACTCTCCCACCTCCAGCTGTTCGGCACACGCGGCTTCGATGAGCTGCGGGCGCGCGCGCAAGCCTATATCCGCCAGAACCCGGGCGATGACCTGATCATCGGCGAGCAGGCGGATTACGTCATCATCGGCGAGCACGAGCCGCTGTCGCGCCACCACCTGGACCGCATCGTCAAAGACCGGCCGATCCTCGTTTTCTCGCCCGATCACCACACAGCCTGGGCCAACACCATCGCGCTCGAGAGGGCGGGCATACTGAAGGGCCGCAAGCTGGGGCCCGGAAACGAGATCGTCATGGGGCCGGATGGCCTCGCCCAGGGCGAACTGCGCGAGGGCGAGGCCACCAACCCCGTTCGCCAGCTCTCCCGCAAGGGCACGCGCGACCGGCTGGGGCTGGCCACCGGCGGCGAGCCCGACCCCTATCCCGGCACGGCGGAATTCGAGACCGACCTCGAGACCATGCGGGCAGGCCTCGGCCATGCCGCGCGCCACGGCATCACCTTCATCCAGAACATGGACGGAAACATCTATACGCTTGAACTGCTTGAGGAACTGCAGCGCCGGGGCGAGCTTTCGGCGCGTGTGCGCGTGCCCTTCCACTTCAAGAACTTCATGGACATCTCCATGCTCGAAAAGGCCTCGCAGATGGCCCAACGCTGGCAGGGCGACATGCTGTCTTCCGGCTTCGTGAAGCTGTTCATGGATGGCGTGGCCGACAGCCAGACGGCGGTGATGATCGAGGATTACGCCAATCGCCCCGGCTGGAGGGGCGAACCGCTGTTCGAGCCTTCCCGCTTTGCGGCGATCGCCACCGAGGCCGACCGGCGCGGCCTGCAGATCGCCGTCCACGCCATCGGCGATGGCGCGGTGCGGATCGTGCTTGATGGCTATGAGGCCGCGCAGAAGGCCAATGGCCGGCGCGAATCGCGCCACCGGGTGGAGCATGTCGAGGTCATCCACCCGGATGACATTGCGCGCTTCGCAAAACTCGGCGTCATCGCCTCGGTGCAGCCACCGCATCCGCCGGGCAACCACGGCCTGCCGCTCGAACCCTATCTCTCCAACATCGGCGAGGCGCGCTGGGAATGGGCCTTCGCCTGGAAAGCGCTGCGCGGGCAGGGCGCGAGGCTGGTCTTCGGCACCGACTGGCCGGTCTCGGACATCGATCCGCTGTGGTCCCTCCAGTCCGCCATGACGCGCGGGCGCTGGAACGAGGCCATGCCGGACAACCGCCAGAGCCTGCACCAGGCGCTCCAGTCCTACACGGCGGACGGCGCCTACGCGGGCTTCATGGAGGGCAAGACCGGCGTGCTCAAGCAGGGCATGCTGGCCGACATCTGCGTGCTGCCGGTGAACCTCCAGCGCATGGACCCGTCAAGCTTCAAAGGCATCCGCCCGCGCATGACGGTGTGCGACGGGCGGGTGGTGTTCGAGGGGTGAGTTCCGGTTCCGATTCATGTCATCATCGCCGGGCGTGTCCCGGCGATCCTTTTTGGCGGCCACGAAGAGGATGGCCGGGACACGCCCGGCCATGATGAGCTCTGGTGCGCTTCACCGGCCAGGCAACACCACCATTGCCTTTCCCGTCCCAATGCCCTACCTTCTCCTCTGCCAGCTGGCTGGATGACCGCTGCCGCTACGCCCGAAAGGGTGCGGGGGAGGAAAGTCCGGGCTCCATGGAAACACGGTGCCGGGTAACGCCCGGCGGGGGCGACCCCAGGGACAGTGCCACAGAAATGATACCGCGGATCCGGGCCTGAGGCCTGACGCAAGGGTGAAATGGTGCGGCAAGAGCGCACCGCGGCCCCAGCAATGGGGACGGCATGGCAAACCCCACCGGGAGCAAGACCGAATAGGGGTGGCGCGGCGGGCGCAAGTCCGTCAGGGACGTTTCCGTTCCAGCCGCCCGGGTAGGTTGCGTGAAGCGTCCGGCAACGGGCGTTCCAGATGAATGGTCATCCAGTGCGGGCAAACCCCGCGCAGACAGAACCCGGCTTACAGGCCGGCTGGCATTATATCCCCCTCACATGCGCCGCAACGCGTCAATCGAAACCAATTGTTAAGCAGGCCGATTGCAATGTCAGGGTGTCGATTAACGTCTTTTTCACCCTGATCCAGGCTTGCCATGGCCGCCCGAGAAAACCTCAACCCGCCGCATGTGCCCGTGATGCTGGCCGAAGTGCTGAGTGCGCTTTCCCCGCGCGCTGGCGCCGTTTATGTGGATGGCACCTTCGGGGCCGGAGGCTATACGCGCGCCATTCTCGACGCCGCGGACTGCCGGGTGATCGCCATCGACCGTGACCCGTCCGCCATCCGGTCGGGGCAGGCCATGGTGGCTGAATTCTCACCCCGCCTCAGCCTTCGCGAGGGCCGCTTCGCCTGCATGGAAGCCCTGGCGGGCGATGAGCGCATCGACGGCATCGTGCTCGACATCGGCGTTTCGTCCATGCAGCTCGACGAGGCGGAGAGGGGCTTCTCCTTCCTGCGTGACGGGCCCCTCGACATGCGCATGGCGCAGGCGGGCGCGTCCGCCGCGGACGTGGTGAATGCGCTGCCGCAGGAGATGCTCTCCAACATCATCCATGTCTTCGGCGAGGAGCCGCGCTCGCGCGCCATTGCCCGCGCCATCGTGGACGCCCGCAAGAATGCGCCGATCGCCACAACCCTTGGCCTGGTCAGGGCCATCGAGCGCGTCACCGGCCGGCCGCGGCCCGACAAGATGCATCCCGCCACGCGCACCTTCCAGGCGTTGCGCATCCATGTGAATGGCGAACTCGACGAGCTGGCCGGGGCGCTGCATGCCGCCGAGCGGCTGCTGCCGGAAGGCGGGCGCCTCGTGGCCGTCACCTTCCATTCGCTGGAGGACCGCATCGTCAAGCGCTTCTTCGCCTCCCGCGCCGGCAAGCTGCCCGCGGGTTCGCGCCACCTGCCCGATGCGGCGAAGGGGCCGGAGCCGTCCTTCACGCTGCCCTTCAAGGGCCACATCGGCGCCAGCGAGGACGAGGCGCGCATGAACCCGCGCGCCCGCTCGGCGAAGCTGCGCGCCGGCATCCGCACGGCCGCGGCGCCCATGCCCGCCATGGCCGGCGGGGCCGGACTCCCGCTTCAGGGGACGCGGCACTAGATGCACAAGCTCCTCAACCTCATGCTGGTGACGGCCGTGCTGGTCTCGGGCTTCATCCTCTATTCGCTGGAGCACGAGACGCGCGGCCTCGAGCGGGAGGCCGCCAGCTATCAGCGCGGCATCAACGAGGAGATCGAGAACATGCGGCTGCTCAACGCCGAATGGTCGAGCCTCATCCGGCCCGACCGCATCCGCACGCTGGCCGAACGCTTCCTCGGCCTCTCCACGCTGCAAGCCCGGCAGATCGTGAAGCTTGACGAGATTTCGAACCACGTTCCCGCCGAACCCGTGATGAACCTTCAGGCCGGGGGAACGGATTCGGTGGGCCAGGTTGCCGGCGGGATGAAGACGCAATGACCGAGCCCATCTCCGGCCATCAGCAGACGGATGAAATGCCGCCGCGCCTTGCCGGTCAGAACCGGCTGCGCCTCATCGGCATGTGCTTTGCCGCGGCCTTCCTGACCATCGCCGGCCAGCTCGCCCATCTCACCATCTTCCCCGCCCAGGATGACGGACCGGTGCGCCCCCTCGCCGAGAGCCCGCTGCCCCGCCCCGACATCGTGGACCGCAACGGCGTGCTGCTGGCGACCGACGTCGCCGTGGCCTCGATCTTCGCTGACCCGTCCAAGATCATCGACATGGACGAGGCTGTGGAAGCCCTGACCGCCACCATGCCGGACCTCGACGCGAGGGAGCTGCGCCGCAAGCTCTCGGCGTCCAGGCGCTTTGCCTGGATCAAGCGCCAGGTGTCGCCGGAGGAGCGTGACGCCGTCTACAATCTCGGCATTCCCGGCGTCAGCTATGTGAACGAGCGCCGCCGCGTCTATCCGCAGGGGCGGCTCGCCGCGCATGTGGCCGGCTATGTCGACCTCGACACCAGGGGCATCGCCGGCATCGAGAAATATCTCGACGACCGCGGCGCGCTCTACACCGCATCGCTGGCCGAGCCCACCGAGCACCGCACCGGACCCGCGCAGCTCTCCCTCGATATCCGGGTTCAGGCCGCGATGATCGACGAGTTGACCAAGGCCATCGGCAAGTTCCACGCCATCGCCGGCGGCGGCATCGTCATGGACATCGGCACCGGCGAAGTTCTGGCCATGGTGTCGCTCCCCGACTTCAACCCCAACCAGGAAAACAAGAACTTCTCCAAGGACCAGCAGAACCGCATGACCAGCGGCGTTTATGAGCTGGGCTCCGTCATCAAGGCGGTGACCTTCGCCATGGCGCTCGATTCCGGAAAGGTGACGCTGGAGAGCCGCTTCGACACGCGCTTTCCCCTTGTCATCGGCAGCGCGCGCATTCATGATTTTCACCCGCAGAACCGTCTGCTGACCACGGAGGAAGTGTTCTGCGAAAGCTCCAACATCGGCACCGCCAAAATGGCGCTGGAAGTGGGCCTTGAGGAACATCAGGCCTTCCTGCGCAAGGTGGGCCTGTTCGACAAGCTGCAGACGGAACTGCCCGAGGCCGCCGGGCCGCTGCTGCCCAGGCGGTGGAGCAGGCTCGTCACCGCGACGACGGCCTTCGGCCATGGTTTTGCCGTGCAGCCGCTGCAGGGAGCCGCGGTGGTTGCAGGGCTTCTCAATGGCGGTCATCTCATCACCCCCACTTTCCTCCGCCGCAACGAGGAGGAGGCGTTGGCCATGGCCACGACGGTGATCAAGCCCGCAACCTCCGAGACGCTGCGCTATCTCTTCCGCCAGAACGCGCTCAAGGGCTCCGCCGGCAAGGCGGACGTCATCGGCTATCGCGTGGGCGGCAAGACCGGCACGGCAGAGAAGGTGGTGAACGGCCGCTATGACAAGAACCAGCGCCTTGCCTCCTTCATCGGCGCCTTCCCGATGGACGATCCCAGATATCTTGTGATGGTGATGCTCGACGATCCCAAGGCGATCCCCGGCACTTATGGCTTTGCCACCGCCGGCTGGAACGCCGTGCCGGCCGCGGCCAGCGTCATCGAACGCATCGCGCCGATGCTGGGCGTCGAACCTGTGTTCAGCGAGCAGGACCTGCAGAAGCTCGCCAAGCTCGAGGCCAAGGACAAGAAGACCAGGGGAGACGCCCCGGATTGACGATGAGGCTTTCCCATCTCGCCGCCGGTGAGGCTCCGCTTCCGAAGGAGGCGGAGAGCCTGTCCGTTGCGGGCCTGACGGCGGACAGCCGCGCGGTGAGGCCGGGCTTCGTCTTCGCGGCGCTGCCCGGCACGCATGCCGATGGCGCGGCGTTCATTCCGCAGGCTATTGCGGCAGGCGCCGTGGCGGTGCTCGCGGGCGA
>NZ_JADCDA010000049.1 GCF_020252405.1 Aestuariivirga sp.
GCAGCCCAACCATCGCAATGCGCTCTTCCAATCGAGACGTCTCCCTGAATGGCATCGATCAAGCCTCCATATGAAGGCTCAAACTAAACTGTCAGGAATGTCGCCGGTCTATTCTGTCAGGGATGTAGCAGGTTCATACCGCGGTGCATCAGTCCCGGGCTTCCCTCATCTCCCCGTTGCTGGCGCAACGGGTCCCTTCTTCTCCCGCTGAAGGAGCGGGAGAAGACGTGTCACTTTCCCTTCCATTGCGGCTTGCGCTTCTCGGCGAAGGCGCGGGCGCCCTCGAGCTGGTCCTCGCTGGAATAGAGCGCGTCCACGGTCTTGAGCTTGCGCCTGGTCACCATGTCGAAGGCCTGCTGCACGGGAAGATGCGCCGTCTCGCGGGTAATCTCCTTGATTGCGGCGAAGACCAGCGGCGGGCCATCGGCCAGCTGACCGGCCACTTCATGGGCGCGCGCCATCAGCTGGCCGGCCGGAACGATCTCGTTGATCAGGCCCCAGTGCCTGGCTTCCTCGGCGTCGATGCGGCGGCCGGTGAACAGCATTTCCATGGCGACTGCATGGGGAATGCGGCGTGGCAGTTTGATCGAGGCGGCGTCCGCCACCGTGCCGGAGTTGATTTCCGGCAGCGCGAAGGTTGCGTGCTCGGCGGCGATGACGATGTCACACGAGATCATGATCTCGAAGCCGCCGCCGAAGGCCAGCCCATTCACCGCGCAGATGACGGGCTTGTTGAGGCCGGGAAGCTCCTGCAACCCGCCGAAACCGCCCACGCCATAATCCGAGTCCGGCGCCTCGCCTTCCGCTGCCGCCTTGAGATCCCAGCCGGGGCAGAAGAATTTTTCGCCTGTGCCGGTGAGAATGGCCACGCGCAGCTCCGGGTCATCGCGGAAGCCCGCAAAGATGTCGCCCATGATGCGGCTGGTCGCGGCGTCGATGGCATTGGCCTTGCCGCGCCCGATCCGGACCTCGAGCACGCGGCCGCGCCTCGAAACATGGATCGGTCCGGCGGCGGTTTCGCTGACGGTCATGGCATCCTCATCTTGATCAAAGCATCGACGGCGACGGCGCCGTCCTTGAGAACGAGCAGGGGGTTGACGTCGACTTCCTCCACCAGCCCGCGATTGGCGTTGGCGAAATCGGCCACGGCCTCCACCGCGCGGAACACCGCCCCGGCGTCACCCGACCTGCCGCGGAAACCCTCAACGAGGGTCCATACCCGCAGCGTCTTCAGCGCGCGCTCGATTTCGCTGCGTGTGGTGGGCAGGATCAGCGTCACCGTGTCCTTGAGGAGCTCGGTGAGGATGCCGCCCGCGCCGACCACGAGTGCCGTGCCGAATTGCGGGTCCGAGGTGAGGCCGACGATGAGCTCGGCGACCGCCTCCGTCACCATGCGCTCCACCAGCACGTCGGGCGCGAGCTTCGCCATGCGCATCGCGGCCTCCTCCACCTCGGCGGCGGAGCGCAGGTTCAGCGCCACGCCGCCCGCTTCCGTCTTGTGGGCGATGGCGGCGGAGGACACTTTGAGGGTGACCGGATAGCCGAGCTTCTCCGCCGCGGCCACGGCTTCCTCCGCCGCGCAGACGATGCCCTCGGGGACGGCGAGGCCATGCTTCCTCAAGAGTTCCTTGGCGGCGGACTCGCTGAAGATGTGTTCCTCGCGGCCCCTGCGCACGGGCGCCAGCATCTCCGGCGGCGCTTCGCCGCGCGCCCAGTTGCGGCCGATGAGGGCGGCTGCCTCGAAGGCAGTCAGCGCGTCATCGAGGCCCATCATGGGTGCAACGCCCGCCGCTGAGAGTTCATCCGCCAGCCACAGCGGCATGCCCTCGGAAAGCGAGGCGACGACCGCGGCGCGGGCTCCCGTGGCTTTCGCCGCTCCCGCCATCGCGCGCGCCGTGGTGGCCCAGCTGTCCGGCTTCATCCTGGGATGGGTCGGCGTGTCGAGGATCACCATGGAGACATCAAAACCGCCCTTCAGCACCTGCGTGAAGGTGGCGGTCAGCTTCTCCGGCTGGCCCCAGATGAAGGTGTGGTAGTCCAGCGGGTTTTCAATCGCCACGTACTCGTTGAGAGTCGCCGCCACGCGCGGCCTGGTGGCCGCGTTGAAGGGCGGGAAGCTCACCTTCCGTTCGAGCGCCATGTCCGCGACGAGGGCCGCTTCACCCCCGGAACAGGACAGCGACACCAGCCGCGAGTCCGCGATGGGCCCGCCATTGTGCAGGAACTTCAGCGTCTCGGCGAAGGCGGAGACGGATTTCATGCGCGCGATGCCATAGCGCTCGAACAGCGCGTCATAAAGCGTGTCGGCGCCGGCCAGCGAGGAGGTGTGGCTCATCGCCACCCTGGCGCCCTGTTCGGAGCGCCCGGTCTTCAGCACCACGATGGGTTTCATGCGGCGGCGCGCGGCGCCCGCGGCCCTGGCGAAGGCGGCGACATCCGGCAGGCCCTCGACGTGGAGGCCAATGGCCGAGATGCGCGGGTCGGCGGAGAGTGTCTCCACCATGTCATGCATGCCGACATCGACCTGGTTGCCGATGGAGAACACGGCGGCCACGGGCAGGCCCCGCCTCATCATGGTGAAGTTGCAGGCGATGTTGCCGGACTGGGTGATGAGCGCCACGCCGCGCTCCACCGGTTCGAGCCCCGTCTCGTCCGGCCACAGGGCGGCGCGCGAGAGGGTGTTGACGAAGCCATAGCAATTGGGGCCCATCAGCGGCATGCCGTTGGCGGCCGCCAGCAGCTTGCGCTGGAGTTCGGCGTTGCCCGTCTCGGCGAAGCCCGCGGCATAGATCACCGCGCCGCCGCAGCCCTTCTTGCTCAGGGCACGGACGACCTCGATGGTGGGCTCGTTCTTCACCGCGATGAAGGCGGCATCGACGGCTTCCGGAATGTCCCCGGCTGATTTCAGCGTGGGCACGCCCGAAAGCTCTTCGCGCCTGGGGTGCACGGCATGGATCGCGCCGGTGAAGCCCAGTTCGCGCGTGCGGCGAATGGCGATGGCGCATTCATTGCCGCCGACGAAGGCGATGGACCCGGGGTTGAGGAGGCGGGCGAGGCTCTTCATCGTCGCCTCCCGCGCGCGGGAGAGGAAGGAGCCTGCGGCCCCTCACCTCCGCGCCGCAAGCGGCGGGTCCCTTCCTCTCCCGCGCGCGGGAGAGGACGTTTTGCGCGCCACCTCATGTCAACCGCCCAGCGGCCGCAGCAGCGCGCGGGAGATGATGTGGCGCTGGATTTCGCTCGTGCCCTCCCAGATGCGCTCCACCCGCGCGTCGCGCCAGATGCGCTCCAGGGGCAGGTCCGACATCAGCCCCATGCCGCCATGGATCTGGATCGCCTCATCGGCCACGAAGGCCAGCATCTCGGTGGCCTTCAGCTTCGCCATGGCCATGTCCATGTCGGTTGCGGTTTTCTGGTCGAACTTCCAGGCGGCTTCCAGCGTCAGGAGTTCCGCCGCCTTCAGCTCCAGCGCCATGTCGGCGAGCTTGAAGGACACGCCCTGAAACTTGCCGATCTGCTGGCCGAACTGCTGACGGTCGACTGCATATTGTTTCGCGTGGCCGAGCGCGCGCTCGGCCCTCCCGATGCAGGTGGCCGCGACCTGCAGGCGCGTGGCGCCCAGCCAGTCGTTCGCCACCTCGAAGCCCTTGTGGATTTCGCCCAGCACTTGCGATTTGTGCACCCGGCAATCGCTGAACTCGAGGATGCAGTTGTTGTAGCCGCGGTGCGAGACGTTCCTGTAGCCGGGGCGCACGGTGAAGCCGGGCGTGCCCATGTCAATGAGGAAGGCGGTGATCAGCTTCTTCCTGCCGCGCGGGGTTTCCTCCTCGCCCGTCGCGGCGAAGAGGATGACGAAGCCCGCCTCGTCGGCATGGCTGATGAAGTGCTTCGTGCCGTTGATGACGAAATCATCGCCATCCCGCCTGGCGAAGGTTTTCATGCCGCGCATGTCGGAGCCCACGCCGGGCTCCGTCATGGCGAGGCAGTCCGGTTTCTCGCCGCGCACCGCGGGCAAGAGGTATGTCTCGCGCTGGTCGCCCTCGCAGGCCATGAGGATGTTGGAGGGACGCGCCACGCAGGTCCAGTGCAGCGCATAATTGGCGCGGCCCAGTTCCTTCTCGTAGAGCACCCAGGTGAGCGTATCCAATCCAGCGCCGCCCACTTCGGCGGGCATGTTGGCGGCATAGAGCCCGGCCTCGATGGCCTTGGCCTTGATCTTGTCGCGGAGATCATGGCGCAGAACGCCCGTCTCCTCGATTTCGGCCTCGTGCGGGTAAAGCTCGTTCTCGACGAAGTCGCGCGCCGTCTTGACGATCATCTGCTGTTCGCCGGTGAGATTGAAATCCATCAGGTTCCGCTCACTTGATGTGGAAGGTTTCGACATGGCCGTCGATGGCAATGTCCTGACCGTTGATCATGAAGGCGGCGGGCGAGGCGAGGTAGACGGCGAGCGCCGCCACCTCATGCGCCTCGGTCAGGCGTTCGAGCGACTGGTTGCCGACGATCTCCTTCGCCACCACCTCGAAGGGCACGCCGCGCACACTGGCCTCGCCCTGGATCACCCGGTTGATGCGGTCGCCCTTCACCGAGCCGGGGCAGATCGCATTGGAGCGGCAGCCATGGGGGCCGAGCTCGATCGCCAGCGATTTGGTGAGGCCGATGACGCCCCACTTCGCCGCCGCATAGGGCGTGCGGTTGCCGAAGCCGTGCTGGCCGGCATTGGACGAGATGTTGAGGATGAGGCCGGACTTTTGCGCCTTCATCACCGGGGCGGCCCGGCGCGCGCAGAGGAAGTAGCTGTCGAGGCAGATGTCCAGGCACTCGCGCCAGCTTTCGAGCTCGATGTCCTCGACGGGGGCGGTGGGACCCTTGATGCCGGCATTGTTGACCATGACGTCGAGACCGCCCAGGTCATCGAGCGCGTCATCGAACCAGGCGTCGATCTCGCCCTCGCTCCGCACATTCACCCTGCTTGCCGCGATGTCCGGGAACTCGCGCCGGAACTCAGCGAGCGCAGCCTCGTTCACATCGCAGATGTGAACCTTCGCCCCTTCCGCCGCGAAGGCGCGGGCAATCGACTTGCCGATCCCGTCCGCCGCGGCGGTGATCATCACGCGTTGCTGGGACATGCCGTTCCTCCTCAGGTCCTGGCCTTCCTGCGGGCCTTCGTCTCACGTTCGAGCACCAGGCCCGAGCCGATCCTGTGCTTCTTGAACAGTTTCATCATGTCCACCAGCACGGCGTTGCGTTTGGCCTCGATTTCCGAAACCTTGCGCCCGGCGGCCTGGGCTTCGCAACCCTCGACGAGGCGCTTTTCCAGCGCGTCGTTCCACTTCGGGAATTTGAGGTCGGTCCAGTCAAGTTCCAGCGCCGGGTCGAACTGCTTGATGAAGTCGCGCATGCCGCCGGGGCCGCCGGCCAGATGGTAGGTCATGAAGGAGCCCATGAAGGCCCAGCGCATGCCGGCGGAATAGACGATCGAATCGTCGATGTCGCCCGTCGTGCCGATGTCCTTGTTGAGGATGTGCAGCGCCTCGCGCCACAGCGCTTCCTGCAGGCGGTCGCAGATATAGCCCATGATCTCCCTCTTGAGCCGCAGCACATGCATGCCGATGGCTTCGAAATACTCCGCCGCGCGGTCCATCGCCTCGGTGGAGGTCTTCCCGCCAGGCACGAGTTCGACCAGCGGCAGGAGATAGACCGGATTGAAGGGGTGGCCGATCACCACGCGGCCGGGATGCCGGCACTGGCTCTGGAGATTGCTGGGCAGGAAGCCCGAGGAGGACGACGCGATGATGACGTGCGGTGCTGCCACCGCGTCTATGTCGCGGAACAGCGTGATCTTCAGTTCCTCGCGCTCCGGCGCTGCCTCATGGATGAATTGGGCCCTGGAGGCCATCACCTTCAGGTCGGTGGTGAAGGTGAGCTTGCCCTTCTTCCGGGGCTTGCCGAGGAGGGCCTCGAGCGAGGGCCAGGCCGTCTTGATCTGGGCCTTGAGCTTTTCCTCCGCGGCGGGCGAGACGTCATAGGCGACAACATCATAGCCGCGGAACAGCAGCCGCGCCGCCCAGCCCGCGCCGATGAGTCCTGTGCCGGCGATGCCGACGGTCCTGATCTTCGGGGTTTTGGATGTCCCGGACTTCTTTTTCGCAGCGGCTTTGGCCATGGAGCGCCTTCCTGTCGGTTTGCTTTCCCGCCCCAAAGGTGAGGGCGGCCTGATATAACTTACGTCCTGGGCTTCAGCTGGAGGATCTCGCGGCCCTCGTCGGGCGAGGCGGCCCGGGCGCCGAGGAGCTCGATGATCTTCACCGCCTTCTCGACCAGCGTGCCGTTGGAGGCGTGGACACCGCGCTCGAGCCACAGATTGTCCTCAAGGCCGACGCGCACGTGGCCGCCCAGCAGCACGGCCTGGGCCACGGCGGGGAACTCGTTGCGGCCGATGCCGAAGGCGGCCCAGATGGCATCCGGCGGAAGCTGGCCCTTCTGGTAGGCCATGGTCTCGGTGTCATAGGGCGCGCCCCACGGGATGCCGAGGCAGAGCTGGAACAATGGCGGACCCTCAATCAGGCCCTCGGCCACAAGCTGCTTGCCGAACCAGAGGTTTCCGCTGTCGAAGATCTCCATCTCGGGCTTCACGCCATAGGATTTGATGAGGCGGGCCTGCTCGCGCAGCTGGGCGGGGGTCTGCACCACGATCGAGTTGCCATCGCCGAAGTTCAGCGTGCCGCAGTCCAGCGTGCAGATTTCGGGGCGGAGCTCCTTCACATGGACCAGGCGCTCCTCCGGGCCCACGCAATCCGTGCCGGGGCCGAAGTCCAGCGGCTTCTCGCCTGAGCCCACCTCCACGTCGCCGCCCATGCCGGCGGTGAGGTTGATGATGACGTCCCTGTTCTGCGCCCGGATGCGCTCCATCACCTCGGCGTAATACGCGACCTTGCGCGAGCCCTTGCCGGTGGACGGCTCACGCACATGGCAGTGGACCACCGTGGCGCCGGCACGCGCGGCCTCGAGGGCCGAATTGGCGATCTGCTCCGGGGTGACCGGAATGGCCGGGTGCTTGCCGACGGTGTCGCCCGCTCCGGTGACCGCGCAGGTGATGATGACTTTGGGCTGCATGTAATTCTCCTCGCTGTGGCGGCGGAGGATAGAGCAGGATTCGGTTCAGTGGAATCGGAACATGCTCTCTCTTTGTTCGGTCGCATTTTCGACGGTCAGCCGGTGTCCACCTGACCTGAAAATGCTTTATCGGTTCTCACAGGGTACACGTTTTGGGAAGCCTTCGACCCTTCTCCTTGCCGGTCCTTCGGAGTGGAGCGAGCCTCGGCCAGAGGCGCAGGGCAGGGCCGCGGCGCCCATCGGGAGCGAACTGAAAAACCAATGCAATGTCGTGAAGTTATTGGCGCGCCCGACAGGATTCGAACCCATGACCCCCAGATTCGTAGTCTGGTGCTCTATCCAGCTGAGCTACGGGCGCTGACTTGGGTGTCTCTAATCGGTAACTGCGGCGAATGCAAGTCCGAGCTGGTTGCTTCGATCTGCGCCTTGATCTGCACGCAATGGCCGTGGATGCCGACTGTCTTGCCCGCACCGTTGACGATCATGGCGTTCTCCTTCTCGATCCTCACGCGTTTGGCGTGGCCCGGCATGCTGCGCGCGACCGGCGGGCCTGACCGTCAGAAGACTGCCATCTCAGATAGGATCTCAGATCAAATGGCGGCCCCGACAGGATTCGAACCTGTGACCCTCAGTTTAGGAAACTGATGCTCTATCCAGCTGAGCTACGGGACCAGACCGTCCGTCTTTCTAACGCCTTGCGCCGGATTTGGGAAGCCATCATGGAATGAAAAGGCCCGGCGCGGGGCCGGGCCTTTCGCGGATGGGGGAGAGCCGGTCAGGCGGCTTCGTTGGCGGCCACCTCATCCTCGGATTTTTCGCCGGCGGGGCGCTTGGCATTCCGCGAGAGGAAGTCCTCAAGCTCCTTCACCGCCTGATCGTCATCGATCTTCTTCACGGCGGCGATTTCGCGGGCCATGCGGTCCAGCGCCTGCTCGAAGAGCTGGCGTTCGGAGTAGGACTGCTCGGGCTGGCGCTCGGAGCGGTAGAGGTCGCGCACCACCTCGGCGACGGCCATGATGTCGCCCGAGTTGATCTTCGCGTCATATTCCTGGGCGCGGCGCGACCACATGGTGCGCTTGATGCGGGCGCGGCCCCTCAGCACCTTAAGCGCCGCCTCGATCTGCGGCTTGTCGGACAGGCGGCGCATGCCCTTCTGTTCGGCACGGCTGGTCGGCACCTTGAGGCGGAGCTTCTCCTTCTCGAACTCGACGATATAGAGCTCAAGCTTCACGCCGGCGATTTCCTGCTCCTCGATCATCGAGACCTTGCCCACGCCATGGGCGGGATAGACCACCAGTTCATTGACCTTGAACACCAGCTTGCGGACAACCGGGGCGGCCGCCGCAGGAGCCGCGGCAGCGACCGGCTTCTGGGCCGGCGCAGGCCGGGGCGCTGCGGACTTTGTTGCCGCAACGGGGGCAGCAGGCTTGGCCGCCTTCCTGGCCTCCGGCGCGGGCTTGGCCGCGGCAGCCGCCTTGGCGGCGGGCTTTACGGCAGCAGCAGCAGGCTCCGCGGCAGCGGCGGGCTTGGCCGATGCCTTGGCAGCAGGTTTCACGGCAGCAGCCTTGACCGCGGGCTTGCCGACGGGCTTCACAGCCTTGGCAGGGGCGGCGGGCTTCCTGGCGGCTGCGACCTGCTTTGCGGTCTTCTTCGGGGTCGGCGTGGTCTTGGCTCTGGCGGCAGGCTTCTTAGGGGCTGCTGCTTTCGTCTTGCTCTTCGTCATGTCTCGTCCTTCGCCCTTTGCCCAATCTTGTTATTGAATATGCGGTCCGTTGGCGGAGAACGGTGGGACGAGCGGCGCGGCCCTTGCGGATCGCGCAACTTGCCTTCTCGTCCAGTTCCCGTAACCGGTGCTTCCATGCCCTCCCGTCCGAAGGGCGCCCTGTGGCCCCTGTCGCCGTCCGTGGCTTGCCGGCACGCGCACCAAAATCCGGGCTCTTGGCCCGTTTTCCTTCACCCAATGCGAATTACATACTCATGACTGACTAAATATCACAAGTTTAAGCATTTTTAAAGGGGTAGACGTCCGTGTACGGCGGAATCTTGCGCGGCACACGGACGAATCTTGCGGAAAACGGTTAACGGCGCGGCGTGGCGCATGCCGGGCTTGCGCCTGGAGCATGATCCGCAAAAGTGGAACCGCTTTTGCGATAAGATCATGCTCAGGCTTTTGATCTGGCGCATGTTCCGCTGAGGCGGGTCCGCCTGAACGGAACATGCGACAGGGCACGGAAAGGGCCATGCGGGAAGGGCTCAGCCGCCCTCGCCGGGATTGGGCGAGAAATATTTCTCAAGCTTCCCCTCCACCCCGTCAAACTCCTTGGCGTCCGCCGGAGCCTCCCGCTTCGTGGTGATGTTGGGCCACTGGGAGGCATATTCGGTATTGAGCTTCAGCCAGGATTCAAGGCCGGGCTCGGTATCGGGCTTGATCGCCTCGGCCGGGCATTCGGGCTCGCAGACGCCGCAGTCGATGCATTCATCCGGGTGGATGACCAGCATGTTCTCGCCCTCGTAGAAGCAGTCCACGGGGCACACTTCCACGCAATCCATATATTTGCATTTGATGCAATTGTCGGTGACGATATAGGTCATAGGCTCAACCGTTCTTTATTCCGAACGTTTCCTAGCAAGTTCTAGTCGGGCTTGCACCATCTTTTGCGGCGCTTCCTCATCCGGAGCGGACATGTCTGATGGTTGGCCCGGCTCGCGGTAGAGCAGACGGGCCGCCGCGGCGGACCCGCGCCGCCCGGCCAGCCCCGCGACGCGCAGAACGCGCACCCTGGAATTGAGCACGATGGTCAGAACGTCGCCGGGCCTCACCCCATGGGCGGGCTTCAGCGTCTTCTGGCCGTTGAGGCGGACGCGGCCGGACTCCACGAGGCTGGCGGCGGCCTCCCTGGTCTTCACCACGCGGGTGAACCACAGCCACTTGTCGAGGCGCTGGCGCGCCTGCTGCTCGTCACTTGCCGCCAAGCTTCGCCTTCAGCGCCCCCAGCACGGCGAAGGGGGAATCGGGGTCGATCGGCTTCTCCGCGCGGGGCTTGCGCTCCTGGAACTCGGGCTTGCGGTCCTCCCGGCGGGGCTTGCGGTCCTGGCGGCTTTCCTGGCGCGCCTCCTGGCCTTCCGCCCGGTCCTCGCGCGGCTTGCCGCCCCTGCCGGGGTGGCGGTGCGGTCGGCCACCCTCGCGGCGGAGCGGTTCGCCCTCCGTCTTCTCCCCATCCCCGGGGGGCTTGGCCGGTGCGCGCTGCGGGCGGCGGTTTTGCTGCTGGCGCTCCGGCCGGTGGCGGAAGGGGCCGGTGTCCCGTGGCCACCATATGTCGATTTCCACCTCTTCCATGGCGATCCCGGGGGCGGCCACAGCATCGGCCGGGGCTTCAGTCCCGCCCTCCGCCGCAGAGATGGCGGGGATGGAGGGGGCCTCGACGGGCATGTCCGGCGCTTCCATGGGCAATGCAGGCCCGGCCGCCGCCTCTTCAGGCTGCGGCGCCGCCGCTTCGGCAGGAATCGGGGCTTCCGGCGGCGTGGGGGCAGGGGCCTCGCCGGGCGCATTGCCCGGCAGCTCCTGCGGCGTGCCGGGGGCAACCTCGGCGGCAGCGGCAGAAGCCGGGCGCTTCACCGTCTTCTTCTGCATGCGGTAGTCGAGGCTCCTCAGGATGCCGAGGAAATCCTCGCCCGAGCAGCCGACGAGCGACATCATGTCGGGCACCACGGTGAAGCCGCCGCCCTCCACGGAGCCCGAGGGGCGCGCCTCTTCGGGAAAGCGCGGACGCCAGAACACGCGTTCGCGGATCACGTCCGCCAGGCGCTCCAGCATGTCGATGCGGACCACGCGCGAGCCGCAGATGCGATAGCCGCACACGCCATAGAAGCCCCTGGGCGTCGAGCGGTCGAAGCTGGCGGAGGTGAGGCCCTGGCCCGGAGGCTGGGGAAGGGCCGCAGGCTCGAGCTTGCCGTCCTTTTGCAGGCCGAGCGCCCAGAGCAGCAGGCGGAGCTCGGTGGCGGCAGGCTTCAACAGGGCCGGCACATAGACGTTGAAGGCGCCGAAGCGCGCGCCGAAGGCGCGCAGCTTGGCGCGGTCGTCCTGGCTCAGGCCCTTCACTTCCCCGGCCACGGTGTCACGCGGGAGAACGCCCAGCGTTTCCACCAGGCGATAGGCGATGCCGCGGGAAATGCCTTCGAGGCCTTCGCCCTCCTCGAGCTTCACGAGCGGTTCGAGCAGGGCGGCGATGTGGCGGCCGATGAATTTCTGGAGGCGGGCCTGCACGTCCTCGCGCCCGGAGCCCGACAACTGGTCGCCGGCGATGACGGCGGCGCGCGGACTGAGCAGCGTGGCGCCCGGCTCGAGCTTTCCGACGGGCGCGTGGTTCCAGATGATCTGGCCATCCCGGGTGAGTTTCAGGTCGGTGTCGGCGGAGGCGGCGACCGCCCTGGCGCGGGCGGTGATTTCGGCGGCCACCGCCGACATGGCGGCGGCCTTCAGCGCCCGGGCCTCCGCACCCTCGGCGGCGCCGTCCGGCACGAATAGGAAGCCCCTGATCCGGCCAATATACTCGCCCTCGACGTGGATGGCGCCATCTTCATCAACAGTCGACATCAATTCTTCCTTCTGGGCCAGGCGCTTCATCAGCACGCTGGTGCGGCGGTCGATAAAACGCTGTGTCAGCCGCTCATGCAAGGCATCCGACAGCTTGTCCTCTATCTCTCTCGCGTGGGATTGCCAATAGAGAGGCGCCTTGAGCCAGTCGGGCCGGTTGGCAACGAATGTCCAGGTGCGGATGTGGCTGATGCGGTTCGACAGCGTGTCGAGGTCGCCAGCCGTGTTCTCGCAGAACTTCAGCTGGCGCAGGAACCACTCCTCGTCGATGAAACCATCGCCCGTCTGGAGATAGTGATAGATTTTCGCAACGATCGCGGCGTGCTCGGAGTTCGAGATGTTGCGGTAGTCAGGGATCTGGCAGACCTCCCACAGCCGCTCCACGTCCTTGCCTGAACCGGCCAGGTCGCGCGTGGCGGGGTCACGGGCCAGTGCTTCGAACGCCAGCACGTCGGCATTGGGCTGGGCGCGGGTGAGGCCCTGTTGCCGGGGCAGCAGGTTCAGCGACTGCCTGAGACGTTCGAGCGAGCCGAAGTCGAGATCGCGGTTGCGCCACTGCAGCATGCGCACGGCATCGAAGTTATGCGACTCGAGGCGTTCCACCACCTCCTGCTCGAACGGGTCCGCCTCGCCGGTGACGCCGAAGGTGCCGTCATTCATGTAGCGGCCCGCACGGCCCGCCACCTGGCCCAGTTCGGACGGATTGAGATGGCGGTACTGGAAGCCGTCGAACTTGCGCGTCGAGGCGAAGGCCACATGATCGACATCCATGTTGAGGCCCATGCCGATGGCATCCGTCGCCACGATGTAGTCGACATCGCCCGACTGATAGAGCGCCACCTGCGCATTGCGCGTGCGCGGGCTGAGCGCGCCGAGGACGACGGCAGCACCGCCGCGCTGGCGGCGGATCAACTCGGCCGTCGCATAGACCATGTCGGCGGAGAAGGCGACAATGGCGGAGCGGCGCGGCAGTCGGGTGATCTTTTTCTGGCCCGCATAAAGAAGCTGCGAGAAGCGCGGGCGGGCGACGAATGTGGCACCCGGCAACAGCCGCTCCAGCAGGGGGCGCATGGTGGCGGCCCCCAGCAGCATGGTCTCGTCGCGGCCGCGCCGGTTGAGCACGCGATCGGTGAAGATGTGGCCGCGCTCGAAGTCGGCGCAGAGCTGCACCTCGTCGATGGCCAGGAAGGGCACATCCACATCGCCCGGCATGGCCTCCACGGTGCACACCCAGTAGCGCGCGGCGGCGGGGACGATCTTCTCCTCGCCGGTGACGAGCGCCACGGCGGCATCGCCGGTGCGCGCCCGCAGCTTGTCAAAGACCTCGCGCGCGAGGAGGCGGAGCGGAAGCCCGATCATGCCGCCGCCGTGCCCCAGCATGCGCTCCACCGCGAGGTGGGTCTTGCCGGTGTTGGTGGGGCCAAGCACGGCAGTGACGGTCTTGGGGGAGGGCATTAAGTGGCGGCTTCGGTAAATCCTTGGGGCACAGACTTGGGGCGGAGGCCACGAGAGGTCAAGAATTATCGCCCCGTTCTGAACCGCCTCATTAAGCTTTGGAGTCAAAGCGGAACGAACATGGCCCGAATCGCTGCAGGCAGGCTTTTCCGGGTTTGTTCCCAAGAGCATGATCTGCAAAAGTGGACCCGCTTTTGCGATAAGAACCTGCGCTGGCGCCGGTGCAGCATTTTCGGGGGGTTTGGAGTGGCCACGTTCCGGGCAGGACGTGACACAGCCGCCAATCGGCGGCGGGAACGGGGCTTAAAGCGTTAACGGGCAGCCGCGCGTGGTTGACGAATTGCGCCGCGCGAACGGGGCGGGATTGGGCCGTTCTTAACGGGTTGGATCATCCCCGGAACGGATCGCGCCCGAATCGCTCAAGGACGGATTTTCGCCGTTTGTTCTCCCCATATGTTGTGGCCGGTGTGGCTTAAGCCCACAAGTGCCCGGGAGAACACTGCACGCTGCGGATGGTCGGGCAGTGGCGGCGTTAACCCTGCTGTGCCAGATTGGGACATCGCGTTTGTTGAGACCTGCAAGGGCGCAACGGGGGCGCGCGTTGAGAATCTTCCCTTCCGGCTTGACCCCGCGCGCTGCGCCCACTATAGACCTGCCATCCGAACCGGGGGCGTCCTGCCGCCCGGCCTCGATTTCATTTTGGAGTTAAGCCCATGGCCCGCCGTTGTGAGTTGACGGGAAAGAACGCGCTGGTTGGCAACAAGGTCAGCCATGCCAACAACAAGACCAAGACCCGCTTCATGCCGAATCTGTGCGACGTGAGCCTCATGAGCGATGCGATGGGCCTCACCTACCGTCTGCGCATTTCGGCCATCGCGCTGAAGTCGGTGGAGCATGTGGGCGGCCTCGATGCCTTCCTGATGAAGGCCGACACCGCCAATCTTTCGGACAAGGCCGCGCGCCTCAAGCGTTCGATCGCCAGGAAGCTGGAAGCCGTCAAGGCCGCCTGATCTTACCGTTGGGACCGAAATTGAAAGCCGCTCCAACCGGGGCGGCTTTTGCTTTATGGGTCATGCCATGAGCGGGACTGAAAAGAAAAGCGGGCAGGCGCCGCGGGACGGCACGCCGAAGGTCCACGCCTCGGCCGTCACGCGCAACGCCGCGCTGGGCCGTTTCACGGAACTGAAGGAGCGGGTGCAGTTCCTCGACTCCGCGCTTGGTGATTATTCCTATATCGAGCGGGATTCCGAAGCGACTTACGCGGAGGTCGGCAAGTTCTGCTCCATCGCCGCACAGGTGCGGATCAATGCGCTGAACCACCCCATGGAGCGCATCAGCCAGCACAAGATCACCTATCGGCCCAACGAGTTCTTCGCCCATGCGAAGCTCGACAAGGGTTTCCGCGGGCAGCGCATCGCCGGCAAGGTGGCGATCGGGCACGATGTGTGGATCGGCCATGGCGCCATCATCCTGCCGGGCGTCGCCATCGGCCACGGCGCGGTGATTGCCGCGGGCGCGGTGGTGACGAAGGACGTTGCCCCCTATGCCATCGTGGCGGGCGTGCCGGCGCGGTTCCTCAAATGGCGGTTTGCGCCACAGGTGGCGGAGCGCATCATGCGGCTCGCCTGGTGGGACTGGGAGCATGAGCGGTTGGCGAAGGCGGTGGAGGACATGCGGGTGCTGAGCGTGGAGGCATTTCTGGCGACGTATGAATCCGCCCCCTGAACAATTCTCCAGCCATTGATTTCAGGCTCTGATTGCGTCGTTTGAAGTCTTCGCTTTCGCAGGAAAGCGGGGCGGTGGCCGTGGTTTCTCTGCAGATTCAACTTGCGCGGTCGTGTACTGATTTTGTTTTTCGAGCGGTGGCGGATTCGGTTAAGTCTTGCTCGGCTTGACACAACGGCCGCATGTTCATGCACCGTTTGGTTGACCGCTGGGTCATGGAAATCAAGATCTAGAGCGCCGGGCGGTCAATTGACTCCATTAGGATTTTCCTCCCCCTCGTGGGGAGGGGCAGGGGCGGGGGGCCCAGGAGTCCAATTCTCAAAGACCTGAGCCCGGGGACCCCCAC
>NZ_JADCDA010000005.1 GCF_020252405.1 Aestuariivirga sp.
GCCGAAGATGGGCTTCGGCATGAAGGTCGCCGTCTTGCCATAGGCGTGGGCCACATTGTGGATCACATATTTGTAGATCTGCATGTGGTCCGCCGCGGTGACCAGCGGCTGGAAGCGGGTTCCCAGCTCATGCTGCGAGGAGGCGACCTCGTGATGGTGCTTCTCGACGATGAGGCCCATCTCGCCCATGGTCGAGAGCATCTCGGAGCGCATGTCCTGGGCACTGTCCATCGGGTTCACCGGGAAATAGCCGCCCTTGGTGCGCATGCGGTGGCCCATGTTGCCGGTGTCGTAGTCGCGGTCCGAGTTGGACGGCAGCTCGACGGAGTCCAGCCTGAAGCCGGTGTTATAGGGGGTGACGGCGAATTTCACGTCGTCGAAGATGAAGAATTCGGCCTCGGGGCCGACGAACACGGTGTCGCCGATGCCGGTGGACTTGAGATAGGCCTCGGTGCGCTTGGCGATCATGCGCGGGTCACGCGCATAGCCTTCGCCCGTGCCGGGCTCCAGAATGTCGCAGAACACGGAGAGCGTGGTCTGGGCATAGAAGGGATCGAGATGGGCGGAGGAGGGGTCCGGCATCAGCACCATGTCGGACTCGTTGATGGCCTTCCAGCCGGCGATCGAGGAGCCGTCGAACATCAGGCCCTCGGCCCAGGCGTCCTCATGCATCTGCGAGACGTCCATGGTGAGGTGCTGCATCTTGCCGCGCGGGTCGGTGAAGCGCAGGTCGACGTATTTGACGTCCTTGTCCTTGATCAGTTTGAGGACGCCGGAAACGTCCGCGGGCTTGCTCATGATATTGCCTCTTGTCTTTGAGCTGCGGTGGTTGGTTATTAGAGCGCGTCCGGGCCGGCCTCGCCGGTACGGATGCGGATGGCTTGCTCGATGTTGGAAATGAAGATCTTGCCGTCGCCGATGCGGCCGGTGCGCGCCGCGTTCTGGATCGCCTCGACGGCGCGCTCCACGAACTCGTCCGCCAGCACCACCTCGATCTTCACCTTGGGCAGAAAATCAACGACATATTCGGCGCCCCGATAGAGCTCGGTGTGGCCCTTCTGGCGACCGAAGCCCTTCGCCTCGGTCACGGTGATGCCCTGCAGACCCACGTCCTGCAGCGCTTCCTTCACCTCATCCAGCTTAAACGGCTTGATGATCGCTTCGATTTTTTTCATGTGCTCGACAGCCTCACGCGTTTCACGAGATTGCGTTGCACGCTCCATGCCAGATTCCGCTGGCTTTTGAATCAAGGGCTTGCAGAGAGAGCCTGAAATTTAGGCAGGATGACATGAGGAAAAAATAGGCGCGACTGCCTAATTTACTCGCAGTCTTTTTTGGCCGTCACGCGGACAGAAAGCGGGGTCCCGGCTTTCGCCAGAATGGCGGACGTCAGGGAACCGGCGTCCCGTGTTTCAGTCGTCTTCGCCGGTCTTGTCCGGCGCTTCGCGCCCGATCTTCAGCACCTCGAGGGTCGCGGGGTGCAAGGTTGCCTCGAAGCGCCGGCCGCCCGCATCCTTGCCATCGATCTCATAGCAGCCGTCATCGATCTTGATCCGGCGCACGCTCCAGCCCTTGTCCTGGGCGAGCTTCACCACGGCCTCGCGCGGCTGCCAGTCCGACATGGGCACGAAGCAGCCTTCCCCGGCCAGGGCCGCGCTGGCCGGCAGGGCCATCATGAGGCCCAGGATCGTCAGTGTCTTCCGCATCGGGCCCTTCCATGTTACGGCCAGTGCGGCCGGACCATGCGGGCCCAAGCTGACGGCATCCTGAAGCCCGGCGCGGGAGGGCGTCAGGAAAACGTCAGCCGCAGCGGCGAAACCGGCCTGACAAGACGGACGGACCACCATGCGAATCCTGCTGATCGAGGACGACACGGTTCTGGGCGCCGCGGTGCGCGACCAGATCGCCGCCGGCGGACACTCGGTGGACTGGGTCATGCGCCTCGATGTGGCGCGCGACGCCATGGCGGGCGCGGCCTTCGACCTCGTGCTGCTCGATCTCATGCTGCCGGATGGCCTGGGTCTGGGCTTTCTCAAGGCGCTGCGCGGCCGCGGCGACGTGACGCCGGTCATCATCCTCACCGCGCTCGACCAGGTGTCGGACCGCATCGGCGGCCTCAATGCCGGGGCGGACGATTATCTCGTCAAGCCCTTCGACCTCGCGGAACTCTCCGCCCGCATCGGCTCCGTGGCGCGGCGCTACGGCGGCAACCCCAACCCCATCATCACCCATGGCGCGCTGGAGATCGACCGCGCGGCGAGGAGCGTGCGGCGCGGCGGCAAGCCCGTCAGCCTCACGGCGCGCGAGTGGGCGTTGTTCGATGCCTTCCTGGCGCGGCCCCGGCAATTGCTCTCCAGGGCGCAGCTCGAGGAGAAGCTCTATGCCTTCGATGCCGAGGTGGAGAGCAACGCCATCGAGGTGCATGTCAGCCGCCTGCGCAAGAAGCTCGGCAACGGCGTGATCGACACCGAGCGCGGCCTCGGCTACCGGTTGGGCGCGCCGTGACAAAACCCAGGAGCCTGCAGGCGCGGCTCGCCATGTCGCTCGGCCTGCTGCTCACGCTGCTCTGGGTCGCCGCCGCTTCGGTCACGGCGCTGCTGCTGCGCGGCGAGATCAATCAGGTCTTCGATTCCGCCCTGCAGGAAACCGCCGAGCGCCTGCTGCCGCTTGCCGTCATGGACATCGTCGACCGGGAGGACAATGCCGGCGCCCAGCGCTTGGCAGCCCTGCGCGAGCGCGGCGAGTATTTCACCTATGTGGTGCGCGGCGAGACGGGGCTTATCCTGCTCCAGTCGCATCGTGCCGATCCCGGCGTCTTTCCGCCCTATGATGGGCCGGGCTTCCGCCAGACCCAGGGCTTCCGCATCTACAATGACGATGCGCTGAAGGGCACGGTGCGCATTTCGGTGGCCGAACCCATGAGCCACCGCGCCACGGTGTTCTGGGAAATCGTCCTGGCGCTCGGCCTGCCGCTTCTGCTTGTCATTCCCATCGCACTCGCCGTCATCGTCTTCGCGGTGCGGGCCAGCCTCGCGCCGCTGCGCCGCTTCCGCGCAACGCTCGCGGGCCGCGGCAGCAGCGATCTCTCAGCCGTGCCGGCGGACGGGCTGCCGGCGGAACTGAAGCCGCTCGCCGCATCGCTCAACGGCGTGCTGGCCCGCCTCAAGGCGGCCTTCGAGGCCGAGCGCAACTTCGCCTCGCATGCCGCGCATGAACTCAGAACCCCGCTCGCCGGCGCCATTGCCCAGGCGCAGCGCCTGCGCGGCGAGACCGGCGAGCCCGCCGCCGCCGCGCGCGCGGCGGAGATCGAGGCGACCCTGAAGCGCCTCACGCGGCTGTCCGAACGCCTCATGCAGCTGGCCCGGGCGGAAGGCGGCAGGCTGCGCCTCGATCAGCCGCGCGACCTCAGCCCCGCCGCGCGCATCGTGACGGAGGATGCGGCACGGGGCACGCCCGAGGGCCGGGTCACGCTTCGGCTTCCCGCGGCACCCGTGTTCTCCGATCTGGACCCGGATGCTTTCGGCATCCTGCTCCGCAATCTCATCGAAAATGCCCTGCGCCATGGCGAAGCGGATGGCCCCGTCGCGGTCACGCTGGCGGCGGACGGGCTGCTGACGGTGGCGAATGACGGACCGGTGGTGCCGCCGGAAACGCTGTCGCGCCTCACCCGGCGCTTCGAGCGCGGCGGGGCGGGCAACCATGGCAGCGGTCTTGGCCTCGCCATCGTCGCGGCCATCGCCGACCGGCTGAACAGCACGCTCATCTTGCGTTCGCCCGCCACGGGGCGCACACAGGGTTTCGAGGTGGCGGTCAGGCTTCCCGCCGGGGGCGGCGTTGCGGCGGATCGAATGGCCCCGGAGCGTGGCGAGGCAAGGGGGCCACCGCAACCGGCACTGACGGACAGCGGAGGAGTGTTCATGAGCGGCAGCAGCACGGAACTCAAATATCAGCCGGCTCACGAGGAGCTGCACTACATCAACCGCTCCGGCTGGCTGCGCGCCGCCGTGCTGGGCGCCAATGACGGGATCGTTTCGGTGTCCTCGCTGGTGGTGGGCGTCGCGGCGGCGGACCCCACGCCGCAGGCGGTGCTGATCGCGGGTTTCGCCGGCCTCGCCGCCGGCGCCATGTCGATGGCGGCGGGCGAATATGTGTCGGTGAGTTCGCAGTCCGACATCGAGGCGGCCGACATCGAGCGCGAGCGTCAGGCGCTTCTCGACACGCCGGAGGCCGAGGAGCGCGAACTTGCCGCTATCTATGAATCGCGCGGACTGTCGCCCGCCACCGCGGCCCTGGTGGCGCGCGAGCTGACCGAAAAGGATGCGCTCGGCGCGCATGTGCGTGACGAACTCGGCCTCTCGGAGGTGCATGCCGCCAACCCGCTGCAGGCGGCCATCGCGTCCGGCCTCACCTTCTGCGCGGCGGCGGCGCTTCCCGTGCTCGCGGCGGTCTTCGCGCCGGAAGGGCGGATCATTCCCACGGTCGTGGTCACCACCCTCGTTGCGCTCGCAGGGCTCGGCGCCCTGGGTGCCCATGCGGGTGCCGCCCCAAAGATACCGGCAACGCTGCGCGTGCTGTTCTGGGGCGCGGCGGCCATGGCCATCACCGCAGGTGTGGGCCACATCTTCGGCGTCAGCGTCTAGAGCGCCGGGCGTTCTAAAACCGACACGTCTTTCAGCAGCCTGTTAGGAGAACCGCCGCAGATAATCTTCGCAGAGCGGCCGTGTGCCATCGGTGTAGCCCACCCCCAGGGATTTCGGGAATTCGGCCTCCATGTGGGAGGCGATCCACGCCACAAGCAGGATGCGGCGGAACATCACGAAGGTCGGGATCTCCGCCTCGTCCTCCTTCGGCAAGGGCAGCACCTTGCGATAGCCCGTTTTCCAGTGCTCGATCAGTTCCGGCGTCTGGGGCGCGTGCTCATGGAAGGAGACGGGGGTTGCGGCGTCATACATGTACCAGCTGAAGCCGCAGTCGTCGAAGTCGATGACCTTCACCGCGCCGCCGTCGATCAGCAGGTTGGCGAGGCGCAGATCGGCGTGAACCAGGCCGAAGCGCTGGGCCCCCATGCCATAGGCGGCGAGCCTCCTGCCGATGAGATTGACGGTGCGCCGGAACAGCGCCTGCGTCTCGCGGTTCATGCCAATCCCGTCGCGCCAGCGGCCCCAGCGCGGCCGCTTCTCACCCAGCGCTGTCTCGAAAGTCCAGCTGTGGCGGGTGAACCACGAAGGGCGCCGCCATTGCCGCGCATGGATATGCATACGCGCGGCTGTCTCGCCCAGAATCTCGAAGGAACCGGCAAGATCGTCACCGATGGCTGGTTCGCTGCCTGTCTCCCAGTCAAACAGCACGGCATGGCGCGGCGTGGCCATGCGGGGGTGCGCCGTTTCCTGGATCAGCGCGCCATCGCAGCCGGCGACGGGGCTCGGTGTTATGGCCACGCCCTGCCGCCGCAGGTCCACAACCCAAGCAAGCTCCGAGGCGATCGCCTGCTTCGGCTGGTAAAGCGCGCGGTGGATGCGCAATGCCCAGCACCGGCCATCGGGGCAGCCGACGCGGTAGGTGGCATTCTCCGACAGGTTCACCAGCTGTGCCGAGCAACCGTCAGGAAGCGCGTAACGCTTCAACGTCCTTTGGGCCAGCTCGTGCAGGACAGCGAGCTGGTCTTCATGCGGGAGGGTGTTGAAGTCTGTCATCCGGGTTCGCAAGAGGTTTTGGGCGTCCAGCTGCCAGAAACGACAGCGGACCGGCAAGTCCCCGCGCCTTCGCCCGGTTTCGCCGCGCTGTCCAGGCCCCTCAGGCAAAGTGGAATTTGGCGCGCGAGCCCCCGGAGGTTGCGAAGGCCGGAACCTCGGTGCGGCAGAGCTTCTGTGCGATGGGTCAGCGTGGGTGAAAGGGGCAGCCCTGAGGAATGTTTTCTGGGTTCGGCGGGTCTCCTTGCAGCAGAACATGCGCTCGGTTCCCGCCCCGAAACAACACCATGCCTTCCGATGGTTCGATCAGGCGCATCGGCATGCGCGCAAGGGTGGACTTGCCGCAGCCGGATTCGCCGACGATGCCCAGCGTGTGCCCCGCCTTCAGCGCGGAATCGGGAAGCGTCACCTTCGCGTCGCACGGCCCGCCACCGCCAGCCTGTCGCGATGGAAGCGTTTCCACCCATCGCCCATGAACTGCCTCCACCCAGCTTGCGAAAAAGAAGCCGAAGCATATCCGGCGGAAGCGCATGCGTGGCAAGGGCTTGGGCTCGCCGCCCCCTCCCGAAGGCAGGGGGAGTCGCGGTTGCCGGCGAAGCGGCCAACCCACCCGTCAGGGGCGGCGCCGGACGGCGCCACGGACCTGCGGCGCCATCATCATGCTGATATCACTCAACCGGGACGTCCTTAAGCTGATGGATGACGGCGTTCTTGTCAGCGAAGACGCGTTTCCAGCCCGGAAGCTTGTCGAGCATCTTGGTGCGCGGGTCGCCCGGCGGAAAAATCGTCCAGCGCATGTCGTATTTTTGGAGGATGTCCACGAGACTCTTTTCGTCCTTTTCCGAAGCTTCGAAGGCTTTGGAAATCTCTCCCACGAAGAGCTGATCCGACCGGCCGTCGATGAAGGTGGGAATGTCGTGGAAGATGAGGGAGCCGCCAAGATTGTAGTGATTGAAAACATGCCCGCTCAGTCCGAACGACTTGGCATAGGCAATGGCGGTTTTGACCGAGCTGCTTTCCGGCGGCGCTGATTTCAAGACCCAAAGCTGCAGCCCAAGCGAGACCGCAATCGCTGCGCAAAGGGCCGGCATGGCAAGCCGGAATGAATCATGCATGCGCCGCTCGAGCCCGTCCCGCTGCTCGTTCCGCCAGTATTCCGCGGACAAGCGGGGAAACTGCCGGGCGATCGCCGGCGCCGCTACCAGCGCGACAACGGGAAAGAAAAAGAACGCATAACGCACATGAGCCATGTACAGGTAGCACAAAGACGTGACAAAGAGAGCCCGTGCCCATCCGAGCCGGAAACCGGAGGCCAAAGCCACGAAAATCGGCCCGAAAATCAATGCGGCGAGAATGGTATCTTCCTGGGCGTTGAATGGCATCCACTCCAGCACCATCAGGGTGCCGTCACTGGGGCGAAACACCCATAGCGTTGCCATCATGGCGCGGTAGGAATAGGGATGCAGCAGCGCAACGGCAGGACACAGCGCCAGGAACGCCAGCCAGGTCCATAGCGCCCGCTTCTTTGCCCAGCCGCCGTTCTCGAGAAAGTCGAGGAAGGCAAAGAAGGCGATCACAAATCCCATGGTGAACGCCGCGTGCAGATTGGCCCAGACAACAATGACGGGGAGGAGCAGGAAACTGGGCGCCTTCCCCGTGAATGACCACTTGAACAGCAGTTGCGTCCAGATCACCAAAAGCGGCAATGTCAGCAGGTGTGGCCTGATCGTGAAGGTGATGCTTGTGGCAAGAAGCGCGGCGATTACAATCGATCCCGCGAGGCTCGGCTTGAGGGAAGCGGACAGCGACCAATAGAGAAGTCCCGCCGCGACCCCGACAGTGACCACGGCCGCTGCGACAACCGCATTCCAGCCTCCGAGCTGGAAGACCGCAGCGAAGAAGACTTGCGACAGCCATTCCTTTGCCATCCAGGGCTGACCGGCAAAGGTGTATGAAAACATGTCGGTTGACGGAACCGTCCAGTGTTGCAGCATCCAGAGCCCTGTCTTGATGTGCCAGAAAAGGTCTCCCTCGCGGAGCGTTTTCTCACGGTTGCCGATCATGAGGGTGGCGAATACCAACACCAAGATGGCGGCAATGAGCAGGCGGATGCTCTGGTCGGGCGAGCGATTCTGGTGGCGCGCCCCTGCCATTGGCCAAACGGTCATTGTCTTCCGAACTCCCCTGTTCGGCGTACTGCACCCGAAAACTGCTGTTTTGTCAATTTTATCCGCAGGTTCGCCCGGTCTTGCGGTGGGGCGGGCGGGCTATGCCACTACAAGCCGGTGCGGTTCCTCAAGCCACCTTTGTCAAAGGCTTATGAGGCTTCTGCAGGTTTGATCGAGATCAATGCTGCGCTGCAGTAAGGCCGCGAGAAAGATGCTGCGGTGCAAAATATGACGTGGTGGGGCCGGGTTGGCTCTGCCGCAAATCATTCACAGGAGACGCAAGATGGTCATCGCCGGCATTCTTTCCGCCCTCGCCGTTGCAGGACTGGGGATCATTGTGACGGCCTGGAAGACCGGCCTTGTCGACTGATCAGCCGAGCTGGCTTTTCGTATAATAGGGCAGCTGCTCGACGCGCGGCGAATAGCTGCCGTCGGCGCTCACTTTTGCGACGTGGGCGATGATATCCTCAAGCGGCGCGAACCACACGTTCCGGGTCTTCAAAGTCTGCTCAAGCCATTGATCCACAAGGCGCCAGCGGGCCAGGCGGCCGGTGAGGAAAGGGTGCCAGATGCCGACCCAGAATCCGCCTGCCTCATACTGCGCGTCGAACTCCTCCCAGAAGGCCTTGAGGCCTTCGGAAGGGGCTTTCACCGGCATCATGTAACCAATCTCGGCGTAGTGCGCGAAGGGTGGCCAGTCGTCGGCGCCCCAATGGACGGGGGCCTCCCAGAGCTCGCCTGCGGGCGTTTTCATGAGATAGGGAATGTCGTCGGCCATCAGCGAGGAGTCGTAGCTGAAGCCGTGCTCGACGAGCAGGTCGATGACCTGCTGCGTGACGTTGTAGACCGGCGCGCGGTATCCGCGCGGCTTCCGGCCAATGCGTTTTTGATGAATTGCGGTTGCTGTTTCGAATGCTTTTCGTTGCTGTTCACCACGCGTCTCAACCGGGTCTTCGTGCAACAATCCGTGATGCCCGATCTCATGCCCGCCGCGCAAAATGGAATCGATCGCAGCCGGGTACTGTTCGATGCACCAGGCGGGGATGAAGAAGGACTGCCTGAGACCATATTTCCGGTAGGTGTCGAGAATGCGCGGCACGGCGACGGTGGGGCCGTAGCGGCCCATGGAGATGGGGTAGAGCCGGTCGTGCCCGTCTTTCGGGCGGGAAATGTGGATGAGCGAATCCGCGTCCATGTCGAAGGTGATGGCGCAGGCGCAGCGCGCGCCATTGGGCCAGGGGATGGGATTGCGGATCATGGACATCAGCCCTTCAGAATATGCGCGTGGGAAGGATCGAAGGAGAGGAAGAGCAACTGGCCCGGCTCGCGCGGGATGCCCTCGAGCAGGCGTTCCTGCACCTGGACCTTGATTTCGGCGCCGCCGGGCGCCTCGAAGAAGAGGGTGACCATGGAGCCCACGAACTCCTCCGAGATGAGCTGCGCGGTGAAGACATTGCGCGCGGCGGGCCTTATTGCCGAGAGCGAAACGACGTCAGCCGCGACCACGAAGCTGACCTTGTCGCCGGGCCTCGCCTTGCCGTCCAGCGTGAAGGCGCCGGCGGCGGTCTCGACGTCGCCCGCGCCGTTCACCGTGCCGGCGAAGATATTGTTGCGGCCGACGAACTCCGCCACGAAGCGCGAGGCGGGGGTGCGGTAGATGTCGCGCGCCGGGCCGATCTGCGCGATTTCCCCCCTGGACATGATGACCACGCGGTCGGCCATGGCGAAGGCCTCCGACTGGGAATGCGTGACATGCACGAAGGTGATGCCAAGCTCGCGCTGAAGCTTCGTCAGCACGGCCTGCATGCGGATGACGAGATGGGCGTCAAGCGCCGAGAGCGGCTCGTCCAAGAGGAGTATCTTCGGCTCCGTCGCCAGCGCGCGGGCGAGCGCCACGCGCTGGCGCTGGCCGCCCGAGAGCGAGTTCACGTCGCGCTCCGCGAATTCGCCGATCCCCAAACGCTCCAGCCAGTCGAGCGCTTTCCTGCGGCGGGAAGGCTTGTCGAGCCCGCGCATCCTGAGGCCGAACTCGACGTTCTCGCGCGCATTGAGGAAGGGGAAGAGGGCGAGCGACTGCCAGACCATGGGCGTGTCGCGCTCATGCGGCCTGACGCCGAGGAGGGACTTGCCGGCAAGCCTGATGTCGCCCCCGGTCGGCTGTTCGAGGCCCGCCAGCATGCGCAGCGTGGTGGTTTTTCCGCAGCCCGAGGGGCCCATCAGGGCCAGGAACTCGCCCTCGCGGATCTCGAGGTTCATGCGCTTCACCGCCTCGAAACCGCCGAAGCGCTTCACGACATTGTCGAACACGACGAGGGGTTGGGCCATCAGGCGGTTTCCGGCTTTCTGGCGGGCCTCGGGGCGAGCACCTGCGCAATGACGACGAGGGTGATGGAGACGAGGAAGACGGCGGTGCCGATGGCATTGACCTGCGGATCGATGTTGCCGGTGAGGATTTCGAGGATGACGACGGGCACCGTCTTGTCGAGGCCGGAGACGAACCAGGCCACCGCGAACTCGTCGAAGGAGACGGCGGCGGTGAGGCACAGGCTGGCGACGATCGAGGGCAGGGTGAAGGGAATGACGACGGACGTCATGGTCACCCATTCCGACGCGCCCAGGTTCCAGGCCGCGGGCTCGAGGTTCGGGTCCATCTGGCTCAGCCGGAGCCTGATCACCGCCATGGCGAAGGGCGCGCAGAGCACGGTGTGCGCGATGATGATGGAAACGGTCATGCCGGACGCGTTGAACATCGAGAGCCAGCCCAGCATGGCCAGCGCCAGAATGATGAGCGGGATCGTCGGCGGCAGCAGGGCCAGCACAAGAAAGGCCTTCTTGCCGAAGAAGTCATGGCGGTAGTCGGTATAGGCCGCCGAAAAGCCGATGGCGGTGGCCAGCGCCGCGCTGACCGAGGACACGACGAGGCTTCTCAGCGCCGCATCCCAGACTTCCGGATTGCCGAAGGCCTTCGCATACCAGCCGGTGGTGAAGGAGCCGAGCGGGATCGTTGGGAAGCGCTCGGAATTGAAGGAGAAGACGAGGCTCGCGACGATCGGCGCGAAGATGAAGAGGAAGACAAGCGCCGTATAAAGTGCCAGCACCCAGCGGAGGAGGCGGCCGGTTTTCATTTGCCGCGCTTGCCGTAGGCGAAGCCGATGGCGGGGAAGGCCACGGCCAGCAGGGTGAGGATCATCATGATGGCGACCACGGCGGCGCGCGGCCATTGCTGGCCCGACTTCGCCGTGTCGACGATCAGGATCGACAGGGTGGGGGGCTTGGAGCCGCCGAGATAATAGGGCGACACGAAATCGCCGAAGGACAGGATGAAGCAGAAGACCGCCGCCACGACGAGACCGGTCCTGGCAAGCGGCACGACGACGGTGAACACGGTGCGCAAGCGTCCGCAGCCCAGATTATGCGCGGCCTCGACAAGGCGCTTGTCGATGTTGGCGAGCGCGAAGGTCTGCAGGATCACCGCCAGCGGCAGGCAGAGCGCGAGATAGCCCACCATGGTGCCGAACTGGGTGTTGAGCATCTGCCACGGCCCGAGGCCGAGATGGGAAATCGCCGCATTGATGACGCCCTGCTGGGCGAGGATCACCTGCCAGGCAAAAATGCGCACCAGGTAGCTGGTGAAGAAGGGGATGACGAGGAAGAAGATGGCCCAGCGGCGGAGCCGTTCGCTGGCCCTGAAGGCGAGGAAGTAACTTGCCGGAAAAGCGATGGCGCTGGTGATGAGGGTGGCGAGCAGCGCCAGCCAGAGCGTGTGGAAATAGGCGTCCCAGAAGAAGCCCTTCGACAGCATGCGCGACCAGTTGGAGAACTGGAAGGCGGGTTCCATGCGGTAGTTCTTCACCAGGAAGAAGGACATCGCCAGCATGAAAAGCAGCGGACCCACGAAGAACAGACCCTGCCAGACGATCAACGGCATGCGCCAGGCGATCGCGTAGTAGTCGGGCTTGGGGGCGGGCTTGGCGGTCATGGGCGGGTGGTTGATCCACTGAAGGTCCTCTCCCGCGACGCGGGAGAGGAAGGGGACCCGGCGCAGCCGGGGGAGGTGAGGGAATGCCGGTCGCCGCAATTGTGCTGCCGTCCCCTCATCTCCCCGTTGCGTGCCGCAACGGGTCCCTTCTTCTCCCGCTGAAGGAGCGGGAGAAGACGCCGGCGGTCGGCCTTGTCGGGGCGTGTGGCGGGCCGGGTGGTCATGGGGGTTGTGTGCTTGCTCCGGTTTCCCTTCTCCCTTCTTGCCGTCACCCCGGCGAAAGCCGGGGCCCAGCTTTGGTTCAGCATGCGTGGTTCCAAAGCGGGGTCCCGGCTTTCGCCGGGATGACGGTGGAGAGAGATTATACGTTTCAGCATGCGTGGAGAGAAAGCGGGGTCCCGGCTTTCGCCGGGATGACGGTGGAGAGA
>NZ_JADCDA010000050.1 GCF_020252405.1 Aestuariivirga sp.
CCATGAGCTGCGCGTCCCCAAGGCCTTCCGCGGCCAAACCATCGCATTCAGCCCAACCAAAACCGACGGCGCCTACCACGTCCATTACCGCCACCAACGCATCGCCAGCTTCGATCTCGCAAAGCCAACCCAACAATGCTAAAACCGTTACCTATGTCCCCGAACACCCGTTACCTATCTCCCCGGTCTGTACACCCCACAAGGGGGAGGGAGAATGATCGCGATCCTATATGACCGCCCGCCGCTCTGGACGTTTTCATGGAGCGCATTATAGGATTAAAGTCAATAGCCGGGACGGATCCTCCGCGGAATTTTCCCTCGCCTCTGCGGGCGTCCTATTCCGCCGTCCGCCGGGCAAATGCCGCCAGCACCTTGCCCTGGCCATCGAGCAGCTCCAGCCTGTCGCCGTCCAGCTTCATGGCCTTCACCTTGCCCAGCATGGCGAAGAACGCTTGTTCCGCCTCCATGCCATCGCAGGCCATGCGCGTCGCGGCGATGGCTGAGAAGCTCAGCCTGTCGCCCTTCAGCTGATAGCTGGCGCCGAACCGGTTGCAGCCGCCGAGCCCCGCCACCCGGCCGGCCTCGAAGCGCAGGAAGGGCGCGCGCTGGCCGGTCTGGCCCGCCAGCACCCAGTCGGCCCCGGCCAGTTTTTCCTGGTGCGCCAGGGCGGGCCCCGCGAGCAAGGCGAGTGTCAATCCGGAAACGGCAATAAGCTGGCGCATGACATCCTCCACGCAATGCCCGGAAAAGATAAAGCACGATCCGCAGAATCGGAACCCACTTTTGCGACAAGATCATGCTCCGGCTCTTGATCTGGCGCATATTCTCTGCCGTCGGTCGGCGTGCTGCCCATCCGTCTTCGGGAGCGATGCCGCGCCGCGGACAATCACCCCCATCAAATGAAAGAGCGGCCCCGGAGGACCGCTCCCTAGCGTTTGCGCGGAAACTGGCGATCAGGCCTTGGCGTGGCCCTTGAGGCGGAAGGCCAGCGCGATCATCATCCCGCCGGCGGCGATGGCATAGGCGCCGATCACCCAGATCAACGCCAGTGCGCTGGTCAGCGGCTCGGCGAACAGGAAGATGCCGAACAAGACCGAGATCGCGCCGTGCAGGATCAGCCACCATTCATTGTCGATCTCCTTGCGGAGACGGATCGCGCCGATGATTTCCATGACGCCGCTGACAATCGCCCAGGCGCCGATGAACCACAGCAGGTAAAAGCCGACCAGCACGGGATTGGCAAAAGCGATGATGCCGGCGAGGATGCCGAGCACGCCGACCACCGCCAGCCACCAGCGCGGGGCGGGCGTGCCGCCGCTGATGGCGGCAAAGACCGAGAACACGCCATCGACCAGCGCATAGGCGCCGTAGAGCATCACGAGGCTCAGGATGGTGATGCCCGGCCAGGCGAAGGCCAGCACGCCGAAGACGATGGCGGCGACGCCGCGCAGGGCCAGTGCCCACCAGTGCCTGGCGAGGTTGTGCAAGAGGATGGCGCCTGATCCGAGGCTATGGGTGTTTGCGTTGGTCATGTTGTCGTCCCTTCTCCGGTTAAACCCGCACGGATGTTAGTCCATCCGTTCAACTTCCAGAAAACAAAAATGCCCGCCAGAGCGCCTGCAAGGCGGGGGCGGGCAAGTTTCTGCGAAGAAGCTGCCAGGCAGCGGCCCGGCATCGGGCGAATCATAAGCCGATTTGGCCGGTTGGGGCCAGTGCCCGCGCGGGCGCAGCTCCGGCCGGAAAACGGCCACCCCACCGTTTTCAGTGGTTTTCGCGGAGACCATGGGGCGGCCATGCGTTCTGCGAAGACCTCGCATTCAATCGGCAGCCAGCTCTGTCGGCCCGCCCTGGCCAGTAACAAAATCTATGGTTGCATGTTGTCTCGGTGCACAACCTTCACAATTTTTTCGATGTTTCAGTCCGCCCCGTCCTCGAGGATCTCGAAGGCGTGTTCGATGGTGGCCGTTTTGCCGAACATGATGGAGGCCGAGCAGTATTTCTCGGCCGAGAGGTTGATGGCGCGCTCGACATTGGCGGGCTTAAGGCCGCGGCCCGTCAGCTTGTAGACGATCTTCACATGGGTGAAGACCTTGGGGTCCTCCGCCGCACGTTCGGCCTCCAGCGCCACATCAAGGCCAGTCACCGTCTCGCGCATGCGCTCGAGGATCATGACGACGTCGAAGGCGGTGCAGCCGCCCAAGCCCAGCAGCAGCATCTCCATCGGCCGCACCCCGATGTTGCGGCCCCCTGCCTCCGGCGCCCCATCCATCACCACAGCATGGCCCGAACCCGATTCCCCGACGAAGGCCCGGCCGTCGAGCCACTGAACACGCGCTTTCATCCTGCTGTCTCCGATCTACCGGATGGGAATCCTAGCGGGAAACCGCCACGGGGCCAATCACCGCGCGAAAAGCCGAGCAACATAAACGAAGCCCTCTGTGCCGACAGTGGCCTCATCAGCCGCAATCGCCGCATCGCCCTCCGCCAGCGCATGGCCGTCCACAGCCGCAGCACCCTTGAGCGCGAAGAGCAGGATGGGGCCGGGATGCGCGATGTCCGCGCCGCCCGACACGACATCCGCGGCGGCCGACCATCTTTCACGGCGGGTGAACAGGTTCAGCGCGCGGCAGGGGCCCTGGCGGAGGCGGCAGAAGGCCGGAACATCGCTGGCGAAGGGATAAGGCGCAAACAGGCGCGGAACGGCGAGCGACAGCGGAGCGCCCGCTTCCGACGTGAAATCAAGGTCGAGGCCGTCTCCTTCGAACAGCGTGAAGACGCGGTCGACACCTGGGTAAAGCGAAAAAGGCGCATCCCGTTCGATGAGGGCCGTGGCGAAGCGCCAGCCGAAGCCCTCGGCAGACGCAGGCTCGGACGCGATGTCCCACGACACGCCCATGCCGTTGCGCCAGCGGCCTTCCACGAACTCCGATTTGCGAATGATCCCCATGCATCCGGCTCCCGCTCCTGGCCTCGACAGGCCCCCGCCGATGACGCAGTATGCCATTTCCGACGCTGCCCAAGAAGCAGCGCGTTTGCCAGGAGAACATCATGGCGCATGACGGCCAGAGCCAGAACGCGGGTCCGCGGAAATTCGTCATCCGCAGCATCGGCCGTGCGAAGGGGGCTGCAAGCGCGGCCCCGAGATCGTGCACAACGGCTATGAACGCGCGGCGATCCAAAAGCTGCGGCCCGCCGAGAACATGAAGGAGCTGCACCGCGTGATCCTCGGCACGGACGCACCGGCGGGCTTGGGTGTGCAGCCGCCCGGCATCGGCATGGTGGTGATCGACGGCCAGATCAGATGCCAGAGGAGCCGCAACACGCCGCCCGCCACCCGCATCCCCACCATCATCGAGGGTTGACACCATGAGCGCGCATCACGCCTGCCTTGCACCGGACTCCCAGCGTTTCCTCGACTTCTTCCCCAAGGGTGCGGCGCTGACGAAGCTCGCCACCGGTTTTATCTGGGCGGAGGGTCCGGTGTGGTTCTCCGAGCTCAATGAGCTGCGCTTCTCCGACATTCCCAACAACCGCATGATGCGCTGGTCGCCGGTCTCGGGCCTCTCGGTGTTCCGCCAGCCCTCGCAGCGCACCAACGGCCACACGCGGGACCGCGAGGGCAACATGATCTCCTGCGAGCATGGCGGCCGCTGCGTGAGCCGCACCTATCTGGACGGCCGCTACGAGGTGCTGGTGACGCACTGGAACGGCATGCGCTTCAACTCGCCGAACGACGTCGTCGTGAAGTCGGATGGCTCCATCTGGTTCACCGATCCGCCCTACGGCATCATCTCCGACCATGAGGGCATCCAGGCCGAGAGCGCCATCGGCAAGAACCAGGTCTATCGCTTCGACCCCGCCTCAGGCGGGCTGAGCGTGGTGGCGGATGATTTCGACCGTCCGAACGGCCTCGCCTTCTCGCCCGACGAGTCCGAACTCTATATCGCCGACTCCGGTTTCGCCCGCGGCCATGGCTTCGGCTTCGAGGACGGCCGCCCGCGCCATGTGAGGGGCTTAAAGGTGGTGGATGGAAAGCGGCTTCAGGACAGCCGCGTCATCGCCGTCATCAACGAAAAAGTGCCGGATGGCCTGCGGGTGGACGCTGAAGGCCTGCTCTGGATCTCGGCGGGCGACGGCATTCATTGCTACACGAAGGACGGAGACCGCCTGGGCCGCATCCTCGTGCCGGAGACGGTGGCGAACCTCACCTTCGGCGGCTTCGGCAAATCACGCCTGTTCATCACCGCCACCTCGTCTCTCTATGCCATCGAGACGGCGCGGGTTGGCGCGCAGACCCCCTAAAAGAAAGGGTCCCGTATTGACGGGACCCAGGCGAAGGGACCCCGGGAAAAGGGGGGAACGAAGCGACAGCTGACCTTCTCAAGGACCCGCCCCGCCGACGCGATGAGGTTAACCACCGCAGCTGCAAGATTTAGTACTACAGTTGCGTCTGCGTGGTGAGTCTTGCGCGGTAGTGGGCCTCGGCGGCATGGGCTTGGTGAACGCGCCGCCAGAGTGACCAACTGAACACGAAGGCGCGTTTGACAGGTGGCGGAAAGACAAGCCGCGCCA
>NZ_JADCDA010000051.1 GCF_020252405.1 Aestuariivirga sp.
GATCTGCACCGCCCACAACCTCTGCAAACTGGCCAAGGCCGCAACATGAGCCAGAACATCCCGCTGAACCCATTGCACAAATGCAACAAAAATCAGATTATCCAGACAGGCTCCTAGAGAGGCGCGCAGTCGAGTGAGATCAGTCCGCATAATTTGCTCCCTCCCGGCCGTCATTCCGGCGAATGCCGGAATCCAGCTTTCTTTCAACGCGTGCTGACGCAAAGCGGGATTCCGGCCTTCGCCGGAATGACGGCATAAGAGGAGCATAAACGGTATTCTGATTTCAGTTGAACGCCCGATGCTCCAGCAATTTGAACATGTCGTCATATCCCAAGATGGAGCGTGACGGAATCGGACGCTCCATGCGCAACAATGCATAGGAACAGAAATCAACCAACTGAATGAAATAGGAATCCTTCGAATCCTTGAAGATCGGATCCTCTACAATGCGTGTGACAGGTATGTTGCGCGTAGGCGTGTCACTCTCTTGCCATCCCCCGCGGTTGCTTGGGATGGGGTTGTGAATGCGCATTCTCCGGATGCGTCGGGTGAACTCCACCTCTTGACCCTCGTCACAGAAAAGCAGCACATGCTCCCCGTGCGCTTCCGCTGTCCTGTTGATGCGGTTAACGAGTCGTTCAAAGGCATAAAGCTCGTTGGAATTTATGCTGGCGAAGAGCCTAAACTTCCCACACCCCGCGACAAAGACAAGTACCTCACGAAAAATCGCAGCACGCTGCGACTTGGACAGCGGCCGGTCGGCAATCTGACCCTTTCCGGAGGCAAACTTCCAAGCATGCAACTCCTGAGACAAAAAGATCCCGTAGTCTTTGCGCAATCGCCTGCGAAAGTCCCTTACGGCAGAGAAAACAGTCGGCCAGCGTTCTCCCCTGAGTATCAGGGCAGAGTAGATGAATACACTGTTCTGTTCTTTGGATTCATCGATATAGGCAAACCACATTGGCTTGGTCCTGACAGCCTGGGGGAGTCAGGAAAAGTGCCGCAAGGGCGCCTGTCAACTCCGTATTCGAATACAGCCCTCAAGAAATTTCACAATGGCCGACGCGCCCGGATGGCCTGCGTGAGTGTGCCTTCGTCGAGATAGTCCAGCTCACCGCCCACCGGCACGCCATGGGCCAATCGTGATGCGGCGATGCCCAGCGTCTTCACGCGCTCGGTGATGTAATGCGCGGTGGTCTGGCCCTCGACGGTGGCGTTCAGCGCCAGCACGACCTCCTTCACCTGCGCCTGACCCGCACGCTCGATGAGGGAGCCAATGGCGAGGTCCTCCGGCCGGACACCCTCGATCGCCGACAGCGTGCCGCCGAGCACATGATAGAGGCCTGACCACGCGCCCGCGCGTTCCAGCGCCCAGAGATCGCCAACCTCTTCCACCACGCAGATGGTGGTGCGGTCGCGCCGCGCGTCGGTGCACAGCGTGCAGGGGTCAACGGTGTCGACATTGCCGCACTCGGTGCAGACCGTCACCTTCTCCCGCGCCTCCGCCATGGCCAGCGCCATGGGGGCCAGAAGCCGCTCGCGGTTCTTGATCAGGAACAGCGCCGCGCGGCGGGCCGAGCGGGGGCCGAGCCCCGGCAGTTTCGCCAGCAGCTGGATCAGCCTCTCGATTTCGGGTCCCGTCGTGCGGCGCGACATCAGAAGGGCAGCTTGAAGCCGGGCGGCAGCGGCAGCCCGCCCGTCACCGACTTCATCTCTTCCGCCATCATGGCTTCAGACTTGTTCCTGGCGTCAGTGTGCGCGGCGAGGATAAGGTCCTCGAGGATGTCCTTCTCCTCCGGCTTCATCAGCGACGGGTCGATCGACAGCGCGGTCATGGCGCCCTTGCCGGAGAGCGTCACCTTGACGAGGCCGCCGCCGGACTGGCCGGTGACGGCCGCCTGCTCCAGCCTGGTCTGCATCTCGGACATGCGGGACTGCATGGCCTGGACCTGTTTCATCATATCACCGAGGTTCTTCATCGCTCTCACTCATGCCGGGGGGCGGAGGGCTGTCATCGGGCAGCTTGACGTCGATGATTTCCGCCCCCGGGAAACGCTTCAGCACCGCCTGCACGTCCGGGTGTTCGCGCGCGGTGAAAAACAGATTGTCCCTGGCCTCCTGGCGCTGGCGGGAGACGGGCTTGTCGCCGCCGTCCTTCGCCACCATCACGATCCAGCGCATGCCGGTGAAGGCCTCGAGCTTGCGGCCGATCTCGTTGGCGAGCCCCGCATGCGCGCCCGGTTCAAGCGCCAGCTCAAACTGGCCCGGCGCCACGCGGATCGGGCGGATCAGGGTTTCAAGATCGGTTTTCAGCTTGATGTCACGCTTCTCGGTGGCGAGCGCCACCAGATCCCCGAAGCTCGTGAAGGCGCGTGTCTCGGTGGGCGCGGGGACCTGCGGCTTGACCGCCAGCGCCCCTCGCGACTCGACTGGAGCCCCGGACGTATCGCGAAGGAGTTCGCGGGCGCTCACCGGCGCCACGCGCTCGGAGGACTGCGGCTGCTTGACGATCTTGGCGAGTTCCTCGCCACCGGGAAGGTCCGCCGCGTGGCACAGGCGGATCAGCACCATTTCGGCCGCCATCAGCGGGTCGGAGTGAAGCTCCGCCTCGCGGATGCCCTTCAGCAGCATGGACCAGGCGCGCGTCAGATGCGCGATGCCGCATGTCTGCGCATGACCGGCGCCGCGGGTTTTCTCCGCCTCAGTGCGCGAGGAATCCGCGAGAGCGCCCTCCTTCACCACCTTCAGGCGGGTGACCCAGTGAACGTAATCGGCAAGGTCGCCAAGGATGGTCGCCGGGTCGCCGCCGTCCCGGTGCTGCGCCTCGATCTCCCCGATCGCCCCCTTGGCATCGCCCGCCATCACCGTCTCGAAAAGGCCGATAATGCGGGAGCGGTCCATGAGGCCCAGCATGGCGGCAACATCCGCCGCCTTCACCTTGCCCTCGCCATAGGCGATGGCCTGGTCGAGCAGCGACAGGCCGTCACGCACCGAGCCTTCCGCCGCGCGCGCGATCATGGCCAGCGCATCGGCTTCCGCCTCAACACCCTCCCTCACCGCGATGGCGCCGTAGTGCGACGCGAGCAGGGCGGCGTCCAGCCGCTTCAGGTCAAAGCGCTGGCAGCGGGAGAGGATGGTGACGGGAACCTTGTTGATCTCGGTGGTGGCGAAGATGAACTTCACATGCGGCGGCGGCTCTTCCAGCGTTTTCAGCAGCGCGTTGAAGGCGTTCTTCGAGAGCATGTGCACTTCGTCGATGATGTAGACCTTGTAGCGCGCGTGGACGGGCGCATAGCGCACGCTGTCAATGATCTCGCGCATGTTGTCGACGCCGGTGTTGGACGCGGCGTCCATCTCGATCACGTCCATGTGGCGCGATTCGAGGATGGGCTCGCAGTGCGGGCCCATCTCCGGCATGTCGATGGCCGGCCGGCCGCCATAGTTCAGCGCGCGGGCGATCAGGCGGGCGGTCGTGGTCTTGCCCACGCCGCGGACACCCGTCAGCATGAAGCCCTGGGCGATGCGGCCCGACGCGAAGGCATTGGTGAGGGTGCGCACCATCGCCTCCTGGCCGATGAGGTCAGGGAAGGTGCGCGGGCGGTATTTGCGGGCAAGAACGCGATACCCTGCCGCGTTCGCGCCGCTCTGAGTGTCATCCATGGCGGGCTTCCGCGGGGCAGCTTACATCTGGCCTATTCTTGCCGTCAAAGTGCATTCCACCTTAACGGAATATGCCATGAGGGTGGGAGGCTGGACGGGCAACCCGTTCCTGTCTCGTTGGGGCTGCTTCCTTCCGGACCTGACCCGGTTGGCGAGCGGCACGTCCGCCGCCAACCTCCCGCGCCCCATATGGGCGCTTGGGGAACAAAAGGCAAGCACTGCGCTTGCAAAGCGCCCGGCGCGGCGGCATTCTGTGGTTTCTTCAGCGTCCCCGCCCGGCGGGGATTTCAGGGAGTGTTTCCGCCATGTTCAGGAAGATCCTCGCCCCACTTCTGGGCCTCCTTGGCCTCGCCGCTCTGTCGATCAACGCCTCGGCCTCCGACCCCTATGGCACGGACAAGGACGGGGTGAAGGTCTGGAAGCCCTATGTGGTCGAGAAAAACTGCGCCGACGGGCTGTTTGAGTGTACGGCCCGGATCGACTATGCCCCCTTCCAGCGCTCCATGGTGGCCCGTTCCGGCAGCTACTGGTACCAGAAACCCTTCCTGGTCCACCGCTATGGCGATTTCCGCCCGCAGGCCGGTTCGAGCCATGATGCATGGTGCAGCGCGCGCTACCGCACCTATGACCCGGCCACCGGCACCTATGTGGGCCGCGGCTACAAGCGCCATCGCTGCATCAGCCCCTGAGCGCCAGGCGACCAGGCGTGATTGACCGGCGGCCACGGCCTGACCGGAACATGCGCCAGATCAAAAGCTTGAGCATGATCCTGTCGCAAAAGCGGTTCCACTTCTGCGGATCATGCTCTATCTCTTTGCCTGGTCGCATTTTCGACGGTCAACCTGTCAACTTGACCTGAAAATGCTTTATGAGACGGCCATGCCGCTGCTGCCCATCATAACCCTTCCCGACGAGAAGACGCTCCGCGAGGTGTCGAAGCCCGTGGCAGCCATCGATTCCCATGTGAAGAAGCTGTGGGACGACATGCTGGAAACCATGTACCGCGCCCCCGGCATCGGCCTTGCCGCCATCCAGGTGGGCGTGGCGCAGCGCCTCCTCGTGATTGACCTGGCCAAGGACGGCGAGCCCAGGGCGCCGGTCTTCGTCGCCAATCCGGAGATCATCTGGTCAAGCGAGCAGAAGAGCGACTATGAGGAAGGCTGCCTCTCCATTCCCGAATACTACGAGATGGTCACCAGACCCGCCGAGATCAAGCTACGCTACCTCAACCGCCAGGGCGAGCCGAACGAGATGCACGCCACCGGGCTGATGGCCACCTGCCTGCAGCACGAGATCGACCACTTGAACGGCATCCTGTTCATCGACCATATCTCGCGGCTGAAGCGCGAGCGGGTGATCAAGAAATTCCAGAAGGCCCAGAAGCTCGGAAAGCTCTGAGCATGCGCCTCGTCTTCATGGGCACGCCGGACTTCGCGGTGGAAACGCTGAAGACCCTGATCGCCGCCGGGCATGACATCGCCTGCGTCTATTCCCAGCCGCCGCGCCCGGCGGGCCGCGGCATGGCGGAACGGCCCTCGCCGGTGCAGGCTTTCGCGGCAGCACGGGGCCTCGGGGTGCGCACGCCCGCATCATTGAAGTCCGCCGGGGAACAGGCCCGCTTCGCCGCGCTCGATGCGGATGCCGCGGTCGTCGTTGCCTATGGCCTGCTGCTGCCCAAGCCCGTGCTCGATGCGCCGCGGCTCGGCTGCTTCAACGTCCATGCCTCGCTGCTGCCGCGCTGGCGCGGGGCCGCGCCCATCCAGCGCGCCATCATGTCGGGCGACAAGGAGTCCGGCGTCACCATCATGCGCATGGAAGAGGCATTGGACACCGGGCCGATGTGCAAGGTGGGAAGACTCGCGATCACGCCCATGACAACGGCCCAGACGCTGCATGATGATCTCGCGGCGCTTGGCGCGCGGCTGATGGCCGACGTGCTGGCGCAGCCGGACATCACCTCCGCGCCGCAGCCCGCCGGGGGCGTGACCTATGCGAAGAAGATCGACAAGGCCGAAGCCCGCATCGACTTCACGAGAAGCGCGCAGGAGGTGAGGAACCAAATCCACGGCCTATCGCCCTTTCCCGGCGCCTGGTTTGCCGTGAAGGGCACGCGCATCAAGGCGCTGCTCTGCGAAGTGACCGGCGGCAGCGGCACGCCCGGCACCTTCATTGACGAGGCGCTCACCATCGCCTGCGGCTCTCGCGCCATCCGCCTCCTCAAGCTGCAGCGCGAAGGCAAGGGCGCGATGGAGGCCGCGGATTTCCTGCGTGGCTTTCCCATCGCTGCAGGAACGGAGGCCGCCTGATGCCGCGCTATCGCCTCACCATCGAATATGACGGAGGGCCCTTCACCGGCTGGCAATCCCAGGCAGGCGGCACATCGGTTCAGGACGTGCTGGAGCGCGCCGTCGCCACCATCAACGGCGGGCATTCCATGGTCTATGGCGCGGGCCGCACCGATGCGGGCGTTCACGCGCTGGCGCAGGTGGCGCATGTGGACCTTGGCAAACCGTGGGACACATTCAAGCTCCGCAATGCGCTGAACGGCAACATCCGCGGGATGCCGGTGAGCGTGCTCGAAGCCGAGGAGGTGCCGGAGGATTTCCACGCGCGCTTCTCCGCCACGAGGCGCCATTATCTCTACCGCATCCTGAACCGCCGCGCGCCGCCCGCGCTTGACCGCGGCAAGGCGTGGTGGCTGCCGGTGGACCTCGACGCGGATGCCATGCATGAGGCCGCCCAGCACCTTGTCGGCAAGCATGACTTCACCACTTTCCGCGCCGCGCAGTGCCAGGCCAATTCGCCGGTGAAGACGCTCGACCATTTCGAAGTCGCCCGCTATGGCGAGCTGATCGAGATCAGGGCCGACGCCCGCTCCTTCCTGCACAATCAGGTGCGCTCCATGGTGGGCTCGCTGCGCCTCGTCGGCGAAGGCAAGTGGACGCCGCGCGACGTGAAACGCGCGCTCGACGCCGCTGACCGCGCGGCCTGCGGCCCGGTGGCCCCGCCGGACGGCCTTTACCTGCTCCGCGTCGGCTACAATTCCGCCGAGAAATAATCCGCGATGATGCGGCCGTAGATCGCCTGCGTGGCGCGCAGCTCGCCGATGGCGATGCGCTCATCCGTCTGGTGGATCGTCGCGTTGGTGGGGCCGAATTCCAGCACCGGGCAATAATCCTTCACGAAACGCGCGTCCGACGTGCCGCCGCTGGTCGAGAGCCTGGGCAGCAGGCCCGTCTCGTGCAGCACCGCATCCTGAACGAGGCCCACGAAGCGGCCGGGCTCGGTGATGAAGGCATCGGCACCCTCGGTGGCCGACACCGACCACGTGCCGCCCATCCCGGATTTCACCACCGCGATCTGCCCCTCCACCCATTGTTTCAGCGAGGCGAAACTGTGCTCGGTCGAGAAGCGGATGTTGAACTTGGCCGTGGCGCGCGACGGGATGACATTGCCCGCCGGATTGCCCACATCGAAGGTCGTCACCGCCAGCGTCGAGGGATCGAATCGATCGTTGCCCTCGTCCAGCCTCGCCGCCGCGATGCGGTCAATGAAGCGGGCGAGCTTGGGGATGGGGTTGTCGGCCTTGTGCGGATAGGCGGCGTGGCCCTGCTTGCCCTCGACCGTCACCGTAAAGCTCAGGGAGCCGCGGCGGCCGATCTTGATGGTGTCGCCAAGCCTGTCCACGCAGCTCGGCTCGCCCACGAGGCAATGGTCCGGGATATGGCCGTTCTCACGCATCCATTGCAGCACCTTCACCGTGCCGTTGATGGCGGGACCCTCCTCGTCGCCGGTGATGAGAAAGGAGAGCGAGCCCCTGAACTTGCCCGCCGTGCGCACGAAATCGATGGCGGCGCCGACAAAGGCCGCGACCGAGCCCTTCATGTCGGTGGCGCCGCGGCCATAGACGAAGCCATCGGCAATGTCGGCGGCAAAGGGCTGATGCGTCCAGCTCTCCACGATGCCTTCCGGCACCACGTCGGTGTGGCCGGCAAGGCAGAGATGCGGGTTGCCCGTGCCAATGCGCGCGAAGAGGTTCTCCACATCTGGCGTGCCCGCCTCGCGGAAGATCAGCCGCTGGCAGACGAAGCCGTGCATCGACAGCTGGTTCTCGAGGTAGGTGAGCGCACCGCCCTCGGCGGGCGTCACGGACTTGCAGCGGATGAGGTCCTGCAGCAGCGGAACGGGATCGGTGGGGGTGTTCTTCATGGGGGATTTTTGAGCATCGCAGGCATGGAAAGAAGCTGCGGCTTCAGTCGCGCAGCAATTCGTTGATCGAGGTCTTGGAGCGGGTCTTCTCGTCCACCCGCTTGACGATCACCGCGCAGTAGAGCGATGGGGACGGCGAGCCGTCGGCATAGGGCTTCTGCGGCAGCGAGCCCGAAACCACCACGGAATAGGGCGGCACCTTGCCCATGTGAACCTTGCCGGTGTCGCGCTCGATGATCTTGGTCGACTGGCCGATGAACACGCCCATGGAGATGACCGAGCCCTCGCCCACGACGACGCCTTCAACGACTTCCGAGCGCGCGCCGATGAAGCAATTGTCCTCGATGATGGTGGGGCCGGCCTGCATCGGCTCCAGCACGCCGCCGACGCCGACGCCGCCCGAGAGATGCACGTTCTTGCCGATCTGGGCGCAGGAGCCGACCGTGACCCAGGTGTCCACCATTGTGCCCGTGTCGACATAGGCGCCGAGGTTGACGAAGGACGGCATGAGGATGGCGCCGGGCGCCACATAAGCCGACTTGCGGACGACTGAGTTGGGCACCGCGCGGAAACCCGCGGCCCGGAAGTCCTTCTCCACCCAGCCGTCGAACTTGGAGGGCACCTTGTCCCACCAGCTGGAGCCGCCGGGACCGCCCGAAATCATCGCCATGTCATTGAGGCGGAAGGAGAGCAGGACAGCCTTCTTCAGCCACTGGTTCACGCGCCACTCGCCGTCCTGCTTCTCGGCGACGCGGGCCGTGCCGGAATCGAGCAGTTCAAGCGCGGCCACCACAGCGTCGCGCACCGCGCCCTTGGTCTCGAGGTTGACCTTGTCACGGGCCTCCCAGGCCTGTTCGATGGTGCTCTGAAGATCGGTCATGGCTGTACCCCTTCGGTCCTGGCTTGGTCTGTCGCGGTGGCTTTCGCCAAAAAGACTTGCGCGGTCAAGGCCGGCTTTTGCGGTCGCCCGCCAATCCCGCCAAAAAGCTGGCGAGGTCGTCGGTGACGTGGTGAATGTGCTCCTGCGCCGTGCCGCCGGTCTGCATGTTCAGGTGCTCGGCGTCCTTGTTCCCGGGGCTCACCACCAGCACAGTCGCCATGCCCAGCGCATGCGGGGCCTCCAAATTGCGGGCAATGTCCTCAAACATGGCGGAGGCCGTGGGGTCGATGCCGGTCTGGCCGATGAACTTGAGGTAGGGCTCCATCTCGGGCTTGGGGATGAAGTCCGAATGCACGATGTCGAAGATGCCGCCGAAATGACGCGTGATGCCGATGCGGGCCAGCACCTTTTCGGCATGGGCCACCGTGCCGTTGGTGAAGATCAGCTTGCGGCCGGGCAGCGCATGCAGCGCCTCGTCCAGCGCCTTGTTGGGCGGCACCGGCGAATGGTCGATGTCATGCACGTAATCGAGGAAGTCATCCGGCGTGATGCCGTGCTCGGTCATCAGCCCACGGAGCGTGGTGCCGTACTTATAGAACATCTCCTTCTGGCGCCGCCTGGCCTCGGCGTGGCCGATGTTGAGCAGCTTGGCTAAGAAGTTTCCCATCCTCACGTCGATCTGGTCGAACAGCCGGCAGGAGGCCGGGTAGAGCGTGTTGTCGAGGTCGAAGACCCAAGTATCTACATGAGAAAAACCGTCGACGCCGGCGAAGCCCCTCATGCGCCGGTCCGCGAAATGCGCGTTCCCACGCCATGAGGCGTCAAGAGTTCGAGCAGCACCGAATGCGGCACGCGGCCATCGAGGATGATGACGCCTTCAACGCCGGACCTCACCACATCCGCCGCGCTCTCAACCTTGGGGATCATGCCGCCGGTGATGGCGCCATTGGCGATGAGCTCCAGCAGGTCCCCCACCTTCAGCTCGCTGATCAGGTTCTTGCCCTTGTCGAGCACGCCGGCGACATCGGTGAGGAGGAGCAGGCGCTTGGCATGAGTCGCCGCGGCGATGGCGCCCGCCGCCGTATCGGCATTGACGTTGAGGGTCTCGCCGTCGATGCCAACTCCCACGGGCGCGATCACCGGAATGGCGTCGGACTTCATGATCGTCTCGAGAATGCCGGTGTTGATCTTGACCGGCTCGCCGACGAAGCCGAAGTCGATCTCGACCGTTGTGCCGGTGGCGGGATCGGTCTTCTCCCTGGTGAGTTTCCGGGCGATCATCAGATTGCCGTCCTTGCCGGAGATGCCCACGGCACGGCCGCCCGCCTGCTGGATGGAGGCCACGATCGACTTGTTGATGGAGCCCGACAGCACCATTTCGACGACCGACATGGTGGCCTCGTCGGTCACCCGCAGCCCCTCGCGGAACTCGGGCTGAACGTCCAGCTTGTCGAGCATCTTGTTGATCTGCGGTCCGCCGCCGTGGACGACAATGGGGTTGAGGCCGCAGACCTTCAGCATCACCATGTCGCGCGCGAACTGATGCGCGAGCTTCGGATCCACCATGGCGTGGCCGCCATATTTCACCACGATGATCTGGTCATCGTAACGCTGCAGAAAGGGCAGCGCCTCGGAAAGGATGCGGGCCGTCGTGGCGATTTCGTCCATGGAATTTCCCCGTCAGTCCCGCAGCGTCCTACAGGACATTCATTCCGGTTTCAAAGGCCTAAAGCAGCCCCGCGATCTCCGCCCGGAGCTCCGGGATGCCGAAGCCCTTTTCGCTGGAGGTGGCGTGGATTTCCGGGAAGGCCGCGGGGTGCTTCTTCACCGCGGCGGCAACCATATCCTTGACCTTGCCGAGCTCGGCCGGCTTGATCTTGTCGGTCTTGGTCAGCACCACCTGGTATGTGACGGCGGCCTCGTCGAGAAGGCCGAACATCTCCTCATCGGCCTTCAGGATGCCGTGCCGGCTGTCGATCAGCACGAAGGCGCGTGTCAGGCCGGGGCGGCCGCGGAGATAGCCCCTCAGCACCGCCTGCCACTGCTTCACCTCGTGCTTCGGCGCCTTGGCATAGCCATAGCCCGGCATGTCGACCAGCGTCAGCGCCTCGTTCACCTCGAAGAAGTTCAGTTCACGGGTTCGGCCTGGCGTGTTGGAGGCGCGGGCAAGGCCGTTGACGCCCGTCAGCGCATTGATCAGCGACGACTTGCCGACATTGGAGCGCCCGGCGAAGGCGATCTCGACGCTCTTGCCGGCAGGCAGCTGTTCGAGCTTCGCAACACCCAGCAGGAAGCGCGACGGGCCGCCGAACAAACGGCGGCCCGCGTCGATCTGGGCATCGGCGAAGGCCCCGCTCAACTTTCGGCCTTCTTCTTAAGGAAGGGCAGACTGTTCCTCACATTGCCGAAGAAGTCGATCTCGACGCCATGGCGCTTCATGATGAAGGACTGCTGCAGGATGGAGAGCGTGTTGCTCCACGCCCAGTAGATGACGAGGCCGGCCGGGAAGGTGCCGAGCATGAAGGTGAACATCACCGGCATCCAGTTGAACAGGCTGGCCTGCACCGGGTCCGGCGGCATGGGATTGAGGCGCATCTGCAGCCACATGGTGATGCCCATGATGATCGGCCACACGCCGATCATCAGCATATGCGGCGGCGTCCAGGGAATGAGGCCGAAGAGATTGAACAGACTCGTCGGATCGGGTGCCGAAAGATCGCGAATCCAGCCGAAGAACGGCGCATGCCTGAGTTCGATCGAGGTGAGGATGACCTTATAGAGCGCGAAGAAGATCGGAATCTGCACGACAACGGGCAGGCAGCCCGACAGCGGCGAAACCTTCTCGCGCTTGTAGAGCGCCATCATCTCCTGCTGCTGCTTCATCTTGTCGTCGGGATATTCCTTCTTCAGCCGCTCCATCTCGGGCTGCAGCTTCTTCATCTTGCTCATCGAGGCATAGGACTTGTTGGCAAGCGGGAAGACCGCCGCCTTGACAAGCACGGTGGCGATGAGGATGGCGACGCCGAAATTGCCGACGAGACCCTTGATCCAGTCGAGCAAATGGAAGAACGGCTTGGTCAGGAAGTAGAACCAGCCCCAGTCGATGATGTAACTGAAGCCCTGTATCTGGTGAAGGTTCTCGATCGCGTTGATGGTGCGCACCACCTTGGCGCCGGCGAAGAGCAGGCTGGTCGAGGAGGCGGACTTGCCCGGCTCGACCACCATCGCAGTCCTGGCGAGATAGTCCGTCTGGTAAAGGTCGCGGTTGTCGAACTTGGTGTGGATGAAGCTCGCCGTCACCGGCATCGTCTGGTCGGGGATTGCGGCGGCAGCCCAGTACTTGTCGGTGAAGCCGATCCAGCCGCCCGTGGTGTCGCGGCGGTCGGGCTCGGTCTGGCCGTTGACGTCACTATAGTGGACTTCGTGCAGGCTGCCGTCGAGCCAGCCGAGCATGCCTTCGAAGAACACCCAATAGCCCGAGACATGCGGCGTGTCCTGGCGCTGGATGCGGGCATAGGGAATCATGGCGACGGGGGCGCCGGACATGTTCTCCACCGTCTGTTCGACGGTGAAGAGATACTCGTCGCTCAGCTGGATCTTGCGGGCGAACTTCAGGCCCGCGCCATTGTCCCAGGTGAGCGTGACAGGGTTGTTCTCGCTCAGCACGGCGGAGGCGGGCGCAGTCCACACCGTGTTCGAGTCGGGAAGCCTCGCGGTCGTCCCGGTGGCGGGAACGACCCCCTGCTCGGCGAACAGCGCACCCGGCGTTCCGGATGGCGAGAGGAAGGTGATTGTCGGGCTCTCCGGATCGATGGTCTCGCGATAGCGGAGCAGGTGGAGATCGTCGATCATCGCGCCCTTCAGGTTGATCGAGCCCGATACATAGTCGGACTTGATGGCCAGGCGCGGCGACTTGGCGAGCGCTTCCTCACGCGAGGCGGCGATCGCCTCCGGCGTCATGCCGGGAACCGACCCGCCGACGGCGGGCGCGGCGGCTTGCTGCGTCTGCGCCGTCTGGGTCTGCGCCGCCAGCTTCTGCTGCAGGGGCGCCGCATAGAAATACTGCCAGCCGAAGATGATCAGCATCGACAGCACGATCGCGAGGATGAAATTCTTGTTGTCGAAGTTCATGGTGTTCCCTTATCCGCCGGAGGATGGGCGGTGCGATGCAGCCTCTTCAGAGCGGCGCTGAGATCATTCTCGAGGTCGGGGAAGGCGCGCTCCGGGGTGGGCGCGCGGCCGATCAGCACATAATCATGGCCGGGGCGGGCTTCCGCCGAAAGCCCCAGCCGCGCCAGCTCGCGGAGCCGGCGCTTCACGCGGTTGCGAACCACCGCATTGCCGATCTTCTTCGTCGCGGTGAAGCCAACCCGCGGCGGGGCCCCGTCACCGCGGGCACGCATCTGCACCACAAGGCCCGGCATGGCGGCATAATGCGCCCGGGCGGCGGCAACGAAATCCTGCCGACGCTTCAGGCGCTCCATTGTCCGACAGTCCGGCGCTCAGGCCGAAAGGCGCTTGCGGCCCTTGGCGCGGCGGCGGGCGAGGACGTTGCGGCCGCCAACCGTTGCCATGCGGGCGCGGAAGCCATGGCGGCGCTTGCGGACGAGCTTGGACGGCTGGTAGGTGCGCTTCACGTTGCTAACTCCATTTCGGCTTGTTCAGCCAATCATATCAAAAACATGTCCGGACATGCCAGATAGATCCCGGCAGCCGTCCCAGCGGCCTCGGGAAGTTGGTCCGGGCTTATGGGGGAAAAGCCGCGCGAAGTCAACGAGGCGCGCGGCATGTTGGACGCAGGCGCAGATACCTGCCGGCGCGACCCCCCTTCCGCTCGGCAGGCTGATGGTTCAAGCATGTCGGCATGATGATGTCGCCCGCCAGCCGCCCCCAGCCGGATGATAGCCTGCCCACCCCCGCCCCTGCCCGGGTCCGGCGCTGGCTGCCGGTGGCCGTGCTGCTGTGCCTGGTGACGCTGGTCTTCGGGCTCGGCGTGCAGAACCAGCTCTCGCTCGCCGCGCTGATCGAACATCGCGACGCCATCCGCAGCTGGGTCGATGGCCATTTCGCCCTGGCGCTGGCCGCTTTCGGCCTGCTCTATGTCACCGTCGTCGCCCTGTCGTTACCTGCGGCGGCGGCGATGAGCCTCACCGGTGGCTTTCTGTTCGGCTGGGCGGTCAGCGCCCCCATCGCCACGCTGGCCGCAACGGCAGGTGCGGCCATCGTCTTCGAGATCGTCAAGACCTCGTTTGGGGCGGTCCTGGCGGAACGTTCCGGTCCCTTCCTCACACGGCTGTCACGCGGCTTTGCCGAAAATGGCTTCAGCCTGCTCCTGTTCCTGCGTCTCACACCCGTTTTCCCCTTTTGGGCGGTGAATGCCGTGGCGGGGTTGAGCCGCATGCCGCTGTCCACCTTTCTCGCGGCCACGGCAATCGGCATTATTCCCGGCGCGATTGCCTTCGCGCTGGTGGGTTCCGGCCTCGACACGCTTGTCGACGACCAGGCGCTGGCCTTCAAGGTCTGCGCCGCGCAGAACGGGGCGGAGAACTGCCAGGTCTCGCTCAGCCCCGTGGCTCTGATCTCGCCGGAGCTGCTGTGGGGCCTCGCCGGGCTTGGCATCATCGCGCTGGCGCCCATGCTGGTGAAACTGTGGAAAGGCCACAAGCCATGAGCACCAGGAGTTTCGACATCGCGGTGATCGGCGCAGGCTCCGGCGGCCTCTATTTCGCGGCCGCCGCCGTGCAATTCGGGCAGCGCGTGGTGCTGTTCGAAAAGGCCGAGATGGGCGGCGAGTGCCTCAACACCGGCTGTGTGCCCTCCAAGGCCTTGCTCGCCGCCGCGAAGCAGGCCCAGGCGATGCGCGATGCGGCGCGCGTGGGCATCACGCCGGTGGAGCCGCAGATCGACTTCGCCGCGGTTAGCGCCCATGTGCAGGGCGCCATCGCCGCCATTGCGCATCATGACAGCCAGCAGCGCTTCGAAGCTCTCGGCGTCACCGTCATCCGCGCCGCGGCCCGTTTCATCGACGGCCGCAGTCTCGAAGCCGGGGGTGAGCGCTACAGCGCGCGCCGCACCGTCATCGCCACCGGCTCGCACCCCGCCATACCGCCCATCCCGGGACTGGGCGGCGTCCCCTACCTCACCAACGAGACGCTGTTTGCCAACGCAACTCTGCCCTCGCACCTCCTTGTCCTCGGCGGCGGCCCCATCGGCATGGAGATGGCGCAGGCGCACCGGCGGCTTGGCGCGCGCGTCACCGTCATCGAAGCCGCCACGCCGCTGGCGCAGGATGACCCTGAACTCGCGGCGACAGTGCTTGCGCGGCTTGCGAAGGAAGGCGTCAGCATCGCCGCATCGACCGCCGTCACCCGCGTCACCCGCGCTGACGGGGGCATCGCACTCGAAGCCGGCGGCCGCACCTTCACCGGCTCGCACCTGCTGGTCGCCACCGGCCGCAAGCCCAATATCGAAGGTCTCGGGCTCGACGCGGCGGGGATCGCCTTCACGCCGCAGGGCATCACGGTCGATAAGGGCCTGCGCACGACCAACCGCCGGGTCTATGCCATCGGCGATGTGGCGGGCGGGCGCTTCACCCACGAGGCGGGCTATCAGTCCGGCGTCGTCATCCGCAACGCGCTCTTCGGCCTTCCCGCCAGGGCGACGGCCGCAATCCCGCATGTCACCTACACCGATCCCGAGCTTGCGCAGATCGGCCTCACCGAGGCGCAAGCGCGCGCCGCCCACGGCGACGCCATCCGCGTGCTGCGCGCGCCCTTCAGCGGCAATGACCGCGCCATTGCCGAAGGCCACGCCGAGGGCCTCGTCAAGATAATCACCACCCGCCGCGGCCGCATCCTCGGCGCCGGCATTGTGGGGCCGGGCGCTGGCGATCTCCTGCAGCCCTGGGTTCTGGCGCTGGAGCGCGGCCTCAGGATCGGCTCGCTCGCCTCCACCATCCTGCCATACCCCACCCGCGGCGAGGCCTCGCGGCGCGCCGCCATCGGATATTTTGCGGATTTCGCATCCCATCGGCTCGTCCGCGGCGCAATCGGGCTGATGAGCAGGATCAGGCCATGACGGGCGGCGCGGCGCGGCATGAGGGGCCGGGCCTCCTGCGGGGGCTGTCCGGCAAGGTGCTGGCGATGACCGTTGTCTTCGTCATGCTGGGCGAAGTGCTGATCTTCCTGCCCTCCATCGCCAATTTCCGCATCCAGTGGCTGAAGGGCCGCATCGCCCAGGCCGAAATCGCGGCGCTCGCGGCGGAAGCCGCCCCCGACCGCATTCTCTCGCCCGACCTGCGCACCGAAATCCTGAAGGGGGCGGGCGTGCTCGTCGTTTCCCTCACCCGCGGCGAAACGCGCAGGCTGATGCTGAGGAGCGAGACCGATCACATGATCGATGCGTCCTATGATCTGCGCGGCGTCTCGTGGCCCGTGGCCATCGCCGATGCCTTCGCCGTTCTGCTGCAGCCCGCCGGCCGCGTTATCGGCGTCATCGACAAGCCGCCCAACATGTCGGGCGACGTGATCGAGGTGGCGCTTTTCGAAAAACCGCTGCGCGAGGCGATGCTGCGCTCGGGCCTCAATATCTTCCTGCTTTCCGTCGTGCTCTCCGCCATCGTCGCGGGCCTCGTCTATCTGGCGCTCAACATCGTGCTTATCCGCCCGATGAAACGGCTGACGCGCAACATGACGGTCTTCGCGCAGAACCCGGAGGACCGCTCGCGCATCATCGTTCCCTCGGCGCGCCAGGACGAGATCGGCATCGCCGAGCGCGAGCTCCATGACATGCAGTCGGAACTCACCGCCATGCTGCAGCAGAAGAGCCGTCTTGCGGCTTTGGGCCTTGCGGCGGCGAAGGTGAGCCACGATCTGCGCAACATGCTCTCCTCCGCCCATGTGATCTCCGACCGCCTGTCGATGGCGGAGGATCCGACCGTGAAGCGCTTTGCGCCCAAACTCATCGTCAGCCTCGACCGCGCCATTTCCTTCCTCACCGCCACGCTGAAATTCGGCCGCGCCGACGAACCGCCGCCGGTGCGCGAACGGCTGCCGCTGAAGGACATCGCCGAAGAGGTGATCGACACCGCCGTGCTGCAGGCGTCCTCGCGCGTCGTGCTGTTCAACCACGTGCCGCCCGGCCTCGAGATCGACGCCGACCGCGAACACCTGAACCGCGTGCTCACCAACCTGCTGCGCAACGCCATCCAGGCGCTGGAACATCAGGAGGAGGAGGCCGATGGCCGTGTCATCCTCTCCGCCTGGCGCGAGGGCGCGGTGGTGGTGATCGAGGTGAGGGACAATGGCCCGGGCATTCCGGAGCGGGTGCGCCCGAAACTGTTCGAGGCCTTCCAGAGCGCCGCCAGGCCGGGCGGCGTTGGCCTGGGCCTGGCCATCGCGGCGGAGCTGATCCGGTCCCATGGCGGCGAGATCAGGCTCAGGGAAACCGGGCCGGAGGGAACCGTCTTCCACGTGGTGGTGCCGGACGCCGTGGTGGAACTGCGCCCTGGCCGAAGAGGCGCCCGCAACCGGGCATGAACCTTGTCCTTTCCGCGCTTGACGGGGGCGCCTCATTCAATGTCTATAGCGTTCGCAACCGAACCACAGGGGGTGGAGAAATGTCAGGCCCCCGAACACAGGAGCTCAAGACCACTTGCCAATGCCACCCAGGAGGCCGTCACTCAGCCGCGGAGCCGCCCCCCCGCAAAAGGAAGAAGGACACAGGATCAACCACCGCATCGACGCCCGCGACGTGCGTCTGATCGGCGCCGATGGCGCGAATGTCGGCGTCGTGCCGATCCGCCAGGCCATCATGATGGCCGAGGAAGCGAACCTCGACCTGGTCGAAATTTCACCGGACGCCAAGCCCCCGGTCTGCAAGATCCTCGACTACGGTAAGTTCAAGTTTCAGGAACAGAAAAAGGCCGCCGAGGCCCGCAAGAAGCAGAAGGTCATCGAGATCAAGGAGATCAAGATGCGCCCGATGATCGACGATCACGATTACGACGTGAAGATGAAGGCGATCAGGCGCTTCTTCGAGGAAGGCGACAAGGTCAAGATCACGCTCCGCTTCCGCGGCCGCGAAATGGCCCACCAGGAATTGGGCCAGCAGCTTCTCGACCGTGTCAAGAAAGACGTCGTCGAGACCGCCAAGGTCGAATCCGAACCCCGCTTCGAAGGCCGCCAGATCGTCATGGTCCTGGCGCCCAAGTAGCGGGCGCCAGTTCCGCCGGTCAGGTCATTCCGCCGCCTGGCGGAGAAGGGTGCGCGCCGTGGCCGCCATCGCCCTGGTGGCGGCGACGCAGTCCGCCGCAGCATACCAGTAGCGCTGCTTCAGCTCGATGTTGAACACCACACCCTGCGGGAACGCGCAGGCGGCCATCAGATCGGCCCAGGGAATGTCGCCCCAGCCCACGGGCAAGTGCAGGTCGCCATGGCCGAAAGCCAGGCGTTCGCCTTCGGTGAACATCCAGATGTCGTCCTGGCGGCCGAAGCTGTCATGGATGTGCAGGTGCTGCGCGAAGGGGGCCAGCGCCGCCACTTCGGCGATATAGTCGGCGCGGCGGCCCTCGACGTCGAGCCTGAGGTAGGAATGGCTGAAGTCGATGGTGGCCCGCACCGCCGGGTGGCCGATGGCCGCCAGTTCCCGCGCCAGGCGGGCGGGCGCCGGGGTATGCGTGCGGGCATCGTCGGTGAACAGCGTCTCGACGCAGATTGTCAGCCCGCGCGCCGCGGCAAGATCACCCGCCCGGGAGAGCCATTCGCGCTGGCGGTCATAGGCGCTTTCGAGGCCCTGCGCCTGCTCCGTGGGAGTGACCCCGGCATGCAGCACATAATTGCCTGCGCCCACCGCGGCGGCGACGTCGAGCGAGGCTTCCAGCACCTCGAAATGGCGCGGCAGCCGCCACGCCGCATCCATGAAATTGAGGGCCAGCGGCCCATGCACGGTGAAGGCCACGCCGCGCCCGGCGCAGGCGCGCTTGACTGCCGCCAGCTGCGGCGGGCGGATGCGGCCGCCCACCACGATGTCCATGTCATAGGTGGGCAATTCGATCGATTCGACGCCCAGTTCCTCGATCATGTCGAGTTCGCTGGCAAGGTCCGAGAGGTCGTCGGCGCGTTTGTGGGCGGAGATACCCGTCCCGGCAATTCCGTTCGGCAACATGGCTGATGATCCTGATGCGGCGGCACCGCGCCGCCTCCGGTCGAAAACTAGTGCGGCGCGGTGAAGGTGCCGTGACGATTTGGCGGCGGACAGCGCCAAGCCCCCTCTTTTATGTGACAGCAAATCTTCGCAATATCGTCATTCGAACTTCATGAAAGGGTGGGTTGCGATGAAAATTCTGGTTTTTGCGGTGTCCATGCTGCTGTGCGCAAGCGCCCCGGCGGCCGAACTGGCGGGGCCGGACCTGCGGGCAGCCCTGATCGGCCAGACCATCCAGTGGTGGGAGGACGGCGGCTGGCATGCCGGCAACCTGTCGCTTCTGCCGGACGGCCGCGCCGAAATCACCATCGAATCGCCGCGCCCGCAGCGCGATGCCGGGCGCTGGAGCATCAGCGGCAACCGGCTCTGCACCGCGTGGTCCAGCCTGCGTGGCCGCGAGACCAAGTGCTATTCGCTGGAGCGCGCCGGTCCGGACCGCTTTGTGACCAGCGGCGGCAACGTCTTCGTCATCATCTCCGCCGGAGTCTGAAGTTCCGTCATCGCTCCGACGCAGCGCGTTCATACGGTTGTCGGCGTTTTGTCATGGCGCGGCCGCATGGCTATCGTCCCGGCGAGCGAGAACCTCGCCGCAACTCGGAGGTAACACATGAACCGTCTTCTTCTTGCGGCCGCTTCGCTGGGCGCTCTCGCCCTTGCTGCCGCGCCCGCCCATGCGGACCGCATCAAGTTCGATTTCTGGTATGGCAACACCGGCGCCATCGCCGAAGTGGTGCAGAAGCACTGCGATCTTTTCAACGCCTCGCAGGACAAATATGAGGCCGTGTGCACCGGCCAGGGCGGCTATGACAAGGCGGAGCAGAACACCATTGCCGCCTACCGCGCCAACCAGCAGCCCGCCATCGTGCAGATCTATGACGCCGGCACCGTGAACTTCATGCTGTCCGGCGCCATCGTTCCGGCGGTGCAGTTCGCCAAGGACCATGGCATCAACGTCGACTGGGATTCCTATTTCGGCGGCATCAAGAACTATTATGCCACCTCGAAGGGCGAGATGTGGTCCTTCCCCTACAATTCCTCGACCGCCATGTTCTACTGGAACAAGGACGCCTGGGCCAAGATCGGCAAGACCGAGGCGCCCAAGACCTGGAGCGAATATGCCGCCGACCTGAAGGCCCTGAAGGCGGCCGGCGTCTCCTGCGGCCTGGCGCTCGACTATGACACCTGGACCGGCCTCGAGCAGTTCTCGGCCGCCAACGACCTGCCCATCGCCTCGATGAACAATGGCTATGACGGGCTGGGCGCCGAACTCCTGTTCAACAAGACCGCCTTTGTCGACCACATGAAGGACTACAAGGCGTGGCTCGACGCCGGCTATGCCGAACTCCACACCGAGCAGACCGGCAAGGACATCGACCAGGCCTTCGCCGACGGCACCTGCGCCTCGATCTTCGAATCGATCGCCGACTTCCGCAACTTCAAGAAGACGGCGACGGGCTTCAACTGGGGCGTGGCCATGCTGCCGCTGCTCGACGGCAAGGAGCGCAAGAACACGCTCGTCGGCGGCGCCTCGCTGTGGGTGATGAAGGGCAAGACCGACCAGGAATATGAGGCGGCAGCGGCCTTCCTCAACTACGTCACCGCGCCCGGGACCGGCCAGAAATACATCGTCGAGAACACCGGCTACATCCCGGTGCGCGCCGACGGTCTCGAACTGCTCAACCAGGAGGGCTTCTACCAGAAGCCGGAAAACGCCGGCCGCGAACTGGCCATCGCCTCGCTGACCGCCTCCAACGGCACGCCCGTCACCCGCGGCATCCGGCTCGGCAATTACACTTCGATCCGCAAGGCGCTGAAGTCGGAACTCGAAGCCGCCTTCGCCGGCCAGAAGGACGTGCAGGTGGCGATCGACGACGCCGTGAAGAACGGCAACGAGATCCTGCGCCGCTACGAGCAGACCTTCCAGGGCGCCCAGCTGCCCTGATCCGGCGCCGATCGTGGGGCGGGGTGGCCAAGGGCCGCCCCGCCCATTCTCCCACCTGCCGAAAGCCACCCCGTGACAAGACATGCCGCCTTCACCAACATCTGGCTTGCGACACTGCTGGTGTTGCCGCAGCTGCTGCTGGTGTTCGTCTTCTTCTACTGGCCAACGGCGGAGGCGCTGTACTGGGCCTTCACGCTGGAGCAGCCCTTCGGCGGCAGCAACCAGTGGGTTGGCCTGCTGAACTTCACCACCGTGTTCCGGGACCCCAAATACTGGAACTCGGTCACCGTGTCGGTGATCTTCGCGCTGGCCACCACCGCGCTCATCCTCGCCGTGTCGCTCGGGCTGGCCCTGTTGGTCGACCGCCGCCTGCCCGGCCACCAGATCTATTCCTTCGGCTATTTCATTCCCTATGCCATGGCAGCACCGGCCGCCGGCCTCGCCTTCCGCTTTATCTTTTCGCCCAATGCCGGCTTCGTGGCGGCGATCAACACGTGGTTTCCCAATCTGTGGAACCCCGCCACCGACGGCGTCGACGCGATGATCCTCATCATCCTCTGCCAGGCATGGAAATCAATCGGCTACAGCTTCGTGTTCTTTCTCGCGGCCCTGCAGTCGATCCCGCGGCCGCTGCTGGAAGCGAGCGCCATGGACGGCGCCGGCATCCTGCGCCGCATGCGCGACGTGCAGGTGCCGCTCGTCATGCCCACGCTGTTCTTCCTCATCATCATCAACCTGACGGACAGTTTCGTCGACAGCTTCGGCATTGTCGACATCACCACCCATGGCGGACCGGCGCGCGCCACCGATCTCATGGTCTACAAGATCTATTTCGACGGCTTCAAGGCGCAGGACTATTCGCTGGCGGCGGCCGAATCGATCGTGCTCATGGTCCTCGTCGTCGGCCTCACCTTCATCCAGTTCCGCTATATCGAGCGGCGCGTGCATTACACCTGAGACGGCGATGATCGAGCGCACCCCCATTCTCAACGCCGTGACGCAGGTCATCCTCGCCGTCATGCTGTTTGTGATCCTCATCCCCTTCTGGATGGTTTTCGCGGCCGCCAGCCATGACTTTGTGACCGTCAACCGCGTTCCGATGCCGCTGTGGCCCGGCGGCCACCTTTACGAGAACCTGGCCGAGGTGTGGGTCAAGGGCAATTTCGGCACGGCTCTCGTCAACTCCTTCATCTCCTCCGTGCTGGTGACTGTTGGCAAGGTGTTCCTCGCCTCGATCACCGCCTTCTCCATCGTGTTCTTCCGCTACCGGGCGCGCATGCTGGTGTTCTGGGCGATCTTCGTCACCCTCATGCTGCCGCTCGAGGTGCGGATCGTGCCGACCTATGCGGTGGCCGCCAATGTGCTTACTCCGTTCCAGCAGATCCTCGACTTCGCGCATATCCGCGTCGTGCTGCCGGAATGGAACCTGCTCAACACCTATCCGGGCCTGGTGCTGCCGCTGGTGGCCACCGCCACCGGCACCTTCCTCTACCGCCAGTTCTACATGACGGTTCCCAACGAGCTTGCCGAGGCGGCGAAGATGGACGGCGCGGGGCCCTTGCGCTTCTACTGGCAAATCCTCATGCCGCTGTCGCGCTCCAACATGGCGGCGCTGGCCGCCATCATGTTCGTCTATGCGTGGAACCAGTATCTCTGGCCGCTGCTGGTCATCACCGACCAGCAGCATTTTGCCACCGCCACCATGCAGCTCCAGAAGATGGTGCCGGAAGGCTTTGGCGAGCCGCCGGTGTGGAACACCGCAATGGCCGCCAACCTCATCGTGCTGTTGCCGCCCGCCATCGTCTCCATCCTGCTGCAGCGCTTGATCGTGCGCGGCCTCATCGTCACGGAGAAATAAGCCCATGTCCGCCATTACGCTGCGGGATGTGAAGAAAAGCTATGGCCGCAACCAGGTTGTCCATGGCGTGAATCTCGCCGTGGAAGAAGGCGAGCTGGTGGTCATTCTCGGCCCCTCGGGCTGCGGCAAGTCCACCCTGCTGCGCATGGTGGCGGGTCTCGAGGCGGTGACGGCGGGCGACATCGGCATTGGCGGCAGGCGGGTCAACGATCTTGAGCCGCGTGAGCGCGGCTGCGCCATGGTGTTCCAGAACTATGCGCTCTATCCGCACATGAGTGTCGCGCAGAACATCGGATACTCGCTCAAAATCGCACGGGTGCCCAGGGCGGAGCGCGAGGCGCGGGTGAAGACGGTGGCGGAAACCCTTGGCCTTGGCGAATTCCTCGCCCGCAAGCCCGGGCAATTGTCCGGCGGCCAGCGCCAGCGCGTCGCCATGGGCCGCGCCATGATCCGCGAGCCCAAGGTGTTTCTCTATGATGAGCCGCTCTCCAATCTCGACGCCAAGTTGCGCGTCGCCATGCGCGTCGAAATCCGCCGCCTGCACCAGCGCCTTGGCGCCACCACACTGTTCGTCACCCATGACCAGGTCGAGGCCATGACGCTGGCTGACCGCATCGTGGTGATGAACAAGGGCATGATCGAGCAGGTCGGAACGCCTGCCGAGGTCTACCACCGCCCGCAGTCGACCTATGTCGCCTCCTTCATCGGGGCGCCCGGCATGAACCTTTTGAAAGCCAGCCTCAACCGCAGGGCGTCGCGCCTCGAACTCGCGGGCGGCCAGTCTCTGCCGCTGGCCAATGTCGGCGCACTCGATGGCCAGGACACGGTGGAGGTCGGGGTGCGGGCGGAGTCGATCGCCCTGGCGCCACCCGGCGCGGGCGGCCTGCGGGCGACCGTGCAGTTCGTCGAGGAGCTGGGCGCCTCGCAGCTCCTCCACACGGAGCTTGGCGGCGCCCCGCTGGTCGTCGCGGCGCGCGACGGCATGGCGGCGCGAGCCGGGGCCGATGTCGAGCTGGCGGTGGACCCCGCGAGCCTGCATTTCTTCGATCCCGGCAGCGGCCGGCGCATCGGGGCGTGAGACTTCAGGAGAGCCACACCCTTGCAATTCCTGCCCCATTTTGCTTAAACCCGCCCGTTCTAGCCGCCTGGCCTGTAACGGGCATGCCATGGCGGCTTTATATCGCTTTGAAAGGATTAAGCAAAATGCCCAAGATGAAGACCAAGTCCTCGGCCAAGAAGCGGTTCAAGGTCACCGCTTCCGGCAAGATCAAGGCGGGTCAGGCCGGCAAGCGCCATGGCATGATCAAGCGGACCAACAAGCAGATCCGCAACCAGCGCGGCACCATGGTTCTGGCGGCAGGCGATGAGCGCCTCGTCAAGATCCATATGCCTTATCTCGCCAAGTAAGCCCGGGGAGTAGAGAACCATGCCACGTTCAAAGGGCGGCACCGTCGCCCGCAAGTCCCACAAGAAGGTGATCAAGGCGGCGAAGGGCTATTTCTCCCGCCGCAAGAACATCTTCCGCGTCGCCGTTCAGGCCGTCGAGAAGGCCGAGCAATATGCCTACCGCGACCGCCGCACCAAGAAGCGCAATTTCCGCGCCCTGTGGATCCAGCGCATCAACGCCGGAACGCGTGAACTCGGCCTCACCTATGGCCGATTTATCCATGGCCTGGCCAAGGCCGGGATCGAGGTGGACCGCAAGGTCCTGGCCGATCTCGCCGTGCATGATCAGGCCGCCTTCGCCGCTCTTGTCGAGAAGGCCAAGGCCGCGCAGGCTTAATCAGACCTCGCTGATCGCCACGTCGAATTCCGATTGCCTTGACCGGGCCACAGCGTGTCTTTCGCGGCACCTGTGCCCGGTCATGCCGTTTCCAGGGGAACATGCTGAATGAGTCTCGCCACTCTCGAACAGTCAATACTCGCGGAGATCGCAGCCGCCGGCGATGAGGCTTCGCTCGAAGCCGTGCGCGTCTCGGCGCTGGGCAAGAAGGGCTCGATCTCCGAGCGCATGAAGGGCTTGGGCGCCATGAGCCCCGAGGCGCGCAAGGAGGCGGGCGCCACGCTCAACGTGCTCAAGGACAAGCTGTCCGACGCGCTCTCAGCCCGCAAGGCCGCGCTGCAGGAAGCAGCACTCGAAGCGAGGCTGGCCTCCGAGAAAATCGACGTCACGCTGCCCGTGCGGCCGCAGGTGACGGGCACGGTCCACCCCGTGTCCCAGGTGTGGGAAGAAGTGGTGCAGATCTTCGGCGACCTCGGCTTCTCCGTGGCGGAAGGCCCGCACATCGAGGACGACTTCCACAATTTCGATGCGCTGAACATTCCCCCCGAACACCCCGCGCGGCAGGAACATGACACCTTCTTCTTCAGCGAGAAGGCGGACGGTTCGCGCATGCTGCTGAGGACGCACACGAGCCCGGTGCAGATCCGCACCATGCTGGCCTCGAAGCCGCCCATCCGCATCATCGCGCCCGGCCGCACCTTCCGCTGCGATTCGGACATGACGCACACGCCCATGTTCAACCAGGTCGAGGGCCTCGTCATCGACGGGACGACGACGCTCGCCAATCTCAAATGGGTCTTGACCGAATTCTGCAAGGCCTTCTTCGAGGTCGATGATGTGAGGATGCGCTTCCGCGCCTCGCACTTTCCCTTCACCGAGCCGTCGATGGAAGTCGATATCCAGTATTCGCGCGAGGGCGGGCAACTGAAGATCGGCGCCGGCGACAAGTGGCTGGAGATTCTGGGCTCCGGAATGGTGCACCCGAATGTCATCCGCAGCGGAGGCATGGACCCTGACCAAGTCCAGGGCTGGGCCTTCGGCGTGGGGCTGGACCGCATCGCCATGCTGAAATACGGCATCCCCGATCTCCGCGCCTTCTTCGAAGCCGACCTGCGCTGGCTTCGCCACTATGGATTCAGGGCACTCCAGGCGCCGACCCTGGCGGGAGGGTTGTCGTGACTTCCCCTCACTTGCTCCGCGAACGGAACCTTCTCTCCCGCTGCGCGGGCGAGATTGAACGGCACGTTTTCAACCTCTCCCGCGTAGCGGGAGAGGACATAAGGAAGCACTCCCATGAAATTCACCCTCTCCTGGCTCAAGGACTGTCTCGACACCACCGCGCCGCTTGAGGAGAGGTCGAGGAGGTCACCGACACGGCCAAGCTGTTCGCCTCTTCGTCTTCTCCCGCACGGCGGGAGAAGAAGGGGACCCATTGCGCAGCAATGGGGGAGATGAGGGGACGCTGATGCGCGAAGGCCAGAAAACCTTCACGGCAAGACGCCTGCGCAAGGACGAGACGCTTGCCGAGAAGCGCCTGTGGGAGCAGCTGCGCAGCCGCACGCTGGACGGCTGCAAGTTCGTGCGCCAGTCTCCCATCGGACCGTACATCGCGGACTTCATATGCCGCGAGCATAAGCTGATCGTCGAAGCGGACGGCGCGACCCATTCGACTGCAGCACAGCTTGAGCATGATCGCCTGCGCACGCAGGACCTGGAAGCGGAGGGATTTCGCGTCCTGCGCTTCCAGAACGATGAACTTCTCAACGGCATGGATGAAGTGCTGACCATCATCCGCAGCGCTCTCGCCCGTGTCCCCTCACCTCCCCCGTCGCTGCGCGACGGGTCCCCTTCCTCTCCCGCAGGCGGGAGAGGACATAAGGAAGCACTCCCATGAAATTCACCCTCTCCTGGCTCAAGGACTATCTCGACACCACCGCCACCCTCGATGAAATCTGCGAGGGCCTGGTCGGCGTCGGCCTTGAGGTGGAAGAGGCCACCGACAAGACCAAGCTGCTCGCCGACTTCACCGTGGCCCACGTCATGCTGGCCGAGAAGCACCCCAATGCCGACAAGCTGCGCCTGTGCGCGGTGGAGACGAAGGACGGCACGAAGCAGGTGGTCTGCGGCGCCCCCAATGCGCGCACCGGCATCAAGGCGATCATCGCATTGCCCGGCGTCACCATTCCGGCGACGGGTGCGGTGTTCGCGCCCGCCACGATCCGCGGTGTCGAATCCCAGGCCATGCTGTGCTCGGAGCGCGAGCTGCTGATCTCGGATGAGCACGACGGCATCATCGAGGTCGAAGGCGACTGGCCGGTGGGAACGCCTGCGGCGAAGGCGCTGGGCCTCGACGACCCGATGATCTACGTCAAGGTCACGCCCAACCGCCCCGATGCGCTCGGCATCTATGGCATCGCGCGCGATCTGGCGGCGAAGGGCTTGGGGACACTGAGGCCGCTCGACGCCGGGAAGGTGGAGGGCACGTTCGACTCCCCCATCAAGGTCTCTCTCGACTTCCCCGATGGCGATACGAGGCCCTGCCCGCTGTTCGTCGGGCGTTACATCAGGGGCATGAAGAACGGCCCCTCGCCCGAATGGCTGCAGCGCCGCCTGAAGGCCATCGGCCTGCGCCCGATCTCGACACTCGTCGATGTCACCAACTACATCACCTTCGCCTATGGCCGCCCGCTGCATGTGTTCGATGCGGACAAGGTGAAGGGCGCGGTCCGCGCGCGGCCAGCGAAGGACGGCGAGATGCTGGAGGCGCTCGACAACAAGACCTACACGCTGTCCGAAGGCATGACGGTGATCGCGGATGACGCTGGCCTCGAGGCCATCGCCGGCATCATCGGCGGCATTCCGTCGAGCTGCACGGATGACACCGTGAACGTCTTCCTCGAAGCCGCCTATTTCGATCCGCTGCGCACCGCCGCCACGGGCCGCAGGCTCGGCATCACCTCGGATGCGCGCTACCGCTTCGAGCGCGGCGTGGACCCGGCCTTTACACCGGTGGGTTCCGAGATCGCCACGCGCATGATCCTCGATCTCTGCGGCGGCGAAGCCTCGCATGTCGTCGTTGTAGGCGCGGTGCCCGATACTTCGCGCAGTTACACGCTGCGCAAGACCCGCGTTGCCTCGCTGGCGGGCGTGGAGATTCCCGTGGCGCGCCAGAAGGAGATCCTCGCGGCGCTGGGCTATGGCGTCACCGAGACGGCCGATGCCCTCACCTGCTCGGCGCCCTCGTGGCGGCCCGACATCCATGGCGAGGCCGATCTCGTGGAGGAGGTCATCCGCATCTGGGGCCTCGACAACATTCCCGCCCGGCCGATGGAGCGCGCCAGCGCCATTGCGAAGCCGGTGCTGAACCCGCTGCAGAAGCGCATGCTGGGGGCGCGGCGGGCGCTCGCGTCGCGCGGCTTCAACGAGGCGATCACCTGGGCCTTCCTGTCCGAGGAGCACGCCAGGCTCTTCGGCGGCGGCCAGCCGGAGCTGAAGCTCGCCAATCCGATCTCCTCGGAACTCTCCGACATGCGCCCCTCGCTGCTGCCGAACCTGATCGCGGCGGCGGGCCGCAACATGGACCGCGGCTTCGCCGACATGATGCTGGCCGAAGTGGGCCACGCCTATGCCGGCGACCAGCCGAAGGATGAGACGCTGCGCGCCGCCGGCCTCCGCCGCGGCGCCTTCACCGGGCGCAACGTGCACGGGGGCGCCCGCGCCGTCGATGCCTTCGATGCCAAGGCCGATGCGCTGGCCGTGCTCGAAGCGGCAGGCGCAGCCGTGGCGACACTGCAGGTCGTCGCCGGCGCCCCCGCCTGGTTCCACCCGGGCCGGTCCGGCGCCATCCAGATGGGCCCGCAGAACAAGCTGGGCTTCTTCGGCGAGATCCATCCACGCGTGCTCGGCCAGATGGACGTGAAGGGTCCGCTTGTGGCGTTCGAGATCATCCTCACCGCCATCCCCGGCTCGAAGTCCAGGGGCGCCACGCGTGCCGCCCTGGTCATCTCCGATCTCATGCCGCTGTCGCGCGACTTCGCCTTCGTGGTGGACGACGCGGTGGAGGCCGACAAGCTGGTGAAGGCCGCGAAGGGTGCGGACAAGGCGCTGATCGCCGACGTCACCGTCTTCGATCTCTACAAGCTGGAGGGGGGTAAGAAATCGCTCGCCATCGAGGTGACGCTGCAGCCCAAGGACAAGACGCTGACCGAACCGGAGATCGAAGCCGTCTCGCAGAAGATCGTGCAGGCCGTGACCAAGGCCACCGGCGGGACATTGAGGAGCTGACATGGCAAAGGCCGACAGCCGCAAAGTACTTGCAGACCTGAAGGCCCACCGCAAAAAGGGCGCGCCCGCCAGCATGCGGCGCGCCTTCGAGCGTGATCCCAACCGCTTCGCGGAGTTTTCCGCCACGGCGGACGCGATGCTGCTCGACTATTCCAAATGCGCGGTCAACAGCCGCACCATGAAGCAGCTGGCCCAGCTCGCGAAGGCCTGCGACATCGAAGCCAAGCGCGACGACATGTTTGAAGGCGCCATCATCAACACCACCGAGCAGCGCGCCGTCCTTCACACGGCGCTGCGCAACCGCGCCAATACGCCGGTTCTGGTCGATGGTAGGGACGTGATGCCGGACGTCAATGCCGTGCTCGCCGCCATGGCCGCTTTCGCACGGCAAGTGCGCCGCTCGAACATCACCGATGTCGTTAACATCGGGATCGGCGGCTCCGACCTCGGCCCCGCCATGACCACGCTGGCACTCGCCCCTTATCACGACGGGCCGCGGCTCCATTATGTCTCCAACGTCGACGGCGCCCATATCGCCGACACGCTCAAGCTCTTGAAGCCCGAGACCACCCTCTTCGTCATCGCGTCCAAGACCTTCACCACCATTGAGACCATGACCAACGCGAAGGCCGCGCGTGCATGGATCGCGGAGAAGCTGGGCGAGTCCCACGTCGGAGAGCATTTCGCCGCGATCTCCACCGCCATTCCCAAGGTCAAGGCCTTCGGCATTCCGGAAGACCGCATCTTCGGCTTCTGGGACTGGGTGGGCGGGCGCTACTCCATCTGGTCGGCCATCGGCCTGCCCTTGATGATCGCCATCGGGCCCGAGCGCTTCATCGAGTTCCTTGAGGGCGGCCATGCGATGGACCGCCACTTCCGCGAAGCCCCGGCGCTCCAGAACCTGCCCATGCTGATGGGCCTTCTCGGTGTGTGGCACCGCAACATCTGCGGCTATCCCTCGCGCGCCATCATTCCTTATGACCAGCGCCTGTCGCGCTTTCCCGCCTATCTGCAGCAGCTCGACATGGAATCGAACGGCAAGCGCGTGACGAAATCGGGCAGGCCCGTGAAGGGCGACACCGGACCGATCGTCTGGGGCGAGCCCGGCACCAATGGCCAGCATGCCTTCTTCCAGCTCCTGCACCAGGGCACCGGCATCGTCCCCGTCGAGTTCCTCATCGCGGCGGACCCGCACGAGGACAAGGCCATGCGCGAGCACCATGCGCTGCTCGAGGCCAATTGCCTCGCCCAGTCACAGGCGCTGATGCGCGGCCGCACCGAAACGGAAGCGCTGGAACAGCTTCTCGCCATGGGCAAAAGCAAGGCGGAGGCCAGGGCTCTCGCCCCCCACCGCGTTTTCACCGGCAACCGGCCTTCCGTGACGCTCGCCTACAAGCGCCTCGACCCCTTCACGCTCGGCCGCCTCATCGCGCTCTACGAACACCGCGTCTTCGTCGAGGCCGCGATCTGGAACATCAACGCCTTCGACCAGTGGGGCGTGGAACTCGGCAAGGAACTGGCAACAGGGCTGCAGCCGGTGGTGGAAGGCAAGAAGAGCGCCGAGGGGCTTGATTCATCGACGGCAGGGCTCGTCAAGTTCCTGCGCGGTTTCTGAGAGCGCTCAGAACATCGCCTGATCCATCTCCATCTCCATCACCGGCCCCGCGCCAGCGAGGATCTTCGCATGCAGTGCCGCCGAATGCCCTGCCCGCCATGTTCAGGCGCGGCGGTCAGCGCGGGCCAGCCGCCGGCGACGAGCTGCGCATAGGCCTCGCGGAACCCCTTGGGCGTTCTCACCGTGCCATCGTCGAAATGCACGCCCTCCTCGTCGGCGCTGCGATGCAGCGGATACAGAACCTCGGACGAGAACCGCGCCGACTGCTCCAGCACCGCCTCGATCACATCGCGCGTGCAATGGCCGAAACCGGGCAGCTTCGTGTGCGCCTCGAAGCCGAGAAGCTCGTAGAGGGTGAAGAGGTGGTCGGCGAGCGGCGGCGCAAAGACGGGCATGGCCCAGATTCAGCACTCCACAACGTTCACCGCAAGTCCGCCGGTGGAGGTCTCTTTGTACCGCTCGCTCATGTCGAGGCCCGTCTGGCGCATGGTCTCCACACAGGTGTCGAGCGGCACGAGATGCGTGCCATCGCCGCGCAGGGCGAGCGATGCCGCCGTCACCGCCTTCACCGCGCCGAAGGCATTGCGCTCGATGCAGGGCACCTGCACGAGGCCACCCACCGGATCGCAGGTCATGCCGAGGTGATGCTCGAGCGCGATCTCGGCGGCATTCTCCACCTGCCCGTTCGAACCGCCCAGCGCCGCGCACAGTCCCGCGGACGCCATGGCGGACGCCGAACCGACCTCGCCCTGGCACCCCACTTCAGCGCCCGAGATCGAGGCATTGTGCTTGATAAGCCCGCCGATCGCCGCCGCGGCGAGCAGGAAGGTGCGGATGCCCTGCTGGTCAGCGCCCAGGCAATGATCAAGGTAATAGCGGATCGTCGCGGGGATGACGCCCGCCGCCCCATTGGTGGGCGCGGTGACCACCTTGCCGCCCGCCGCATTCTCCTCGTTCACTGCCATGGCATAGACCGAGAGCCAGTCCATCAGCTGGTGCGGCTGGATGGCGTTGTTGCCCTTCTCTTCCATCAGCCGCCGGTGGATATCCGCCGCGCGCCGCTTCACTTTCAGGCCGCCCGGCAGCGTGCCGGTCTGGCGCAGGCCGCGGTTCATGCAGTCGCGCATGGCGGCCCAGATGCGGTCGAGATCGGCGTCAAGCTGGTCCGCCGTCTGCGCCACCTGCTCGTTCGCCCGCTTCATCTCGACGATCGAAAGACCGGAGCGCTGGCCCATCTCCAGCATTTCGGCGGCGGTGCGGAAGGGATAGGGCACATCGACCATGGGCTTCTCGGCCTTGCCCGCGGCAAGGCTCGCGGCGCGCTCAGCCCCGGTCTGCACGAAGCCGCCGCCGATCGAGAAATAGGTTTCCGACAGGAGCGTGTTGTTGTCATCGTCGAGGATGCGGAACACCATGCCATTGGCATGGCCCTTCAGCGCCGGCCCGAAGTCGAAGATCACGTCAGCCGTGGGGTTGAAGGCCACGGCGAAATCATCGCCGATGGCAATGCTGCCGCGCTCCGCCATCTGGCGCAGCACATCGTCCACCCGGTCGGGGTCCATGGTCTGCGGCTTCTCGCCGGCAAGCCCGAGGATCACCGCGCGGTCGGTGCCATGCCCCTTGCCGGTGAAGGCAAGCGAGCCATGGAGCGTGACCGTCAGCCGTCCGGTGTGCGGCAGCGAGGCTCCGGAGGCGAGCGCCAGGAACCGCGCGGCCGCCACCATCGGCCCCACCGTATGGGAGGAGGACGGCCCGATGCCGATTTTGAAGATGTCGAAGACGGAGAGGAACATGGCAACCAAAAATCATTGTCAGGGAGGATCATCATAGCCAGTTCTGCCGCTTTTTGCGCCATAAACCTCCGGCTGACCGCCATCCCGTCGCCCCGCTCCCCCGTTCCCCGGCTGACATTTGATCCGGGCGGCGCGACCCGGAAACTGCCGCATGACGGCGACTTTGAGGACGCGGCGGCCCACGTTATGGAATGCTGTCGCCCGCCGGGTTGCGCGCCGCCGCCAGCAGGTCGGCCAGCAGCGGATTGGGAAAGCGCCGCTCCCGCGTCACCGCCAGGAAATGCTCGCGGATGCCGTCGATCTGGGCCACTTCGACGAGAAGGCCGGAGGTGATCTCGTCGCGCACCACGATGGGCGGGATGACGGCAAGCCCAGCATCCTCGCGCGCCAGCAGCCGCAGCATGGCCATGTCGTCGGCCTCGGCCGCGATGTGCGGGGTGACGCCATAACGCGCCGCAAGTGCGTCGAACGCGGCGCGCAGGGCGGAGTCCTTTGTGGGCAGCACCAGCGCCTCGTCGCGCAGCAGCTCCCGCATGTCCCGCGTGCCGATGCGCGCCGGCGTGCCGATGAGGCTCACCGGCTGCTCGCCGATCTGGTGCACGAGCCAGGGCGTGTCCGCCGCGCGCGGGGGTGCGAGGTTGGTGAGAACCACGTCGAGGGCAAGCGAGTCCAGTTCGCGCAGCAGCTCGGCCTGGCTGCCGGAGCGCAGGATCACCTCAACGTCGCGGCGGCCCAGCAGCGGGCGCAGGAACCCGATCTGGAAATTGCGCGACAGGGTGGCAAGCGCGCCGACACGCAGCGCGCGGCGGGCCGCCCCGGTCTCGCGCATCACGGCGGCGAGGTCGTCGGCCGTTCGGAAAATCGCATCCGCATGGTCAAGCGCGATGCGACCGGCCTCGGTGAGGACGAGGCTCCTCCCCTTGCGCTCGAACAGCTCATGGCCGAGCGAAGCCTCCAGCGCCTTGATCTGGGTGGAGAGGGCCGATTGCGAAAGGTTCAGCCGCCGGGCGGCCCCGGAAAGGGTGCCGTCAACGGCCACGGCGCGGAACAGACGAAGATGGTGCAGGTTCATGATTCTTCCATAAAACAGAACGATCTTCGTTAAAAGATGTAATTTTATAGAAGAGGAAATGTGTCTATCCCTCCGTCCATCCTTGGACCGGAGCTGAGCCATGACCACCCTTCCCCCGTTGACCGTCTTCGCCCCCCTGCTGCTGCTGGGATTCTCCGCCCTGTCGCTGGTCAACCCGGGCCGCCGCCCGGGGGCCTTTCCGCGCCTCGCCGAGGCTGCGGCCCTTGGAGCCATGGGCTTCGCCATCGCGGCGCTGGTGCAGTTGCTGTGGACCGGACCGGCGATCCTGAGCTTCGGCGGCGGCGCCTTGCTGCTGGCCTTCCGGCTCGATGCGGTGAGTGTCTCCATGGCGGTGCTCGTCAGCTTCGTCGGCTGGATCGTGGTGCGCTATTCGCGGAGCTACCTGGACGGCGAGGCGCGCGAAGGGCGTTTTCATGGGCTGATGCTGGCCACGCTCGCGGCGGTGCTGGCGCTGGTGCAGGCGGGCAGCCTCGCTGTGGTGGCGCTGGGCTTTATCGCCATCGGCGTGGTGCTGCGGCAGCTCTTGCTGTTTTACCCCGAACGCGCCGAGGCGCGGCGGGCGGCGGCGAAGTTCTCGCTCGTCTGGGGCGCGGGCGATGCCGCGCTGGTCATTGCATCGCTGCTGATCGGCTGGAGCCTCGGCACCGCGAGCCTGGCGGAGATCGGCGCCAAGGCGGCGCAAGGCCTGCCCCCCGCCGCCGGGATCGGCGTGGCGCTGCTGGTGCTCGCGGCGGCGCTCAAGACCGCGGCCTTCCCGCTCCATGGCTGGCTGACCGAGGTCATGGAGGCGCCGACGCCGGTCTCCGCCCTCTTGCATGCCGGCATCATCAACTCCGGCGGCGTGCTGCTTATTGCCCTTGCGCCGCTGGTTCAGGCGAGCACCGGGGCGATGGCCGCGCTCGTGATGATCGGCGGCCTCACCGCGCTGTTCGGCGCCGCCGTGATGCTGACGCAGAGTGCGGTGAAGACGGCGCTCGCCTGGTCCACGGTCGCGCAGATGGGCTTCATGCTTCTGCAATGCGGCCTGGGACTGTGGACGCTGGCGCTGCTGCACATCGTGGCGCACTCGCTTTACAAGGCGCATGCCTTCCTCTCGTCCGGCGGTGCGGTGCGCGCCGTCGCGGCGGTGAAGCGGCCGGGACCCGTCGCGGTGCCCGGTGTCGCGGCGGTGGCCAAGGCCTTCCTTGTGGCGCTGGCGCTGTTCGCCATCGTGGCCAGCCTGTTCTCGCTTGCCGTGACGAAGTCGCCGCAGTCGCTGGCGTTGGGCGCGATCCTGATCTTCGGCGTCGCCTATCTGGTGGCGCAGGGCCTCGCCGACGCGGCACCGCGCGCGCTCACCCTGCGCACGGCGCTTGCATCCACGGCGGCGGCCATCTCCTACTTCAGCTTCCAGCTCATGGCCCAGGCGCTGTGGGGGGCCAGCCTGCCGCAGCCGCCGGAGGCCGGTCCGCTGGAATGGGCGCTGATCGTGCTGGCGCTCCTCTCCTTCGGCATCGTCGCGGTGGCGCAGGCGCTGTTTCCGCTCTGGGCCCATCACCCGGCGACCGCCGGCCTGCGCGTCCACCTCGCCAACGGACTTTACCTCAATGCGCTGCTCGACCGGGCGACCGGCGGCTTCCGCTCCTCCCACACGGCCTGACACAGGAGACGATCCATGTTCATGATGCATCCGCAGTTTCCCGCCGCCCGGGTCTCCGGCCTGCTGAAGGCGGCCGAGAGCGCCGCCCGGGCGATCCCGCCCGCCTTCCCGCTCACCGCCACGGTGGCGGTGAACCCTTTCCTCGGCCAGACGGGCCAGGACCTCGCCACCACTGCGGCACTGCTGGCGCGCGTCGCCGGCACGAAGGTCACGCCGCCGCGCAGCAGCTTTGCCGCGAAGCTTCGCGCGGGCGAGATCGAGGACGCCGATCTCGCGGCGGCGCTCGAGGCTTCCGCCGCGCCGCTGAAGCCCAGGGACGTAACGGCCCTGAAGGCGCTGCTTGCCGTGGAACGGCCCGCCCCGCAGGCGCTGCCCACCGTGGCCGAGCTTGCGGCCCGGGCCGACGGCACGGACTGGCCGGGCGTCATCGCGCGTGCCTTCGGCCTGTGGGCGGCGGGCCACTTCGACCGCGGCCAGGCCCTGTGGTCGCCCGCCGCCGGCCGCAGCACCTATGATGCCTGGCGGGCCTGGGCGGTGCATGATCTCACACCGGAGATCGCCGGCCTCACCGGCTTCTGCTCGCATGTGGCGGAAGCTCCCGACACGGCGGAGCGCGCCATCCTGCGCGCTTCGGAGGCGCTGGGCCTGAGCGAGGCCGCCGCCGGCACCGCCTTCCACCGGCTGATGATCGACCTCGGCGGCTGGGCGCAGCATGCGCGCTGGCTGCTGTGGGAAGCGGAGCTCACGGGCGGGACGGACGCGACGCTCACCGACCTGCTCGCCATCCGGTTGACCTGGGAAGAGGCGCTGCTGGCGCACCGGCCCTGTCTCGCCGGCAGCTGGCAGCAGGTGACGGAGGCGCATTCAGCACCCGTGATGGCCTCCGCCGAGGATATTGCCGACGCCATCCTGCAGGAGGCAGCCGAGCGGGGGCAGCAGCGGAAGCTGGCGCTGAAGCTGGTGAGCGGCCACACACCGGAGGGACGTCCCAGCCTGCAGGCGGCCTTCTGCATCGACGTGCGCTCGGAGGTGTTCCGCCGCGCGCTGGAGGCGGCTGACCCAACCGTCGAGACCGTCGGCTTTGCCGGCTTCTTCGGCCTGACCGTGAAGCACCGGCCGCATGGCACGGAGATGACCGAGGCGCATCTTCCCGTGCTGCTCAACCCCGCACTGACATCGACGGGGCATGAGAGCGCCAGGTCCGAAGAGGACGCGCGCATCGCGGCGCGCACGGTCAGGGCCTGGGGCCGCTTCCGGCAGGCGGCGGTGTCTTCCTTCGCCTTCGTCGAGGCGGCGGGGCCGGGCTATGCGCTGAAGCTGGTCAAGGACGCACTCGCCCTCGTCAGCAAGCCGGCCACGCCGGAGCCCGCGCCGCGCATCGAGGGCGGCATGACGGCGCAGGCCAAGGCCGCGACCGCCGCCGCGGTGCTGAAGGCGATGAGCATGACCGCGGGCCACGCGCCGCTGGTGCTGCTGCTGGGCCACGGCGCGCATGTCACCAACAATCCGCATGAGAGCGCCTATCACTGCGGCGCCTGCGGCGGGCATACGGGCGAAGTCTCCGCGAGGCTGCTGGCGCAACTGCTGAACGACCCGGAGACGAGGAGCGGCCTCGCGCAGCATGGCATCAGCCTGCCGCAGGACACGCTTTTCGTGGCCGGCCTTCACGAAACCACCACGGACGAGGTGACGCTCTATGAGGATGGCTTCCCGCCGGAGCAGTGCGCAAGGCTCGCCGTCACGCGGCAGCTGCTCCGGCGCGCCGCCCGGATGACGCGCGCCGAGCGGGCGCTGCGGCTGCCCGGCGCCACCGCCTTCGCCATCACGCAGCGCGCGCTGAACTGGGCCGAGGTGCGGCCCGAATGGGGGCTCGCCGGCTGTTCCGCCTTCATCGCCGCGCCGCGCCGCGTGACCGCGCAAGCCGATCTCGGCGGCAGGTGTTTCCTGCACAGCTATGACTGGAGGGCCGACGCGGGCTTCGGCACGCTGGAGCTGATCATCACCGCGCCCGTCGTCGTCGCCAGCTGGATCAGCCTGCAGTATTACGGTTCGGCGGTGGCGCCCGAGGTGTTCGGCGGCGGCAACAAGCTGATCCATAATGTGGTGGGCGGCATCGGCGTGCTTCAGGGCAATGGCGGCACGCTGCGCGCGGGCCTGCCCTGGCAGGCGGTGCATGACGGGACCAGGCTGGTGCACGAACCGCTGCGCCTGACCGTGATGATCGAGGCGCCGCGGGAGGCGATCGGCGCCGTGCTGGCCAGGCACCCGCAGGTGGCCGCGCTCTTCGAAAACGGCTGGCTGCACCTTCTCGCCCTCGAAGATGGCGCGGTGAGCGCCCGCTACCGCCCCGGCGGCAGCTGGGAGCAGCTCACCCAAACGCGCCGGGCGGCATGAGCTACCGCGGGCGGATGGCGGCGCTGGGGACCCGGCACGCGAAGGAGCGCGTTATCGCGCCCGCCTTCGCGGAGCGGCTGGGGCTTGCCGTGCAGGCCCCCGCGGGCATCGACACCGATGCGCTGGGAACCTTCACCGGCGAGACGCCGCGCGCGGGCTCGATGCGCGATGCCGCGCGGGCCAAGGCGCGGCTGGGCATGGAGGCCGCCGGCCTGCCCATCGGCATGGCCAGCGAGGGCAGCTTCGGGCCGCATCCCTTCATGCCTTTCATCGCTTCAGGCCGCGAGATGATGCTCTTGATCGACGATGCGCGCGGGCTTGAGATTGTGGAGGAATGCGTTTCCGAAAGGACCAACTTCGCCGCGCTGGACCTGACGGAGGGCGCCGATGTCGGGGCTTTTCTCGGGCGCGCCGGCTTCCCCTCGCATGCGCTGGTGCTGCGCCGCGGCGGGCGCATCACGAAGGGCATCAACGATCGCGCCGCGCTCGAAAGCCTGCTCTCCGCGGGCCGGGGCGAAGGGCAACTCGAGACCGACATGCGGGCCCATGTGAACCCCACGCGCATGGCCGAGATCGGGAAGCTGGCAGCAAGGCTCGCGGCGCGCATCGCAACGGCCTGCCCCGCCTGCGCGGCGCCCGGCTTCGGCACGGTCCGCAGCGAAGCGGGATTGCCCTGCGCGGCGTGCGAAACGCCAACCGCGCTGGTGCGCAGCCTGGTTGCCGGCTGCGCGCTGTGCGGATACGAGAAACGGTCACCGAGAACCGACGGCCGCATGGCCGCAAGCCCCGCCGAATGCCCGGAGTGCAATCCATGAGCCTGTCCCACCTCGACCGTCTCGAAGCCGAGGCGATCCACATCATTCGCGAGACGGCGGCGCAGTTCAGAAGACCCGTGCTGCTTTATTCGATCGGCAAGGACTCGACCACGCTGTTGCACCTCTGCGCCAAGGCCTTCCATCCGGGAAAGCCGCCCTTTCCGCTGCTGCACATCGACTCGACCTGGGAGTTCCGCGATGCGCTGGCCTTCCGCGACTGGGTGGTGAGGCGCTATGGCGTGGAGCTTGTGGTCTATCGCAACGAGGATGGCGTTCAGAAGAACATCAACCCTTTCGACCATGGTTCGAGCCTCTATACCGAGATCATGCGCACCGTGCCGCTGAAGCAGGCCATCACCGAACTGGGCTTCGATGCGGCGATGGGCGGGGCACGGCGCGACGAGGAGAAGTCGCGCGCCAAGGAACGCGTGTTCTCGGTGCGCGACGCGAACCATGGCTGGAACCCCAAGAACCAGCGGCCCGAACTGTGGGACAATTACAACGGCCGCCTTGCGCCCGGCCAGACGATGCGCGTGTTCCCGATCTCCAACTGGACGGAGATCGACGTCTGGCTCTATATCCTGCGCGAGGAGATTCCGCTGCCGCCGGTCTATTTCGCGGCCGAGCGGCCGGTGGTGCGGCGCGACGGGCAGATCATCCTCGTCGATGACGCGCGCATGCGCCTTCGCCCCGGTGAGGAGCCGGAAATGCTGCCGGTGCGCTTCCGCACCTGCGGCTGCTATCCGCTTACGGGCGGCATGGTGTCATCGGCGAAAGACGTGCGCGGGGTGATCCTCGAAACGGTCCAGGCGTCCGGCTCCGAGCGCGCCGGACGCATGATCGACAAGGACGGCGCTTCCGCCATGGAGGACAAGAAGCGGCAGGGTTATTTCTGAGGCGCGCCATAGCGCGCATTGCCGCCGCCATACCGCGCGCCATACCGCGCCGCGGGCAGCGCGCGCAGTCCGGGGCCATCTGACCGTGGTTCCCCGTCAGCCGTTGGGCCTGATGCGGTAGATCTGGCCGAAGAAGCTGACCAGCAACGCAGTGGACCAGCTCAGGCAGAACACGCCCGACATGGAGATCATCGGCGCCAGCATGCGCCAGCGGTCATCGACATCGACCCGCGTCAGGCCCAGCGCGGTATAGTTCTCGAGGGAATAGTAGACGCCCTCGCGATAGGTCGGCAGGGCGCCTGCCGCATGCATGAACAGGCCCCACGCGAAATTGGTCATCATGTGAAGGCCGAACAGCAGCATCATCGCCGCAAGGATGACGATCATCGCCCGGTGCTGGGGCAGCGAATGAATGTTCCCGACGTTGAATTTCATGTGGAACAGCCGGATCGAGACGTGAAGACCCACCAGGTGGAGCGCCACAATCGCCACGAAGGCAAGCACGCACAAGCCGAAGGATTCGAGCACGAGGGTTTCGGGAGCGGATAACATGGAGATTCCTTACAGCATCGGCCGGGCAAGCGGAATTGCCCGCGGCGCAAGACTTTCTCCAGGGCGCGACGGTTTGGCGCTTTGCCCAGCTGTTCGGGCGCCGTGATTGATGATTAAACGGGATCCCCGACGTTTGAACCGGACCCTGTGATGAAACATCGTCTGCCAGCCCTGATCATGGCCCTGATCGCGGTGCAAGTCATTTGCGCCATTGTCTTTTTTGTTGACGTCATGCGGGACGCGGCCGACCTTGGCGGGGTCGGCTGGGGTCTGCTGCCGGAAGCCCTGGCGAGCCTCGCCCTTTTCGTCGGCATTGCCTTCGAAGCGGCCTGCCTCGCGCACCTGCTGCGGCGAAAGGCAAGCCTGGAGCGCAGCGTGGGGCTGGCCTCCTCGGCGCTGCAAGGGGTGATCGAGAACCATTTCGACGCATGGAAGCTTACCGCCAGCGAGCGCGACGTGGCGGCCCTCATGGTGAAGGGCCTGTCCATTTCCGAGATCGCGGGGGTCCGCGGCTCGGCGGAGGGCACCGTCAAGGCTCACCTCAACGCCATCTACCGCAAGGCCGACGCACGCAACCGTGCGGAGGTGCTGAGCCATATCATGGATACGCTCATCGACAGGCCGCTGCTGTCCGGCGGGGAGCGCCCGCCCGCGGGAACGCGCAGAGCCGTCAACTGAAGGATTGTGCCGCTGATCTTCGAGCGCGGGCGCGGAAGGTGCGCGGGCTGACCGACGGATGGCGAACCTTGCGCGTCGGCCCCGGGCGGCCCCGGCCGCTCAGGCGGCGGTGATGCGCAGCTTCCGGTCTCGCGCGCGCAGGATGTACCACACGAGGATGACGCCAACCCCCTTGGACGCCATTTCCGTGAGGAAGGCGGCGGGCGTCAGGTAGCCTGCGAGATACTGGAAGGCCAGCGTGTCCAGCGGCACGGCGAACATCGCGGAAATCAGGATGCGCTGGGAGAGCGGTTTGCGCAGGAAGGAATAAACACCCCAGTCCGCCGTTTCCGACAGGATGAAGGCGGTGATGGAGGCCACCGCGATGGCCGGGTCCACCATGAACCAGGTGAGAACCCCCGCCGCGGCGGTGGCGAAGAGGATAGAGTGGCCGATCTCGCGCTGGGCATAATCGCGCAGCACGAAGATGAAGCCGACCACCACATTGGCGAGATAGAGGTCGCCCAGCGGCGTCTGCCATGGTGCGATCGCCGTGAACATCCAGTTCACGGCGACGATGGCGGCGACGTAGAAGGCGACCCACATTGGCCTGGTTCCCTAGCCGACGATCTCCTCAGGCTTGAACACCTGCGCGATCTCGATCCCCGCGTTTTCGGGCGAGTCAGACCCGTGCACAGAATTGGCCTCGATCGACAAGGCGAACTCCTTGCGGATGGTGCCGGGCGCGGCATTGGCCGGGTTGGTGGCGCCCATCACTTCGCGGTACTTCGCCACCGCGTTCTCGCCCTCCAGCACCTGGACGACGACGGGACCCGAAATCATGAAGGCCACGAGGTCGTTGAAGAAGGGGCGCTCCTTATGGACGGCGTAGAAAGCCTCGGCCTCCGCCTTGCCCCACCTGACGCGCTTCTGGCCGACGATGCGCAAGCCGGCACCCTCGATCCTGGCGTTGATGGCGCCCGTCAGGTTGCGGCTGGTCGCGTCCGGCTTGATGATCGAGAAGGTGCGTTCGATGGCCATGAAAGTCCTCGTTTCCGTGCATGTCTGCGTGAGGGGAAGGGCCGCCGTATAGCGGCGGCGCGGCCTGCTGGCAAGCGCAGCCTCCGCCGCCGGGGCGGACGGTCAGAGCCGGCCGGCCTCAATGATGCGCCTGAGGAAGGCGCGGGTGCGCTCCTGCTTCGGGGCGCCGAAGATTTGCGCGGGCGGGCCCTCCTCGTGCACCACGCCCTCGAAGAGGAAGCAGACCTTGGAGCCAACCTCCCTGGCAAACCCCATCTCATGCGTCGCCAGAAGCATGGTCATGCCCTGGGCGGCGAGATCGCGCACGATGTTGAGCACTTCCGAGACGAGTTCGGGGTCGAGCGCGGAAGTGATCTCGTCGAGCAGCATCACCTTCGGTTCCATGGCCAGCGCGCGCACGATGGCGACGCGCTGCTGCTGGCCGCCGGAGAGCCGGTCGGGATATTCCGCCGCCTTGGCCTCAAGCCCGATGCGCTTCAACAGCGCCATGGCCCTCGCCTCGGCCTCCGCCCTGTCCACCTTCAGAACCTTCAGCGGCGCCAGCGTCACGTTCTCCAGCACGCTCATGTGCGGGAAGAGGTTGAAGCTCTGGAATACGATGCCCACATCCCGGCGAAGGCGGTTGACGTCAACGCCGGGCCCCGAGACGCGATCGTTCATCAGCCGGATCTCGCCGGCCTGGATCCTCTCCAGCCCGTTGATGCAGCGGAGCAGCGTGGACTTGCCGCAGCCCGAGGCCCCAATGAGGCAGACGACCTGGTGCTCGTCCACCGACAGGTTGACGCCGCGCAGCACCTTCACGGGGCCGAATTCCTTCTCGACGTTCACGATCTCGAGGAAGGACATGTTCAGCCCCCGGCCCGCATGCGGGCATTGTCGCGCTCGATCATCCTGTCGACGAAGCGGGCCTGCGGTATGGTGATGAGGACGAAGAGGATGGCCACCACGGTGACGGCCGACAGGTTGAAGGCATTGGCCGCAATGATGCGCGACTGGTTGAAGGCGTCGATGACGCCGACCACCTGCACGAGTGCGGTGTCCTTCTGCAGCCCGATGAAGTCATTGAGCAGCGGAGCGACGATGCGGCGCACCGCCTGCGGCACGACGACATAACGCATGGTCTGCATGTAGGACAGGCCCAGCGAGCGCGCGGCGGATATCTGGCTCCAGTGGATCGACTCGATGCCGGCGCGGTAGACCTCGGCGACATAGGCGCCATAGGTCAGCGTCAGCGCCAGGATGCACCACCAGATGACGGGGATTCGGGTGAGCGAGCGCTGCTCGGCCACCGACATGGAGGAGAGGTCGACGAACCAGCCCACGATGTGCGGCACGATCATCTCCGGCAGGCCGGAGGTGGGGATGCCGAAGCCGATGAGATAGAGCGTCACCACGGCCGGGAGCCCGCGGAAAATGTCGCAGTAGAGGATGGCAAGCGCGCGGATCGGCTGGCCGGCCTTGCCCGGCATCAGGCGGGCCAGCGCCACGATCAGGCCCCACACCAGCACGAGAATTTCCGCCACCACGAAGATGAAGATGTTGGTGAGGAGGAATTGCCTCGTCACCAGCCACCACTTCTGCTGCATCAGCGGCAGGTAGAAGAAGGTCTTGCCCACGGCGACGTCGTTCATCATCACAAAGACGGCGAAGCCGAGCGCCATCAGCGCGAAGGCCCCCCAGCCGAAGGTGACCCAGGCATTCTCGCGCGAGGCGGCGGTCTGGATGCGGGCTTCGGCGATGTCACCGGCGGCGAGCGCCGCGGCAGCCTTGCGCGATCCACCCAAGGCGCGGAGCGCCGGAATGAACAGCAGCGCCGTGCCAGCAATGGCGGTCCAGAACACCGCCTGCCAGAAGCCGTTCATCACGCCGAGGAATTCGAGCGAGGAGCGGATGAGGGTGGCGGCGCCATAGGCTGCGAGCGTGCTGAGCGCGGCAAAGAGCAGTGCTGCAAGCGCCAGGCCATCGGCGCGCTGCGGCAGCGGATGAGGAGCGGGCTTCTTCACGTGAGGATGGCAATGCCCCCGCCACCTTCAGCAGCGGGGGCAGTGACCTCAGTGGTTGAAATAGGGGACGGTGGCCGGGTCCCTGCCCCAGGCGGCCGCCAGATACCTGGCGCCGAGCTTCTTGACGGTGCCGTCGTCGATCATCGACTGGATGATCTTGTCGAGAGTGGCGTTGTTGGCGTTGCCCTTGGGATAGATGGCGCCATAGGACTCGCCCGTCCTGTACTGGCCGACGACGTCCACCTTGTCCGGGTTGGCCACCACTTCGGCGAGCACGATCGAGGTGTCGGTCACGGCCACGTCGGTCTGGCCGGCGCGCAGGGCCGCGAACATGTCGCCCTGGTCCGGATAGACCTGCACGTCGGTGATGCCGAGCTTGTCCTGGACGAAGGCTGCACCCGTGGTCGCCTGCTGCACGCCGATCCTGGCGGACTTGATCGACGTCTCGTCGACGGGTGCATCCTTGCGCACCAGCACGCCGATGTCGGAACTGAAATAGGGCACCGAGAAGTCATGAACCTTCTTGCGCTCTTCGGTGATGGAGATTTGAGACATGGCGAGGTCGAAGTCATGGGTCTGGCCGGCGATCAGCGCGTCCCAGCCGACATTGACGACTTCAAGCTTATCGTAGCCGGCGCGCCAGGCGATCTCGGCGGCCATGCAATATTCCATGCCGTCCTTGATGGCTTCCGGCGTATCGCCGTTCCACCAGATGGGGGCGGGGAGAGACACTTCGACGGTCAACTGGCCGGGCCTGGCCGGGTTGGCGATGGGGATCGACCCCTTCTCGCCCGTCACTTCGCAATTGCCGATCATGTTGGCGGCGGATGCGGGAATGCCGAAGGCCAGCAGCGCCGCCGCGGCGAGAAGCACGCGTTTCGAGATTGCCATGGTGTGATTGCTCCCTGTGCTTTTTCTTTAGGGCTGAATAAACGGGAAAAGGCGCTGCAGGGCAAGGGGCAAGACAGCTGAGAAAAATCAAGGATCGGCATCGCGGGCGGCAATTTCGATTTCCGCATCACCGGCCACCTGGCGTCGCCGCGGCCCGGCAATTCGGGCATGATCCGCAAGAGTCCGTTCCACTCCTGCGGTTGATGCTCAGGCTTTTGATCTGGCGCATGTTCCGTCCAGGCGATTCCGCGTGAACGGAACATGCGCTGGAGATTATGAAAACCGGGGGCTGATCAGCCGGTCCAGCCCAGGCCCGCCGCCACGCAGTTCATGGTCATCAGCAGCGGCATCATCAGATTTTCGCCGCCCTTGCCGCGGCGCGTCTGCTTCAGCAGCTGCACCTGCCAGCGGTTGGCCTGGTCAACCATCGGCCGCACCCGTTCGAAGCGGCGCTGCAGGCCCTCGAAGCGTTCGCACAGGCGCGTCTCGCCGGTGAGATCCAGGATGGTGCGGGCCGTCCGGCCATGCTCGTGGCGGATCAGCGCGAAGAGGCGCTCGGCCGAGGCGCGGTCGGTGACGAGTTCGGCATATTGCTCGGCCACGCCCATGTCCGCGAGGTAGAGCGACTTTTCGACCTCGTCCACCGCCAGCCGGAAACCGCGCGAGCGGTTGAACATGTCGCGCAGCAGGCGCATGCCGTCAGCCCCGCGCGGCACGAGGAAGTCGTCGAAGGCATAGCCAAGCCCATACCAGCCGGTGAGCAGATGGCGGTTCTGGCTCCACGCGAAGACCCAGGGAATGGCGCGCAGATCGCCGATGCCCTTGGCGCCGAAGCGCCGGGCCGGGCGCGAGCCGAGCTTGAGGTTGGCCAGCTCCTCAACCGGCGAAGCCTGGTGAAAATAGTCGAGCAGGCCCTTGTCCTCCGCGAGCTTGCGGTAGTGCCGGAAGGAGGCCTGGGCGATCCATTCCACCGCCTTCTGGTGCTCCGGGTTCACCTTGAGTTCGGGCTCGTCGATGGACTTGAGCGAATGCACGAAGACCGAGGCTGCGAGGATTTCCAGATTGTGCTGCGCCGTGCCGCGGTTGGCGAATTTGGAGGAGACGACCTCGCCCTGCTCCGTCACGCGCATATGGCCGTTGATGGTGCCCGCGGGCTGCGCGGCAATGGCGCGGCCCGTCGGCGCTCCGCCGCGACTCACCGAACCGCCGCGGCCGTGAAAGAAGCTGATCGACACGCCGGCGTCACGGCCGACGCGGATCAGCCGGCGCTGCGCTTCGAACAATTCGAAGCTGGCGCAGAAGAAACCGCCGTCCTTGTTGGAATCGGAGTAGCCGAGCATCACTTCCTGGCGGCCGCCGTGGAAGGCCACGGAGGTTTTCACCACGGGGTGCGCCAGAAGCTCCGTCATGATCGCCGGCGCGGCGCGCAGGTCGTCGATGGTTTCGAACAGCGGCACCACGCGGATGCGGCAGGTTTCGCGGGCGTTCTCATCGGCGAAGAGGCCGGCGAACTTGGCGAGGAGATAGAGGCCAAGTACGTCCGCGGCGCTCTGCGTCATCGACAGGATGAAGGCGCCGATGGCCTGCGGGTCCGGCCCGTCGATGGTGTCGCGGATCAGTTCGAGGAGGCCCAGCAGTTCGCGCGCCTCGTCCGACACGCCGCGGAACTGCGGCAGGAAGCCCAGGGGCTTCGCAAGCTCCGCTTCGATCCAGGCCTGCCATCCGGCGGAGCCGGCCTCCGGGCCTCCGCCCGGTTCGAGCGGGTTCAGCTTGCGCCAGATTTCCTTCAGCACGCGGTTGATGACGGTGGTGTTCTGGCGGATGTCGAGGCTGACTGTGCGGAAGCCGAAAGTTTCCACCTCCCAGCGCACCGGCCGCGCCAGCGTCGCGGCGAGCGAGACGGAGTGCATCTGCGCCAGCGCCTCCTCGGCGGCAAGCAGTTCGGCGATCAGTTCGCCGGTGTCGATGGGCCGGAAGCCAGCGCCCTTTGGCCCCCCGGAAAAGGTCTTGGCCAGCCGCACCTTCAGCGCGGTGAAGAAACGCCGGAACGGCTCGTGCATGTTGCGGCTGCCGATGGCATCGGCATCGCCGGTGAGTTCAACCTGCTTCTGGACGCGGCCGAGGAACTCCTCCGGGAACACGATCTCCTGTGTCGACAGCGAGACGAGCTGCGCCAGATCGTTCAGCCGCTGCTCCAGCCGCGCCACGATGGCATTGCGGTTTTCCGTCAGCGCAAAGCGCGTCACGTCGACAGTGACGAAGGGGTTGCCGTCCCTGTCGCCGCCGATCCAGGAGGAATAGCGCAGCGGCGGACGCACGCGGTGCGGCGTCTCCGGGTAATGGCGCTGGAGCGCGGCCTCCAGAAGGTCGCAGAGGCTCACCGTGCGGTCGAACAGCGTCTCGCGGAAAAAGTGCAGGCCCCAGTGAATCTCCTGCTCCACGGTCGGCTTCTCCAGGCGGATTTCGCCGGTGAGCCAGAGGAGATCGATCTCGTTGCGGAGCAGCTTGAGCAGGTGAACGCGCTCGCGCGGCGTCCAGCGCGGGCTCTCGAGTTCATAGAGCTTCAGGTAAATGCGGCGGTGGATTTCAAGAACGGTGACGCGCTTGGCCTCCGTCGGATGCGCTGTGATGGTGGGTTGCACGTCGATGGTGTCGAGGGCGGTCTGCACCGCCTCGGGCGGGACATTGGCGGCCGCCACCGTGGCGAAGGCGTGGGAGAAGGAGCCCGGCACCTGGTCCGGCCCGCTGCGCGTTTCCATCTGGCGGCGGTTCCTCATCGCCGCGTTTTCTTCCGCGATATTGAGGAGCTGCAGCCACATGCCGATGACCTGCAGCGCCGGCCCGATCAGTTCGGGCGCGAGCGCGGAGGCATTGGCGGGCTCGTCGATAATGGCCAGCACGCGCGGCTCGCGGACGCGGATGACCTGCCGCAGCAGGTCGCGCAGCATCATGGTGGTTTCATCGAGATAGGCGCTGTCGACCGGCCCGGTGCTGGCGGCTCTGGCGAAAGCTGCGTTCGACACGTGATGTACGCTCCTCAAATCCCCCCATTTGTAGTGCGGTGCAACACGAAAAGAGTCAACGCTATTTCAGCGCGACTGGCCATAGGTGCATGAACCGCAAAAGTGCAACCCGCTTTTGCGACAGGATCATGCTCCAGCATATGATCCGGCGCATGACATTTGGGCGGTCCGCCGCTACAAGGCGCCCGCCATGCTGCACATCAATGGACTGACTTACAGGATCGGCGGCCGCCTGCTGCTCGAAGAGGCCTCGGTCGCGGTGCCCGAAAGCCACAAGGTGGGAATTGTCGGGCGCAACGGCGTGGGCAAGTCCACCCTGTTCAAGCTGATCCTCGGCGAGCTTCCCGCGGAGAGCGGCTCCGTCACCTTGCCCCGAAACGCGCGGATCGGCACCGTGGCGCAGGAAGCCCCGGGCGGCCCCGAAAGCCTGCTTGCCACCGTGATGGCGGGGGACTGGGAATTGACGGCGCTCACAGCCGAGGCCGGGACCGCAACCGACCCCCACCGCATCGCCGAGATCCAGACGCGGCTCGCCGACATGGACGCCCATTCGGCGGAGGCGCGCGCCGCCACCATCCTTTCCGGCCTCGGCTTTTCCGGCGAGACGCAGCAGGGCCCCTGCTCGGCCCTTTCCGGCGGCTGGCGCATGCGCGTTGCCCTGGCCGCGGCCCTCTTTGCGAGGCCCGACGTGCTGCTGCTCGACGAGCCCACCAACTATCTCGACCTCGAAGGCGCCATCTGGCTCAAGAGCTTCATCCGCGACTATCCGCACACCATCGTGCTGATCAGCCATGACCGCGACCTGCTGAACGAGGCGGTGGGCTTCATCCTGCACCTCGAGCGCGGCAAGCTCACACTCTACCAGGGCAACTATGACTCCTTCGAGCGCCAGCGCCGCGAGAAGCAGGCGCTGACCGTGAAGCTCCAGAAGAAGCAGGAAGACCAGCGCAAGCACATGATGGCCTTCGTCGAGCGTTTCCGCTACAAGGCCTCGAAGGCGCGGCAGGCGCAGAGCCGCCTCAAGGCGCTGTCGAAGCTTGAGCCCATCGCCGAGCTGGTCGAGGACCGCGTCGCGCCCTTCTTTTTCCCGAACCCCGGCAAGACCATCGCGCCCCCGCTTGTGACGTGGGACAGGGTGAGCGTGGGCTACACGGAAAACAAGCCGGTGCTGCGGAACATCACGCTCCGCCTCGATCCGGACGACCGCATCGCGCTGCTGGGCTCCAACGGCAACGGCAAGTCCACCTTCGCCAAGCTGCTCTGCGGCAAGCTCGAGGCGATGGCGGGCGACATGAAAGTGCCGGCGCGGCTGACGGTGGGCTATTTCGCCCAGCACCAGCTGGACGAGATCTCGGCCGGGCGCACGCCTTATTCCTACTTCGCCGGGCTGATGCCGGACGAACCGGAGTCGAAACGCCGCGCCAGGCTGGGCGCCTGCGGCTTCGGCGCCAGTCTCGCGGATTCGCCCTGCTCGACGCTCTCGGGCGGCGAGAAGGCGCGTCTGCTGTTTGCGCTTGCCGCCTTCCACGGGCCGCACATCCTGGTGCTGGACGAGCCCACGAACCACCTCGACGTCGACAGCCGCGAGGCCCTGATCATGGCGATCAACGATTATGAGGGCGCCGTCATCCTCATCAGCCACGACCGCCACATCATCGAGACCTGCGCGGATGAACTCTGGCTGGTGCATGACGGCACGGTGAAGCGCTTCGATGGCGACATGGAGGACTATACCCGGCTGGTGCTGGAGCGCGCCCGCGCCGTCCGCCGCGCGGAGCGGGCGGCGAAGGAGCCCGCCGCCGAACCATCACGCCAGCCCGCCAAACCCTCCGCCTCCACTGTCCAGAAGGCAGTGGAAAAACTCGACAGGCGCATGGAGGAGATCCGCGGCAAGATCGGGATCCTCGACAAGGCGCTCTCGGACCCCGCGATCTACAGCGAGGAGCCGAAGAAGGCTGGCGACTTCACCAAGCTGCGCGCCAAGCTGGCAACGGATCTCGAAGACCTGGAGAACCAGTGGCTCGAAGCCCAGATGGGCTGAGCCTCACCTGGAGCATGATCCGCAAAAGTGGAACCGGTTTTGCGATTAAGATCATGCTCAAGTTTTTTGATCTGGCGCATGATCCGCAAAAGTGGAACCGGTTTGGCGATTAAGATCATGCTCAAGTTTTTTGATCTGGCGCATGATCTTTTCGTTCAGGCGGGTCCGCCTGACCGGATCATGCGCCGGCGGCGGCGCGGTTCTGCCAGCGGCCCTGCCCGTCCTGCTGCCAGTAGCTCACCTCGTGGCCCGCGGCCCTGAAGCGTTTCCATCCTTCGCGCGCGGCTTCCACCGCCGCGGCATCATTGCCGTCGAACATAATCACCGCCCGGGTGAGGCCGCCGATCTCACCCACCGCCGCGCCATCGACATAAAAGCGGACATTGGCGTTGTTCGGGTTCTCGTTCTCCGCCGTCAGCCACACCGGCTGCAGGTCCGCACAGCCGTCCGCCTTTGTGCCATGGGGCAGGAAACTGTTGTCCTCGAAACTCCACAACTGGGCGGCGAGCGCTTCCGCGCGCTCTTCGCTTCCGGCCTGAACCACCACCCGCCATCCCCGTTCAAGGCTCATGCCGAGAAGCCTCGGCAGCACCGAATCCAGAGGCTGGCGCTCCAGATGATAAAAGAAAACCGGCGTCATCGGCTCCATTCAGCAAGGCTCCCACCCCCGGTCAAGTCCGCCCGCCCGCATTTCATGCTGGCAAAGTTACCATATTGCAGCATGGGACCCCTGTGGAGAATTATTCATGGGTTTGTTACATCGCCGAGTCGGCAAAAGCGGAGTCAGACGTGAGACGGACTGATCGTGACGAGCGGGCTCCCTCCCTCACCGAAGCCCCAACGGCCGCCAGCCTTTACTGCCTTGCGGCCATGGTGGCGGATGAGGCGTCGTTGGCCGGGCACCGGGACTTTTCCAAGGCCATAGAGACCGCCATGGACGGCTTTCTCGCCACCCTGCCGCCGGACCAGCAGGCCAATGCCCTCACCCTGTCATACGAGATCGCCATGAACTGCGCTGGTGACAGCGAAGAACCCACAAAGCCCCGCCTGCGCCTGGTCTATTCCCGCTAAAGCGCCGGGCGGTCATGCAGAATCGGGGTCTTTTCCCTCCCCCTTGTGGGGAGGCGAATCACATATGGCGGCGGCGTGTCTTGTGCCATGTCA
>NZ_JADCDA010000052.1 GCF_020252405.1 Aestuariivirga sp.
CCAACAGCTGATCGCCATCGGAAAAGCTCCCAAGCAGGCCATCACTGCCGTCATGCGAAAGCTCGTCGTCCTCGCCAACGCACTCCTCAAAAAACGCGCCACCTGGCAGAAAAAAATCGCTTGATCATCACGGATACTCTTTCCTTCTCCCGTTGCGAAGCAATGGGAGAGGGTGGCGCGAAGCGACGGATGAGGGCCTCTCACCGCGAGTCGTGCTGGTGGAAAGAGCCCTCATCCGCCCTTCGGGCACCTTCTCCCATCGGCTGCGCCGACGGGAGAAGGGAAAGGGAAGACCTTGAAACGCAAAATGGTTCTCGTCGGCGCCATCACGGCCGCGCACGGCATCAGGGGCGAGGTGAAGCTCAGGAGCTTCACCGCCGATCCCGCCGCCATTGCGTCCTATTCGCCACTGGAAACGGCGGCGGGCGGCAAGATCGAGATCGCGAAGCTCCGTACACGGAAGGATGGTTTCATCGCCAGCCTGAAGGGTGTGACGGACCGCAACGCCGCGGAGGCGCTTCGGGGCACGGAGCTGTTCGTGCCGCGCGGGTGCCTTCCCGAACCCGGCGACGGGGTCTATGTGCATGATCTCACCGGCCTTCCCGTTCACCTCGCCGACGGTTCGCTGTTGGGTGAGATCGCCGGCGTGGCGGATTATGGTGCTGGCGACCTGATCGACGTCAAGATCGAGGGCCGCAAGGACACGGTGCTGATCCCCTTCGCCCCCCAATATGTGCTGGAGGCGGCGGAGGACAGGATCGTGGTGGACCTGCCCAAGGGCTATCTCGACGTGGAGGAGGAGCGATGAGCTTCAAGGCCCCCAGCTTCCACGCCACCGTGCTGACCCTCTTCCCCGAGATGTTTCCGGGGCCGCTCGGCCTGTCGCTCGCCGGCCGGGCGCTGGAACAGGGCATCTGGTCGCTGGAAACCCGCGACATCAGGGCCTCCGCCACGGACCGCCACCGCACGGTGGACGATCACCCGGCGGGCGGCGGTGCGGGCATGGTGCTGAAGCCCGACGTGCTGGCGGCGGCCATCGACGCCGCGCCCTCCGAGGGTCCCCGGCTGCTGATGAGCCCCAGGGGCCAGCCCCTCACCCAGTCGCTGGTGCGGGAGCTCGGTGCGGGGCCGGGCTGCCTGATCGTCTGCGCCCGCTTCGAGGGCGTGGACGAACGGGTGATCGGGAAGCGCGGCCTTCGCGAGGTCTCGATCGGGGACTATGTGCTGTCAGGCGGCGAGCCTGCGGCCATCGTGCTGCTCGATGCCGTGGTGAGGCTTCTCCCCGGCGTTATGGGCAGCAAGGCCTCGGGCGATGAGGAAAGCTTCGAAGGGGGGCTTCTCGAGCACCCGCATTACACCAAGCCCAACCTCTGGGAAGGTATTGAAATTCCGGGGGTTCTCCTCTCCGGCGACCACAAGGCGATTGCCCGGTGGAAGCAGGAGAGGCGCGAGGCCCTGACACGCGCCAGACGGCCCGACCTGTGGCAGGCCCACATGCCGGGAAAGATTTGATTTTGAACCGGGTTGGGGCTATAGGCCGCCAACCCTTTAAGGAAGACAGTCAGTCATGGATATCATCGCTCAGCTCGAAAAAGAGCAGGCCGCAGTCGTGGCCGCCCAGCGCGCCGTGCCGGAATTCGGCCCGGGCGACACGGTCATCGTCAATGTGAAAGTGAAGGAAGGCGACCGTTCGCGCGTGCAGGCCTATGAGGGCGTGTGCATCGCCCGTTCCGGCGGCGGCCTGAACGAGAACTTCACCGTCCGCAAGATGTCCTATGGCGAGGGCGTGGAGCGCGTGTTTCCGGTCTATTCGCCGATGATCGACTCGATCAAGGTGGTGCGCCGTGGCGCGGTGCGCCGCGCCAAGCTCTATTACCTGCGCGGCCGCACCGGCAAGTCGGCCCGCATCGCCGAGAAGCAGAAGGCCATGGGCCTCGCCGCCGCGCGTGAGAAGGCCGCCGAGTAGGATCAGGGCCTGACGGTCCGCGGAACATTTCTGAAGGGCCGGTTTTTCCCGGCCCTTTTTTTCGGGGAGCCCGCGCCATGACCGGCGCTTACTTTGCTCAGAACCGCCTGAACTGGGATGACCGGGCCGAGATCCACCTCCGGGATGAGGCCGGCGGCTATCGGATCGACGCCTTCCTCGCGGGCGAGGACGCTCTCCATGATATTGAGCATGACGAGATCGGCGACGTCTCCGGCCTGCGTATCGCGCATCTCCAGTGTCACATCGGCATCGACACGCTGTGCCTCGCGCGCCGCGGGGCGAGCTGCGTGGGGCTGGACTTTTCTCCCAGGGCCATCGCGGCGGCGCGCATGCTGGCGGCGAAGACGGGCCTCGACGTGCCGTTCGTCGAAGGCAATGTCTATGATGCGCGCCAGCTCATCAATGGCCTGTTCGACATGGTCTATGTCACCTGGGGCGCGATTTGCTGGCTGCCGGATGTGCGGCGCTGGGCCGAGGTCGCCTCCTCGCTGCTCAGACCGGGAGGCCGCCTCTATCTGCTCGAAGGCCACCCCTCCTTCATGCAGATCGACGAGACCGCCGAAGGCCTGCGCATCGGCTTCGACTGGCGCAACCCGCCGGACAAGCCGCTGACCATGAGCGCGGAGACGACCTATACCGGCGACACCGCAAGGATCGCCCACCCCGTGACGCATGAATGGCTGCACCCGGTCTCCGACGTCGTCAACGCGGTGATCGATGCCGGGATGACGCTGGAGCGGCTGAACGAGCATGAGCGTCTGGCATGGCAGTTCGCGCCATGGATGGCGCCCGTCGAGGGCCGCCGCCGCATGTGGGTTCTGCCCGAAGGCCTGCCGAAGATGCCGGTGGCCTTTTCCATTCAGGCCAAGAAGCGCTGATCAAGCTTCCGCATCGCGCACCCGCACCACGGTGACCGTGCAGGGCGCTTCCATGGCCACCTTGCCGGAGACGCTGCCCAGAATCTTTCGCATCGTCGAGTTGGCGCGCGCGCCCATGACGATGTGGTCGACATTGTTGACGCGCGCATAGTCGAGGATTTTTTCCGCCGGGTCGACGGCCTCCAGAACGTGATAGGTGATGCGGCCCTGGTTGAGCTTCAGCACGTTGAGCACGGCGAGCCGGGCATCGGGCGAGCGTTCCATGATGCGCAGCAGCGCGCGCCGCAGCTTTTCGGCCAGTTCCGGCGTCATGTCGTCGAGGTTGACGGCGGCGGCGACAATGGGCGCGTCGGAGGCTTCCGCTTCGCGCTCCGGCGGCTTGTCGATGAGGGTCCGCGGCGGCCCGCCTTCACCTTAAGGCAGCGCAGCACGATGTCCTGGAAGCGCGGCGTGGGACATGATCACCGGTCATATCCTGTGCCACCGACACGCCTGCGCCGGGGCGTTGCCTGAGTCGCATAATCAGCCTATGGTGGCGACCGGCAGCAGGCAGGGAATTTGGCAATCATACCAGAGGCTTTGATGGCGGATATTCAGAAACTGGATGAGGCGTTCCTGAGGTTCGAGGCGGCGCTCAGCCGGGTTGAGCAGGCGGTGGGCAGCACCTTTGACGGGCAGGCGCGCCTGGTGGTGCTGGAGAGCGAGGCCGAATCCCTGAAGCGCGAGAGGGCGCGGCTGGCGCATGAACTCGACCTGGTGCGCGGCAAGGCAGGCGAACTCGTCGACACATCAAAGACGGCCGCGGGCAAGATCGATGCCGCCATGTCGCGCATCCGCGCCGTTCTGCACTCGAACACGCCGGAGTGAGAGAATGGCGCATGTGATCGTCCAGGTGAACGGCCGACCCTACACCATGCAGTGCCCGGAGGGCGAGGAGCCGCATTTGCGCGACCTCGCGGAGCTTCTCGACAGCGAAGTGCAGCGGGTGAAGGCAAGCGTCGGCAATGTCGGCGACATCCGCATGCTGGTGATGGCGGGGCTGATGGTGGCGGACCGCCTGTCTGAGGCGATCGAGCGCGTCCGCGAGCTTGAGGAGCAGGTGGACGGTTTGCGCGAGGCAAGAAACGCCGCGCAGATGGAGGCCCTCGAGATCCAGGCCACGCTGGGCGAGCGGCTGATGGTGGCGAGCGAACGCCTTGAGGCGCTGGCCCGGCATCTGGGGAAGTGAGGGCCTCCCGTCCGGCGACGGCTTCCTCCATGGACATCCACCCCCATCGCACCTAAATAAGTGCCCGGCGGGCTGCCCGGTGCGTGAGCTGACATTTTTTCCCTGGGGCCTATGCGTTTCCGAATGGGAGCTGTCCCTGGGCTTGGCCGTGGCCTTGCCCACACGGCGCCCACCTACACTTGTAGGGACCCGGGATCGCAAGTCGCTCACGGCCCATGGTGGCCCGCCACTCCATTCGTGTTCCCCGCCGGAGATTTGATGGACATCGCAGAGTTGAAGCGCGAGGCGCGCGCGGCCGCATCGAAGCGCCGGGCGGAGGCCCACGCGCTGCTGAAGGACCGGGCCGGCGCGATGATGGCGGCGCGCGGGCTGCCGCCGGAGATCGGCATGGCGGCGGGCGCCGTCTCCGGCTTCATTCCCTACAAGAGCGAGATCACCACCATTCCCATGCTGGAACGGCTGCACGCCGAGGGATGGCGAACCTGCCTTCCCGTCGTCATCGCGATGGGGCAGCCGCTGGCGTTCCGCGCATGGGCGCCGGGCGAGCCGCTGGCGCCGGGGGCGTGGGATATTCCGGCGCCGCTTGACTCCGCGCCCGAGGTGACGCCCGACGTGCTGCTGGTGCCGATGCTGGCCTTCGACCGCAGGGGCTTCCGGCTCGGCTATGGCGGCGGCTTCTACGACCGCACGCTGGAAAAGCTCCGTGCACTGAAGAAGGTTGTGGCGATCGGCGTGGCCTATGGCGCGCAAATGGTGGAGGAGGCGCCGGCAGGCCTCCACGACGCGCCGCTCGACTATGTGATGACCGAGCGGGAAACCTTCGCATGCGGATGATCTTCCTCGGCGACGTGGTGGGCCGGGCCGGGCGCGACGCGGTGGCGCGCGAGCTGCCCATGCTGAAGGCGCGCTACCGCCCCGACCTCGTGGTGGTGAACGGCGAGAATGCGGCGCATGGTTTTGGCATCACGGAGGAAATCTTCCTCGGCTTGCTCGCGGCGGGGGCGGATGCCGTCACGCTCGGCAACCATTCCTTCGACCAGCGCGAGGCGCTGATCTTCATCGGGCGCCACCCCAACCTGCTGCGCCCGGTGAACTGGCCAGGGGGCTGCCCCGGCCAGGGGGCGGCGCTGATCGACACGGCCAGCGGCAAGCGCGTGCTGGTCATGCAGGCCATGGGCCGGGTGATGATCGAACCGGTGCTGGACGACCCCTTCCCGGCGGTCGAGCGCGAGCTGGAGGCCTGCCCCCTCGGCGCCGCCTGCGATGCCGTGCTGATCGACTTCCACGCCGAGGCGACCTCGGAGAAGATGGCCTTCGGGCATTACTGCGACGGCCGCGCCAGCCTCGTCGTCGGCACCCACACCCATGTGCCGACCGCCGACCACCGGATCCTCTCCGGCGGCACCGCCTATATCAGCGATGCCGGCATGTGCGGCGACTACGACTCGGTGATCGGCATGGAAAAGACAGAGCCGCTGCAGCGCTTCCTGCGCAAGCTGCCGGTCGAGCGCATGCGGCCTGCCGAAGGCCCTGCAACCGTCGCGGGTGTCGCCGTCGAGACCGACGACCGCACCGGCCTCGCGACCATGATCGCCCCGATCCGCATCGGCGGGCGGCTCGCACCGGCGCTGGTGTCCGCCTGGGAAAATCCCGGGGCATGACTCAATTTCCGCGTTGGTCGTAGAAAAACTCTAGTGACGGCTTCGAAAAAGCCGTTAGTATCTTTTGCAGCGCTTATAAAAAACAGGGTGCGGGTCGGGGTCTTGCACAGGGTTGCGGACACCGCCACAGCTCCTACAGAGCGTAAAATGGGGAGGAAATCGACGCTGTGACCTGCGCATGCCTATGCGCGGCCGGGGCTTGCTTCCTCCCTTCTGATCAACAGGCCGGCGCTGACCGGCCATTTGGAGGAAGCTGTCGTATGAAGAAATTTGCTACTCTGCTCGGCGTCGCCCTGCTGGCCGGTTCCGCACTCGGCGCCGCCCAGGCCTATGCGGCCGACGAACTCACCATCACGTCCTGGGGCGGCGCCTACCAGGAGGCCCAGCGCAAGTCGCAGTTCGAACCCTACATTGCCCTTGGCAACAAGATCACCGAGGCCGAATACACCGGCGAGATCGCCAAGATCCGCGCCATGGTCGAAGCCAAGGCCGTGACCTGGGACGTGGTCAGCGTCGACAGCCAGACGGTTCTCGCCGGTTGCGCCGAAGGCATTTTCGAAACCATCGACTGGAACAAGCTCGGCCTCGACCGCGCAAACTTCCTTGGCTCCGACGTGACCGACTGCGGCTTGCCGACCGACCTTTATTCCACGGTTGTCGCCTTCGACACCACAAAGACAAAGGAGCCCGCCGATCTCTTCGAGGCGCTGTACGACACCGCCAAGTATCCCGGCAAGCGCGCCCTGCAGAAGAACCCCTACATGAACCTTGAGTGGGCGCTGATGGCCGACGGCGTGGCGCCGGGAGATGTCTACAAGGTGCTCGGCACCGAGGAAGGCGTGGACCGCGCCTTCAAGAAGCTCGATACGATCAAGAAGGATGTCGTCTGGTGGGACACCGGCGCACAGGGGCCGCAGCTCCTGGCCGACGGACAGGTGGTGTTCGCCTCGTCCTGGAACGGGCGCTTCTACAAGGCGATCATGGCCGACAGCAAGCCGTTCAAGATCATCTGGGACCGTCAGGCCCCGGACACGGAGTTCTGGGCGATCACCAAGGGCACCCCGAAGCTCGAGGAGGCCTATCGTTTCGTCTCCTTCGCCGGCCAGCCCAAGCAGCAGGCCGAACAGGCCAACAACATTCCCTACGGACCGTCCAACAAGGATTCGATGGCCTTGGTTAAGCCGGAAATCCTGCCCCACCTTCCGACCGCGCCGGCCAACCTGAACACGGTCTTCTACGCCGACCAGCAGTTCTGGGCCGACAAGGGCGACGAGCTGCGTGAGCGCTTCAACGCCTGGCTTGCCCAGTAAGCATGGCCCATTTCCGGGGAGGAGGGTTGCTCCTCCCCGGTCTTCGCGATTTTTACGACCGAAGGCGACCCGGCAAGCCCATGGCACAGGCACTCCCCAACGATGGCGTCATGCGCGCCGCGGACGGCACGCCGCTGAAAGTTGCGCTGGCCCGCGCCGGGCGCGCCGAAAGACTCAAGGCCGTGGCGCTGGTGCTGCCGCTCTTCGCCTTCATCATCTTCTCCTTCGTCGTGCCGATTTTCATCATGCTCTACAACTCCGTCTATGACCCGGACGTTGCCGAGAACATGCCGCGGACGGTGCTGGCCCTGAAGACCTGGGACGGCAAGGACCTGCCCCCGGAAGAGGTGTTCGCCGCCTTCGTGGCCGATATGAAGACCGCCCAGCAGAACAAGCAGACGGCGCTGATCGGCAAGCGCCTCAATTACGAAATGTCGGGCATCCGCTCCAAGGTGGTGGCCACGGGCCGCAAGATCGGGTCCATCGAGGCCGCACCCTACAGAGACCAGGTGATCGCCATCGACAAGGTGTGGGGCCAGCCGGAGACCTGGGCCACCATCAAGCGCTCGTCGTCCGATTACACGCCCTTCTACATCCTCTCCATGCTGGACCTGCGGCAGACGCCTGACGGCTCGATCGAGGCGGTGCCGGCGGACCGCGCCATCTACAGGAGCATCCTGGCGCGCACGCTTGGCATCTCGCTGCTCGTCACGCTGCTCACGCTGGTGCTGGGCTATCCGGTGGCCTATCTGCTCGCCACATCGCCGCAGCGCACGGCCTCGATCCTGATGATCTTCGTGCTGCTGCCGTTCTGGACATCGCTGCTCGTGCGCACCACGGCCTGGATGGTGCTGATGACCGATGGCGGCGTGTTCGCCGGGCTCCTGCATTTCACCGGCATCACCTGGTTCCTCAACCTCACCGGCGTGCTCAACGGCGAGCCGCAGCTGTTCAAAACGCGCTTCGCCACGGTGGTGGCGATGACGCATATCCAGCTGCCTTTCACGCTGCTGCCGATCTATTCGGTGATGAAGACCATCTCGCCCACCTACATGCGCGCGGCAAAGTCGCTGGGCGGCACGCCGTTTTATTCCTTCCTCCGGGTCTATATGCCGCAGACGCTGCCGGGCGTGGCGGCGGGCTGCCTGCTCACCTTCATCCTCTGCCTTGGCTATTACATCACGCCGGCCATCGTCGGCGGCCCGACGGACCAGATGATCTCCGGCTTCATCGAGCGCGCCATCAATTCCGAAAACAACTGGGGCAAGGCTTCGGCACTGGGCGTCATCCTGCTCACCGCGACGCTGATCCTCTATTACGTCTATAACAAGCTGGTCGGCATCGACCGCATGAAGCTGGGCTGACCGCCATGGCCGTTCCCGCCTATTACACCCGCGGCGAGACCGTCATCTATTACGCGGTGCGCGTCTTCGTGGCCCTTGTGCTGCTGTTCCTGATCGCGCCCATCCTCGCGGTGATGCCGCTGTCCTTCAACTCGGAAAGCTTCTTTACCTATCCCATGCCGGGCCTCTCGCTGAAATGGTATGACGACTTCTTCTTCAACCCGCGCTGGTCGGGTTCCGTGAAGATGAGCTTCCTCGTCGCCATCGCCACGACCATTCTGGCGACAGCACTCGGAACGCTGGCCGCGCTGGGTTTGGCGCGCGCCAATTTTCCGGCCAAGGCAACGGTCATGGCGATCCTCATCTCGCCGATGATCGTGCCGGTCATCATCTCCGCCGTCGGCATGTTCAAGTTCTATGCCTCGCTCGACCTGGTGGGCACCAGGCTCGGCATCATCCTGGCGCATACGGCGCTCGCGACGCCCTTCGTGGTGATCACCGTCACGGCGACGCTCGCAAGCTTCGACAGGACGCTGATGCGGGCGGGCGCCTCCTGCGGGGCGGCGCCGCACACCGTGTTCTTCAAGGTCGTCATGCCGCTCATCCTGCCGGGCATGATCTCAGGCGCACTCTTCGCCTTCGTCACCTCCTTCGACGAGGTGGTGGTGGTGCTGTTCCTGGCGAGCCCCGAGGACCGCACGCTGCCCTTGCAGATGTTCTCCGGCATCCGCGAGATGATCTCGCCCACCATCACCGCGGCGGCCACCGTGCTGGTGCTGATCTCGACCGCGATGCTGGTGGCCCTGGAACTGCTGCGGCGGCGGTCGGAACGGCTGAGGGGTGTTGCGCCGGGTTGAGGCGGTTCTCCGCTACGAAGAATCTCATCATCGCCGGGCGTGTCCCGGCGATCCTTTTCTGGCGGCCGGGAAAAGGATGCCCGGGACAAGCAACTGTCGATTTTCAGTAGCTGTGGCGGAACTCCGTGTTGTCTCGCATGATGGCATTGAGGATGGTGAGGAACTTGTGCATGGCTGCGACGAGGGCGACCTTGAAGG
>NZ_JADCDA010000053.1 GCF_020252405.1 Aestuariivirga sp.
TCGCCAACGCGCAAAACTCACGCCTCAACTCCATCACCGACATAGCTCCCCATGGCATCGCCCACCTCCCTGAAAGTCAGGCAAATGTGTTACCCATGTCCCCGAACAGGTGTTACCCTTGTCTCCGGTCTGTACACCCACAAGGGGGAGGGGGACTCATGAGGACAGATTTTTCCCGGTGGTTTCCCTTCCCGCTTGTGGGGCGGGGTGGGGGGCCGCGGGCGGCATCCTTCGATAATTGAACTGAGCTGGAAACACACATGGCCGAATTCACACTTCCCAGGAACTCGAAAGTCCAACAGGGCAAGACCTGGCCGAAGCCTCAGGGCAAGCGGCTCAAGGACTTCAAGGTCTACCGTTGGAACCCCGACGACGGGCAGAACCCCCATATCGATACCTATACGGTTGACATGGACAAGTGCGGCCCGATGGTGCTGGACGCGCTGATCAAGATCAAGAACGAGCAGGACCCGACGCTGACCTTCCGGCGCTCGTGCCGGGAGGGCATCTGCGGCTCCTGCGCCATGAACATCGACGGCTCCAACACGCTTGCCTGCCTCAAGTCCTGCGACGAGGTGAGGGGCGACGTGAAGATTTATCCCCTGCCGCATATGCCGGTGATCAAGGACCTGGTTCCGGACCTCACGCGTTTTTATGCCCAGCATCGCTCGATCGAGCCCTGGCTGATCACTCAGTCGCCCGAGCCGCGGACGGAGTGGAAGCAATATCCGGAAGACCGCAAGAAACTCGACGGCCTCTATGAGTGCATCCTTTGCGCCTGCTGCTCAACGTCGTGCCCCTCCTACTGGTGGAACGGCGACCGCTATCTGGGGCCGGCGGCACTGCTGCAGGCCTATCGCTGGCTCATCGATTCGCGCGACGAGGGCACGGGCGGGCGGTTGGACAATCTGGAAGACCCGTTCCGCCTCTATCGCTGCCACACCATCATGAACTGCGCCAAGACCTGCCCGAAGGGGCTCTCCCCGGCCAGGGCGATCGCGGAGATCAAGAAGATGATGGTGGAGAGAACAGTTTAAACCCTCACCGGCGTCACCCGCGTCCTCGCGAAGCCCTTCAGGCCACCGATCAACGGCCTCGCCGAACGCGCCAACCGCCGCCGCGCGGAAGCCGTCATTCCGATCCCACCGGCTGCGAGACATCTTTATCGCCACATTCGTCACACACGGCGACAACTCCCAACTCGGCGCGCCGGATACAAAGCGGCTCCTGAGATCCGTCACAATTCCGCGGAACACAACGCGCTGGCCGGACGACGCCGGTATGCGACCTACTTCCGCCGCTCGACAATGAACCGCGCCGCCTCGCCCAGCACGCGCGCCTTTTCGCCATAGACCGATACAGTCTCCACCGCCTCGTCCGCCAGCGCCGCCGCGCGGCGTCTGGCTTCCGCCATGCCGAGCAGGTCCACGAAGGTGGCCTTGCCCATGGCCTTGTCCTTCTGCGTCGCCTTGCCCAGAGCTTCCGGCGTCGATTCGACGTCGAGAATGTCATCGGCGATCTGGAAGGCCAGCCCGATCTTCTGCGCATAGCGGATGAGCGGCGCTGGGTCTGCCTGCCCGAGAACGGCCCCCGCCTCGCAGGCATAACGAAACAGCGCCCCCGTCTTCAGCGACTGGATCAGCCCGATATGCGCGAGGTCCGAGGCGTTCTGCGTCTCCGCCTCGATGTCCAGCATCTGCCCGCCCACCATGCCCGCGGCACCGGCGGCCCTGGCGAGCTTGGCGACCAGCGTGGCGCGCACGGCTGCATCGGGGTGCGTCGCTTCGTCCGCCAGGACCTCGAAGGCATAGGTCAGCAGCGCATCGCCCGCCAGGATGGCGGTCGCCTCGTCAAAGGCCTTGTGCGTCGTCGGCCTGCCGCGGCGCAGGTCGTCGTCATCCATGGCGGGCAGGTCGTCATGCACCAGCGAATAGCAATGCACGCATTCGAGCGCGGCGCCGGTCCGGAGCGCGCGCTCCCGCGGCACGCCGAACAGGGTGGCGGATTCGACCACCAGGAAAGGCCGCAGCCGCTTGCCCTGGCCCAGTGCCGCATAGCGCATCGCCCCCGTCACCCGCGGGGCGGGGAAGGCGTCAACGGGCAGCAGCCGGTTCAGCAGATCATCGGTTTCGGCGGCGCAGCGGGCGAGGGCTTCCTGGAAGGACAAGGCGAAAATCCTGTGCTAAGGCCGCTTCTGATTAGGGTCATGTCCGGGGAAACTCAACCAGTTGCCGTCCTCACGCGCGAACCGCTCCACCACGTGGCGGCGGAGGCCGCGCCGTCGGAGGAGCCGGACCCGGAGCCAGCCCCGCCCATGCGCCGCGCCCTGAAAAGCCGCCTGCCGAAAAACCCATTCCTGCGCTGGGGCCTCTATGTCCTGGCCTTCCTCGTGGCCTGGCCCATCGTCGGGACGCTCATTTATGCTGTGGTGCCGCCGCCCATCACCAACATCATGATCCTGCGCGCCCTCTCGGGCAATGGCATCGACAAGCAATGGGTGAGCCTCGACGATATGTCGCCCTGGCTCGCCCGCGCCGTCATTTCCTCCGAGGATGCCCGCTTCTGCGAGCACAATGGCGTCGACTGGATCGAGCTTCAGGGCGTCATCGACGACGCCATGGACGATGGCGAGGCCCCCACCCGCGGCGCCTCGACGATTGCCATGCAGACCGCCAAGAACCTGTTCCTGTGGGACGGGCGGCTGGCCATCCGCAAGCTGATCGAGATCCCGCTCGCCATGTGGATCGACCTCATCTGGTCCAAGCGCCGCACCATCGAGGTGTACCTCAATATCGTGGAATGGGCGCCCGGCGTCTATGGGGCCGAGGCCGCCGCCCGGCACCACTTCCGTAAGCCTGCGAAAAAACTCACGAAAAAGGAGGCAGCCCTGCTGGCGGCGGTGCTGCCGAACCCGCTCAGGCGCAATGCCGGCAAGCCGTCCAAGGGTGTGAGGGCGGTGGCCAACCGGATTCTCATCCGCATGACCGGAATGGGCCCCTATCTGACTTGCCTTGCCCGCTAGACTGGGTTATGAGCGCGTCCAAATGACGGGCATGGGCCGTTCCCCGCGCCCCCTATGGAGCTTGATATGGCCGTTCCACGCAAGAAAATGTCCAGGAGCCGCATCGGCATGCGCCGCTCGGGTCACCAGGAGCAGACCGTGACCTGGGTCGAGGACAAGAAGTCCGGCGAGCTCCGCCGCCCCCACCACATCGACCTGAAGACCGGCCTCTACAAGGGCCGCCAGGTCCTGACGGTGAAGTCGGAAGTCTGACTTTGCATTCACTGTCGGCGCGTTGGGCCAGCCCTCGGGCTGGCTTTTTGCGTTTGGGGACTCCGCTTTGCGCATGTTCCGTACAAGCGGAATCGCCTGAAAGAAACATGCGCCAATCATGCAGCCCGGCTCAGGCCAGCAGCGTCTCCGCCGGGACATGGGCATAGCCCAAGTCGTCGGCCACCGCCTTGTAGGTCACCTTGCCGTCGGCCACGTTCAGGCCGTTCCGGAGGTGCGCATCGTCGAGCAGGGCCTTCTTCCAGCCCTTGTTGGCGATGGCCAGCGCGAAGGGCAGCGTCACGTTGTTGAGCGCGAAGGTGGAGGTGCGGGCAACGCCGCCCGGCATGTTGGCAACGCAATAGTGGATGACGTTGTCGACCACATAGGTGGGCTCCGCATGGGTGGTGGCCCTGGAGGTTTCCGCGCAGCCGCCCTGGTCGATGGCGACGTCGACCAGCACCGAGCCGGGCTTCCAGTCCTTGAGCATCGCCTTGGTCACGAGCTTGGGGGCCGCCGCGCCGGGGATCAGCACGCCGCCGATCACGAGGTCGGCCGCGGCGCACTCGTCTTCCACCGCGCCCTGCGTGGAATAGACCGTCTTGATCGTCGTGCCGAAGCGGGCGACGAGTTCTTCCATGCGGTCGACGTTCTTCTCGAGGATGGTCACGTCAGCGCCCATGCCCAGCGCCACGACGGCGGCATTGGCGCCGACCACGCCGCCGCCGAGGATTACGACCTTCGCCGGCGCCACGCCGGGGACGCCGCCCAGCAGCACGCCACGGCCTCCCTGAGCCTTCTCGAGGCAGTGCGCGCCGGACTGCACCGACATGCGGCCGGCGACCTGGCTCATCGGGGCCAGCAGCGGCAGACCGCCGCGCGGCGAGGTGACGGTCTCGTAGGCGATGCAGACGGCGCCCGAGGCCACGAGGTCCCTGGTCTGCTCCGGATCGGGAGCGAGGTGGAGGTAGGTGTAGAGGACCTGGCCGGGACGCAGCATCTGGCGCTCGACAGCCTGCGGCTCCTTCACCTTCACGATCATCTCGGCCCTGGCGAAGATCTCCGCCGCCGTGGCGATGATCCTGGCGCCGGCGGCGGTGTAGTCCGCATCCGTGGCGCCTATCCCCGCGCCGGCATTGGCCTGCACCCACACCTCGTGGCCGTGGCGCACGGCTTCCTTCACCGAGGTGGGCGTCATGCCCACGCGGTATTCGTGATTCTTGATCTCTTTCGGAACGCCGATGAGCATTGAATGTCCTCCCTAGATGATGCTCGGAGCCTAGCAAATCCGCCTTGGAATGATTTTCCGAAGAGGCCGCCCAAGCAGCGCGGTGTTGAAATCCAATTCGACATTATGCTAGAAAATTCGAATGAAATCCCATGAACTCGACAAGACGGACAAGATCATCCTGTCCGAACTGCAGAAGAACGCGCAGCGCCCGGTCGCCGATCTGGCGCAGAAGGCGGGGCTTTCCCCATCCTCCTGCCACCGCCGGGTGAAGCTCCTCGAGGAGGCGGGCGTCATCCGGGGCTACACAGCGAAACTCGACCGCGCGGCGCTGGGTCTGGCCAACGAGTTCTTCGTCGAGGTCTCGCTCTCCGCCCAGACGGAGGAGGCCTTCGAGAAGTTCGAGAAGGCGGTGCAGCGCGTGCCGGAGATTCTCGAATGCCATTTGATGAGCGGCCAGTTCGACTATCTCCTCCGCGTTGCCGCCGCCGACGCAAGCGATTATGAGCGCATCCACCGCTCGCGGATTTCGCGCCTTCCCGGCGTGCAGCGCATCCAGTCCTCGCTTGCGCTGCGCACGGTGAAGGGCTGGGCGGGCTATGCGATCTGAGGTCTGATGGCCAGTCTGAAGCAGCTTCCCGTCCACATGCTCTGGGTCTCCGGCGAACTCTCCCGCCTCGCCCGCCTGAGCCTCGCCAGCTTCCTGGCGCAGGGCTATCGCGTGACGCTGTGGAGCTATGACCCCGATCACCTGCGCGCTCACTTCGCCGGGGTGCGGGATGCTGCAACGCTGCTGCCCAAGCCCGGGCGCGACGCCGCGAACCTGGCCTATCTCACCAGCCTGTTCCGCTATCGCGTGCTGGCCGAACAGGGCGGCATCTGGGCCGATCTCGACGTGGTGGCGCTTGAGGCGGATCCGCGGATCGAGGCGCGCCCCCTCGTCGCCTCCGGGAAGCGCCGCCCCTTCCGCCATGCGGAACCCACCGCCACGGGCGAGAGCCTCACCCAGGTGACCAACTGCTTCATGGCCAACCCGAGCCCGCGCCGCGGCGATCTCTGGCACATGGCGCTCGACCGCGTCGCGGCGCTGAACCCGGAAGAGCGCAACTGGGAAAATGTCGGGCCGCACATGCTCTCCGGCCTCATGCTGCGCCACCCGGATCTCGGGATCGACATCCTGCCGCCGGAGGCCGTCGACCCCGTCGCGTGGTGGAACGTGCCCGGCTATTTCCTTGAGGAACGCGACCCGCCGCCATCGCCCTTCATGCACATGTACGCGACAATCTGGACGCGGCGCGGCGTCGATGCCGAAATGCCCTTCCCGCACAACTCGCTTGCGGACCGCCTGTGGAAGCGCTTCGGCCTCTGAAGCATGATCCGCAAAAGTGGAACCGGTTTTGCGACAAGATCATGCGCCAGAGAGCATGATCCGCAAAAGTGGAACCGGTTTTGCGACAAGTTCATGCGCTATCTCTTTGTTTGGTCGCATTTTCGACGGTCAACCGGCGTCCACTTGACCTGAAAATGCGCTACGCCATTGACCGGTCCAGCGCCCGGTCGCGCAGGATCATCAGGATGCCCGCGGCGATGACGATGCCCGCGCCGAGCCAGGTGTGGAAATCGGGGAAATCCCCGAACAGCACGATGCCGTAGACCACCGCCCAGATCATTGCCGAATACTCGAAAGGCGCCACGAAGTTCGTTTCCGCCAGCCGGTAGGCATTGATGAACAGAATCATCGCGGCGCCCGCGAAGAGGCCATGGCCGAACAGCAGCGTGGCGTCGAAGGCCGAAGGCCACACCGGCGGCCGTGACAGGAACACGAGGCTCGGATGCGTGAAGTGGCCGAAATCGAAGCTGTTGAACAGGATGCCGATCGCCAGCGCCATGCCGGCATAGATGAAGTTCTGCCAAGCCACGATCACGATCGGCTGCACGCGCTGCGAAAGGGGACGCCCCAGCATCTGGCCCACGGCATAGCCCAGGGCGGACCCGAGTGCGAGCAGCGAGGCGGGCTCGAAGACGCCCGCTCCCGGCCGCACCATGATGAGCACGCCGATGAAGCCCGCGACAATCGCCAGCCAGCGGTGCAGCCGCACCCGCTCATGCAGCAGGGGCCCCGCCAGCCCCGCCACGAAGAACGGCATGGTGAAATAGATCGCCACCGCATTGGCGATCGGGATCGCCGCAATGGCCAGCACGAAGCAGAGATAGGCCGCCGCCAGGATCACCCCGCGCAGGCAGACCCTTGGCCACAGCGGCGTGGCGATCGACCAGCCGCGGCCTTGCCGCCACAGCACGAAGGCGATGACCGGCAGCGAGCCCACGCAGCGGAAGAGCAGCGTCTCGTAGGCCGGGTAGCCTGACGACATGTATTTGACCACCGCATCCTGCGCCGAGGCGAGGCCCACGCCCGCCAGCACGCAGGCCATCGCCATCGCCCGGTTGTCGGTTGCAAGCTTCATGCGTCAGCCCCGCACGAGGTCCGACAGGACGCGGATGCCCGGTTCGATCTTCTGCTCGGCGATGGAGGAGAAGGCAAGGCGATAGAAATTGAGCGGTGCCCCGGCCGCCCCGAAGGTAATGCGCCCCGGCTCGATCAGCACGCCGCCGGCGGCGGCCTTTCTTCCCAGCTCGTCACTGTCCAGCCCCGGCGGTCCCTTCACCCAGAAGCTGGTGCCGCCGAAGCTCGGCACGCGGCTCGCATCCGGCAGGTGCCGCCTCAGCGCATCGCCCATGATTTCCCAGCGCGCGCGGTAGGCGCGGTGCAGGCGGCGGATCAGCGTGTCATGGTGGCCGAGCGACAGGAACAGCGCCGCCGTGCGCTGGTTGTTGTTGGGCGCATGCCGCACCATCAGGCGCCTGAGCGCGCGCGCCTCCGCCACGATGTTCTTCGGCGCCACGAGGAAGCCCAGTCTCAGGCCCGGGAACAGCGTCTTCGACAGCGATCCCACATAGATCACCCGGCCATCGTCATCGAGCGACTTGAGCGCGGGGCAGGGCTCGTTCACGTAATTGGTCTCGAACTCGTAATCATCCTCGATGATCACCACGTCATGCTTCGCCGCGCGCTTCAGCAGTTCCAGGCGGCGTTCGAGCGGCATGGTCACGGTGGTGGGGAACTGATGGCTGGGCGTGGCGAAGACCAGGCGGCACCCGTCGAAGGCTTCGGAGGCAACGAGGCCCTTTTCGTCCACCGGAAGCAGCGCCACATTGGCCGTGCGCAGGCTGAAGATGTTGCGCACGTCCGGATAACCAGGCTCTTCCATGCCGACCCGTGTGTCAGGCCCCACCAGCAGCGTGGTGAGCAGGTAAAGCGCGTTCTGCGCGCCGAGCGTCACGAGGATTTCGTCGTCATTGGCCATGATGCCGCGGCGCGGCAGGATGCGGCGGCGGATCTGTTCCACCAGCAACGGGTCGTCATTGGCCCAGGTGTCGTTGGTCCAGGAACCGAGCCACTTCCTGCCCAGCGCCTGCCTGGCGCAGTCCCGCCATTCGGCGAGCGGGAACAGCGTATGGTCCACCTGCCCATAGATGAAGGGGTAGGGGTAGGATTGCCAGTCAAGCGGCTTCGACACATTCTCCTGCGCCGCCGGTTGCATGGTGAGGCGGCCCGCCCAGTCAATGCCTGTGCCGGGCGCTGCCTGCTTGAGCGGCTGCCTGGGGGCGGAGCCGCTCTCCAGAGCCTTTTCGGAGACGTAATAGCCGGAGCGCTCCCTGGCCATCAGGTAGCCATCGTCAAGCAGGCCCTGATAGGCCAGGACCACGGTATTCCTTGAAACGCCCAGGCTCTTCGCCATCTTGCGGGTGGAGGGGATCGGCTCATCCCGGGCCAGCTGCCCGTCAAGGATGGCCGAGACCAGCGCCTCGCGGATCTGGGTCTGGAGGCTTCCATGTTCGTTCCGCCGGATATGGACGAGCCAGTCGCGCAATCTTGGTACCTGTGAACGGTCCTTCTGGACCTATCATAGGGCCAAGGGAGCCGGTAGAGTAGAAAAGATTGGACCCACTTGACCGGACCCGCATGACCCAGCCCTCCGTGAACACCTCGCCAAAGACCTGGGACGAGGTGAAAACCACCACCTGCTACATGTGCGCCTGCCGCTGCGGCATCCGGGTGCAACTGAAGGACGGGCGCGTCACCTATATCGATGGCAACCCGGAGCATCCGGTCAACAAGGGCGTGATCTGCGGCAAGGGTGCTGCCGGCATCATGCAGCACTATTCCCCGGCGCGATTGTCGAAACCGCTGTTGCGGACCGGCGAGCGCGGCTCCGGCGAGTTCAGGGAAATCGAGTGGGACGAAGCCCTGGGGCTGGCCACCCAGTGGCTTTCCGGCGTGCGCGCCACGGACCCGAGGAAGCTCGCCTTCTTCACCGGCCGTGACCAGAGCCAGGGCCTCACCGGCTGGTGGGCCACCCAGTTCGGCACGCCCAACTATGCCGCACACGGCGGCTTCTGCTCGGTCAATATGGCGGCGGCCGGGCTTTATACCTTCGGCGGCGCCTTCTGGGAGTTCGGCGAACCGGACTGGAAGCACACCAAATATTTCCTGCTCTTCGGTGTCGCCGAGGACCATGGCTCCAACCCGATCAAGAAGGGCCTGGGCCAGCTCAAGGCGCGCGGCGCCAAGATCGTTTCGATCAACCCCATCCGCACCGGCTATTCGGCCATTGCGGATGAATGGATCGGCATCCGCCCCGGCACCGACGGATTGTTCGTCGGCGCGCTGATCCACGAGCTGCTCGGCGCCCAGAAGATCGATGGCGACTATGTGCTGCGCTACACCAATTCGCCGTGGCTGATCGTCGAGAACCCGGGCGGCGCGGATGACGGCCTGTTCGCCCGCACGCCGCAAGGCTCGGCGCTGGTGTGGGACAGCCACTCGAATTCGCCGATGCCGGCCCTGTCGCCGGATGCCGCGCCGAAGCTGATGGGGCGCTTCAAGCTGCCCGACGGCCGCCGCGCCGTCACCGCCTTCACGCTGATCGCCGAACGTTTCCTCGATGCCGGATGGGCGCCGGACAGGGTGGCGGAGCGCTGCGGCGTTCCGGCCGGGACGATCAGGCGCATCGCCGCCGAACTGGCCCGCACCGCCTTCGAGGAGGAGATCGCGCTCGATGTTCCGTGGACGGACCATCTTGGCCGGTATCACGAGAAGATGGTGGGCCGCCCCGTTTCCATGCATGCGATGCGCGGCATCTCGGCCCACGCCAACGGCTTCCAGACCTGCCGCGCCATTCACCTCCTCCAGATCCTGCTGGGCACGATCGATGTGCCGGGCGGCTTCCGCTACAAGGCGCCGTTCCCCAAGCCCGCGCCGCCCGGCGTGAAGCCGGCGGGAAAGCCCGGCCAGGTGAAGCCCAACACGCCGCTGCCCGGCCCGCCGCTCGGCTTCGTCACCGCGCCGGAAGACCTGCTCGTCGATGCGCAGGGCGCGCCGCAGCGCCTTGACAAGGCCTATAGCTGGGACGCGCCGCTCGCCGCCCATGGCATGATGCACATGGTCATCACCAATGCCGCGAAGAAGGACCCTTACGGCATTGACGTGTTGTTCTTGTATATGGCCAACATGAGCTGGAACTCGGCGATGAACGTGCCGGACACCATCCGCCACCTCACGCAGAAGGAGCCGGACGGCAGCTACACCATCCCCAGGATCATCTACTCCGACGCCTATGCCTCCGAGATGGTGCATTACGCCGACCTGGTGCTGCCGGACACCACTTATCTCGAGCGCTGGGACTGCATATCGCTCCTTGACCGCCCGATTTCGGAAGCCGATGGCCCCGCCGACTCGATCCGCCAGCCGGTGGTCGAACCGGACCGCGACGTTCGCCCGTTCCAGACGGTTCTGCTCGACCTCGGCGCGCGGCTTGGCCTTCCCGGCATGACGCGCACGGACGGCTCGCCGCGCTATCCCGGCGGCTATGCGGATTACATCGTCAACCACGAGCGCGCGCCGGGTATCGGTCCGCTGGCCGGTTTCCGCGGTCCCAATGGCCGTGCGCAGGGCAGGGGCGCGCCGAACCCGGAACAGCTGCGGCACTACATCGACAATGGCTGCCACTGGTTTTACGAACTGCCCGATCACATGAAATATTTCCGCCATGTGAACTGGGCCTATCTCGACTGGGCCACCTTCTTCGGCTTCATCGGCAAGCCGGAGCCGGTGATCCACCAGCTCTATTGCGAGCCCCTGCAGAAGTTCCGGCTTGCTGCCCAGGGCCACGGCAAGGTTGTTGCGCCCGCGCAGCATCGCCAGCGCATTGCCGGCCATTTCGATCCCATCCCCTTCTGGTATCCGCCCTTCGAGGGCGAAATGGCGCCGGAAGCCGGGTTTCCCATGCATGCCGTCACCCAGCGGCCGATGGCCATGTATCACGCCTGGGGCTCGCAGAACGCCTGGCTCCGCCAGATCCTCGGCCGCAACTGGCTCTACATGGCGCGCCAGACGGCCGCGAAACTCTACATCGCGGATGGTGACTGGGTCAGCGTCACCTCGCATCACGGGAAGATCAAGGCGCAGGCGAGGCTGATGGATGGCGTGAACCCGGAGACCGTGTGGACGTGGAACGCGATCGGCAAGCGCTCCGGCACATGGGGGCTGGACCCCGGTGCCGGCGAAGCCAGGAAAGGGTTCCTGCTCAACCACCTCATCTCCGAACTCCTGCCGGAGCGCGGGGGCGGCTACCGCTATTCGAACAGCGACCCCATCACCGGCCAGGCCGCCTGGTACGATCTGCGCGTGCGCGTCGAGAGGGCGGACGATCAGGGCCAGCTGAGCGAGCCGCAATTCGCCACGCTGAAGCCGCTTGCGGGGGCCCCATGACGTCTCTTCCTCCGCCCTCCGCAAAAAAGCTCGGCCTCGTCATCGACCTCGACACCTGCGTCGGCTGCCAGGCCTGCGCCACATCCTGCAAGGAGTGGAATGCGCAGGGCTATTCCGCCCCGCTCACCGACGAGCACACGCAGGGTGCCGAGGCCACCGGCGTCTGGCTCAACCGCGTGCATGGCTATGAGGTGCGGGAAGCGGGCCAGGCGCAGTCGCGCATCGTCCACTTCCCGCGCTCCTGTCTCCATTGCGAGGAACCGGCCTGCGTCACCGTCTGCCCGACGGGTGCGAGCTACAAGCGCGCGGAGGACGGCATCGTGCTGGTGAACCCCGAAACCTGCATCGGCTGCAAGCTGTGCTCCTGGGCCTGTCCCTACGGCGCGCGCGAATATGACCAGAGCCACGGCGTGATGAAGAAGTGCACGCTCTGCGTCGACCGCATCTACAATGAAAATCTCGAGGAGGAGGACCGTCTTCCCGCCTGTGTCAAGGCCTGCCCGACGGGGGCGCGGCACTTCGGCGATCTCGGCGATCCTTCCTCCGGGGTGTCGCAGCTGGTGGCCGGGCGCGGCGGCTATGACCTGCTGCCCGAGATGGGTTACAGGCCCGTCAACAAATACCTTCCGCCGCGCGCCCGGCGCGATGGGGCCACCTCGCGGGCGGAAGCCCTGCCGAAACCCGATGGCTCCGCCTTCGACCGGCTGTTCCAGTGGGCGGACAAGATTCTCTCCCCCAGGCAGGCATCCGCACGCGCCAATGACATCGACCATTCCGGAAAGCTTGAAGGCTGAGCATGCATCCCGCCTATTCCGTCATCCTGTTCACGACGGCCTCGGGTGCGGGCTATGGGCTGCTCGCACTGTTGTGCCTCGTGGGGCTCAGCCATGGCGAAGCCTCGACGCTCCTCTTCGGGCTCGCCTCCATGGTCATCGCGCTCGGCCTCATCACCATCGGGCTCTTGTCATCGACTTTGCATCTCGGCCATCCGGAACGCGCCTGGCGCGCCTTCTCGCAGTGGCGCTCCTCGTGGCTGTCGCGCGAGGGGGTGCTGGCGGTGGTGACTTACGTGCCCGCAGTGCTTTTCGGCGTGGTGTGGTCCGGTCTCTACCCGGCCCCTGAGCTCATCAAGCCACTCGCGGTGATCACCGGCGCGCTTGCGCTGCTCACGGTCATGTCGACGGGCAAGATCTACGCAACACTGAAAACCATCCGCGCCTGGCACAATCCCTGGACGGTGTGGGTCTATCTCGCCTTCGCGCTGGCGACGGGCGCGGCGATTCTCGCGGCGATCACCGCGGTCTTCGGCAATTTCCCGGCCTTCCTCGTCTATTTCGCAAGCGCTTGGCTGGTGATCGCGCTGGCCGTCCAGCTGGGCTACTGGCGCAGCATCGACGCGGCGCCGCTTGACCTTACGATAGAGCAGGCCACCGGCCTCGGCCGCATCGGGCGCGTCAGCCAGTGGGAGGCGCCGCACACCGCCGCCAATTATGTGCAGACGGAGATGGGCTATGCCGTCGCCCGCAGGCACGCCGCGAGGCTGCGGCGGCTCGTGGTCATTGCCCTGGTGCTGGCGATCCTGCTGATGCTGGCGGGGCTTGTCGTTCCCCTCGCCGCCCTTCCGTCCGCGGCCCTCGCAATCTTCGCCGCCGTGGTGCAGCGCTGGCTGTTCTTCGCCGAGGCCCAGCATGTCTCGACGCTGTTCTACGGCGCCGAGGCCGCCTGATGCCGATGTGGGCCTCTTTGTCGCGGGATGCGCTGATCCGCCAATGAGCCACTTCGCTATTTGCAATCTGAGGGACCACGATATAAAGAAGTCTTTATATCGTCTGTCCCGGAGGCATCCATGACCCGCCCGTCCTTCACCGAAGCGCTCGCCACGCGTCCCTGGCTGCTGGCCGATGGCGCCACCGGAACCAACTACTTCCAAATGGGCCTCGTCTCGGGCGATGCCCCGGAAATGTGGAACTTCGAGCATCCTGAGCGGGTGCGCACGCTGCACCGCCAGTTCATCGAAGCGGGGGCGGACATCGTGCTCACCAACTCCTTCGGCGGCAACCGCCACCGCCTGAAGCTCCACAACGCGCAGGATCAGGTGCGCGAGATCAATATTGCCGCCGCGAAGAATGCCCGCGCCGAGGCCGATGCCGCGGGCCGTCCGGTCTATGTGGGCGGTTCCATCGGCCCCACCGGCGAGATCATGGAACCCGTCGGCGCCATGTCGCATGACGAGGCCGTGAAGGCCTTCGCCGAGCAGGCGCTGGCCCTCAAGGAGGGGGGCGTTGACGTGCTGTGGATCGAGACCATGTCGTCGGAAGAGGAACTCCGCGCCGCCGTCGGGGGCGCGTCGGAGGCCGGCCTTCCCATCGTCACCACCATGAGCTTCGACACCAATGGCCGCACCATGATGGGCATCACGCCCAAGGCCTTCGGCGCCATCACCGCGGCGCTCGCCGCGCAGCCCGTCGCCATCGGCGCCAACTGCGGCGTGGGTGCCTCCGAACTGGTGGCGACGGTGCTCGGCATCTCGGAGGCGCGGCCCGACGCGGCGGTGGTCGCCAAGGGCAATTGCGGCATCCCGCAATATGTCGACGGCCATATCCATTACACCGGCACGCCGGAGCTGATGGCGGAATATGCCCGCATCGCGCTCGACGCCGGAGCCAGGATCATCGGCGGCTGCTGCGGAACGAGCCCGGAGCACCTTGCCGCCATGCGCAAGTCGCTCGAAAGCTACAGCAAGGGTGCCCGCCCGACGGTGGAGCTGATCGAGGCGAAGCTGGGCCCGGTCTCCGAACTCGCCAAGGGCCACGACGCCGCCGCCGCGGGAGCCGCCCGCCGCGAGCGCCGCCGGGGGAATTGACGTCCGTCAATGACGTCTGATCCATGGCGCGGCACTGTCGGGCCATGTTCACTCCTGCCTTCCTCAAGGGCGAGACCTGGGGCCTGCCCGGCCAGCCGGTGGAGCATGTGGAGACGCATGCCGCGCATGTGTTTCTGGTTGGCGAGCGGGCCTTCAAGATCAAGAAGGACGTGCGGCTGCCCTATCTCGATTTCTCGAGTCCCGATAAGCGGCGCGCCGCCCTGGCCGCCGAGCTTGAGATCAACCGGCTGTTCACGCCCGGACTTTACCTCGCGGTCGATGAGGTTTTGGCCGAGCCGGTGCTGGTGATGCGCCGCTTCCCCGCGCATGACCTGCTGGCGTGGCGGATGGCACATGGCGGGATCGATGCCGCGCTGTCGGCCAGGCTGGCGGCGATGGTGGCCGCATCGCATGACCGAGCGCCGCGCAGCGATGCGAGGGGTTCGGACATCATGACAGGCCTTGGCGCGCAGCTCTCCAGAGCCTTCATCGATTCCCCCGATATCTTCCGCCCCGCCGATACGCTGGAGTTCCACGCGCTCTGCGAAGCCGCTCTGCGCTCTGACCGGCAGCTTCTGTCCGACCGGAGCGGGCGCGGGCTGGTGCGGCGCTGTCATGGCGATGTTCATTGCGGCAACATCTTCCTCGAGGACGGCGAGCCACGGCTGTTCGACGCCATCGAGTTCAGCGAGAAGATCGCCACCATCGACGTGCTTTACGATTTGGCCTTCCTGCTGATGGACCTGTGGAGCAGCGGCGAGAAGCCGACTGCCAATATCGTGCTCAACCGCTATCTCCATCTGCGGCGGAAGGAGGAGGACCTTTCGGGGCTTTCGCTGTTGCCGCTGTTCCTGTCGACCCGTGCCGGCGTGCGCGCGCTGGTGACGGCAGACCTGGCGCATGAGCTGGCGCTGAAGAATTCGATGAGGAGCCGGGGCCAGGCGCTGGACTGGTTCCGCTCCTGCGTGAAGTATCTGAAGGTTCCGCCGCCGAAACTGCTGTGCATTGGCGGACTGTCGGGCGCCGGCAAGTCGGCGGCGGCCGCGGCGCTGGCGCCGTTTCTGGGAGCGGTGCCGGGGGCAATCCATGTGCGCAGCGACGTGGAGCGCAAGGTTCTGGCGGGCGTGCCTGAGACCGCGCGGCTGCCGGTTGAGAGCTATTCCCGGCAAGCCTCCTCCGAGGTCTATGCGGCCTGCCTGGCGCGGGCGGAGAAAGCGCTGGCGGCGGGGCATTCCGTGCTGCTCGATGCCGTCTTTGCGCGGCCTGACGAGCGCCGGGCCGCGGCGGAACTGGCGCGGCGGACGCGCGCGCATTTCGCGGGTGTGTGGCTCGAAGCGCCGACGGATGTTCTTGCCGCGCGGGTCGCCGCGCGCAGCGGCGATGCCTCCGACGCGACGCCGGGCGTGATCGAGACCCAGCTGCGCTATGACCTCGGCCGCATGGATTGGCCGAGGGTGGATGCGGGCGGAACGCTGCCTGAGACGCTTGCGCGGATCAGAGGAACGGTTCCGTATCGGTTCGACGGCCCAGCATGAAGCAGTCGGAGACGAGCTGCAGGGGGGCGCCGTCGACGTGGCTGCGGCCCTCGCGCAGCAGTTGCGCGAAGTGAACGTAGATGCCCTCGTATTCCTCGGGTGGAGCCTGCACCTCGAGCTTGCCGCCGATGTGGAGCTCCGTGCCGCCGCGGCGCAGCGCCAGCCTGAGGCCATCGGCGGTCTCGACGTCGATGTTCCAGCTTTGCTCGCCGGTCTGCCGCCAGTCGAGATCGGCGGTCAGTTCAGCCTCGCCATCCCATGACGGCCTGAAGGTGATCTGCGCGGCGACCGGCGTGGCCTTGTTGCGCGGCGTTTCCAGCATGGCGGACTTCACGAAGACCGGCTGCGGCAGGATTTTGGTGATGATCGAGAAGGCGTTGATGCCGGGATCGAAGACGCCGAAGCCGCCCGGCTCCCAGATCCAGTCCTGGCCCGGGTGCCAGTGGCGCACGTCTTCTTTCCAGCTGACATGCAGGCGGGTGACGCGCTTTCCCTTGAGCAGGCGCCGCGCCTCGTCCACCGCCTTGTTATACTGCGAATGCCAGGTGGTGAAGAGGATGCGCTTCCTCGCCCCGGCATGCGCGGCGATCGCATCGAGTTCGCCCATCGTGGGCGTTGGCGGTTTTTCCATCAGCACGTGGAGCCCGGCGTCGAGCGCATCACGCGCGATGGCGAAGCGCGGCCCGGGCGGCATGCAGAGCGAGACGGCATCGAGCTTGATGCCGCTGCAAAACAGCTCTCCCGCCGTCTTGAAATGCGGCGCTTCGCCATAGCCCCCGCGCGAGGAGACAACGGCGGCGAGATCGAAGTCCCTGTTCCTGGCGGCGACGGGAAGATGCTGGTCCCGGGCGATCTTGCCGAGGCCGATGACGGCGAGTTTGAAGGCCATGGTTCAAGCGCTCCTGATCTGGCGGGAGAGGGAAGAAAGGAGGGCGTCAACCTCGGCTTCCGTGTTGTAATGCGCGAGGCCGACGCGCAGCACGCCACCCTTGTCCATCAGGCCCATGCGGCCCACGGGCTCGATCGCGTAATTGTGGCCGGACCAGACGAAGATGTTGTCCCTGGCGAAGGCCCTGGCGAGGTTTTGCGGGTGATGGCCGTCGAGCGTGAAGGATACGGTGGGCACCCGGCGGTGCATGGCATTGGCCGAGGTGATGCCGCGGATGGTGAGGCCCTTGAAACTCCCGAGCCCCTCGATCAGGCGCAGCGTGATCTTGTGTTCATAGTGGGCGAGCCTGTTCCAGGCGGAGGCGATGCGTTTTGCCCGCGTGTCGCCGGCGCCGAACTGCTCCAGATATTCGATGGCGCCCAGCGTGCCGGCCATGCCTTCGTGGGAGAGCGTGCCGGTTTCGAACTTATGCGGCGGATCCTCTCCGGCGGGGCGAACCTTGTAGCCGAAGGTCTGCCTCAGGAGTTCTTCCCGTCCCCAGAGAATTCCCTGATGCGGGCCAAACCATTTGTAGGCGGAGGACACGACGAAATCGGCGCCGAGTTCCCGAACGTCGATGGCATAGTGCGGGGCATATTGCACGGCATCGAGATAGACGATGGCGCCAGCCGTCCTGGCTTCCGCCGCGAAGCGCTTCGTGTCATTCACCGTGCCGGTGCAGTTCGACGCCATGCCCATGGCGAGGAGCTTGGTCCTGCCGCTCAGCACCTTGGTCAGGGCGTCCTCGGGGAATTCATAGGTCTCGGTGTCGAAGTCGATCCAGCGCACCACAAGGCCCAAGTCATCGGCGAGCAGCAGCCAGGGGGCGACATTGGCGTCATGGTCCATGCGCGACAGCACAATCTCGTCGCCACGCTTCAGCTCCCTGCCGAGGCAGCGCGACATATTAAGGGTGAGGCTCGTCATGTTCTGGCCAAAGACGATCTCGTTCATGCTGCGCGCATTGTAGAAGTCGGCGCAGGCCTGGTGCGCGAGATCGACGAGTTCCCCGGCCTCGACGGTGGTCTTGAAGTAACCGCCCAGATTGGCATTGCGGTTGACGAGGCAGTCCACGGTCCGGTCGATGACCTGCCGCGGCACCTGGGTTCCCGCCGGGTTGTCGAAATAGACCCGGTCGCGGCCTTGGTCCTTGAGGGCAAGGGCGGGGAACTGGGCGCGGATGGCGGCGATGTCGGGGGCGGCGCTCATGAGGAAAATCCGGGTTCTATCAAGGAGAAGGACCTCTTAACCGGGCTTTCCGCTTGCCTCAACCGTCGCTTTCCGGCATGGGGAGGTCGCCTGCTGGCGAAAGCCGCAACGCGCCCGCGGCTATCTTGATATCTCAAGAATTTCCTCCGGAGCAACCCGATGAGCGATGATGGCGAACTTGACCTGAACTCCCTCAATGACGAGGAGCTGGTCCAGCAGGTCCATGACGACCTCTATGACGGCCTGAAGGAAGAGGTCGAGGCGGCGGTTCACATCCTGCTCGGTCGCGGCTGGGCACCCTACAAGGTGCTGACCGAGGCCCTCGTTGAAGGCATGCGCATCGTCGGCGTCGACTTCCGCGATGGCATACTGTTCGTGCCGGAAGTGCTGCTCGCCGCCAACTCGATGAAGGCCGGCATGACCATCCTGCGCCCGCTGCTCATCGCCACGGGCGCTCCGCGCCAGGGCAAGATGGTGATCGGCACCGTCAAGGGCGACATCCACGACATCGGCAAGAACCTCGTCGGCATGATGATGGAAGGCGCGGGCTTCGAAGTGATCGATCTCGGCATCAACAACCCGGTCGAGAAGTATCTGGAAGCGATCGAGACCCACAAGCCGGACATCCTCGGCATGTCGGCGCTGCTCACCACCACGATGCCCTACATGAAGGTCGTGATCGATACCATGAAGGAAAAAGGCATGCGCGACGATTATGTGGTGCTCGTCGGCGGCGCGCCGCTGAACGAGGACTTCGCCAAGGCCATCGGCGCCGACGCCTATTGCCGCGACGCGGCGGTGGCGGTCGAGACCGCCAAGAGCTTCATGGCGCGCAAGCATAACCAGCTGGCCGCGAACTGATCTCACCGCAGCCGGGGGGCCGGCATGACTCTGGTCAATCTCAAGCCTTCTGACGAGTATGAGTTCAAGCCGGGCCGGGGGAAGGTTCTTCTTCTGGCCTGCGGCGCCCTGGGGCGCGAGATCGTCGACCTGATCGAGCGCAACCGCTGGACGGGTTTCGATCTCCAGTGCCTGCCGGCCAAGTGGCACAACACGCCCGACAAGATCGTCCCTGCCCTGCGCGAAAGGATTCTTGAGGCCAGGCCCCGCTACCAGTCGATCTTCGTGCTCTACGGCGACTGCGGCACGGGAGGCGGCATCGACACGCTGCTGGCGGAGGAGGGGATCGAGCGCCTCGAAGGCCCGCACTGCTATGCCTTCTTCTCCGGCCAGGAGGTTTTCGCGAGGACAGCGGAGGAGGACGTGACAGCCTTCTTCCTCACCGACTATCTGGCGCGGCATTTCGACAAGCTGATCTGGGAGGGCCTCGGCATGGACCGGCACCCGGAACTGCTGCCGCTCTATTTCGGCAACTACACCAGGATCGTGTTTCTGGCGCAGACGCGCAACGAGGAGCTGGCCAGGAAGGCCATGGCGGCGGCGAAGAAGCTGGGTCTCGCCTACGAATATCGCTACACGGGCTATGGCGAACTGGAGCGCGACCTGAAGGCGCGGGCGTGAACTCCGGGAGTCCTACCACTGATCCTTGCGGTAAGCGCCGCCGGTGATGACGTAGTAATCGCCCGCAGTTTCGCAAAAAATGTGGCCTTCGAGCCAGGTGTCCGTCGGGCCGTCGATGGCCCCGGCGCAGATCGAGGTGTCGGTGCTGCCGTCCCGCTTCCAGAACAGCACCGAGCCGCAGTCCTTGCAAAAGCCGCGCCGGGCGATGCCGCTGGCGCGAAACCACTTGAGGCCGTCCGCTTGCGTGAATTTCAGCTCGCTGTCGGCGCAGGCGGTGGCGGACATGTAGTTGCCCGTCTGCTTGCGGCACTGGATGCAATGGCAGGCGATAACCGGGCGCAGGGGTCCATGGATTTCGAAGCTGACCGCGCCGCAGAGGCAGGATCCGGTTTTCATGGCCGGAAAGCCTTGTGGAGGGCAATGATGTGATCGGGGCCGAGGCCGCAGCAGCCGCCAAAGGCCGAGACCCCCTTCAGCTTCCAGGCCTTGGCGCGTTTGACCAGCTCGTCCGGCGGGATGATGTCGACGAAGGTCCAGTCCGGCATCCTGAAATAGCCGCTCTCGGGGTAGGCGCCCATGGGGCCTTTCCAATACCCGCGCAGGATGTCGATGGCCTCGTCCGTGTCGTTGGGCGAAGAGTGCATGATGCTGATGGCATCGGGCTTCAGCGCGGAGAGCACGCGGGCCACCGCGCCGAAATCCTGGTCCTCGCGGCCGAACCCGGTGAGCTTGCCGCCGTGGCGTTCCACCGAAATGCCGATCCAGACGGGCAGGCCCGTGGCCTGCGCGGCTTGCGTTGCCCAGACGGAGTAATCGGTGTCGCGCATCATCTCCATCATGATGAGGTCAACGCCGGCGGCCGCGAGATTGTCCGCCTTGCGCCTGAACAGCGCGCGGGCCTTTTCCTCGGGCCATTCCTGCTGCTTCGAGGTGCGGTCGCTGCCCGCCACCACGGGGCGCATGGTGGACATGGAGCCGGCGACGGCGACGGGATGGTTTCTTGCGGCATCCCTGGCGATGGCGACGGCGGCGCGGTCGATCGCAAGCAACTCGTCGTCGCGGCCGAGCGCATTGAAGAGCAGGGCCGAGGTGGCGAAGGTGTTGGCGATGACGATATCCGCCCCGGCCTTGATGTAGCCGGCATGAACCTCGCGCACCACCTCCGGGTGGGACATGTTGGCTTCCGCGCACCAGGTCGATGAGCTCATCGGCACGCCGCGGCGCTGGATGTCGGTGCCGGTGCCGCCATCGAGGATGATGGTGTCGCCCTTGGCGAGCCTGGCGCGGATCAGCTGATACATGGTTTCGTCAGGACTCCTGGCGGGTCCTGAGGAAGGCCCGCATGTGGAATTGCGCCTGTGCCGGGGCATAGGCGAAGCCTTGTCCCACGGGGCAGGCATGGCGCGCAAGACACCCGCGCGTCATGCAATCCGTTCCGGCGTCGGCCGCGATGTGGGCGGTGCAGGCGGGAACGTCATAGCGCGCCCCGTCGAAGGCGGAAACCGGGCATGCGGAGAGGCAGGGCCTCGCCGCGCAGGCCTCGCAAGGGTGCGGACCGGGCTGCTGGATCGGCAGGTCGAAGGCCACGGGGAAAAGCAGGGCGGCGCGATAGGCGTGCCACAGGCCGTAGCTCGGATGGATGTTGAGGCCCAGCGGCGAGATGTGGCCCGCACCGCCGCGCCGCGCCCAGCTGAGGAAGGGCCAGGGCGGGTCCATGTCGAAGGGGTAGACGGCGCGGGCATCGATGCTCCGGGCCAGATCGGTCACCGCGCCACGCGTCCAGGCATCCAAGGTGTCGCGTCCGGGGTTCCGCTCGCGGGCAAAGCGGCGGAACATGTCCGGCCCGGCATTGCCGATGAGGATGACGAAACGGGCGCCGTTCGGGGCCTTGTCCTCGGGCCTCGGCTCAAACCAGCCGAGCGGGGTGAAGCCCGCGCGGCGGATGGCGGTGAGGATGGGGTGTTCCATGATGTGACCCGCGGGAGAGAGGCCCTCATCCGGCCTGTCGGGCGGCAGGGCTTACGCCCAGCGCGGGTCGCCCGGCTCCATCACGCTGCGCGGCAGCTTGATGTCGTGCCTGGCGCGGATCTGCTCGTCGATGTGGCGCGGTATGTATTCGGGGTAATGGGTTGAGAGGATCTCGCGCTTCCTTGCAGCCGCGCGCTCGACGATGTCGGGCTTGCCGGCCTCGTTCCACTCCTTGGGGCTCATGCGGTTGGAGATGGACGGATAAACATAGTCCTTCTGCATCAGCGCCAGCGTCTGCTCATTGCCGAGATAGTGGCCGGGGCCTTCGACGCAGACCTGGGAGATGACGTCGAGGGACAGCGTGTCCTCGTTCACCTCGATGCCGCGGACATTGCGGTTGATGGAACCCAGCATGTCATTGTCGATCAGCAGGCTCTCGAGGCAGAAGCCCAGCAGCGAGGCGTGCATGCCGGCCGACTCGTAAAGCATATTGATGCCGGTCATGGCCGATATGCCGGCGGTGACGCCCTTCTCGTAGCCCGCCTGCATGTCGGGCAGCTTCGAGTCGCACATGCCGGCGGCGGAGCCAACGGTGAGATCGTAGAAGTGCCCCATCTGGGCGCAGCCCGAGGTGATGAGCGCCTGCTCGCCCGAACCGCCTGACATCGCACCCGTGCGGAGATCCGACACGAAGGGCCATGGACCCCAGATCGCGATGGCGCCGGGCACCGCGCAGTTGATGTAGACGAGGCCGGCAAGGCATTCCGCCACCGCCTGGACGACCGTGCCCGCAAGCGCCGCGGGCGAGGTGGCGCCCGCCTGGGCGGCCGAAAGCAGCAGCACCGGCATGCCGCCGCGCGCGGCCGCCTCAAGACAGCGGCAGGCGTCCTCGGCGAATTTCATCGGCGGCACCACGAAGCAGTTGGACTGCGACACGAAGGGCCGCTCGCGCCACTTGTCCTCGCCGCCCGCCAGCACGTGGAGAATCTGCAGGCATTCGTCCACATGCGCCGGATCGACCATCGAGGTGCCGACATGCTTCTCCGTGCCCGCGAGGCAGGCATACATGGTGTTGATGTCGAGGTCGTGGCCGGTGATCATGTCGCGCGCGGTGACCGGGCGCTGGTAGAAGTGGATGTGCTCGCAAATGTCCACGATGCGCCCGGCGTCATAGAGATCGACAAGCAGCGATTCGCGGTAGCTCCGGGTCTCGGGCTCCACGATGTGGACGGCGGCGCCGGCGGTGCCGAAATAGACGCGGTTGCCCGAGGGCTCCATGTCATGCTTCGGGTCGCGCGCATGCAGCACGAAGTTGCGCGCACAGGATGCGAGCGTGTCCTCGACGAGGCTTGCGGGAATGCACAGGCGGCCTTGCGCATTGAGCCAGCAGCCGCGCGCCGTCATGGCGTCGACGCAGCTGGGAATGGCCTGGGCGAGGCCGACGGTTTCGAGCAGCTTCAGCGCCGTCTGGTGGATGCGCCGCATGTCATGGTCGGTCAGCGGCTTGTACTGGCCACCCACCATGCCGGGGCGCACGGCGGCCTCGGCCATGGGGATGGGGCGCGAGCGCAGCGCGCGGCGGGCTTCGCGGCCGCCACGGCGGCGGGACAGGTCTTCGACAGCACTCATGGATTGAGCCTCCTGGGTATCGCCCTATATCCACTGTTTCGCCGTGGCGATTCAATGGCCTATCTTTTTCCGGTAGTGGACAGTTTTTTTCACCATAGAGGAGCGGGTTTTCGACAGTCCGCCCCTTAACGCCCTGATTTCAAGAGTGTTATAGGGTAGCTTCGGACCAGTGGTGAGGAAACTTGGCCAGACGCGACCTGCCCCCCCTACGCGCCCTGACGGCCTTCGAGGCGGCTGCCCGGCTGGGCAGTTTCCGCCTTGCCGCGGGCGAACTGGGCATCACCCGCTCCGCCGTCAGCCACCAGGTGAAATCGCTGGAGCAGCGGCTTGGCGTGCAGCTGTTCCGCCGCGACGCACGCCGGGCCGAGCTCACCCAGGCGGGCCATACCTATTTTCCGCCGGTGCGCGATGCCTTCGACATGGTCGAGGCCCAGACCCGGGCGCTGAAGCCCCCGGCGGCGGACAATGAACTGACCGTGCAGGTCTATGCCACGGTGGCGCTGAAGTGGCTGATCTCCAGGCTGCATGACTTCGAGAAACGCTTCCCCGACATGAAGGTGCGGCTCTCCACCTCCTATTTCGACTGGGACTTCGACGAACGGAACGTGGACGCCGGCCTGATCCTGGCCCGCAACCGTTCGCCCGATCATTACTACCGCACGCTGTTCAACTCGCTGCTGACGCCGGTCTGCGCGCCGGAGCTGCTGAAGGGCCCCAATGCATTGAAGACTCCGCAAGACCTGAAGAACCACAAGCTGCTCTATGTCTACACGGCGGAGGAGGACTGGCGCCTGTGGCTGGAGGAAGCCGGTGTCGAAGGCATCAAGCTCTCGGACCGCCTCGCCTTCGACAGTTACATTCTCGCTCAGGAGGCGGCGATCGAGGGCCGCGGCATCGCCATGACCATCGGCCCCTTCGCCACCGAGGAGATCAGGGCGGGCCGCCTTGTGCAGCCCTTTGCGCTGAAGGTGCAGCACCGGCATAACTGGCTCTTCGCCTGCAGCGCCGAGCACCGCATGAAACCCAAGATCAGGCGCTTCGAGGACTGGCTGGCGAGGCAGATCGCCGCCGACCCAGCACTCGACGCCTATCGCGAAAAAGGAAAATAAGCCGTGACAGATACAGAATCCGGCGCGGTCCGCCGCGGCCGCAGAGAAGGTGGAGGCCGCCGCGCCACGGGTGGCGGCGGGCGCAACCTTGTGCCGCAGCTGCCGCGCCGCAAGCTGAAGCGCCTGTTCCCGGCGATGGAGATCGTCTCGGCGGATGAACTCGAATCGATCCACCGCGCCTCGCTGAAAGTGCTCTCCGAGATCGGCATGGACTTCACCCTGCCGCAGGCGCGCGACATGCTCAGGAAGGCGGGGGCAAAGGTCGAGGGCGAGCGCGTGCGCTTCGACCCGGCGATGATCGAGGAGCTGATCTCCACGGTCCCGTCCGAATTCACCTTCCATGCCCGCAACCCGGACAATGACCTGCGCATCGGCGGCGCCAATATCGCCTTCGGCACGGTGGCGAGCCCGCCCAACGCCTCCGACATCGATGGCGGCCGCCGCACCGGCAATTACCAGGACTTCAGGAACTTCCTGAAGCTGGGCCAGTATTTCAACTGCATCGACTTTCTTTCGGGCTATCCGGTGGAGCCGATCGACATCCACGCCTCGATCCGCCACCTCGAGGCGCTGCGCGACATGGTGTTGCTCACCGACAAGCCCTTCCATGCCTATTCGCTGGGGGCCGAGCGCATCCGCGACGGCATCGAGATCGCCCGCATCGGCCGCGGCATCAGCCATGAGCAGCTGGAGCGCGAGCCCTCGCTCTTCACCATCATCAACACCAACTCGCCGCTGAAGCTCGACACGCCGATGCTGAACGGCATCCTCGAAATGTCGTCGAGGAACCAGATCGTCTGCGTCACCCCCTTCACGCTGGCGGGCGCCATGGCGCCGGTGACGGTGGCGGGCGCACTGGTGGAGCAGAATGCCGAGGCGCTTGCCGGCATCGCATTCACCCAGCTGGTGCGCAGGGGCGCCCCTGTGATCTATGGCGGCTTCACCTCCAACGTCGATATGAAGTCGGGCGCGCCCGCCTTCGGCACGCCCGAATACATGAAGGCCACCATCGTCGGCGGCCAGCTGGCCCGGCGCTACAACGCGCCGTTCCGCACGTCGAACACCTGCGCGGCCAACGCGGTGGATGCGCAGGCGGCCTATGAGAGCGTGTTCTCGCTGTGGGGCCTCGCCATGGGCGGCGGCAACCTGATCATGCATGGCGCGGGCTGGCTGGAAGGCGGCCTCGTCGCCAGCTTCGAGAAATTCGTGCTCGACTGCGACCTGATCCAGATGGTGGGCGAGTTCATGCAGCCGCTGGAAACGACCGAGGATGCGCTGGGTGTCGAGGCGATCCGCGAGGTGGGCCCGGGCGGTCACTTCTTCGGCGCCCGGCACACGCTGCAGCGCTACACCAATGCGTTCTATTCGCCCATCATCTCCGATTGGCGAAACAACCAGCAGTGGCTGGCCGCCGGCAAGCCAGAAGCCTGGCAGAAGGCCAACGCCGTGTGGAAGCAGGCCCTCGCGGACTATCAGGAACCCGCCATCGATCCCGCGATCCGCGACGAGCTCAATGCCTTCGTCGCGAAGCGCAAGGCGGAAGGCGGAGCGCCGACTGACTTCTGATGCCGCGCGTCATCGTCATCGGCGGCGCGGGCCACCGCCGCCATCATCGGCGGGGCGCTGAAGGTGAGACTGACGGCGGCGGAACTCGACCGCTTCGGGAGCGGGGGGCGCGGGAACAGTTGTATGCCTTCTTGCCCCGCCGCGTGGCGGAAGGGCGGAAAAAGCCGAGTTCTAGTACTACAGTTGCGTCTGCGTGGTGAGTCTTGCGCGGTAGTGGGCCTCGGCGGCATGGGCTTGGTGAACGCGCCGCCAGAGTGACCAACTGAACACGAAGGCGCGTTTGACAGGTGGCGGAAAGACAAGCCGCGCCA
>NZ_JADCDA010000054.1 GCF_020252405.1 Aestuariivirga sp.
AAAGCTCCCAAGCAGGCCATCACTGCCGTCATGCGAAAGCTCGTCGTCCTCGCCAACGCACTCCTCAAAAAACGCGCCACCTGGCAGAAAAAAATCGCTTGATCATCACGGATACTCTAAACCACTTGCACCATGCCGCAATCCATTTTCGCGCCGAGCTATTACCAGGCCACCGCAACCCCCTCCCCAGCCTGCCCTGCGCTGTCAGGCGACATCTCCGCCGATGTGTGCATCGTGGGGGCGGGCTATACGGGGCTTTCGGCGGCCGTGGAGCTGGGCGAAGCGGGCTACAAAGTGGTCGTGCTGGAGGCGGAAACTGTTGGCCATGGCGCATCGGGGCGCAATGGCGGGCAGATCTGCACCGGCTTTTCGTCAGGTCAGGACAAGATCGCCGCCCAGCTGGGCCGCGATAACGCGCGCAAGTGCTTTGCCATTGCCGAGGAGGCAAAGCGCCTGCTGGTGGACCGCATCAGGCGCTACAGCATCGATTGCGACCTGCGCTGGGGCTATCTCCATGTTCTGCCCAAACCCAACCGCATGGATGGACTGAAGCAATGGAAGGACGAGTGGGATGATCTGGGCTACACCGACACCCAGCTTCTCGACAAAAAGCAGTTGGAGGAGAGGCTCGGCGCCAGCGCCTATCATGGCGCATTGCGCGAGGGAGGCGCCGGCCATTTCCACCCGCTGAACTATTGCCTCGGCCTTGCACGCGCCGCCGCGGAAGCGGGCGCCGTCATCCATGAGCATTCCCCGGCGGTTGAGGTCGATACGGGCTCCAGGCCCTTCGTGCGCACGGCGCATGGCAAGGTCAATGCCCGCTTCACGATCATCGCCTGCAATGGCTATCTTGGCCGCCTCGTGCCGCAGCTCTATGGCAAGGTGCTGCCGGTGACGAGCTATATCATCGCAACCGAGCCACTGGGCGAAAATCGCGCCCGCGCGCTGATCCGCGATGGCGAGGCGGTGGCGGACACCAATTTCATCGTCAACTATTTCCGCATCGCCTCCGGCACGCGCATGCTGTTCGGCGGCAAGGCGAGCTACACCACGATGGAGCCCGCGCAACTCGCGCCCCAGATGAAGGACTCGATGGTGAAGATCTTCCCGCAGCTCCGCGATGCGAGGATCGACTTCGCCTGGGGCGGCTATATCGCCATCACCCACAACCGCATTCCGGATTGCGGGCGATTGAGCCCGACGGCCTATTATGCCCATGGCTATTCCGGCCAGGGCGTGGCGCTGGCCGGGATGTATGGCAAGCTTATCGCGGAGGCCGTGCGCGGCACGGCGGAGCGCTTCGACCTCCTGTCGCGCGTGCGGCACTTCCCCTTCCCCGGCGGCCCGGTGCGCGTGCCGCTGCTCGCCGCCGCCATGCTGTTCTACCGTATCAGGGATGCGCTGAGCTGATGAGCAAACTGTTCTCCCCCGCCGCCTATCGCGGCATGACCCTCAAGAACCGGGCGATCGTCGCGCCCATGTGCCAGTATTCGGCCAGGCATGGCATGGCCGATGACTGGCACCTCGTACACCTCGGCCGCTTCGCGCTCGGCGGCTTCAGCCTTGTCATCGTCGAGGCAACGGGCGTGACGCCGGATGGCCGCATTTCCTATGGCTGCCTCGGCCTGTGGGAGGATGCGCAGGTGGCGCCCCTGAAGCGCATCGCCGAATTCCTGCACCGGAATGGCGCCAAGGCCGGCATCCAGCTGGCGCATGCCGGGCGCAAGGCCAATGGGCCCATCCCCTGGCGCGGCGGCTTCAACGAGACGGAGGCCGAGAAGCAGTCACTGGGCTTCGAGGCCTGGACCCCGGTTGCTCCCTCGGCGGAGCGGCACATGGCCTCCTATCCGGTTCCCGAAGCCCTCGATGCAGCGGGCCTTGCCCGCGTGCGCGATGGTTTTGTGGCGGCGGCGAAACGCGCCGACGCGGCGGGCTTCGACATGATCGAACTGCACTCGGCCCATGGCTATCTGCTGAACCAGTTCCTCTCGCCCGTCGCCAACAGGCGTGACGATGATTATGGCGGCAGCCCCGGTAACCGTATGCGCTTCCCGCTGGAGGTGGCGCGCGCGGTGCGCGCGGCCTGGCCCCAGGACAAGCCCGCCTTCGTGCGCATCTCCGTGACCGACTGGATCGAGGGCGGCGTGACGGTGGAGGACAGCGTGGCCTATGCAACGGAGCTGAAGGCCATCGGCTATGACCTTGTGCACTGCAGCTCCGGCGGCTTCGACGGCGCGACTGTCCCCGCCGGGCCGATGTATCAGGCGCCGCTGGCCGAGGCGGTTCGCAAGCGCGCGGGTGTTCCGACCGCGGCCGTGGGCCTCATCACGAGGGCTGCGGAGGCCGAGCAGATCCTTGGGGATGGCCAGGCCGATCTGATCGCACTGGCAAGGCAGGCGCTGGATGACCCGAACTGGCCGCTCCATGCGATGCGCGAGCTGCTGACGGGCGACACCTACGGCAACTGGCCGCAACAGGCGGGCTATGCGGTGCGCAACAAGGACAGGGCGCTGGGGGTTGTCCGCTGAGCTACTCCGCGAAGGGCGCCGCCCGCGCGCCCCTGCGCCAGGCCTTGAGGCAAAGATACTCCATGATGAGCGATGATGCCGCGAGCGAGGTGATCTCGGCGTGGTCATAGGGCGGCGACACTTCAACCACGTCCATGGCCACGAAATTCACATCCGTCAGCTTACGGATGATCGAGGCCGCCTGATGATAGCTGAGGCCGCCCGGGATCGGCGTTCCGGTGCCCGGCGCCACCGAGGGATCGAGGCAGTCGATGTCGAAGGTGAGGTAGGCCTTGTTGGCGCCCACCACGTCGCGGACGATGTCAGCGATCCGCGCCGGCGTCGATTCATGCACCTCGTCGGCATGGACGATCCTGAAGCCATAGGTGCGCTCGCCGGCGAAGACCGTGCGGATGCCGATCTGCGCGGACTTCCTGGGGTCGATCAGGCCTTCCCTTACGGCGTAGCCGAACATGGTGCCATGGTCGATGCGGCCGCCGTCATCAGGCTCCACGTCGCGGTGCGCATCGAAATGGACAAGCGACAGGGGGCCGTGCTTCCTGGCGTGCGCCTTCAGCAGCGGATAGGTGATGTAGTGGTCGCCGCCGAGCGAGATCATCTCGGCGCCGGAGGAAATGATCCCGGTTGCATGGTCCTCGAGGCGCTGCGGAAAATTCTCCTTGCGGCCCCAGTCGAAAAAGCAGTCGCCATAATCGACCACGGCGAGCGTGTCGAACGGATCGAAGTTCCACGGCCAGAACGGACCCCAGGCATTCTCGGCCGAGGCCTTGCGGATGCCCTCCGGCCCCATGCGCGCGCCGGAGCGGTGCGACACGGCCTGATCGAACGGAATGCCGGTGACGGCGATGTCCACGCCCATCAGGTCACGCGCGTATTTGCGCCGCATGAAGGAAAGAGCGCCGGCATAGGTCGGCTCCCACTGCGTGCCCTTGAGCTGTTCGCGGCGGAATGCGCTGTCGCCCGGGAGGGGGCCGTTGGGGTTCATCTCAAGCGACATCGGCGCTACTCCGTCAGCACGATCGAATCTTCGGGCGCCCAGTGCACCCAGACGGTCTGTCCGCGCTCCACGCCGGAGCCGCCGAGGCGCGTGTCGTTCTGGACATTGACCGACAGATCGAGCCCGTCAGCGGCCTCGATGACGACGTGGCTGGTGTCGCCGTAATAGGCGACATCGCGCACCCTGCCCTGCACCCGGATGGCGCTGGCCGGTTCCGCGATGGCGATCTTGAGCTTCTCGGGCCGCACCGCAACGGCGACCTGGCCGCCCACCAGCCCGTCGCTCGCCAGCTCCATGCGGCCCACACCCTTCAGCTCGCAGTCGATCTTGCGGCCGATCTGGCGGTGAACGCGGGCGTCGATCAGGTTCACCTTGCCGATGAAGTCGGCGACGAACCGGCTCCTGGGATGCTCGTAGAGTTCGGCGGGTGTCGCCACCTGCTGCACGGCCCCCTTGTCCATGACGGCGATGCGGCTCGCCATGGAGAGGGCTTCGTCCTGGTCATGGGTGACGATGATGAAGGTGATGCCGACGGTCTCCTGCAGCCTCGTCAGCTCCATGCGCATGTCGTCGCGCAGCTTGGCGTCGAGGGCGGAGAGCGGCTCGTCGAGCAACAGCACCTTGGGGCGCTTGACCAACGCGCGGGCAAGGGCCACGCGCTGACGCTGGCCGCCCGACATCTGGTCCGGCTTGCGGGCGGCAAGTGCGGTGAGCTTCACCATGTCGAGCGCCTCGCCGACGCGGCGCCTGATCTCGTCGGTGGCAACACCTGTGACCTTGAGGCCATAGCCCACGTTCTGCTCCACCGTCATGTGTGGGAACACCGCATAGGACTGGAACACCATGTTGGTGGGCCGCTTGTTGGGCGGCGTGAAGGCCATGTCCTCGCCGCCGATGACGATCTGGCCGGACGTGGGCGTTTCGAGACCGGAGATCATGCGCCGGAGCGTGGTCTTGCCGCAGCCCGAGGGGCCAAGCAGCGCGAAGAACTCGTTCTGGGCAATGTCAAGCGAGACATTGTCAACGGCGGTGACGCCGCCCGGAAAGGCCTTGGTGACGTTGCGGATGGAGACGATGGCGTCTGACATGATGTTCAACCCTTGTCCGCCCTGGGCGGCGCCTGGAGCTTCATTGCGAGAACGGTGGCAACCACGGTGATGACGATCAGCACGGTGGAGGCCGCGTTGATCTCCGGCGACACGCCGCGGCGCACCAGCGAATAGACCTTGACCGGGAAGGTGACGGTTTCCGGCCCCGAGGTGAAAAAGGTGATGACGAAGTCATCGAGCGACAGCGTGAAGGCAAGCAGCGCGCCGGCGATGAGGCCGGGCTTCATGAAGGGCACGATGATCGACCAGAAGGTCTGCCATTCGCTGGCTCCCAGGTCCTTCGACGCCTCCTCAAGCTGGCGGTTGAAGCCCACGAGGCGCGAGCGCACGACGACCGCCACGAAGGGGAAGCAGAAGGTGACATGCGCGAAGATGATGTTGCCAAGGTTCAGGGGCCACGGCATGTGGACGAAGAATTCCATCATCCCCGAATTGACGAAGAACAGCAGAAGCGCAACGCCCATGCAGATTTCGGGGATGACGATGGGCAGCGCCATGAAGCCCTCATAGGCGCCCTTGAGGGGAAAGCGGAAGCGCCACATCAGCAGCGCCGTCAGCGCGCCCAGCACGGTGGCGAAGACCGTGGCGATCACGGCGATCACCAGCGAGTTGGTGAGCGCCTCGATCAGCGAGGCGTTGTTCCACGCCCTGGCGTAGTTGTCGAGCGTGAAGCCGCGCCACACCACACCGCGCTTGTCGGTGTTGAAGGAGAAGGCGACGAGCGTGATGATGGGCGCGTAGAGCACGAAGAAGATGGCGGCGAACAGCAGCCTGAGCCAGAGGCGGCTGCCATAGTCGAGGGGGCCCTGCCCCGGTTTCAGCCGGGCGGCCATCAGACGTCCACCCCCTTGGAGCGCAGGCTGAAGAGATAGCGCAGCGCCAGGGCGCCGAAGGTGGCGTACATCAGCAGGAAGGACAGCGCCGCGCCGAAGGGCCAGTCATTGGCCGCCTTGAACTGGCGCTCGATGACATTGCCGATCATCAGGGCATTGGCGCCGCCCAGCAGGTCCGGCGTGAGGAAGGAGCCGAGGCACGGGATGAAGACCAGGATGACGCCCGAGACGATGCCCGGCATGGTGAGCGGCACGGTGACGCGCATGAAGGTCTGGAACTGCGATCCGCCGAGATCGAGGCTGGCTTCAAGATATGACTTGTCCAGCCTTTCGATGGTGGCATAGAGCGGCAGCACCATGAAGGGCATGTAGACATAGACGAGACCGAAGACGACGGCGAAATTATTGTAAAGCATCTCGTAGGGACCAAGGCCCACCCATCCGAGTATCTTGTTCAGATAGCCCTGCGTGCGGAACACCGCGATCAGCGCATAGGTGCGGATCAGCAGGTTGATCCAGAAGGGCAGCACGACGAGCAGCAGCAGGAGCGGCTTCCACTTGTCCTTCGCAAAGCAGATGCCGAAGGCGATGGGATAGGCGGTGAGCAGGCACAGCGCGGTGGCAAGCGCCGAGATCCACACCGACTTCCACATGATGCCGAGATAGAGCGGGTCGAAGGCGCGGATGTAATTGGTGAAGCCCGTCAGGTAATCATAGCCGGTGATCGACACCTGGCCATCGACAATGGCCTTGTCGCTGAACGACATGACGAAAAGGAAGCCGAGCGGGATGATGAAGAAGGCCAGAAGCCACACTGAAGGCGGTATGCCCAGTGTCCAGAAGACACGCGGATTCTGTTTCCAGTTCTCCAAGATGCGGTCACTCCCCCCTTTGCCGTTCTGCGTGAGGCTACCCCAGCACGGCACCCGGCGGCAACCCCGGCCATAACCGGGGGAGAGCGCCGCCGATGGCTGCAACCGCAAAATCGGCATCGGCGCGGGCGAGGACGGCGGGCGGCCCGATCTTCAGCACGCCGCCGGATTTTCCCTCGCCGCCCGCCAATGCGCCCTTGCGGGACCGCCCAGGACCGAGCGCCGCTTACGAGGCGCGGATGCGCGTCAAGATTTCGTCGCGCTGCTTGATGGCTTCCTCGCCGAGATAAAGGTTGGGTTCGCACTTGATCAGCACGTCGGCGGGCGGGAAGATCACCGGGTTGTTCTGATACTCAGCCGGCATCAGCTCCTTCGCCGCCTTGTTGGTGGTGGCGTACTGGATGGTGGAGGCGATGCCCGCACCTTCCTTTGCGTCCAGGATGAAGTTGAGGAAGGCCATGGCGTTCTCCGGGTGGGGCGCGCCCTTCGGAACGGCCAGCGTATCCTGCCAGACCAGCGAGCCTTCCTTCGGCACGATGAAGTCGAGATCTTCGTCCTCCGCCATCACCTGCTTGATGTCGCCGTTCCACTCCTGGCAGAGCTTCACTTCGCCGGAGGCCAGCAGGTCCTGGCCATTGTCGGGCGCGAAGACCTTTATATTTTTCTTCTGCGCGATCAGCAGGTCCTCGACCTTCCTGAGCTCGTCCGCATTGGTCGAGTTCAAGGAATAGCCCAGATACTTGAGGCCGGCGCCCAGCACGTTCTGCTGGTCGCCGAGCATCGAGATGGCGCCCGCATATTCATCCGAGTCGAGCAGCACCTTCCAGCTGTCGGGCGTGGCGCTGACCGCCGACTTGCGGAAGCCGATGCCGACCGTGCCCCACATATAGGGGATCGAATACTTGCGGCCGGGGTCGAACTGCGCATCCTGGAACAGCGTGTCGATGTTCGACATGTTGGGGATCCTGGAGTGATCGAGCGGGATCACCATGTCGGCCTTTATCATGCGCTCGAGATAGTCGTTGGTCGGCACGATCACGTCATAGCCGGGGTTGCCGCCCTTGAGCTTGGCGAAGAGCTCGTCATTGTCGGCATAAAGGTCCATCTTCACCTCGATGCCGGTGGCATCGGTGAATTCGGCGAGCGTGTTCTCGCCGATATAAGTATCCCAGTTGTAGAAGTTCAGCTTCTTCTCTTCCGCGGCCAGCGAGAAGCGCGGCAGGAGGGTGAGGCCCGCAAACAACGCGCCGGCGCCCTGGAGGACAGAGCGGCGGTTGGGACGGAACCGCGGACGGAAAGTGGTCATTTTCGCAAATCCTTTCGTTCGTTCGTCTTGCGCACAGCGAGCCTGGAGGACGATCCGCTCAGGTGGAACCACCTGAGCGGATCGTGCGCTGTTACTTGGTGTTCCCTCACCCTCCGGCCAATCGAAATCAATTTAAGCTTTCGTAACCTCAAACGACTTCAGCCTTGACCTGGGCATAGGTCGCGTCCAGCGCGAGCCGGGCAAGGCGGACCAGCTCATCGATCTCCTTTCGGGTGATGATCAGCGGCGGCGCCAGCACCATGGTGTCCCAGCAGGCCCGCATGATCAGCCCGTTCCTGAAGCAATTGTCGCGGCACATGGCGCCCACCCGGCCCGGGCTGGCAAAGCGGCCGCGCCTCGCCTTGTAGTTGGACAGTTCGATCGCGCCAATGAGGCCCACCGAACGCGTTTCGCCGACGATCAGATGATCGCGCAGCGAGGCCAGCGCCGCGGCGAAATAGGGCCCGGTCTCGGCGGCATGGCGGACGAGGTTCTCGCGCTCGATGATCTCGATGTTCCTGAGCGCCACGGCGGCCGCCACGGGGTGGCCGGCATAGGTCATGCCGTGGTAGAACTCGCCGCCCAGCTCGAAAAAGTCCTTGATCAGGTGGTCGGCGAAAGCCACGGCGCCGATCGGCAGGTAGCCGGACGACAGGCCCTTGGCCATCGGCACGATGTCCGGCTCGAAGCCCATGGTCTCGAAGCCCCACCAGTTGCCGGTGCGCCCGAAGCCGCAGATGACCTCGTCCGAGATGATCAGCACGCCATGCTTGCGGCAGATGCGCTGCACTTCCGGCCAGTAGGTGGACGGGGGAATCAGCACGCCGCCGGCGCCCTGGACCGGCTCCCCGATGAAGGCGGCAACGTTGTCGGGCCCCACTTCGAGGATCTTCTTCTCCAGCGCCGCCGCGGCCTCGAGGCCGAATTCCTCCGGCGTCTTGTCGCCGCCGAAATCGAACCAGTGCGGCTGCTGCACGTGGTGGAAGCCGGGGAATTCGGTTCCCACCTGGTCATGCATGCCCTGGAAGCCGCCGAGGTTCGCCGCCACCATGGTGGAGCCGTGATAGCCCCGCGTGCGGGCGATGAAATGCTGGCGGTAGGGCTTGCCCTTCAGCTTCCAGTAGTGGCGCACGAAGCGCACGATGGTGTCGTTCGATTCCGAGCCGGAGTTGGTGAAGAAGATGTGCCTGAAACGGGCCGGCATGACGGAGGAGATCTTGGCGGCGAGCTCGGTCGCCGGCACCGTCGTCGTCTTGAAGAAGGTGTTGTAGTAGGGCAGGTCAAGCATCTGCCTGTAGGCGGCCTCGGCCAGTTCCTTGCGGCCATAGCCCACGTTCACGCACCACAGGCCGGACATGCCGTCCAGAAGCTTGTGGCCGTTGCCGTCCCAGATCCAGATGCCGTCGGCCTGGGTCATCACCCGCGGGCCGCCTTCGGCATGGAAGGACTTGTGGTCGGTGAACGGATGGAAATGATGCGCGATGTCGTTGCGGATCACTTCGGCGATATCGATGTTCTTGTTGAGGACATTCATGGCGCTCTCCAAACTGAATATGGGGAAGGACCCCGCGCCGGCAGTGGGCGGGGCGGGCAATCGGACAGAATGCAGGAGTCTTACGGCTTGAATCCGATGCGCGCGCAGTGAAGCATCACTTCATCATACGCGGTCTTTGACCAGATGGGCAAAATCACCCCGGATATGGTCGCGTGATAACACATGAATTGCTTATGCCATGTCCGCCGCGCTTTCGCAAGGAACACGCATACTGAGCCCCACCCCCCGCGCCGCGTGGGGAGAGGACGATTCACCGCGCGAACGCCGCCGCCATCAGCCGCCGCGTATAATCTTCGCGGGGGTGTTCCATCACCTCCTCAGGCGTGCCCTGCTCCACCATCCTGCCGTCCTTCATCACCATGATGTGGTCGGCCATGGCGCGGACCACGGCCAGGTCGTGGCTGATGAAGAGGTAGGAGAGGTTGTTGGCCTGCTGCAGGTCGCGCAGCAAATCCACGATCTGCTTCTGCACCTGACGGTCCAGCGCCGAGGTCGGCTCATCGAGCACGACGACCTTCGGTTTGAGGATGATGGCGCGGGCGATGGCGATGCGCTGGCGCTGGCCGCCGGAGAATTCATGCGGATAGCGGTTGCGGAGCGAGGGATCGAGCTGCACCTGCTCCAGCGCCTGGGCGGCACGGCGGTCACGCTCGGCGCGGGACATTGAGGGCTCGTGCACCAGAAGTCCCTCGGTGACGATCTGGCCCGCCGTCATGCGCGGGCTCAGGGAACCGAAGGGGTCCTGCAGCACGATCTGCAATTCGCGGCGCAAGGGCCGCATCTCGCCCCGCGTGAGGTTCTGGATCGGGCGGTTCTCGAAACTGATGGTGCCCTCGCTGGGAAGAAGCCGCAGCACGGCGCGCGCGAAGGTGGATTTGCCGGAGCCTGACTCGCCGACGATGCCGATGGTCTGGCCCTGGCGCAGCGTCATCGAGACGCGGTCCACCGCGCGAAGTTCCAGCGGCGGGCCGGACAGAAAACCGCCGCCGATCCTGAAGGTGACGCGCACATCGGTGGCGTCGATCATCTTGCGCGCATGGGGAGCGGCCGGCGGCTTGCGCCCCGCAGGCTCCGCCTCCAGCAGCGCCCTGGTGTAGGCGTGTTTCGGATTGGCGAAAAGTTCCGCCGTCCCGCCTTCCTCCACCACCTCGCCGTGGCGCATGACATAGACGCGGTGCGCGATGCGCCTCACGATGTTGAGGTCATGGGTGATGAACACCATGCCCATGCCGAAGCGCTGCTGCAGGCTTGCCATCAGCTCCAGCATCTCGGCCTGGATCGTGACATCGAGGGCGGTGGTCGGCTCGTCGGCGATCAGCAGGTCAGGGTTGTTGGCCAGCGCCATGGCGATCATCACGCGCTGGCGCTGGCCGCCCGACATCTCATGCGGGTAGGAGCCCATGCGGCGCTCCGGCTCCGGGATGTGCACCAGGCGCAGCATTTCGATGGCGCGGGCGCGCGCCTGCGCCGCACCGAGGCGCTGGTGTTTGCGGATCGGCTCGCTCAGCTGGTCGCCGATGGTGTAGAGCGGGTCAAGCGAGGTCATCGGCTCCTGAAAGATCATGGTGATTTTCGCGCCGCGGATGCCGTTGAGCCGCGACTTCGAGATCGACAGAAGATTGGCGCCGCGATAATCGGCCGTGCCGGTGGCGGAGCCGTTCGGCGCGAGGAGGCCCATGGCCGCCATCATCAACTGGCTCTTGCCGGAACCCGACTGGCCGACGATGGCAACCGTCTCGCCCGCGTTCACATGGAGGCTGACGCCCTTCACGGCCTCGACCGTGCCGTCGGTGGTGTCGAAGGAAACCTTGACGTTCCGCAGGTGGAGGATGCGCCCGCTCATGTCAGCGGTCCTTCGGGTCGAGCGCATCGCGCAAGCCGTCGCCGATGAAGTTCAGCGCGAAGAGCGTGGTGGTGAGGAAGAAGGAGGGGAAGACCAGGAGCCAGGTGGCGCCGGGGATGTTCTTTGCGCCCTGACTGATGAGCACGCCCCAGCTCGACATCGGCTCCTGCACGCCCAGCCCCAGGAAGGACAGGAAGCTCTCGAGGATAATGACCTGCGGCACCAGCAGCGTCATGTAGATGACGACGGGTCCCAGGAGGTTGGGCACCACGTGGCGCAGCAGGACGCCGCCGGGCGAAACGCCCAGCGCCTCCGCGGCCTGCACATATTCCTGGCGTTTGAGCGACAGCGCCTGCCCGCGCACGATGCGCGCCATGTCGAGCCACAGCACGGCGCCGACCGCGAGGAACATGAACACGAAGTTCCGTCCGAAGAACACCACAAGCATGATGACGAAAAAAATGAAGGGCAGCGAATAGAGAATGTCGACGATGCGCATCATGATCTCGTCGGTGCGGCCGCCGGCGAAGCCGGCGATTGCGCCGTAGAGCACGCCGATCGCCACGGCGACAATGCCGGCGAGAAGGCCGATGGCCAGCGACACGCGGCCCGCGGTCAGCGTGCGGGTCAGAAGGTCGCGGCCGATATTGTCGGTGCCGAAGAAAAAATACTCATGCCTGATATCGGCGCTCATGGTCATCCTGAGGCCATCGGCGGATTTATCGGCCACCTGCGCATTCCTGAAAACGTCAGAGCGGTCGATGTAGCGCGTGACGCGTTCGTCGATGGGCCTGACCGAGGTGACGGTGATGAAGATCTTGCCGTCCTTCTCCTCCCAGCCCGCGAGGTCAAGGCGGGAGCGCTTCACCGCATCCTTGACCGCGGGGCCGATGGCGTCAGGCCTGGGGTAGGCCTCAAGGCTGGGCGGCACGCGGGTGTAATCCTGATAGATCGTGGTGAAGTCATGCGGCGTGAACCACGGACCCACGATGCACAGCACCGCCATGAAGGCGAGATACCAGATGCCCGCCATGGCGGCCTTGTTGGCCTTGAGGCGGTTCCAGGCGTCCGCCCACAGCGAGCGGCCCCTGGCGGCGGCGGGGAGGCTCACGTCAGTCATAGCGCACACGCGGGTCGACCACGGCGTAGAGGATGTCGACGATAAGGTTGAAGACGATGGTGAAGACGGCGATCACCACCACCGTGCCCATCACCAGCGTATAGTCGCGGTTCAGCGCCCCCTCGACGAAGTAACGTCCCACCCCGGGAATGGAAAAGATGGTTTCGACGATGATGGACCCCGTGAGCAATGCCGCGGCGGCCGGGCCGGCATAGGAGATGATGGGCAGCAGCGCGCCCCTCAGCGCGTGCCTGATGACGACCGAATAATCCGAAAGGCCGAGCGCCCTTGCGGTGCGGATGTGGTGCGAGCGCAGCGACTCGATCATCGAGCCGCGCATCAGACGGGCCACGATGGCGAGCTGCGGCAGCATGAGCGTGAGCACGGGGCCCACCTTGTTGACGAGCGCGCCATCGCCCCAGCCGCCGACCGGAAACCATTTGAGGGTGAGCGCGAAGAACAGCTGGAACAGGGGGGCGATGACGAAGGTCGGGACCGTCGAGCCCGCAGTGGCCGTGGCGATCACGGCATAATCGGCCGGCTTGTTCTGGTGGAGCGCTGCAATGATGCCGAGGATGCCGCCCAGCAGCAGCGCCAGCACGAGGGCCGAGCCACCGAGCTGGATGGAGATCGGCAGGCTGTCGGCGAAGAGTTCCGCCACCGTGAAGTCGGGAAGATTATAGCTGGGGCCGAAGTCGCCATGGATGAGGTTGTTCAAGTAGAGCAGGTACTGCTTCCACAGCGGCTGATCGAGGTGGAAGACCCGCTCGAGATTGGCCTTGATCACGGGGTTCAGGCCTTTTTCCTGGTTGAAGGGGCCGCCGGGGGCGGCGCGCATCAGGAAAAAAGAGATGGTCACGATCACGAACAAAGTCGGGATCGCGGTAAGCAAACGTCTCAGGACGTAACGCAGCATTTTTCCGCAACTCGGGTTAAGGCGGACGACCGCCCCGCCCCAATGGCGCAAGGCGGCCTGTCACTGTTGCGGACTATTCCTTGGAGAGGAAGCGGGTCGGGTGGACGTCCATGACGTTGTCCTCCCAGCCCCTGAGCTTGTTCGAAACGAGGTTGTGATAGCTGTAATAGAGCAGCGGCACCACGCAGTGGTCGCGCGCCACGCCGATGGCTTCGGCATCGGAGAGCGCCTTCATGCGGTCCCCGGGCGTCGCCGCGGCGGCGGCCTTGGCCATCAGGTCATCATAGTCCTTGTTGGAGTAGAGCGCGTAGTTGTTGCCGGTTCCGGTCTTGCACAGGGCCAGGAAGTTTTCCGGGTCCTTGTAGTCGGCGATCCAGCCGGCGCGCGCGATGTCGAAGTCGCCGCGCTGCTCGAGGAGGCCGTAATGCGTCTTGGTGTCGGTGTTGACCAGCGTCACATCGATACCGAGCGGCTTCAGCTGCTCCTGGATGGCGACCGCGGTGTTCTTGTGGTTCTCGGAGGTGTTGAAGCGGATTTCCATCTTCAGCGGCTTGTCCGGGCCATAGCCCAGTTCGGCCAGCACCTTCCTGGCTTCGTCCTCGCGGTCGAGCTGCGATTTCCCGGCATAGTCCGTGGTGCGCATCCCGTAGCCGGCGATGCCCGGCGGCACGAAGGAATAGGCCGGGATCATGGTGTTCTGCCAGACCTTCTCGGCCAGATAGTCGCGGTCGATCGCCTGCGAGACCGCGGCGCGGAGCTTGACGTTGTCCCACGGCTTCTTGTCGGTCTTGAAGGCGTAGTAATAGGTGCCGAGATAGGGGCCGATCCTGATCTGATCGCCGAATTTGGCCCTGAGGTCGGCAAGCTGCTCGGTGGGCAGGTCGTCGTTCGAGTCGATCTCGCCCGCCTCGAAACGCTTCACGGCCGTCGAGCGGTCCTCCGTCGGGATGAAGTTGACAGTGTCGATCCTCACATTGGCCGCATCGTAGAACTTGTCGTTCCTGGCGAGCTTGATGTGATCGTTCGGCACGAATTCCTTCAGCACGAAGGCGCCGTTGGAGACGAGGTTGCCGGGCTTCACAAAGTCGGCGCCGAGCTTGTCGATGCTGGCCTTGCTCACCGGGTAGGTGGCCTGGTGGGTGAGCATCTCGAGGAAATAGGGCGTGGGCGCCTTGAGCGTCACCTCGAATGTCCCGGGGCCGATCGCCTTCACCGCGAGCTGGTCTGGCTTCATCTTGCCGGCGGTGATGTCCTCGGCGTTGACCACCGGGGCCAGCATATAGGCATATTCGGAGGCGGTGGCCGGATCGACCAGGCGGCGCCAGGAGAAGACGAAATCATCCGCCGTCACTGGCTGGCCGTCAGACCACAGCGCACCCTCGCGCAGCTTGAAGGTCCAGGTCTTGCCGTCCGCCGACACCGTGTAGCTCTCGGCAGCACCCGGCTGGACCTCCGCCTTGGCGTCCTGAACCATCAGTCCCATGAACAGGTCGCGCAGGATGTTGGCTTCATAGGTGGTCGAGGTCTTGTGCGGGTCGAGCGACTCCGGGTCAGCCGAATTGCCGCGGTTATAGACCACTTCGGCGAAGGCGCCGGTGGCGGTCATGGCCAGCATGCTGCAGCCGGCGAGCCAGGACCTGATTTTGAACTGAAACACCATTTTTCATCTCCCTGATATGTTTGCCAGAGCATGATCCGCAAAAGTGGAACCGGTTTTGCGATAAGATCATGCTCCAGCTTTTGATCTGGCGCATGTTCCGTCCAGGCGGTTCCGCCGGAACGGAACATGCGCCAGGAGGTGTTCGCGCCGTGACACCTGACGGAGAGGATAGCACCGCATGTTCCGCATGTCGTCGGTTACGTTACTCCCGGGGGTGAACGGGCCGGGGCGCTGGTTCTGCCAAAAGGTCCAGCCAGCGGGCAAGGGCCGGCGCCAGCAGAAGCACGAGAAGCGCCACGATCAGAAAGAGCATGGCGAGCGAGGCTCCCAACTCCGCCACGGCGGGGCGCGAGGATACGGCCAGCGGCGCCGCCGCGCCGGCCAGCGTGATGGGCGCCAACAGAACGGCACGCAAGGGCAGAATGTGCGCCTGCATGGCGGGTCCACCGCCGGAAAGCCGGGCCGCGACCAGCATCGAACAGGCGATAAGCACCGCAATCGCCGCGCTGATGCCGGACAGCATGGCGGCGTTGAGACTGATGCCGAGCATCACCGTGAGCCCGGCGGTGAGCGTAATGAAGGCCGCGACCGGAGCCATCGACAGCAGCATGCCGCGCAGACTTCGCAAGGTGATCAGCACCAACGCCGCCGCCGCCAGCAGCGCGGTGGCAAGCGCCAGGATCGCCTCGTGGTGCATCATTTCGTTGCGGACCAGCGATACGACGGGTTCACCCGCCGCCTGCGGAACGGCCCGCCGGAGAGCTGCGGCAAAGGACAACTCCCCGCTGCCGGACCGCGGCATGACTTCGATGCGCCAGACGCCATCCGCCGCCACGAAACGGCGCAGCAGCTGCGGCTCGAGATCGCCAACCGCAGGCGGCTCCATAACCGCAAGACGCTGGGCCAGGGCCGAAACCGCCCCGAGCCCGCCGAACAACGATTTCTCCAGCCCGGCCACGCGCTGCGAATCGAGCGGCTCGGAGCCGGCGAACAGCTCGAGGGCGCGGCGCAACCGCAAGGCGGCGGTGCGCAGCTGCGGCGCGGACGCCGCGGCAGCGGCAATCGCGGTGAGCTGCGATTGCAGGGCGGCGAATTCCTCCCGCAAGCCCGCTTCGCCGGCCGGGGGTTGAAAACCGGGATTGAAGGCGGTGAGCGGCACAAGGCGGCGCAACTCGCCGATCTTTTCAGGAACATCCGGTGGCAGGAATTGCTGCACCGAGCGGATGGCGCCAACGTCGGGCAAGGCGGCGAGCCGCGTGACGATGTCCTCCACCCCCGACCCGGGCGACAGAATATGGACGGCCCCGCGCGCATCGGGCGTTTCGAGGAGCGGCGGAGGCGCGGACGGCTGCTGGCGCTCGCCGAAGCGCATGGCGGGCAGGAAGACGGCCGAAAACACGGCGGCCGCGAGCAGCACCATGGCGGCCATATCGAGCCCTCCGCGTGCCGTGGGGCTTCTCCCCTCCCCCATCGCCTCGTCAAGCCAGTGGGGCGGCTCTTCGGCGCGGCGCGGTGCGGTGAGCGTGAGCGCCGCCGGAAGGACTGTCAGAGCCGCCACCCATGCGGCAAGGCAGCCCGCCAGCGCGATGATCGCGAACTGGCTGAACGCCGGCAGGTGTCGCAACAACCAGGCGCCCCAGAACACGGCGAAGAGCAAGATGGCGGCGGTGACGAACCCGCCCTGGCGGTGGGCCGCCAGCATGATCGCCTGCACGGGCGCCAGGCCGCGGCTGCGGCCCCGGCCGAAGGCCACGGAAACCACGCCGCCCGCCAGGATGACGGGCGACAGCACCGCGAGGGCGAAGGACCATGTGGCGCCATCGGGCGGCGATCCGAGAGCGGCGGCAGCAGCCCCGGCAACCGACAGCGTCACGGCGCCGGTGAGCAGCACGGCGAGCGCCTGGCGCAGCGAGCCCAGCGCAGCGAAGAGCAGCACCAGCGTGAGCAGGATCGACAGCAGGGCCGGGACCACGAAGTCCCTAAGCTCGCTCGGCGGGGAGGCCAGCGCACGGCGCGGCCACAGCCAGCTGACGCCCGGCATGCCGGCGGAGACCTGGCGGGCAGCGGCGGCAGCGGCGGGTTCCTGGCCCGGCACAGGCGTCGCGAGCACATACCAGCGGCTGGCCTGCGTTCCGGCATCGAGGCCGGCAAGCGCCAGCCAGTCGAGCGGGTGCGGCTTGCCCTTGACCTCGGCCTCGATGGTGGCGGACGCGGCGAGCAGCATGGTGGCGAGGCCAGGCGGCGAGCGCCCCTGATCCACCGCCCTGCCGATTTCGGTGACGAGGGCCGTTAAGCCGCCCATGTCCGGCGCGGCCGCCATGGCATGGTACAGCGGCGCCAACTGCAGCAGGGCATCGACGCGGGCCCGCACCGTGGCGGTGTCACGGTAGAGAAGAGCGTTGCTGTCGTAGAATGCGCCGGTGCCAGGTACGAAGGCCGAGAGAAACAGCTCCTGGCGCTGCTGCAGCATGGCCGCCAGCGCCTCGGCCTGCTGGCGCGACGTTTCCGGGTCGCCGCTGGAGACCACTGCAAGGAACGTCTGCTCGACCCCCGGGAACTTCGCATCAAGTTCAGCCTGAAGGGCGGCAGTGCCCTGGTCCAGCCCGATGCGCGGCCGCTGGCCGGGATCGATCGACAGGCGGGTGGCAGCGAAGACCGACAAGCCAGCCGCCAGGAGCACCGCGGCGGCGACCACCGCGACACACCGGGCGGCGCAGAAGCGGGCGGCGCGCGCGAAGACGTTGGGGCGCAGCTTTTGCCGCGGCCCGGCGCCTGATTGCGGCTTGCCGCTCCAATGGGGCTGATCCCACTTCATGTCGTGTTTTGCAGGTCTCCCCGGCGGCAGTTGCAGATTCGACGGACCGACTGCATCATAGGCCAGATTTGCCTGAAAGGAAAAACCGCATCATGGCCCGCAAAGCGAGCGGCAGCGCGCACTGGCATACCGAAACGGCGGCGGTTCACGCCGGTGAGTTCGTCGATCCGGCAACCCGCGCTTCGTCGCCCAACCTTGTCATGTCCGTCACCTTCGCGCCAGAGGCGGTGACCGGCTTTTCGGCACGCGACGAGCGGGACTACGAAGGCTTTGTCTACAGCCGCGTGGGCAGCCCCACCGTGGCGCAGCTCGAAGCCAAGCTGGCGGCGCTGGAAGGGGGCGAAGCGGCCCTGTGTTTCGCGTCCGGGGTCGCCGCCGCACACGCCCTCATTTGCGGCCGGCTCGGCCGGGGCGACCACATTATCGTGCCGGATGCAAATTATGTCGGCATCGCGGAACTGGCGCGCGACACGCTGCCGCGCTTCGGGATTGAGGTGTCCTGTGTGGATGTGTCGCGACCGGAGGAGGTGGCGGCGGCCATTCGCCCGGCCACCCGCATGCTGTGGCTGGAGACGCCGGCCAATCCGACGATGAAACTCTGCGATATTGCAGCACTGGCGCAGCTGGCGCATGACCGCGGCGTGCGCGACGTCGCGGTCGATTCCACCTATGCCACGCCGGTCGCCACGCGGCCCCTGTCGCTCGGCGCCGATTTCGTGGTGCATTCGCTGACCAAATATATCGGCGGCCATGGCGATGCGATGGGGGGCGCCGTGATCGGCCGCACGGCGGATCTCGATGCGCTCAACCTGGAGGCCACGGTTCATTTCGGCGGCGTTCTGTCGCCCTTCAACGCCTGGCTGATCCTGCGCGGCGCAGCCACCCTGCCCATCCGCATGCGGGCGCATGAGGAGGCTGCCCTGAAGGTGGCGCGCTTCCTGGAGGAGCACGAGGCCGTGTCGCGCGTGTTCTACCCCGGCCTTCCCTCCCACCCGCAACACGCGCTGGCCAAGCGGCAGATGCGGAATTTTTCCGGCATGATGACCTTCCAGACGAGGCGGCCGGGGCCGGAGATTGCCGCCGCAATGGTGAAGAAGCTCGAGATCATCCACTATGCGGTGTCGCTCGGGCACCACCGCAGCCTCGTCTATTGGATCGGCACGGATGGCATTCAGGCCTCCACCTTCCGCCACGACGCGGAACAGTTGCGCCGCTATCGCGACTATGCGGGCGACGGGGTGTTCCGCCTGTCGGTCGGGATCGAGAACCCGGATGATCTCATCGCGGACCTCAGCCGGGTGCTGTAGGGGCGGCACATTTACCATCCCGACAAGACGCAAACGAAAACGCCGCGGTTTTCGCCTTGTCGGATGCTGATGATTGGATTATTTTCTTGGAAGCAAAACAGCATAGCATGGGGCGATCATGTTGCGGCAGAGTCTCGGACTTCTGGTTTGCCTTGTGCTTTTGGGTATCCCCGCCAGTTCCATGGCTGGCGAGCGGCGCCTGTCAGCAACCTCATCGTTTGCCCAGACTGTCAAATCCAGCGCGGCGGCTTCAACAGCCTTCCGGCAGCTGCGTAAAATGGCGGGAGCGTCAGGCAAGGTCCGGATCATCGCTGAGCTCCGGGTGCCCTTCGCGGCTGAAGGCAAGTTGAGCGCGCAGGAGTCGCTCCAGCAGCGCAGCGACATCGCCGGGGCCCGCTCGTCGGTTCTCGCCAGGCTCGCGCTTCCGGGGAACCCGCGCATCCGCATGTTTGACGCCTTGCCGCTGGTGGCCATGGACGTGAGCCTTGAGGAACTGGACAGGCTGGCGTCCGATCCCAACATCTCGATCATACAGGAAGACCGGATCAACAAGGCCATGCTGGCCGAATCGGTGCCGCTCATCGGGGGCACCGCGGCCTGGAGCGCCGGCTACCGCGGTCTGGGCCAGACCGTCGCGATCATCGACACGGGGGTCGATAAGGACCATCCGTTCCTCTCCGGCAAGGTGGTTTCCGAGGCGTGCTACTCGATCGGAGGCTGGTGTCCCGGCGGAGCCATAAGCTCCACTTCGCCCGGTTCGGGGCGGCCCTGCCCCGGCCGTGACTGCGATCACGGCACTCATGTGGCGGGCATCGCGGCTGGCCAGGGCTGGAAATTCTCCGGTGTTGCCAGGGACGCGAACATCATTGCGGTCCAGGTCTTCAGCCCTGACGGCATGGACTCGATCGCGCAAGATTCAGACATCATCGCGGGCTTGCAGCGCGTTTACGAGCTGCGCAATAGTTTCAAGATTGCAGCCGTCAACATGAGTTTGGGGTCCGGGATCGTTTACCAGGGACACTGTGACGTTCGGAATGCGGGTATGAAGATGGCGATCGACCAGTTGGCGTCCGCCGGCATCGCGACCGTGATTGCAAGCGGCAACAGCTCTGCGAGTAATGGCATCTCTTATCCTGCGTGCATTTCCAGCGCGGTGAGCGTGGGCGCGGTGTCCGAATCTGCTTGGGGCATGTGTGAGGGTGGGCCCGCGGCGGTGGACAGGGTGGCGTGCTATTCGAACTCATCCAGCATCCTGTCGCTGCTGGCACCGGGATCGCTGATCACCTCGTCCGTGCCGAACCGGAGGTTTGCCGCCAAACATGGAACGTCCATGGCCGCGCCGCACGTGGCCGGCGCCTGGGCGATCCTCAAGGAAAAGATGCCGGGCGCTTCGGTGCAGTCAGTTCTCACCGCGCTGCAATCGACTGGTCAAGCCGTCACCGATTATCGAAATGGCATCTCCAAGTCGCGCATAAAAGTGGCCGCGGCGTTGACGCAGTTTAACGACAATCGCCCCGCCATCAACTATGTGAGAGGCGGCACCGCAGAGGGCCTGGTATCGTTCTCGCCATCGGGTTCAGCGCCGAACTGTCGGCAGGACTGCATCAACCGGTTTGCGCCGGGCACGACGGTGACACTGACCGCGACACCCGATCCCGGCGTGGCGTTCTATGGCTGGGGCGGCCAATGCTCCGGCCTCGGAAGCTGCACCGTCACGATGTCGCAGCAGCTCGACGTTACTGCGGGATTCTACACCGGAAACCTGCTGCCGCTGACCTACACCAGAAGCGGCTCGGGGACGGGGAGAGTGGGCTTCGCCGTCCCCGGTTTCACGACCTCCTGCACGGGCGCGTGCACCCGGTCCTACTGGAAGAATGCCAAGGTCATGCTCAGCGCACAGCCGGACGCGGACTCCTATTTCAAAGGCTGGTCCGGCACATGCCGCGGGCCGAAAATCTACTGCTCAGTGCGGATGGAGATGGCAAAGAATGTAACCGCGGTCTTCGAAAAGCTGCCGGGGATGGCCTCAACTGCATCGAAGTAGGTGCTCTCAGCGGCGTCATCACCCTCGGCGGCGCCGGGCGTCAAGCGGGTTCTGCGCTCGGTCATGGCGCGCGCGGCCCTCTGACGGTGCGCCACATCACCCTGAATCAGGCGCTCCCGGTGCGTGGAAAAGTCCGAAGCATCCCAGACCGCGGCATCAGCCGAAAGCCCGGCGAACCGTGAAGACCGCCCGCAGCAGCGATGCTTTCAACAGCTGCCCTGTCTCTTCAAGTCACACCGCGCAATCCAAATCACTCCGCCTTGCAAGACTGGCTGACCCACACAACAACACAAGTATTGACGCGTTTTTCAGCAGCCTGCCAACCCATATACGATAGCCCTGAGTTGAGGCGGGAGAGGACGCCGCGCGCCTCACATGCTGCGCAGCCCCCTGGCCTTCGCATAGTCCAGACACTCGGCCCACGGACGAATACTCGCGCTTGTGGTTGGGGAATGGAGCGAGGTTGCGGCGGCGGCGTTGCCGAGGTCAATGCAGCGTTGCAGGGGCCAGTCCTCATGGAGGCCGAACAGCATGCCGGCATAGAAGGCGTCGCCCGCCCCGGTGGAGCCTTCGATCTCGGACCGGTCAACCTTCACCGAGGGGCGCTTGCAGACTTCGCCCGCGCGCGACACGGCCACCGCGCCATCCGGGTGGTGGATGCCGGCCAACCCGGCAACGCCCATGGCGAGCAGCCTGCGGCAGGCTTCTTCGGCAGCGTTCCATGACAGCCGCCCGCCGGGGGCCACGTCGAGGCCGGTGATGCTGGCGGCCTCATAGTCGTTCACCACGAAGACATCGGTGAGGGGCAGGCAGGGCGGCACGAGCTTCGCGAGTGTCGCGGATGGCGCGGGGCAGAGTTCGAGGCAGGTCTTCATGCCGCGCGCCTTCGCGGCCTTGAGCAGGGTGCGCCAGCCGTCGGTTTCATCGAGGTGGCGCGCTGTGCCGGGGCTGCCGAGGTAATAGAGTTTGGCGTTGCCGCCCTCCGGCGGCATGAGGTGGTCAACCGTCATAACATTGTTGCACCCCAGCTGCGCGAAGAAGGTGCGCCGCCCGGTGTCCCGGCAGGACATGACATGGGTGTGGCTCGTCACCACGCCGGCGATCGCCGTAATCTTCGACGTGTCGAGGCCATAGCCCCTGGCGCTCGCCAGCATGATCCCGCCATAGACGTCGTCACCCGCGGTGGCGAGCAGCGTGACGGGGAAGTCCGCGCCGAGCTTCAAGAGGCCAGCACCCGCATTGTGCGGCGGGCCGCCGGCCGCCATTTCCGTGCGGTCGATGAAGGCGAGCGTCTCTTCCGTCGGCCAGCGGTCGATCAGGTGCACGATGTCGAGCACCACGATGCCCGCCAGCACGATGCCGCGCCTCGTCACTTCCCGCAGCCCTCGAGCGCGGGCTCGGTGATCTTCAGGTCGTCTTCCAGCGAACGCTTGGGGCCAAGCCCCTTCTTGGCGAGGATGGCGTGATAATGCTTCACCGCCTGCTCCGGCGTCACCTCGGATTCGAGCACCGGGCGGAACAGCGCCACGAGGTCAAGCGGGCTTTCGGCCAGATTGATCTTGCGGCCGAACAGCGCGACCCTTGCGCCCGCCTTCTCGCCCTGGCTGAGAAGTTCGAAGCAGTCGCGCGTGGTGCCCGCAGATCCGCCGAGGATGCCGATGACGAGGCCTGGATCATGGCTTGCCAGTTCTTCCATCGCCTTCCTGCCGTTGAACGGCATCTTGAGGAACAGCGGGCGTTCCACCTTCGCCATGCCGGCCAGCACGCGCATGATCATATCGTTGACGAAGAAGGGCATCTGCTCGGCGCTCAAGTTCTGCGGCGCGTTGGGATTGAAGATTTCGAGGAAGTGGCGGAACCTGTGCTTCACCGCGTCCTGGCGGAACTCGCGGTAATGGGCGACTGCCTCGAGATCGCGCTCGAGGATGTTGTTGAAGGTCACCGAATAGAGGCCGAGGTCACAGAACTTTGACACGTAAGGGAGGTTGGCGGTGCGCCAGGGCCGTGACGGCTCCTTGGCATAGTTGCCGGCGCGCGGGTGCCAGATGTCGGTCGTGTCATTGGCGCGGATGGCCGGGGTGACGTGCGATTTCTCGAACAGTCCTTCCGCGATCAGCGGCTCCATATTGGAGACGGCCCCCAGCATAACGTCCATCTGCTTCTGGCGGACGATGTCGCGGATGGTCTGGCGGAACTCCGGGATGGAGCGGTGCTTGCCGGACTGATCGAGATAATCATGCGCGCCCGTGCCTTTGACGCCGAAGGCATAGTCCGGGTCCTTGGCGTCGGCGAGGATGAAATCCTTTGGCTTGTATTTGCCGGCGGCCATGGTCTTTAACTTCTTGTCGAGGGATTTCACGGGTCCATCCTCCAGCTTGTTGTTTGGCTGGACCTTCTACCAGCCCTCACGACGCGGACAACGGCAATTTGGGGCTTTTCAGGCGGGTCCGGACGTTGCAGGATGGAAGCCATGACAAATCTGGTGATGATCCCCGCCTTCGGCTGCGACGAGCGGCTTTATGCCGGCATCGCGCCGCTGCTCCCGTCCAACGTCCTGAGCTCCACGGTGATCGCCGATGGCGTCGACTTCGCCGCCTGCGTCGAGCAGGTGCTGGCCCGGGCGCCGGAAAGATTTGTGTTGCTGGGCACTTCCTTTGGCGGAAGGGTGGCGCTGGAGGCCACGCTTGCCGCACCCGATCGCGTGCAGGGTCTCATCGTCACCGGCGCCAGTGCAGGCCCCGTGGCGGACCGGCGGGCGGGGTTTCGACGGTCGGAACGGCTGCGTGCCGGCGAGGCGCAGCAGGTGACGGAGGAGATGGCCGACATGATCGCCCACATGGAAGGCCCCAACGGCTCCGCCACGCGGCAAGCTTTCATCGACATGTGCGCCACTCTGGGCCCCGACGCGATGACCCGCCAGTCCGACGCGCTGGCCCACCGCGCCGATCTCTATCCCCGGCTTGACGAAATCGCCTGCCCGGCGCTGATGCTTTGGGGCGTTCATGACAAGTTTTCGGCGGCGGCGGAGGGCCTGCGCATGTCCGCCGCCATCCCCAAGGGCCGCTATGTGGAGCTCGCGGACTGCGGCCACTTCCCCACACTCGAATACCCGGACGAGACAGCGGCGGCGATCGGCCACTGGATGGAGGACATGGGGCTCTCGCCCAGGCTGTAACGGCTCATCATCCGTTGTGACGGGCGGGCGGCGGTGCGAAGGAACGTGCCATCGCGGGCTCGCAGCGCTCCTTCTCCAGGAAGGCTTGCAGGCTTTTGGCCAGGTCGGCGTCGAACTTCTCCGGCGTGATGTCGAGCCGCGCGATGCGGTCGAAGCGGAAGGTCCGGAAGTCCTGGCGCAATTCGCACCAGGCCGTGAACATCCACCCTGACACCAGATGCCACACCGCCACCGGGCGCACGCGCCGGAGCGTCAGACGTTCGGCGGCATCGGCATAGAGAAGCTCGACGATCCGCCGCTCGCGCATGGCGGTGCGGATCAGCCTGGCATGTGCCGGACCCCCGGAGGTGCGGGGAAACGCGAAATAGGGCGCATCCGCCAGCTTGCGGGTTTCGGGTTGCGGCAGTCCGGCCTGCAGCTTGGCGCGAACTTCCTGAGCGGCGGCGGCGAGCGCCGGGTCATCGAGGCTCTCCACGAAGGCAAGCCCGATGGCCAGCGCATCGACCTGCTCATGGGTGAAGGTGGTGCTGGGCAGGTCGAAGCCGGGCCGCAGCAGATAGCCCACCCCGGCCTCGCCCTCGATGGGCAGGCCCGAGGCCTGCAGATGGGCGATATCGCGATAGACGGTGCGGACGCTCACCTCGAAATGCTTTGCAAGGTCCTCTGCGCGGGTGACGCGGCGGGTTCGCAGCTCATTCACCAGTCTGAACAGTCGTTCGGCGCGGCGCATTGGTTTCAACTGCTGTAATGCCTCCGCCGGACAGGCCCGGCGGAGGTTGCGGCAGAATAGTCGATCCGGGCGGCGTCAGTCCACGGCCGAGGCATCGAGCTCCACCAGCAGCGTGGGTATAGCCAGCCGCGAAACACCGAGCAGCGTCATCGGCGGAGCAACGCCGCAGGCCCCTAATCTTGCGGCGATGACGTCCCAATTCTGAAGGGTGGCGTCGACATCCACCGTATAGATCGTGAGCTTCTTGAGATTGCCGAGCCCCATGCCCGCAGCAGCCAGCACCGCCTCGAGGTTGGCCAGCGCCAGTTCGAGCTGGCCACGCATGTCGCCGGGGTGCTGGGGGTTGCCATCGGCATCGACTGCGGTCTGCCCGGAAAACACCAGTTCGCGCCGCGCCCCTTCGAGCATCAGCCCCTGGCTATAACCGTATTTCAGCGACCAGGACCACGGGTTGACGTCAGTTCTCTGCATCTGTTGCCTCCATTGGTGAGATGACGGAGGCGACTTTGCGCCAGGGCTCCTGACAGCGTTGTGGCAGGAATGATGGCAGCCTACTTCAGACCCGCTATATAGTCAGCAATGGCCTGGATGTCGCTTTCGGGCAGCATCGAGATGTTGCGCTGGACCTGGCCCATGCCGCCGGAGGCAAGCTTGTCATAGCCCATGGCTCCGCCATATTGCAGCGCCGAGGCGAGGTCGGCGGCGTCGGTGTAGCGGCCGCGTTCGATGAGGCCGCGCAGGCTGGGCACGCGGCCCTTGCCTTCCGGGTGCGGGCCGCCCTGAAAGGCGCGCGACCGGTCAAGCGCCATGAAGATGTCGCGCGGCGTGTGGCATTCCTGGCAGTGGCCGGGACCGTTGACGAGATAGGAGCCGCGGTTCCAGCTTTCCGGCTGCGTGGGGTCGGGCGTCCAGGGCGTGGTGTCGAGCCCCACCCACTTCCACAAGCCCACGCCGCGGCGGATGAGCGGCAGCGCGGCGATATCGGCCTCGCGCTCCGGCGATGTCACCGGCGGCAAGGACGCGAGATAGGCGCGGATATCCAGCACGTCCTCCGGCTTCATGTGGGCATAGGACGTGTAGGGCAGCGCCGGGATCAGGTGCCCGCCCTCCGGCGAGATGCCGCGCATCACGGCATTGAGGAACTCAAGGTCCGTCCATTTGCCGATGCCGGTTTCGCGGTCAGGCGTCAGGTTCAGCGGGTAGAGCGTGCCGATGGGCGTGTGAAGGGGGGCCCCGCCGGCGGGCACATCGGCCGCCACGTCCTTCAGGTCAGGCCCCGGCTGGTGGCAGGAGATGCAGCCCGCCGCATGGTAGAGGCGCTCGCCATTGGCGATGTCCGCCGTGTGCTGGGGAACATCCGCTGCGGTGAGCGGGCGGGGCATGCTGAGCAGCCAGAAGGCAGAAAGCCCCAGCACTGCGAGCAGTGCCAGGGCGACCAGGGTGTTTCTGACGCCGCGCCGCACGGGTGGCTAGTCAGCCTGCCGGAACGACTCGTGGCAGGTGCCGCAGGATTTGCCGAGCGCCGGGAAGGCGGCCTTGAAGGAGGCCTCGTCGGTGGCGGCCAGCACGGCGGCCTCGGCCGTCATGTAGGCCTTGCCCGCGGCTTCGAAGCCCGCGGCATCGGACCAGACCTCGGCCTTCGCCTCGGTCTTCGCGGCCTTGCCGGCGGGGGTGCCGGGCTTGGTGTCCTCGCCCCACCAGTCTGCCCAGCCGGCGCAGGCCTTCTGCGATTCGGCGATGGCCGCGTCGATCGACGCCTTGTCATAGGGCTTCTGGCCCTTGATGACGGGGATCATCACCTTCATCATTCCGGCATTGGCCTTCATGCAGGCCTGGCGGGCCTCGATCGCGGCCTTGGCGTCGGCCATGGCGACCGGGGAAAGGCCGATGGCGAGGGCCGCCGCCGTGAATAGTCCCAACGAAATCTTCAACACCATGAGCGCTGATCCTCCATCTGCTTGGTCCGCCGATATTACGCGCAGGACCGCTCCCTATGCCATAAAAATCAGGAGGCTCCTGACTGCAATCCCCGGCGCATGTTCCGTTCAGGCGGAATCGCCTGAACGAAGGCTCAAGCATGATCTTATCGCAAAACTGGTTCCACGTTTGCGGATCATGCTCCAAGGCCTTGTTAACGCTGCCGCAAAACCGCCCGGATCGGGCCCCGCAGGCGCCATCGGGGCGCGTGAAGCTGATCTCGGCGGTATCTTTAGGCTCACATTAAGACCGTGGACCGAGAATGCGCGCAAGCGAGGAAGGCAAGATGGGCAAGATGCAGGATCAAGAGAGCCAGCAACCGGCGCAAACCCCGGGCCGCAGGCGCAAAAGCGTGCTGAGCCCGGAACTGCGCGAGGTGCTTCACATGCTGAAGTCGCTGGAGACGAAGCCCGCCCAGGGCTGAGATTTCGGGCGGCAGATCCGGAAAAGGGCGGGTTTACCCCGCCCTTTCGCGCGTCAGTCTCCGGCCCTGATGCGCGCGAGCGCCGCCTTCACCGCCTGGTGCAGCTCGTTGCGGTTGGCGGGCTTGGGCAGTGCGATGTCAAAGGTGTCGCGCCATTCGCCCGTGCGGACCGAATCGGCGAGAAAGGCCGACAGCGCCATCAGCGGCGTGGCGGCAACGGGGCCACCCATCCGGCGGATCGAGCGCGCGGCGGTGATGCCGTCCATGATCGGCATCTCGATGTCGAGCACGATCACGTCGAAGGCGTTCTCGGAAGCGCTCCTCACCGCCTCCTCGCCGTGGATCACGGCTTCCACGTCACAGCCCATGGCCTTCAGCATGGCGGCGGTGACGATGCGCACGGCGTCGGAATCCTCGGCCAGCAGGAGGCGCGGACGTCCGCCGTGCCGCGCCTCAAGCTTCAGCGACTTTTTCTCCGGGCCCGCCAAAACAACCGCCGGCTCTGCCATAATTCCCACTGACCTCATCCCACAGCCCGGAACGCTACCCGGCCAATGGTTTTCAATTGGTGAGGCGGCGGCGCTGTCGGGGGCCATGGTAAACGGATTACTTGGTGCCAAACATGCGGTCGCCCGCGTCGCCCAGTCCCGGCACGATATAGCCGTGGTCGTTGAGGTGGCTGTCCACGGCGGCGGTATAGATTGGCACGTCCGGGTGCTCCTCGCTCACCCGCTTCACACCCTCGGGCGCTGCCAGCAGGCAGACGAGGCGCACGTCCTTCGCTCCCGCCTCCTTCAGCCTGGCGATGGCATAGGCGGTGGAATTGCCGGTGGCCAGCATCGGGTCCACCACAATCACCGGGCGCTCGCCGATGTCGGAGGGAACCTTGAAGTAGTATTCGACGGGCTTCAGCGTGACCGGGTCCCGGTAAAGCCCGATATGGCCGATGCGCGCCGAGGGCAGCAGGTCCAGCATGCCTTCGAGAAGGCCATTGCCGGCGCGCAGGATGGAGACGATCACCAGCTTCTTACCCTTGAGGAAGGGCGCGTCCATCCCGGCCACGGGCGTCTCGATTTTCTGGGTGGTCATCGGCAGGTCGCGCGTGACCTCATAGGCCAGAAGAAGGCTGATCTCCCGCAACAGCTGGCGGAACACGGCAGACGGCGTGTTCTTGTCGCGCATCAGCGAGAGCTTGTGGAGCACGAGCGGGTGATCGACCACGACGAGTGTCCGGGGGTGCTCGGTTTCGGCCATGGCGTCTCTCCTGTCCTGTCGGCGAGGGTTCCGTTTTGGGGCAAGGGGGACCCGGTTTTCAAGCACGCCCGGAACTCATCCACGGTTTTGCTGGACGAAAGCTGGGGGTGTCGAAAGCTGGGGGTTGCGCCGGGACCGGGGCTTACCTATATCCGTAACGTCCAGAGTTACAGAAAAGGAAGCACCCATGTCCGCTGTCCCCACCTCTGCCCCGATCCCGGCCGGCGCGCGCATCGGCCATGTTCACCTCAAGGTGTCCGACCTCCAGCGCGCCCTTGACTTCTATTGCGGCGTGCTCGGTTTCGAGCTGCAGCAGATGTATGGCGAGCAGGCGGCCTTCGTTTCCGCCGGCGGCTATCACCACCACATTGGCCTCAACACGTGGGAGAGTGCCGGCGGCCAGCCGCCGCCGCCCGGAACCACGGGCCTTTATCACGTCGCCATCCTCTACCCCACCCGCGCCGATCTTGCCGGCGCGCTGAAGCGCCTGGCCGCCAACCATGTGCAGCTTGACGGCGCGGCGGATCATGGCGTGTCGGAAGCGCTCTACCTTCATGACCCTGACATGAACGGCGTCGAACTCTACTGGGACAAGCCGGAAGCCGATTGGCCGCGCAACGCGGAGGGTGGCATCGCGATGACCACCCAGCGCCTTGACCTCGACGGCCTCCTCAACACCAGGCGTGAGATGGAGGGCGCATGATCGTCCGCCCCGCAGCGGCCGTCTTCAGGCCTTCCGCAAGACCGGCCGTTCTCACGCCACGAGCCGCCTGACAAGCGGCTCTGCAACCGATCCCGACGAAGACAACCTCACTCGCATCAGAAAGGAACTCAATGTCCATCCTCTATTCTCCCGCCACCCTTGGCCCGCTCACCCTTCAGAACCACCTGGTCATGGCGCCGATGACCCGCAACCGCGCCACCGGCAATGTGCCCAACGAGCTGATGGCCGACTATTACCGCCAGCGCGCCTCGGCGGGCCTCATCGTCACCGAGGGCACCTCGCCCTCGCCCAACGGGCTCGGCTATCCGCGCATTCCCGGCATCTTCAGCCCGGAGCAGGTCGACGGCTGGCGCAAGATCGCCACCGCCGTCCACGCGGAGGGCGCGAAGATCTTCGTTCAGCTGATGCACGCCGGCCGCATCGGCCATCCGCTCAACCTTCCCGCCGGCACCCGCGTGCTCGGCCCTTCCGCCATTGCCGCGGCGGGCGAGATCTATACCGATGCCGAAGGCATGAAGCCCCATCCGGCGCCCGAGCCGATGTCGGAATCCGACATCGGGACCGCCATCGCCGAATTCGCCAGTGCCGCGCGCAATGCCGTGGAGGCCGGCTGTGACGGCGTCGAACTTCATGCCGCCAACGGCTACCTGCTTGAGCAGTTCATCCGCCCCACCTCTAACCGGCGCACCGACCGTTACGGCGGCTCGATCGAGAACCGGGCGCGCTTCGTGATCGAGGTCGCGGAAGCCGCGGTCGCCGCCATCGGCGCGGGCAAGGTCGGCATCCGTCTCTCGCCCCATGGCGTCTTCAACGACATGCCCGACTATCCGGAGATGGCCGCCGACTATGCCTATCTGGCGGAGAGGATCAACCAGCTGGGCCTCGTCTATGTGCACCTGGTCGACCATTCGCCCATGGGAGCGCCTCCCGTTCCGGCCACGATCAAGCAGACCGTCCGCAAGCTCTTCGAGGGCGCCATGATCCTGTCGGGAGGCTATGACGCCGCGCGCGCCGAAAAGGACCTCGAAGACAAGGCTTGCGACCTCATCGCCGTGGGCCGTCCCTTCCTCGCGAACCCCGATCTCGTGGCGCGGTGGACGTCGGGAGCGGCGCTCAACGACATCGACTTCAACACCTTCTATACGCCGGGTCCCAAGGGCTACACGGACTATCCGCGGCTGTAGCGCATGTTCCGATGAGGCGAGTCCAACCGATCGGAACATGCTTCGGAAAAACTGCGAGTGAATCCGGGCACTGCCCCGCAAAAGCAACTCGACACTCAAAACAGCCACTCGCCCGCTGAAGCGGGCGAGGGCGAGAGAAGGAAACCTCAGGCCAGCTTCTTCAGCTCGTCCAGAATGGCAGCACCCATTTGGGCGGTCGTCGCATTGGCGGGCTGATTGCCGGCGATGTCCTTTGTCCGGATGCCCCGGGCCAGCACTGCGGCGATGGCCCGGTCCAGCTTGTCGGCCCAGCCGCCAAGGCCCAGCGAATAGCGCAGCGCCATGCCGAAACTGGCGATCATGGCGATGGGGTTGGCAGACCCCGTGCCCGCGATGTCGGGGGCCGAGCCGTGCACCGGCTCGTAGAGCGACTTCCGCCGCCCCGTCCCCGCATCGGGAGCGCCGAGCGAGGCGGACGGCAGCATGCCGAGCGAGCCCGTGAGCATCGCCGCCACGTCGGACAGCACGTCGCCGAAGAGATTGTCGGTGACGATCACATCGTACTGCTTCGGCCAGCGCACGAGCTGCATGGCGCAATTGTCAGCCAGCACGTGTTCAAGCTGCACGGAAGGATATTCCGCGGCATGGATGCGGGTGACGGTCTCGTTCCACAGCACACCCGTCTTCATCACGTTGCGCTTCTCGGCGGAGGACACCTTGTTGCGCCGCGTCCTGGCAAGATCGAAGGCGGCGCGGGCGATGCGCTCGATCTCGTAAGTCTCGTAGACCTGCGTGTCGATGCCGCGCTTCTGGCCGTTGCCGAGGTCGGTGATGGTCTTGGGCTCGCCGAAATAGACGCCGCCCGTCAGTTCACGGACGATCAGGATGTCCAGGCCCTCGACCACCTCGCGCTTGAGGGAAGAGGCGTCGGCCAGGGCCGGATAGCAGATCGCCGGGCGCAGGTTGGCGAAGAGGCCAAGCTCCTTGCGCAGGCGGAGAAGGCCCGCCTCGGGGCGCGCCTCGTATGGAACCTTGTCCCACTTCGGGCCGCCGACGGCGCCGAACAGCACGGCGTCGGAGGCCATGGCCTTGGCCATATCGGCTTCGGAGATGGCCTGGCCATGGGCGTCATAGGCGGAGCCGCCGACAAGACCGCGGTCAACTTCGAATTTGGCGATACCCTGCGCATTGAACCAGGCGATGATCGCCTCGACTTCCTTCATCACCTCCGGGCCGATGCCGTCGCCCGGAAGCAGAAACAGATTGTAGCCCGCCATGGCAAAACGCCCCGATTATGAAAAATCGGGGCGATGGGTAGCCGCTCGGGCTGACCGAAGCAAGTGCCTATGGGACGGGTTCAACCCTCACCACGCGGAACGTGCGCAAATCCTCCTCCTCGCGGATGGAGACATATTCGCCCAGCTTGAAGGCGTGGTCGCCGAAGCGGTAGCCGGCCTCATCGTCTTCCTCGTCGGAGGCGATGTCATAATGGAAGGCCCAGCTGCCGCCGCCCTTGCGGATCAGGTGGCCGATGTCGTCCGCCTCGCCCGGGCGGAAGCGCACCACGCGGCAATTCTCGCGGCGCTTGCGCCATTCGGCGGGGTCGATCTTGCCGTTGCCGTCCAGCGGCGCCGCGAACTCATAGCCGATGGCATGGGAGCCCTCGGGATGACCGTGGTCGCGGGCCAGTTCGAGACGGATCTTGGTCAGCATTCCATTCTCTCCTCAGTGAGACATCAGTACGGGGCAGACCAGGCGGTCCAGCACGAAGCGCGTGGCGCCGCCGAAGATGAACTCGGCGAGGCGGCTGTGGCCATAGGCGCCCATCACGATGAGGCCCGCGCCCGCATCCTCGGCGCAGCGCATCAAGGCCTGGCCCTCGTCCAGGCCGTCGGTCGGGTAGCCCTGCGCCTCCGCCTTCACGCCGTGGCGGGCCAGGGCCTCGGCGAGGTCGACACCGGCGGCGCTGCCGCGCAGGCTCGGGTCCTTCTGCGGGTCGATGCGCACCACGCGCACCCTGGCCGCCTTCTTCAACAGCGGCAACGCGTCAAAGGCGGCGCGCGCCGCTTCCCGCCCGCCATCCCAGCCGACGACGACGTCATTGAAAGAGATATCCGCCTTGCCCTTGTAAGGCAGCACGATCGCCGGCCGGCCCAGTGCCATCACCGTCTGCTCGACGAAATCGCGCTCGACGCCGGTGACCTCGTCCGGATCGGAGGCGGAGAGGATAACGAGGTCGGCCACGCGGCCCGAGGCCACAACCTCGTCGGAGATCACGGGCGTGCGGGCATCGACCAGATGGAAATCATGCGGCACCCCCTCGCGCTGCATTGCCGCCTCGAAAACCTGCTTCACGCGCCCGGCATTGTCCTTGAAATAGCTGCGGTTGCCTTCGAACACCTGGGGCGCGGCCTCGAAGCCCACCGATGGATAGACCTGCACGGCGGGAACCACATAAAGGCCCGAGACATGGGCACCCGTCTCACGCGCCAGGGCCACGGCGGCAGCGACCAGTTGGGAGAGGCGGCCCACTTCATTGAGGGAGACCAGGATCGTCTTGTAGCTCATCGCTTCATCCTCCGGTTTACATGTGGATTATGCGGAGGAGCCTGCCCCCGGTCCTTGACGCGGATCAATGCCGGTGATGGTCCAGTCCGGCAGCCTGCGCAAGACGGTCGAGGTCCGGAACCATGATGAGGCGGTTGGTGCTGAGGCGCACGACGTTGGACGTCTTGAGGCGGGTCAGCTGGCGGCTCACCGTTTCGATGGTGAGGCCAAGGTAATCCGCCATGTCGGAGCGGGTGAGCGGAAGCTCGAAGGCCGCCGCACCGGGATTGGCCTTGCGCAGGCAGCCGGTCAGCAGGCTGCGGCGGGCAAGCATGTGGAGGAAGCTTGCCACTTTCTCCTCCGCTGTCTTGCGGCCGAGAAGAAGCATCCAGTCGCGCGCCGCGTCGAGTTCGTCGAGCGTGTGCTGGAACAGGCGCTGCTGCAAGCCGGGATATTCGCCGACGAGGCGCTCGAAGGCGGCATGAGGGAAGGTGCAGATCTCGACGTCGGTGGCCGCTTCCGCCGTATACGGATTGTTCTTGGAATAGGCGCGGCCGAGGAAATCGGGCGCGAACAGCAGGCCCACGATCTGCTGGCGGCCGTCGTGCAGGGTCTTGGTCAGCTTCACGGCGCCGGAAATCACATTGGCGAAAAAGTCGGCCGACTCCTCGTCCGAGATGATGGTCTGACCCGCGCGCAATTTCTTACGGTGCGCGATCTGCGCCAGCTTCTTCACCTGCACGTCATCCATCACGCCGCACACAGCCTGATGCCTGACCTCGCAGTGGTCACACCGCTGCATCACGTCGGGTAGCGTGCCGATGGGAGTCCCGTGCATAAATTGAGGTTAGCCTGACTCAGGGTCGGCGGCAAGCGCATGTTCCGATCAGATGGAAACACCTGATCGGCAAGCATGCGCCAGATCATATGCTGGATCATGCTGTGGACCAGCGGGCCTCGATTTCCGGTATTCCCGTGAACCGCGCCCCGCGTTCAAGTCTCTGCCGGCTATTCCGCGGCCTTCAGCGCCGTGGGATTGTTCGGATGGGTCGTCCAGTTGGCATAATCCGGGTTGATCTTGCGGCCGGTGCGCGGGTCAACCCCTTCGGTCTGCCGCACCATGGTGATGCAGTTGTCCACCGGGCAGACTTCCACGCACAGATTGCAGGCCACGCATTCGGCGTCATTCACCTCGAAGTGCCGTTTGCCGTCCTTTTCCTTGAAGATGGCCTGGTGCGAGGTGTCCTCGCAGGCGGCGTAACAGCGGCCGCACTTGATGCAGAGGTCCTGGTCGATATGGGCTTTGGTCACATAGTTCAGGTTGAGGTACTGCCAGTCCGTGACATTGGGAACGGCCCTGCCGCGGAAGTCCTCGACCGTGGCATATCCCTTCTCGTCCATCCAGCGGGCAAGGCCGGTCTTCATCTCTTCCACGATGCGGAAGCCATAGGTCATGGCCGCGGTGCACACCTGAACCGTGCCCGCCGACATGGCGATGAACTCCGCCGCATCGCGCCAGGTGGTCACACCACCGATGGCGGAGATGGGAAGCCCGCGCGTTTCGGCATCGCGCGCGATCTCCGCCACCATGTTGAGCGCGATCGGCTTCACCGCGGGTCCGCAATAGCCGCCATGGCTGCCCTTGCCGTCGATCGTCGGCATGGGCGCGAAATTGTCGAGGTCGACCGATACGATGGAGGAGATGGTATTGATGAGGGAGACGGCGTCCGCGCCCCCCTTCCTGGCGGCGCGCGCCGGATAACGGATGTCCGTGATGTTGGGGGTGAGCTTCACGATCACCGGCATGCGCGAATACTGTTTGCACCAGCGGGTGACCATTTCGATGTATTCCGGCACCTGGCCCACGGCGGACCCCATGCCGCGCTCGCTCATGCCATGCGGGCAGCCGAAGTTGAGCTCGATGCCGTCGCAGCCCGTCTCCTCGACCTTGGGCAGGATGGCCTTCCAGCTTTCCTCCGTACACGGAACCATGATGGAGACGATCATGGCGCGGTCCGGCCACTCGCGCTTCACCTTCTTGATTTCCTGGAGGTTCACCTCCAGCGGCCGGTCGGTGATGAGCTCGATGTTGTTGAGGCCCAGGAGCCTGCGGTCTGCCCCATGGATCGCGCCATAGCGCGGGCCCGAGACGTTGACGATGGGCGGGCCTTCCTCGCCCAGAGTCTTCCAGACCACTCCCCCCCAGCCCGCCTTGAAGGCGCGCACCACATTGTATTCCTTGTCGGTCGGCGGCGCCGAGGCCAGCCAGAACGGGTTGGGAGACTTGATGCCGATGAAATTCGAGCGAAGGTCAGCCATGGCTTTTTCCGTTACGCCTTGAGGAAGAGGTTGATCGATTCAGCGGCACGGCGGCCGTCGTCGACGGAGGCAACCGTCAGGTCCAGTCCGCCCGCCACGCAATCGCCGCCGGCCCAGATGCCCGGCACACTCGTGCGCCTCTCGTCATCGACCTTGATGCGCCCGCCCTCGAGCGCCAGCGCGGCCCCCGTAACGTCGATGTGGCTCTGGCCGATGGCGCGGAAGATCATGTCGGCGGCAAGGTCGAAGATTTCGCCCGTGCCCGTGAGCCTGCCGTTGACCTCGGCTGTGTATTCGCAGGCGAGGCCGGCCGCCTTGCCGTCCTTGACGATCACGGCTTTCGGCATCGCCCAGTGCTTGATCCGCACACCGCGCGTCTGCGCCACTTCCTGTTCATAGGCGCTGGCCTTCATCTGCGCGGGGCCGCGGCGATAGACGATGGTCACGTCCTCCGCACCCAGCAGCTTCGACTGCACGGCCACGTCGATGGCCGTCATGCCGCCGCCGATGACGACCACGCGGCGCCCTACCGGCAACTTGGAGAGATCGGTGGCCTGGCGCAGCTCCGCGATGTAATCGACGGCGTCTTCCACGCCGGCCACATCGTCATTGGCGGCCCCGAGCGCATTCACGCCCTGCAGGCCGATGCCGAGGAATACCGCGTCATGGTCCTTTTTCAGATCGTCGAGGCTCAAGCCCTTGCCCAGCGCCTTGCCATGCTGGACTGTGATGCCGCCGATGCCGAGAATGAAGTCCACTTCCTTCCGCGCGAAATCATCCGTGCTCTTGTAGGCAGCGATGCCATATTCATTGAGGCCGCCGGATTTCTCCCGCGCTTCGAAAACCGTGACTTCATGGCCGTGCATCGCGAGGCGATGGGCGCAAGCGAGCCCCGCGGGGCCCGCGCCGACGACCGCCACCTTCTTGCCGGTGGGCTTGGCACGGCTATAGGGATGGCCGCCCTCGGCCATCAGTGTGTCGGTGGCATAGCGCTGGAGCAGGCCGATCTTGACCGGCTTTCCCTCCGCCTCCTCGCGCACGCAGGCTTCCTCACACAGTGTTTCGGTGGGGCACACACGCGCGCACATGCCGCCCAGGATATTCTGGTCGAAGATCGTCCTGGCGGCACTCTTGGCGTGTCCCGTCTGGATCTGGCGGATGAACATGGGGATGTCGATCGACGTGGGGCAGGCCACCTGGCAGGGCGCGTCATGGCAAAAATAGCAGCGGTCCGACTCGACGAGCGCCTCATGCGCGTCGAGCGGGGGGTGAATGTCCGCGAAATTGAGTGCGTAATCGGAATGGGCCAACCGCCCGCCCGAAATTCCGGGCTTCACATCCGCCATGGTCGCTCTCTCCCGAACCTAAACGTTCTTGGTGTTAGGGGAGGATGACAGCATTTGTTCAACTGGTCAAATTTCGAGTGCGGCCGGGCCGCCTATGGAGCATGTTCCGGGAAGGCGATTCCACCTGATCGGAACATGCGCTGTGTAAATGGACATGAGGGGCGGCTGAGCCAAGCTTTCCCCGGCTTTCTTGCTCGGCAGTGTCCCCTGACGTGGTGTATGAGGCCGCGCGCGGAACCCCGGCGTAGCGCAACGTCGACGGCAAGTGTGACTTTCCCATCCGCGCTCCCAACTCGCTCCGGAATGAGGGCCGCGACACCAAGAGAAACGCCCCGGCCCAAGACAGAGGAACCCGGCAACGACCGCACCCCTGCCAGATCCCCGGCATGGCCACGGTTCCGATTGGCACGAGACGCGCGTCCGGCTTCGGCGCCGCATTGAGACGACCGCTGAAGGAAATGCCCCGCGTCAGCGCTGCCATGCCGGTGCAGGAGCCGGGCCGCGCCACGGGTCAGCGGGTGGCGGGCCAATGCCCGACCGGCGCCTGCAGCACGCAACGGGCGCGGATCGAAACTCCGCGCGGACAGACCGGCTGCGCCGGCGCCAGCTTTCGCCCGCCCGTTGCGGCATTATGCCAAGCCGAGCTGGCGCTTGCGCTGCATCGCCCAGGCGCCGATAAGCCGGTCCGCCGTGATACCGATGAAGGCGATGCCGAGGCCGGCGATAAGGCCGCGTCCGGTATCCGCGCCTGGCAGCGCCTTGTAGATTTCCTGGCCCAGATCGCGCGAGCCGATGAGCGCGGTGATGGCCACCATGGCCAGCGCCATCATGATGGTCTGGTTGATGCCGAGCAGGATTTCCGGGAAGGCGATGGGAAGCTCCACCTTGCGCAGACGCTGCCAGTTCGTGGCGCCCGAGGCGACGGCTGCCTCCATGGTGGCGGCGGGCACGCGCAGCAGGCCAAGGTAGGTGAAGCGAATTGCCGGCACCGTCGCATAGGCCAGCATGGCGATGACATTGGAAACATCGCTTGTCTGGAACAGCATGATGACGGGGATCAGATAGATGAAGCTCGGGAAGGTTTGCAGTGTGTCGCAGACGCCGCGCGTGACATGCGCGGCACGCGGGCTGTGCGCCGCCCAGATGCCGATGGGAATGCCGATCAGCACGCAGAGAATGGTGGCGCCGGTGACGAGATAAATCGTCAGCATCAGCGGTTCCCAGAACCCCGCGAGCATCAGGAAGCCGAAGAGGCAGACAGGCAGCAGCGCCAGCCGCCAGCCAGAGAGGTGATAGCCGATGGCGGCGAGCACGCCAAGCATCACCGGCCAGGGCAGCCAGAGATAGAAACTGCGGAGCGGCAGCATGAGCCAGACGGTGAGCCAATCACGCAGCGGCTTTATGTAGGGAAAGAGCTCCTTCGACACCCAGCGGACAGCGCTGTTGATCGGTCCGCCGTAGGAGAGCGTCAACTCCCTGGGCGGCACGGCGAAGGCTTGAAGAAAGGCTGCCGCGGCGCCGGAGGTTGCCAGGAGCAGCAGGAAAAGCGACAAGTGCGGATGGCGGGCGATGAAGCCGGTCCTGGTTGCCTGATGCTCCGGCGCCTTGCGAATATAGGCCTGTGTCAGCCGGTCGAGCACAATGGCGATGAGGGTAATGGCGACCCCCTGCTCCACCGCCTTTCCGATCTGCAGCTGCTGCAGCGAGAACAGGAGTTTCTGCCCCAGCCCCGAGGCCCCCACAAGCGAGGCGATGACCACCATGGCCAGCGTCTGCATGACCACCTGGTTGAGACCCAGCATAAGTGTTTTCTCGGCGGCGGGAATTTCGACCTTCCACAAGAGCTGGCCCGGCGTGCAACCAGCCATTCGGCCCGCCTCGATGACGTCCTGCGGCACGGTGCGGAGCCCCAGGATGGTGCAGCGGGCCATGGGCGGCAGGGCGAAGCCAAAAGTTGCCAGCATGGCCGGCACCTGGCCGAAGCCAAAGAGGATGACGACCGGGCCGAGATAGGCCATGTGCGGGGTGGCCTGCATCACGTCGAACACCGAGTTGAGCACGCGCTCGACGCGCGCATTGCGCGTGGCCCACAGGCCGAGGCCAAGACCGAACGCCGCGGCGAGCGGCACGGTGACAAGCACGATGGAGAGCGTCTGCATCGCGTCCTGCCACAGGCCGAAGATGGCGAGGTAGAAGACCGAGAGGCCACAGAAGATGGCAAGCCCGCGCCCCCCCGCCCAGTGGCCAAGAATGGCCGTGCCGCCGACAATGGCGACCCAGGGGAGCGGCAGCAGGTTCAGCGCCGGAAAGCCGCGGAACAAGAGCGCCTCGGAGAGCCATAGCGGCCAGGACAGGAGCCATGACAAGCCGCGCGTCACCGGCTTGGCCGCCGCAGAGAACCACACGAAGGCCTGTGTCACCCAGTCACGGAACGGGATGGCCCATTCGACGGGCCAGCGCTGCAGCGGCGGCCATGTCCAGGCCGCGGCACAGCCAAGGAGGATGATCGCGACCACCACCGAGGCCAGCGACAGCCGCGGCGCAGGCACAATCTGCGGTGCGGCCATGGCCTGACCACCGCCATTCATGGGCGCTCTTCCGGATAGAGCGCCCGGATCATCGCGGGGCGGTCGATGGCGCCAATGGAGCGGCCCTCGGCATCGATCACCGCAATCGGCTTCTCCGAAGCGAGCACGATGGCGGCCGCCTCGCCGATCTTGGCGGAGGCGAGGATGTTGACGCCGTTGAGCGGGGCGGGCACCGGCGAGGCGATGGAGCCCACGGTGAGAACCCTGTCACGCGGAGCGTTGCGCGTGAACTCGCGCACATAATCATCGGCGGGCGAGGAGACCATGACTTCGGGCGTCGCCAGCTGAACGAGACGCCCGTCCTTCATGATGCCGATCCGGTCGCCGAGCCTGATGGCCTCGTCGAAATCATGGGTGATGAACACGATCGTCTTGCGCAGAAGTTTCTGCAGTCTCAGGAACTCGTCCTGCATCTCGCGGCGGATCAGTGGATCGAGCGCCGAGAAAGGCTCGTCGAGGAACCACACGTCCGGCCCCACCGCGAGCGAGCGGGCGATGCCCACGCGCTGCTGTTGCCCGCCCGAGAGCTCCCGCGGGAAATAATTCTCGCGGCCTTCGAGGCCGACAAGCCGGATCATCTCGCGGGCGCGCGCGTCGCGCTCCTCGCGCGTGGCGCCGCGCACCTCGAGCGGGAAGGCGACATTGGAGAGAACCGTGCGGTGCGGCAGCAGGCCAAAGTGCTGGAACACCATGCCCATCTTGTGGCGGCGGATGTCGATCAGCTCGGCGGGCGAGGCCTTGAGCAGATCCCTGCCCTCGAAAATGATTTCGCCGACCGTGGGATCATTGAGACGCGTTATGGCGCGGATCAGCGTCGACTTGCCGGAGCCTGAGAGGCCCATGACGATGAGTATCTCGCCGGGATAGACGTCGAAGGACACATCGCGCACCGCGCCGATGTGGCGTCCGGCGGCGAAATTCTCGGAGGTTGGCGCATGGCCATGGCGCGCCAGGAAGCCTGCGGGGTCGGAGCCGAACACCTTCCACAGGTGACGGCAGGAAATCTTGGGCTGCTCCGTCATGATCGGCCAGTCCGCCGTGTGGCTGAGGAAACGCGGGGCACATGCGCGCCCCGCGTCCCCCCGATTGAGGTGAACGTCACTGCAGCCAGGACTTAACCGTGTCCTGGTTGGCCTCGATCCACTTCTTGGCGGCGTCCTCCGGCGTCAGGCCTTCGACATCGACCAGAGCGGCGGCAGCGGCGATCTGCGGGTTGGTGAAGCTCACCTTTTTCAGGATGGCGGCGGCCTTGGGCCACTTCTGGTCAAGCTCCTTGGAGCCGACCTTCTTCAGATAGCCGCTGGCCGGCGCGCCGCAATCATAGACAGCGTCTGGGTTCTGACCCCACTTGGGGTCGGTGAGGCAGGCGGGATCGTATTTGGGGAACTCGACGAAATGGCCGTCGAACTTCGCCTCGATGAAGTTGGGCGTCCAGTTGAAGAGAACGATCGGCTCCTTGCGGTCATAGGCCGCCTGCAGTTCGGCCCACAAGGTTGCGGCCTGGCCCACCGGCACTTCCTGGAAGTTCATGTTCAGCGCCTGGATGCGCTCCGAATAATGCTTGCCCCAGTCGGCCGGCGGACCAACGAAACGGCCCTTGGAACCCGTGTCGGCAGTGGCCAGCTTGGCGGCGCAGGCATCAAGCGCCTTCCAGTCCGGCAGGCCCGGACACATCTCGTTCATGTAGGAAGGGTACCACCAATCCTCGCGGGTGACAGCCTGATGCGCGCCGTAATCGACCGCACCCGACTTCAGCGACTTGTCAAAGGACTCGGCCATCGAGCCTTCCCAGACCTCGACTTGGAAATCCATGTCACCAGCCGCGATGGCGGTGAACTGCAGCTGCGTGTCCGAGGGCTTGTACTCGACCTTGTCGCCCGCCGACTCGAGCACTTGACCGATGACGTTGGAGAGCACCACCTGGCTCGTCCAGTTGTTGGTTACGATCTTGATCGGATCGCTCGAATCCTCCGCGAAAGCGCTGCCGGACACCAGACTCAGGGCCCCGAGACCGGCAATCATCCTAACATATTTCATGCGTTCCTCCGTTTATGTTCCGCCGGCAGATCTCCGTTGCCAGCGCTGCGCTTCACTGTCGTGCGCCAGTCAGGACCATATCGGGGGGCTGTAAAGCCGTTGGTGGAAATTGGTTAAAGATATAGCGGGACTTGTAAAATCTTGTAAAAACACCCCATGAAGCCCTCCCCAGCCCATATCCTGATTGTCGAGGACGATCCCGTAACGCGCGCCAAGCTCGCGGCTTATTTCAAGGCCGAGGGTTACCGTGTCAGCGAGGCGGAGGACGGCGAGGCGATGCGCGACATCCTGGCCGCCGACCCCGCCGACCTGCTGATGATCGACATCCAGCTTCCTGGCGAGGACGGGCTCAAGCTGACGCGGGAACTGCGCGCCCAGTCCGAGATGGGCATCATCCTCGTGACCGGGCGGAGCGATGCGGTGGACCGCATTGTGGGCCTTGAGATCGGCGCTGACGACTACGTAACCAAGCCCTTTGAGCAGCGCGAACTGCGGGCGCGGGTGAAGAACCTGCTGCGCCGGGTGCGTGGCGGCGGCGGCGCGGGCGCCGCACCCAAGAAGCGGCAGTTCCAGGGCTGGGTCTTCGACCTCGCCAGCCGCACACTGAGCAGTGCCGAGGGCAAGTTCGTCGATCTGACGCGCGCCGAATTCAAGGCGCTGGCGCTGCTCACCGCGCATACCGGCCAGGTGCTGTCACGCGACCGCCTGCTGCACGAGATCGCCCACCGCGACTGGGATCCCTCCGACCGCACCGTCGACGTGGTGATCCGCCGCCTGCGCAAGAAGCTGGGCGATAACGCCAGCCATCCGCGCCTGATCGTCACGTCACACGGAGAGGGCTATCTCTTCGCGGTTCCGCTCGACAGGACCTAGGGTATTATGCGAGCAAGTGGAATCGCTTGCGATGCGAGAGATGCTCAAGATGCAAGAGTTGGCGCAACTTCACGCCCCCACGTGCGACTGCACTTGAGGGCCCGTTGCGCCAGGGACCTCCTCCACCGCAGCGAGGCGCCGGTCCGCTTCCGCCAGTGTTGCCGCGATGAGATCGCCGAGGGATTCTACCGGCTTCCGGCAGTCGCCGGTGTCGCCACGTCTGGCCGCCATCTCAATGGCGGCAAAGAGCCGCTGCGGCCCAATGAAGTCCGCGGCCGACGCGGCGCTGAACCCGGCATGCGCAACTGCCGCGAGCCGCGCGGAATCGCCGGTTGCAAGTGCAACCTGCAGCTCTGCCAGCCGTTCCGGCAGCGTCTTCGCGGCGATCGCCACGATCCGGCGCATCTGCTCAGGCCCAAGTGACGCGAGATCGGCCTGCCAGGCGGCATCGTCGATTGCCGGTGCCGCAGCGGGAGCGCCCACCGCCTGCGCGATGGCTGCGGCCAGCGCTGCCGGCGCCAGCGGCTTCGCCACATAGGAGTCCATGCCCGAGGCGAGATAAGTTTCCACTTCCTGCGCAAAGACATGCGCCGACATGGCGATGAAGCGGATGGGCGATGGCACCAGCGCCTCGCGAATGAGGCGGGCCGCCGACAAGCCATCGAGGCCGGGAAGGCTGATGTCCATCAGCACGATGTCAGGTTTCAGTTCCTGCGCCAGAGCGAGGGCCTCGTAGCCATCGCGCGCCGCGCGGCTGCGGTGCCCCAGCGCCGAGATGAAATGCACCGCCACCTCGCGCGTTGCCTCGTCATCCTCGACGACGAGGATCGCGTGACTTGCAGCCGGCATCAAGGCGCCTTCACGCGTGGTCGTGGCGGCCGGCGCGCTGGCCTCGTCGAGCACCAGCGCCAGGGTGAAGGTGCTGCCCCGCCCCGGCCCGGATTCGACTTCGAGCGTTCCGCCCAAGGCCTCCGCCAGCCCGCGTGAAATCGACAGGCCGAGACCCGTGCCGCCATAGCGGCGGGTGATCGAACTGTCGGTCTGGGTGAAGGATTCGAAAATGCTCTGGCGCTTCGCCTCGGGGATGCCGATCCCCGTGTCGGTGACGGAGATGGCAAGCTGCTTGCGCCTTTCGCCGGCAGGACCGGCAGTTGCGCGCAGGCCGACCTTGCCGCTCGGCGTGAACTTGATGGCATTGCTGACGAGGTTGAACATAATCTGCCTGATCTTCCCGGCGTCGCCCTCGAACCATGCCGCAATCCCCGGCTCCATCGCAAGTTCGAGCGAAAGCCCCTTCTCCTCCGCTGAAGGCCGCATCAACGAGACAATGCCGGCGAGAGTCTCGTCAAGCCGGAAAACCACCGGGTCGATGGCGATCTTGCCCGACTCGATCTTGGAATAATCGAGGATACTGTTCAGGATGCCGAGCAGCGCCTCGCCGGAGGCGGAGGCCGTCGCCAGGCGGCGCCCCTGCTCTGGGCTGGGCTGGCCGTCCTGCAGCAGGCGCAGCATGCCGAGCATGCCCGTCATGGGCGTCCGGATCTCGTGGCTCATGGTGGCGAGGAAATCGGACTTGGCGCGGCTGGCGCGCTCGGCGGCCTCGCGCGCGGCGGCATGGCTCTTCACCTCATGCTCGAGTTGCGCGGTGCGCTCGGCCACAAGCTCGCGCAGCTCCTCCCGGTGGCGGCGCAGTTCCTCATTGGTGCGCTCGCGCTCGGCTTCCAGCGCGCTGCGCTGACGCGACACATCGCGGAAGGCGGTGACGGCCCCGGCGAGGTCCTTCAGCTCATGGGTTCCACCCTGCGTCACGTCGACGGCGAGGTCGCCGCTGGTGAGCCGCCGCATCGCCTGTGCCAGCTCCTGCAGCCGGCGCACCACGCCGCGTTCCACATAGAGCCACACGATCAGCCCCGAGATCAGCACGGCAATCGCCGTGGTGACGAGCAGCGCGAGGAGACCCGCCGAAACCGCGCGGTCGGCCTGGCCCGAGGAGGCGAGCGCAAAGCCCCGCGCATTGCTCACCACGGTCTGCGCCACATCAGTGAGTTTGCCCGAGAGCAGACGATTACTCTCGGCGACCTGGTCCAGTTCCTCGCCGATGACAATGAGGCGCAGCCGGTCCTCGAACAGGCTGGAATTCACCCTCATCTCGCCCACCGCGGAGCGCAGCGCCAGGAGCTGCTCTTCCGCCTGGTACCGGCGGATGGGATCGTCGATGCCGGACACGCGGCGCATGACGATGCGGAGATTGGCGGCAAACTCGCCGGACAGCGCCAGCACCTCGTCACGCGCCGCCGCGCGCGACAGGCGGTTGGTCAGCAGCGCCAGCTGCGAGGCGCGCAGGCGCAGTTCCCACATCCGGTCGAGGAGGTAGATGTCCTGCTCGATCAGCCGGTCGAGCGCGTCATAGGCCAGGGCGCGCCTGCCTTCGCTGTCAATCAAACCATAGAGACCCGCCACCACGGCGGAGGCGCCAGCGGAGGCATTGGACACCAGCGTCTCGGAGAGGTCGACGAGGTTGGTCGCGGCGGCCAGCGTGCTCTCCGCCCGCCGGTCGAAGTTGTGCGTAAGCCGCAGCCTGGTGGTCACCAGCCGGTTCTGCTCGTCAAGGTTCGCAATGAGCTTTTCGGCATTGCTCGAAAGCTGGCTCAGCAGCGGATAATCGAGTTTCGAGAGGGCCGCATCGGCCAGATCGCGCCGGATGTCGGCGGCCAATGCATCGATCTCCGCTGCATGCCGCGCCCGCGCCGCATCGTCAGGCGAGGCGGCCAGCGACTGGCCTGCGGCGAGAATGCGGGTGGTGGCATCGCTCGTGGCCTGCGCGGCGGCTACCGCCGGCAACGCCTCCCCGGTGATGCGCGACTGGGCCTTGGAAATGTCCCGCAGGATCCACCAGCCCGCCACACCCGACGACAGCGACAGCGCTGCGATGCCGAGGAATGCGACGAACAGCCGCCCGCCGATGCCAAGCCGCGAAAACAGTTTGCCCCTCCCTGCCCTGGCCTTGCCCGCCGCCATGAGGCTTGCCCTCCGGCCGGAACCCGCTAGCTTCAGGATACAGCGTAAGCCGTTTTCAGGAACCCGCCAAATGAGACTGTTCCCCGCCGCCCTCGCCCTGCTCGCCCTCACGGGCGCCTGCCGCGCGGCGGACACGTGGGCGCTTGAGCGCTGGATACCTCCCTTCGATTATCGCAGCACGCCCTCGGAGATCGCCTACCAACCGCTGAAGAAGGCCCGGAAGCACTGGCGCGTCTGCGCCTCCTATCCGCACCTCAAGGATTCCTATTGGCTTTCCGTCAACTATGGCATGGTGCGCCAAGCCCGGAAACTCGGCATCGCACTGGAGATTGTAGAGGCGGGCGGCTATCCAAACCTCGACAAGCAAAAGGCGCAGATCGCCGAATGCGCCAAATCAGCCGATGCCCTTATCGTCGGCGCCGTGTCCTATGACGGGCTGAGACCACTGGTGGTGACTTTGTCAAAACGGATGCCGGTCATCGCCGCGGTGAACGACATCGACAGTGCCGGAGTCGCCGCCAAGTCCGGCGTCTCCTGGATCAGCATGGGCGAGGCCATCGGGCACTATTTTGCAACCCTTCATCCCAAAGGGTCGCCCAAGGTGCGGGTCGCGTGGTTTCCGGGCCCCAAGGGCGCGGGCTGGGTGGGCTTTGTCGAAGAGGGTTTTCAGCGGGGCATTGCCGGAAGTTCGGCCGAAATCGTATCTGTCAAATGGGGCGACACCGGTTTCGAAGACCAGCTGCTGCTGCTCGAGGACCTGCTGGAGGAGCACCCCAACGTCGACTACATCATTGGCAGCGCGGTGACGGCGGATGCGGCGGTGAGTCTGCTGCGCGCCAAGAACCTGACCGGCCGTATCGGCGTGCTGGCGGATTACTTCACCCACGGCACCTACCGCGCCATCAAGCGCGGCAAAGTCATCGCCGCTCCGACGGACTCGCCCGTCGTACAAGGCGAACTCGCCATCGACCAAGCCGTCCGCGCTCTTGAAGGCACTCTGGCAGTTTCTCATGCGGGACCGACCATCCGTATCATCGACGGCAAGAACATCAACACCATCGACATCAACGACAGCCTGGCGCCCGCATCCTTCACGCCAACCTTCAAGGTGGAATAGGACGCGGTCGCGGTAAGGAAAAGCCAACCCGTCAGGGCATTTTCCTTGAAAGAGACCTCTGGCTTGCGCAGGGCAGGCACTGTGTCGCGGGATTGCTCTTGGGCACGGCCCGGCTTGCCTTCAGCGCCAGAGAAATTCTTCGGGCAGGGTTCGCCCCCGCACCTCTTCGCGCACGGCCTTCCAGAACCGCCGCACCTCGCGGCGCACATCGTAGCTTTCGACGCCGGCGGCACGCAGCACCAGACCCGCCCCGTTGGGCAGGCGGCTGACGCCGGAGATGGCGCGCGGCGCGTCGGCCGGGAAATTCGTCCCGCAGCGCGCCTTGATGCGGGCAGCGGCATCCGGCGGCGTGATGCACATGATGCTGGCGAAGGCATCGAAGCCCTTCATCACCGCCGCATGGCCGGCCGTCACGTCATCCTTCTCGATCAGGATCTTCTCGGCGAAGAGCTTGCGTCCGTCAGGGCGGCGCACCGACACCGCCATGGACAGCAGGTCGAGCCCGAAGCGCTCATCCGCGTGATGGTGCTTGCGGCCCGTCATCAGCATCTCGCCATAGAGCAGCGTTGCGTCCCCGGCGATGACGATGTCGGTCTGGCTGATGAAGCGTGAGCCGCGATAGGGAATGGTGAAGTCCGGCAGATACTCGAGATAGGCGTTGGGCGCCAGCGTCACCGTCTGGTGTTGGGAGGCGTAATTGGCATCCATCCGGTGGATGCGGTTGGCGCTCTGCGTGTTGACCTGCGCGCAGGCACCCTCCTCAAGACGGATGTCGATCTTGTAGCGGTCACCCTGCAGGATACCGCCGCCCACCGAGATGATGGCGCAGATCGGCAGCTCCGGCATCGCCTCGTCCCAGTAGAGCGCCTGCTGCACGAGGAGCGGCGCCATGCGGTAGAGGTCATGCAGCACCGAGCGGCCATGGCGCACCGAGAAGCCCAGCCTCAGCTCGCCGATCTTGCCGGGGGCGGCCGCGCGCATCTGCGCGGGCTCGGTCTGGAAGCCGCGCAGTTCCTTCGCGCCGTCGAGCTGGCGGAGCTGCTCGTGGAGCGCCATCGCCTATCCTGCCGCCCTGGCAGGCGGCGTGGGCCTCACGTCGAAGAGCGCCATGTCCATAATGAGGGCGATCAGCTGTTCGATCCCCTCGCCCGTCTTGCAGTTGGTGAAGATGAAGGGCTTCTTGCCGCGCATGAGCTTCGAGTCGCGGTCCATCACCTCCAGGCTGGCGCCCACGTAAGGGGCAAGGTCCTTCTTGTTGATGACGAGAATGTCCGACTGGCAAACGCCCGCACCGTTCTTGCGCGGGATCTTGTCGCCCGCCGCCACGTCGATCACGTAGATGTAGAAATCGGCCAGCGCCGGGCTGAAGGTGAGGGTGAGGTTGTCGCCGCCCGACTCGATCAGGATCACGTCGCTGTCGGGATACTTCTCCTCCATCTCCTCGACCGCCGCGATGTTCATCGACGGGTCTTCGCGCACCGCGGTGTGCGGGCAGGCGCCCGTCTCGACGCCCACGATCTTCTCCTCGACGAGAATGCCCTTCAGCGTGCGGCGCACCTGTTTTGCATCCTCGGTCGTCACCACGTCATTGGTGATGATGAGCGGCTTGATGCCCATGTCGATGAGGCGCGGGGTGATCGTCTCGATGACCGCCGTCTTGCCCGATCCGACGGGGCCGCCAATGCCGATGCGCGTGATCTTCTTCATGCCTGTTTCCTCTCCCGGCGCTCAATTCATGAACAGCCGAACATGGGTTGTGGTGTGGTGCGCGACGAGAACGTCGAAGACGGGGGCGAAGACGCTCATCTCGCCGAGCGAGAGGCCGCGGACCGCCCCGTATTCGGCCTGCACGTGCTGCAGCGCGCCGAACAGGATGCGCTGGGTGTCGAGGTGATCAATGCGCATCAGCCGCAGCGCGGCGCTCAGGATCATCGAGGCGACGCCATATTGGTGGACGACGAAGGCCTCGGCTTCGTCAGCCCCCAGCTGGGCGAAGGCAATGGCCTGGCCGACCGGATAGCAGCCCGGTGTGGCTTCCGCGCGGATGTCGCCCAGCCAGCGTTCGAGCATCGGGAAGGAGCTGATCTTGAGTGCGAGTTCGGCGAATTTCTTGCCCATGCGCAACGTCATCGTCTGCTGCTCCTCACCCACCCGGCGGCAGGCGAGTTCGCTGTCCGCGGCAAGCACCGTTGCGTAATCGCAGACCGCCGCCGCCCGATGGGCGTGGAGCAGCGCCACCCCATCCGTGCGCGAGGCCTGACGCATGGCCACCTCCACGAAGTCGCGCAACGACGCGGTATCCGAGACGACCGTCGTCTGCAACGCGGACTCGAGGCCATTGGAGAAGGCAAAGGAGCCGATAGGCAGGGTCGAATCCGCGAATTGCATCAGCCGCGCGAGATGCGCCATTCCGCGTGCGGCGCGTTGCCCTTCGGGTTTCGCTTTTGCGCGGGGCATCAGGCGCCCTCACCGCGGGACCCGGCGAGTTCGTAGACTGCGGCGTCACCATGATGATGGTGCGGCGTCGCGCCGGCTCCGGCGAACAGCAGGCGCATCTCCTTGGCCGTCAGCAGGGCGGCGATCTCCTCGCCGGGCGCGAAGCGCGAGGCGACGTGCTCGAAGGCATGGGTGCGCATGACGGAGGACATGACCTTGCGGTCGACCGACAGCGGCACATAGACCGTGGCGCCCTTGATGACGGCGGGCCAGTGCTGGTTGCCCAATCCGTGGCCGAGTTCGAAGCAGATGCGCAGGATATCGGCTGGCGCCATGCTTTCGATCTTCCCGAGCTCAATCACCATGACCTCCTTCAGGGGGATGCGGGCGGCAACGATGAGGTTGCGGGCGGCGTCAAAATAAAGCACATCGCCGTCCTGCAGGTGCTCGCTGCGCGGCAGGGAGACCGCCAGTTCGATGCCGCCTTCGCTTGTCTTGCGCAAACGGCTCTTCGGCGCCTCCCACTGCTCCAGCATAAGGTGGTCGATGGCGGCGCTCTTGGCGCGTTCCCGCCAGGCGGCGTCGCTCAAGTTGCCGAGCTTGCTTTCAACGATGATCATGAAACCTCCGGGCAAAAAGGAAACGGGACGCCGCACCGCAGGCTGAGGGGCAATATCCCTTCGCCCCACGGCGCGCGCCATCCTTCGGCGCGGGGACGGACCGCCGCCACCGGCCGTGGGGATCAGCTGAAGAAATAGAGCTGCGTGAGCGGCACATGGGTCGCCGGCTCGACAGTGGCGTGCTTGCCGTTGACGGTGACAGCGAAGGTCTCCGGGTTCACCTCGATGACCGGCAGACAGGCATTTCGCACCATCGAATCCTTGGTGATCGTCCTCGTGCCATAGACCGGCGCGACCTTCGACTTCAGGCCATAGCGATCGACGACGCCGCCGTCAAAAGCGGCGCGCGAGGTGAAGGTTACGCGCGTTTTCGGGATTACCGAATTGAGGCCGCCGAACATCGGGCGATAGGTGACGGGCTGGGGCGTGGGCAGCGAGGCGTTGGGATCGCCCATCAACGACCAGGAGATCATGCCTCCCTTGATCACCATCTTGGGCTTGGCGCCGAAGAAGGCGGGCTCCCACAGCACCAGGTCGGCCATCTTGCCGACTTCGACCGAGCCGATCACATGGGCGACACCCTGCGCAATGGCGGGGTTGATCGTCACCTTGGAGACGAAGCGCAGGACGCGCTGATTGTCGTTGCCCGACGTATCGCCCGGGTAGGCGCCGGTGCGCTCCTTCATCAGATGCGCGGTCTGGATGGTGCGCATCCAGTTCTCGCCGACGCGGCCCATGGCCTGACTGTCGCTCGACAGGATGGAGATCGCGCCCATGTCGTGGAGCACGTTTTCGGCCGCGATGGTTTCGGCGCGGATACGGCTTTCGGCAAAGGCGACGTCGGTCGGGATCCTGGGGCTGAGATTGTGACAGATCATCGTCATGTCGAACAACTCGGCCTGCGAATTGATGCCGTATGGCAGCGTCGGGTTGGTCGAGCTCGGGATGACGTTCGACAGGCCGGCGACACGGATAATGTCGGGCGCGTGGCCGCCGCCGGCGCCCTCCGTGTGGTAGGTGTGAATGGTGCGGCCCTCGAAGGCGGCGATGGTGTTCTCGACGAAGCCCGACTCGTTCAGCGTGTCGGTGTGGATGCAAACCTGCACGTCCTGCCGGTCCGCCACCGTCAGGGCATTGCGGATCGCCGCCGGGGTGCTGCCCCAGTCCTCGTGGATCTTGAAGCCCATGGCGCCGGCGCGGATCTGCTCTTCCAGCGGAACAGGGGCGGAGCCATTGCCTTTGCCCAGCACGCCGGCGTTCACCGGCCATGAGTCGAAGGCGGTCAACATCATTTCGATGTTCCACGTGCCGGACGTGATCGTCGTGCCGTTGGTGCCGTCCGAGGGACCGATGCCGCCGCCGAACAGCGTGGTGACGCCATTGCTCAGCGCGGCCTCCGCCTGCTGGGGCGAAATGAAGTGGACGTGCGCATCGATGCCGCCGGCAGTGAGGATGAGGTGCTCGCCGGAGATCGCGTCGGTGCCCGGTCCAAGCGCCAGGCCGCGGGTCACGCCCGGCATGACCGCCGGGTTGCCGGCCTTGCCGATGCCGCAGATCAGGCCGTTCTTGATGCCGACGTCGGCCTTGATGACGCCCATCACGCCATCGAGGATGGTGACGCTCGTGATCACCAGGTCTGGCGCGCCGGCAGCGCTGGTCAGTTCGTTGTCGAAGCCCATGCCGTCACGCAACGTCTTGCCGCCGCCGTACACGGCCTCTTCGCCATAGACCCGGAGGTCTTTCTCGATTTCGATAAGGAGATTGGTGTCACCGAGACGAATTTTGTCGCCCGTCGTCGGGCCGAAGAGATCGGCGTATTGCCTTCTTGAGATCTTAGCCATCTCAAAGCTCCCTTGAATGATGTTCAGGCGGCGGCTTAAGGCTTGTTCTTGAATCCATAGCGGCCCAACCGCTCCAGCGCGTCCACGAGGCGGGGGCGACCGGCGCCGTCGGTCTCGCCGCCCACCCAGCCATCGACCAGGCCGTTAAAGCCGAACACCCGCTGCTTGCCGCGATAGGGAATGAGGCTGACTTCCTTTTCGTCGCCGGGCTCGAAGCGGATGGCGGTGGTGGCAGGGATGTTGAGGCGCTTGCCGAAGGCCTGGGCTCGGTCGAACTCAAGGCCGGCATTGGTTTCGAAGAAGTGGTAATGCGAGCCCACCTGGATCGGACGGTCGCCGGTGTTGCGCACCTTGATCGTGGTCACCGGACAGCCGGCATTGATCTCGATGTCGCCGGCGGCGAGAAGCAATCCTCCCACCGGGGTCGTGTTCTGGTCTTTCGCCATGGCGGGCTCCCCTTTCAGGATCACTTGACGGGTTCGTGAACGGTGACGAGCCGGCTGCCATCGGTGAACACGGCCTCCACCTGCACGTAAGGGATCATCTCGGCGACCCCCTCCATGACGTCATCGCGGGTGATGACCTTGCCGGCCAGTTCCATGACCTGCTCCAGCGTCTTGCCGGCGCGCGCGCCTTCGAGCGCCGCCACGGAGATAAGCGACACCGTCTCCGGATGATTGAGCTTTAATCCCTCATCCTTCCGGCGCTGGGCCACCTGGGCCATCATGTGGATGAGAAGCTTGTCGATCTCACGTGGCGTGAAATGCATGAGCCGGCCTCCAGACTGCCATGGGGCGCGCAACCACACCCTTATGCCAACGTCGCCGTCCCCTGCGGCGACTGTTGAATAATCCGAGGTTAGGCTTCGGATTGGGCTGGAGTAAAGCGTTATCGTCACATTGCCGTGATTGATTCGGTTAGAATAATAGATTCGGGTTGGTGAGGCCGCGACCTTGGCATGGAAGCCGGAAACCACAAACGCCGCCGACACCAACATGGGGCCGTGCAGCGTGCCGACATTGCTGCAATCGATCGCATTCCAGGCCTTTTGCGGATCGACCAGCCCAAAGGCAATCATCGCCATGGCGACATTGACCAGCCGAAAGATCAGACGGGTGAAATCCATCACGCGGCAATGCCGCAGTGGCAGGCATGCTCCCGAAGCGACAGCCGTGGCGCCCCGCCATGGGGCACGATCACCTGGATTCGGGATCGCGGAGGATTAGACAATTAAATCATAAGCTTATGATGAAAAACAGTGTTCTATCCCGGCGGTCGTGGGGATGAGTTCGCGCCATCTCAAAAAGACCGGGTGAGCCGCCAGACCGGCGTCAGCTTGACTTCGCAATCCTCGAGGTCGCGCGTCACCTGCACCTTGTATTCGCTGAGCTTTTTCAGCTTCTTGCGCGGCAGATAGCTGCGGCCGGGGTCGCCGATGAGGGTGAGGATGCCGCGCGCTTCGGCGTCTTCGAGCCAGGCGAAGACCTTCTCCGCCAGTCCCTTCTCGTAGAACAGGTCGCCGACGAGGATCACGTCGCAGGCCTCCGCAGGCTGCTCCAGCAAATCGCGGGCCGTGACATCCACCGAAACGCCATTGGTTTCGGCATTGATTCCAATGGCTTCGACGGAAAAGCCATCAATGTCGGCGGCAAGAACGCGCGCTGCGCCCGCCTTCATCGCGGCGATGCCGACAAGGCCCGAGCCCGAGGCAAGGTCGATGACGCGCCTGCCACGCACCAGTTCCGGATTGTCGAGAACATGCCGCGCCAGCGCCTGGCCGCCGGCCCAGGCGAAGGCCCAGAAGGGCGGGGGCAGGCCCATTTTGCCCAGTTCTTCCTCGGTCTTCTGCCACAGCGGCACGGCTTCATGCGCCAGCCGGAGCTTGACCTCCGGCACCAGCGGCGGCGTCATCAGCGTGGTGTTGTCGCGGATGAACCGCGCGCGGCCGGGGATGGTCACATCCTCACGCCGCCGAGCTTGCATATGTGCTTGAATTCGCTTTCTAAAACCGGCTGCACCGAGAGGCGGGAGTTGGTGACCAGCACCATGTCCCTGAGCTTCGGATCGGCCTTGATCTCCTCAAGCGTCACCGGCCTTGGCAGGTCGGCCACGGCGCGGATGTCCACGCACTCCCAGCTATCCACCTCCGCCGTCGAATCCTTGTGCGCCAGCTTGCACACCTCGACGATGCCGACCACTTCGCGGCCGTCGTTCGAGTGATAGAAAAAGCCCTTGTCGTTCAATTGCATGGCCCGCATGTTGTTGCGTGCCTGATAGTTGCGCACCCCGGTCCACTCCTCGCCGGCCTTGCCCTTGGCCTTCTGCTGCGCCCAGGACCAGACCTCCGGCTCCGACTTGAACAGCCAGTAATTGGGCATCACCTGGCCTCCGGATTCTTGATCAGCCACGCCCAGGGCCTGATCTCGACCGAGGCGAAAAGTCCGGCTTTTTCATAGGGATCAGCGCTGGCGATGGCGCTGGCGGCCGCCCGGTCCGCCGCCTCGATGATGATGAGGCTGCCGGTGGGCGAACCCTCGTCGGTGGTGAAGGGGCCCGCCGCCTTGAGCGCGGACCCAAGGCTTTCCAGATATTTGAGATGGTCCGGGCGCACCGACATGCGCAAGCTGACGCTGCCGGGCTTGTCGGTGCAGAGCAGGGCGAAGAGCATGGCTGATTTTCCTGTTTTATTTCAAAGCGTTGTGGCCTGTGGGGAGGCCTGGCGATGGCGTGGCCCGCAGGCACAACCGGCCTGCCGGGGAAGAACGCCGATCCTCACGCCTTGGCCCCCAGCTTGCCGGAGCCGTAGACCGGGGCCTGTGTTTGATCAAGCGGCCAGCGGGCGCGGGCAGCGAAATCGAGAGGGTCGGTGAGGCCCAGCGCCAGCCGCTCGGCCCCGGCCCAGGCGATCATGGCGGCATTATCGGTGCAGAGTTTGGCAGGCGGAACAATGAGTTGCAGCCCATGCCGGGCGGCGGCGGCCTCGAACACCGCCTTCAGTTTCTGGTTCGCCGCCACCCCGCCCGCCACGATCAGCGCCGGGTTTTGGACATGGGGGTGGGCGGCGCGGAACAGGTGGACAGCCATTTTCAACCGGTCGGCCATGGTCTCCGCCACCGCCGCCTCGAAGGAGGCGCAGACATCGGCCACGTCCTGATCGCTGAGGGAGCCTAAGTCCTGCACCGTTTCGCGCACCGCTGTCTTGAGGCCGGAGAAGGAGAAATTACAATCTTTCCGGCCCTTTAGCGGGCGGGGAAAGACAAATCGCGTGGGCCTGCCGCGGCGCGCCAGGGCCTCGACCTGGGGGCCGCCGGGGTAGCCCAGCCCCAGGAGCTTCGCCACCTTGTCGAAGGCCTCGCCCAAAGCATCGTCGATGGTGGTGCCGAGGCGGCGGTAGCTGCCCACGCCCCCGACCATCTGGAACTGCGTATGGCCACCCGAGATGAGCAGAAGAAGATAAGGAAATTCAACATGTTGCAGCAGCCGCGCGGTGAGGGCGTGGCCCTCCAGATGGTTGACTGCGAGGAGCGGCTTGTCATGCGCCATGGCAATCGCCTTGGCCATGGTGAGCCCGACGATCACGCCGCCGAGCAGCCCCGGCCCGGCGGTGGCGGCCACACCATCCAAGTCCTTGTAATCAATGCCGGATTCCGCCATCGCCTGGGCGATCAGCCGGTCGAGGTGCTCGATATGGGCGCGGGCCGCGATCTCCGGCACCACGCCGCCATAGGGGGCATGCTCCTTCAACTGGGATAACACAATGTTTGCAAGGATTTGGCCGCGGCCCTCCGCATCCCGCGCGATGACGGCCGCAGCCGTCTCATCGCAGGAGGTCTCGACGCCGAGGATCAGGGTCCGCCTGGTCATGTCGTCATGTCGTCATGTCCCCTCCGCCCCCATGCGGCGGCGGCGCGAGGAACGGTTGGCGATGTTGCAAAACACGGTGCTGCATGTTGCGGGCGGATGCTTTTCGGTTGCAAAAACGATGCCGCCGTAGACACTGGCCGCCGGCTGGACTGGCAACCAGATTGCGTTGCGCAACAATCTTGCGCAATGGGCAAAGTGATGCGCCCGCGGATGCCGGAGCAACAGGAATATGTTCAACTGATGGCAAATGCGGTTTTTGCGTGGCGGCAACTCCCGTTTTCCGCCAGGCCGGCACAAGAGCATGATCCGCAAAAGTGGAACCGCTTTTGGGTAGTGGGTCAGTTTGAAATTGACCCCTCTTGACCATCATGGAAATCCCAGCCGGGTCAGGCTATATCCGGGCCATGGCCAAACACCCGAAACGCCCGCGTGATCCGTGGCAGTTGGCCAAGTTGATGATCGACATTGCCAGCGGTGAAGCATCAGATGGGCCAACGACCAATAAAAAAGACCCCGCTGCTGTTCTGCGGGGTCGTGCTGGCGGGATTAAGGGCGGCAAGGCGAGGGCAGAAAAACTCACAGAACAGGATCGTCGCCATCAGGCGACAATGGCTGCGCTGGCTCGCTGGAGGAAACCTTAGCCTCTAAATCGCGATTGCCTTTTGTTGGCTTGTTGAAACTCCTGCCCGGATACCACTCCTTGAGGCCCCATACCCCCCTGCCAATCTTGACAATATCTCCAACCTCCTTTGATCTACGGGTGATTACTGCCCCGACTGTATTCAAGGGGTCTGCGGATGTCATCACAAGCCCGCCCGCTTGCAGTGCCGCTAGGATTTCTGAGTTTGTCATCTTCTTTCGGCGCGACTTAAGAAGCTTCTTGGCCGCTTCTGAAATGGACATGCCGAGAAAATCGCCAGGGCCTTCAAAATCGTCTTGATCCGGAAGGGCGGGCGCATTTGGTGCAGAAGGTGCCCCACCACCTCGAATTGCTTCAATGGCCGCAATGGCTTGGTCAATCTGTAAACGCCTCGCCCTGAGGTCTGCCAACACAATGGCGTAGTGATCGAAATCCTTTGATTCCGTTGACATTTGCTTGAACTCCAAGCCCAGATGTGATATTCAGAATAGCAGCGGAAAAAGCTGTGGCCATCCGAAAGTGGATATCAGGGGCATTGCGCCCCCTCTACTTTTTTGACCGTCATCTTCTTCGCAACCTCCTCTGCTCTAGCCACTGACTGGCGGGGGGAAACAACACCGGGCCCCGACGGCCCGGTGTTTTTGTTCCTAGCAGCATAACGACGGTAGGTCAATGCTCCGAATGTGAACATTAGGGGAAAGTGTGTGTTTTGTCAGGATGTGTGTTTTGACATTGACAAACGTAGCGCTCTCAAGCATAAGTGTCAGTATGAAAATACTGGATCGCAAGACCCGCTCGCAAATCCTCTATATGCTTTGTGAAGGCAATTCGATCCGTGCGGTAACGCGGCTGACAGGTGCGAGCAAGAACACCGTCACCAAGCTTCTCATTGACGCTGGCAAGGCGTGCGCTGCCTACCATGACGAAAATGTGCGCAACGTTCAGTCCAAGCGGGTCCAGGCCGACGAAATCTGGTCCTTCACCTATGCGAAGCAAAAGAACGTTGCAGCGGCGAAGGCTGCCCCCGATGGCGCTGGCGATACATGGACATGGACGGCGCTCGACGCCGACAGCAAGATGATCCTGTCCTACTTCGTGGGAGGCCGCGACGGCGAATGCGCCATGTGGTTTGTGGACGATCTTCGCACCCGTCTGGCGAACCGCGTCCAGCTTTCGAGCGACGGGCACAAGGCGTACCTTGAAGCGGTCGAGGGCGCGTTCGGCGGCGACGTTGACTATGCCATCCTGCATAAGGTCTATGGGGCAGCTCCTGACGGCACCAAGGGGCGCTACAGCCCCGCCGAATGCGTTAGCATCACGAAGAACCGGATCGAGGGCGATCCCGACCCGGCGCACGTCAGCACGTCCTGTGTAGAGCGGCACAACCTGACGATGCAGATGCACATGCGGCGCTTCACCCGCCTGACGAATGCCTTCTCAAAGAAGGTCGAGAACCACGCCTACGCCGTCGCCTTGCACATGATGTACCAGAACTTCGTGAAGGTTCATTCGAAGCTTCGCATGTCGCCTGCGATGGCGGCTGGAGTCTCGCAACGGCTTTGGGAGATTGACGATGTGGTCGGTCTGGTCGAAGCTGAGGAAGCCAGGGCTGACCGGAAGCGGGGCACTTACAAAAAGGGAAAAAATCAGTCTCTTGAGTACGCGACACAGCGCGTACTCAAAAATTAACCACTTGTCAGGCCTGTGCTGGCAACTTAAGTTCTAAGTCTGCGTTTTGGCAACGTAGCGAATGGGACTCTAATGCGCGATATGCAACACATTGCCAAAGTCGTTAGAGAGGCTTTGGCTTCCGATTTCGACAAGGTAAAGATCATTGACGTAAGGGTACACGATGAAGTGGGCTCTGACGGCGATGCTGTATTGCGCGTTGAGGTGATTTTTGAGGGGACTCGCAAGAACATCGATGCTGGCAAGCTGACTGGCGCCGTTCGACACGTGCGCCCGAAACTGCGCGACATTGGTGAAGATGCCTTCCCGCTTTTCTCATTCATCTCAAAGGGGGATTGGGGTGCGGGGCGGCTTAAGTCCGCATGATCTTGTCCGGGCCGCCCTCGACCTCACCAATTGCGGTGGGAAGCGGCCACGACAGGCCAACCTTCTTCGAGCAGTAAGCACTGCATATTACGCAATGTTCCACGCATTGGCGCGTTGTTGTGCTGATACAATGATTGGCGGACCGAGCGCATCGAGGAGTAAACCCGCCTGGCAACAAGTCTATAGGTCGCTCGAGCATGGACAAGCTAAGAACGCGTGCATGACCAAACAACACAATGGGAGAGTATTGAGTTTTCCCGTTGAAGTTGAAGATTTTGCCAATTTGTTCCGCACTATGCAGGAGAAACGCCACAAGGCAGACTATGACCCTTTAGAGGTGGTCTACAAATCTGAAGTGCTCTTGGATTTGGACCAAGTCAAAGCCGCAATCGAAAAATTCGAGTCCGCGCCTCTTAAGGATCGTCGGGCGTTTGCAGCGTGGGTTTTGTTCAAGCCTCCTCGGACCTAGAAATTCAAACTGACCTACTACCCGCTTTTGCGGATCATGCTCAGGCATATGACCCGGCGCATGACCCGGCCAGGTGGTTCCACCTGACCGGGTCATGCGCAAGCCGGAGTGACGCTCAACAGGGGGGTGCCGGACAGGGGGGTGCCGGGGGGGTGATGACGCCACCGGAGTTTACGGCTAAGACTGTCAGGACCCTTGGGACTTTACCGGACCGGACATGCCGAAGCTGAAGATCGGGACACGTGGCTCCCCCCTCGCCCTGTACCAGGCGAACGAGACGAAGAGTCGGCTGATGGCCGCGCATGGGCTCCCCGATGAGGACATCGAGATCGTGGTGATCACCACCACGGGGGACCGGATCAGGGACCGGCCGCTGTCGGAGATCGGCGGCAAGGGGCTGTTCACCAAGGAGATCGAGGAGGCGCTGTTCGCGCGCGGCATTCACCTCGCCGTGCACTCGATGAAGGACATGCCGGCGAGGCTGCCGGACGGGCTGGTGATGGCCGCCCTGCTGCCGCGCGAGGATGCGCGGGATGCGTTCCTGAGCCCGGTGGCGAAGACGATCGGCGAGCTGCCGGAGGGTGCGGTGGCCGGGTCCTCCTCGGTGCGAAGGGGCGCGCAGCTGAAGCGGCTCCGGCCCGACCTTGAGGTGATCCCGTTCCGCGGCAATGTGGAGACGCGGCTGAGGAAGCTCGCCGACGGGGTGGCGCAGGCGACTTTTCTCGCCGCCGCCGGCCTGAAGCGGTTGGGGCTGGAGGACAAGATCGCCTCGCTCGTTCCGACCGACGTGATGCTGCCCGCGGTGGCGCAGGGCTGCATCGGCATTGAGACGCGCGCGGATGACGCGGCAACGCGGGAGCTGCTCGCGGCCATCAATCATGAGCCTTCGGCGGTTGCGGTCAATTGCGAGCGCGCCTTCCTCGCCGCGCTTGACGGGTCCTGCCGCACGCCGCTCGCCGGGCATGCGGTGACCGGCAATGGCGCGGTGAGGTTCCGCGGCCATGCGCTGACGCCTGACGGCGCGCACTGCTTCGAAACGACGCGCGAGGGCGCGGCGGTGGATGCCGAGCGGATGGGCCGCGAGGCGGGCGAGCAGGTGAAGGCCGAGGGCGGCAGCCTCATCGCCTTCTGATGCGCATCGCCGTCACCAGGCCCGGCGAGGATGCGGCGCCGCTCGCCGCCAGGCTTGAGGCGCTGGGTCATGATGTGGTGATGACGCCGCTGCTGACGATCGCGCCGCGCCGGGGCGTTCTTATCCCCGCCCTGCCGTGGCAGGCGGTGGCGGTGACGAGCGCCAACGGCATCCGCGCGCTGCCCGCCGGTCATGGACTTGACAAATTCCGTGTACTGACGGTCGGGCCGCAGTCGCTGGCGGCGGCGGGCGCGGCGGGCCTCGATGCCCAAGCGCATGGCGGCGACGCGGATGGGCTTGCGGCCTATATCCGCGGCCACCTTGACCCGCGGGCCGGGCCGATCCTCTATCTTTCCGGCGCGGAGACGGCGGGCGGCCTTGAAGGGCAGCTTGCGGCGGCGGGCTTCGCGTGCACGCGCGTGGTGCTTTATGACGCCCGCCCGGCCGAGACGCTGGGCGCGGCGGAACAGACGCTGCGCGACGGCCGCATCGATGCCGTGCTGCTCTATTCGCCGCGCAGCGCGAGAATCTGGCGCGGGCTCGTGGAGCGGGCGGGGCTTGCCCGGCAGGCCGCGCGCGCGCGCCATCTCTGCCTGTCGCGCAATGTTGCGGCGGCATTGCCGGAAGACTGGAACAGCGCCGTTTCCGCCAGCCCTGACGAGGCCGCAATGCTGAGGCTTCTTGAACAAAGCGGGCGAACCCTTTAGGCCTTCCGCCATGACCAGCCAGAACGACGACACCGGTTCCAGGCCGCAGGTGATCGACCTCGAGGCGGAGGAAATCCGCGGCGGGGGCGGGGCAACAGCCTCCGCCAAAGAAAAAGAAGAAGCCCGCGAGAACGCCGAACAGGCTGTCGCGCCGCCGCCGCCGGGCCCCAGGCGCGGCTTCCGCAGCGGGATCGCCATTGCGCTGATCCTCGGCCTCATCGGCGGCGGCTTTCTTTATCGCGGCGTGCTGTCGGGCTACTTCCCCCCGAACCAGATGACGGCGCTGAAGAACCAGGTGGCCGCTCTCGAACAGAACAACACCGGCCTCGGCAACCAGTTGGCCGCCGTGAAGCAGGTGGCCGATGGCGCGGCGCGGGCCGCGGCCTCCGCCGCCGGGGCGGCCGCACAGGCAAGCGATGCCGCCAGGGCCGCGGCAGCACAGACCGGCGGCGTGGAAGGCAAGGCGGATGAGGCCGCGCGGCAGGCGGCAGCGCTGGGCGAGCAGTTGGCATCGCTGCGCGGCGACCTCGACGGCCTGCGCAAGTCGATGTCCTCCGTGCCCGCCGCATCCGGCGGTGCCGCGGGCGGGGCCGCGAGCGGGGCCGATGCCGCCGTTCTCGCCGCACTGGGCCAGCGCATCGATGCGCTGGAGAAAGATGTGGCGAGCCTGAAGGCGGGCGCGGGCCCTTCCGCGCAGGCGGGCGCCACCGCGGCCCTCTCCCAGGCGCTTGCGGACCTCAAGGCCAAGGTGGCGGCGGGAACGCCGTTTGAGCCCGAATATGAGCGCATCGCCCGCATGGCGCCGGCCGCGCCGGGCCTTGACGTGATCGCGGCCAGCGCCGCCGCGGGCCTGCCCGACGCCAGGGGGCTGGCGGCGGAACTCACCGCCGCGATCCCCGCGCTGCCGCGGGCGGAGGCGCCGGCCGCGGAGGATGACAGCTATTTCGGCATGGCGATGAAGCAGCTCTCCGGGATCATCAGCATACGGCCGATCGGCGAGGCCGACTGGCGCATGGTGGCCGAAAAGGCCGCCGCCTTCGCCGCGGCGGGCGACCTGACGCAGGCCATCTCGCTCATCGATGCGGGCGAAGGCGAAAAGCCCATGGCGCTCACCCAGTGGCGTGACCGCGCGGCGGCCAGGCTCAGGCTCGAGGCCGCCGTCAGCCAGGTTTCCGAAGCGGTGCTGCGCCAGATCGCGGCCAGCGGCGGGGCAGCACCATGATCAGGCTCCTCTGGCGCTTCTTCCTGCTCGTTCTGCTCGCGGCGGGCTTCGCGTGGCTGGCCGACCGGCCCGGCACGCTCACCATCCGCTGGCTCGGCCGCGAGATCCAGATGAGCTTCATCGCCGGCGTGGTGCTGGCGGTGCTGACGGTGGTGCTGATCTGGTTCCTGTGGAGCCTGTTCCGCCGGCTGTGGGGCAGCCCCCATGCGGTGGGGCGGTGGTATTCCGGCCGCAGGAGCCGCAAGGGCTATGAATCGCTGTCGCGCGGCATCATCGCCGCGGGGGCGGGCGATGCGGCGGCGGCCGCCAGGCATGCGGCAATTGCCGGCAAAGCGCTGGCCGATGAGCCCCTCGTCAACGTGCTGGCCGCGCAGGCGGCCCAGCTGAAGGGCGACCGGGCGCAGGTGAAACGCATTTTCGAGGCCATGACCAAGTCGCCCGAGACGGAAGCGCTGGGGCTTCGCGGATTGTTTTCCGAGGCGCGCCAGGCGGGCGATGCCGCCGCGGCGCGGGGCTACGCCGGGCGCGCGCTGGCGCTGAACTCCAGGCTCGCCTGGGCCTCCACCGCCGTCCTCCAACTGCAGGCGGGGGCGAAGGACTGGAACGCGGCGGCCCTCACGCTGGCCCAGCAGATCAAGTCCGGCCTCGTCACCCAGGCCGGGGGCCACGCCAAACAGGCCGCGATGCTTGCCGCGCAGGCGCTGCTGCTGGAGGACGGCGACAAGCCGGGCGCGCTCGACGCCGCGCTGCGCGCCCACAAGCTTGACCCGGCACTGGCGCCCGCCGCCGCGGTGGCGGCGCGCGTGCTCGTCACCCAGGCCTCCACCCGCAAGGCGTCCAGGATCCTGAAGGAGACGTGGCTCCTCTCGCCCCACCCCGAACTGGCCGAGGTGCAGGCGCATCTCATTCCGGGTGACACGCCCGAGGCGCAGCTCGACCGGGTGCGCGATCTGCTGAAGGAGGATAAGGGCGGCATCGAGGGCGCGGTGGCGCTGGCGCGCTTCGCCATCCGCGCGCGCAAATGGGACCTGGCGCGCGAGGCGCTCTCGCCCTTTGTGGAGAACCGCCCGCAGGCCCGCATCTGCGCGCTCATGGCCGACATCGAGGAGGCCCAGGGCGACAAGGGCCGGGCGCGCGAATGGCTGGCCCGCGCGCTGACCGCCCCGCGCGACCCGATCTGGGTTTCCGACGGTGTGGCAAGCCCGCGCTGGACGCCGGTCTCCCCCGTCTCGGGCGAGATCGTGCCCTGCGAATGGAAGGCCCCCTTCGAAATGCCCGAGCAGATCGAGGCCGACCGGCCGGCGGCGGTGGAGACCGCGGACGTGGCGGAGGCCACCGAAGCCCCGGCACCCGCCGCGACAAACACCCCGCCCAGACTAGAACCCCCGAAAATGGTGCAGCCCCGGCGCCCGCCCGACGACCCCGGCGTGGGTTAGCGCGGCGGGCGGTCAATTGCCTCCACTAGGATTTCCCTCCCCCTCGTGGGGAGGGGCAGAGGTGGGGGGCACACGAGTCCAATTCTCCAAGACCTGAGCCCGGGGACCCCCACCCTTAATCCCTCCCCACAAGGGGAGGCGAATCGCATATGGCGGCGGCGTGTCTTGTGCCATGTCAATTTTCCCTTCTCCCGTCGCGGTACGCGATGGGAGAAGGTGGCCGACAGGCCGGATGAGGGCTTCTTTCCGCATCGGAATCTGTGGACAAAGGC
>NZ_JADCDA010000055.1 GCF_020252405.1 Aestuariivirga sp.
GAAAGACTTTACACTGCCACCACCCCGGTCATCATGCCCGGACTTGTTCCGGGCATCCTTTCCCCGCCGCCAAGAGGATCGCCGGGCCATTGGGTCCGGCGGTCAAGCCGCCAACATCTGCGATGAAACTACCGCTTGGTCAGCAGCGGCAGGCCCAGTGCGGAGGAGAGCGGTGTTGGATTGCCTGAGAGATAGGGCAGGCCGACGCGGCCCTTGTCACCAAGTTCGCCATCGGTCAGGAGCGGCATGCCGATCATGCTTGAGAAGCTGCAATTGCCGGAGGTGACAGAGGGGAAGCCGAAGATCTTCGATATCGGGTCCGGGTCATTGATGACGGTGGCCATGCCGATGACGCTGGACAGCGGGGCCGCCTCGTCCCACATCGACAGCGGCTCGCTGTGGCTGATGCCGGACTCAACCGGAGAATGGGATTCGAGGATCGTTTCCGCCAGCTTGCCGGAGCCAAAGGGGGCGTGCACGGTGACCAGCGCATGGCCGGCGGCCACGCCCCTGGCATAGATCCTCGCATCGCCGAGATGGACCCGGCCGAGCGCGATCTGGGCGGCGATGGCGGAGACCGGCGTGTCCGCCGCACCGGGCGGGTTCACCACGAAAACATCGCCATAGCCTTCTTCGCGCAGCTCCTCGGCGGCCCTGGCGGCGGTGGCGGGGTCTGCGAACATCCGGGTGATTTCGTTGCTCATCTCGGCTCCTTTTCAGTGCGGTGTGAGTGCGGTGTGAGTGCGGGTGTGGCGGATCATCGGGCAGGGGCGGTGGGAGAGGGGGCAGCTCCGGAAGGGCTTCCGATCAGGCTGCTCATGGTAACGATGGCGGCAATCAGCAGGGTCACCTCCAGACTGTACACCGTCAGATAAGGCGTCATCACGCTGCCGCCGTCAAGCGAAGACAGCGTGTCGCGGATGATGCCGCCCAGCGCCACGCCGATGCCGGCGGCGGTCGCCTGCACCGCGCCCCAGGCGCCCAGCGCCAGGCCGCGCTGTTCCTTCGGCGCGCTGTTCATGGTGGCGGTGAGCGTGCCGTGGCCGAAGAGGCCGGCGCCGAAGCCGATCAGGAAGGTGCCCAGCCCGAAGAGCAGGGGCGACAACAGGGGTGCGGCGAGAATGATCATCAGGAAGGCGGGCACGCCCGCCATGGCGCCGAGCGAGGCCATGCGGAAGGCATCGAAGCCGCGGCTCAGCACATAGGATGCAAGGCTGAAGCCGATGAGGCCGCCCGCCGCCATGGCCGCCGTCAACAGCGTGGTGCGCGACACCGCAAGGCCCAGAACCTGCCCGCCATAAGGCTCCAGCATCACGTCCTGCATGGAAAAGGCCAGCGTGCCGATGCCCACCGCGGCAAGACGGGCCAGCGCCCTGTCGCCGGCCATGAAGCCCGACCATGAGTCCTGGAAGGTCGGGTCGGGCGCCGCCGCATGGCGGGGCTTCGCGGCGCCGCGCGCCTCCTGCTTCCACACGGCGGCGGCATTCAGCAGAATGGTGGCGACGCCCGCGCCCTGGATCACCTGCACAAGGCGGCCCGGCGTGAAATCATGGAGCAGCGCCCCGAAGATCAGCGCACTGACGATCGAGCCCGCCAGCAGCGCCACATACATGAGGCCCACCACATTGGGCTGCTTCTCGGGCGGGGTGAGGTCGGTCGCCAGCGCAAGGCCCACCGTCTGCGTGGTGTTGAGGCCCGCGCCCACCAGCAGGAAGGCCAGTGCGGCCGCGGCCTGGCCGATGATGGGCGGAATTTCGGCGGCATGTCCCTGCCGCGCCAGGACGAGCAGGGCGAAGGGCATGATGGCCAGGCCGCCGAACTGCACCATGGTGCCCCTGTAGAAATAAGGAACGCGCTTCCAGCCGAGTTCCGACCTGTGCGTGTCCGACTTGAAGCCGATGAGCGCGCGGAAGGGCGCGAAGACCAGCGGCATGGCGAGCATGACGGCGACGAGCGAGGCGGGAACGCCGAGCTCGACGATCATCACGCGGTTCAGCGTGCCGACGAGCAGCACCAGCGTCATCCCGGCCGAGACCTGGAACAGCGAGAGCCGCAGCAGGCGCGACAGCGGCACGTCCCCGCTCGCCGCATCCGCGAAGGGCAGATACTTCGTTCCGAGCCCGGCCCAGGCTCTCATCATGCTCCGGCTGATGCGGTTCATGGCATGCTGACGCTCAATGGAGTGCGGGGTTCGTGCGGGAGGAGAGCGGCGCCTTTGGGGTCCGCGCACCTCCCGCGCTGTCGTTGCCGTCCTTTGTGGAACGGCCGCGTCATGCTACTTGGCGGCCAGCTTCGCGCCGTCGATGCCGCCATCGGGCGTCACCTTCACGGTGATGACATAGCCATCGCCGGTCTTCGTGACATTCGACGCCACCGGAGCGATGGTGGTGTCGATGGCGGCCGTTTTCGCGGCGCTGCCGTCGAAGAACTTCGACACCCAGGTGCTGTGCGTCATGACCGACGCATGCACCACGAGAGACGTCACCGCCACGCCGCCGATGAACAGCGGCAGGCCCACCGTCGGGTTGACGACGCACCAGATTCTACCTTGGTTCATGTCATGTCCCTCCTAGTGCAGCCAAGGCGAGTAGATATACGCCAAGAGATGAGCGAAGAGGGCGATCACAAAGAACACCCGCGCGCCATCGATGACGTGCTTATGCAGCTCTTCTGATTCCTTGATGGTGAGGCCGGTGGGCCACACCCGGTTCGGATCGTCTGACATCTAGCTTGTACCTCCAGATTTAGACTTCTCGTGCTGAACCCGCACGCAGGCTTCCCGCCGGTTTTGCGACGGCAGGAGTGGTTTCCTCGCGGTCCTCATGGATTGGGAACCGAGAGTTCGGGGTAGCTCTTGGCCATCGAGAAGCCATAGAGCGGCTTGTTCACGCCGTTGTGGCAGGTGGCGCAGTTGGTCTTGTAGACGTCGCCCGTCGGGCCCTTGCGGTTGGCCGGGAAGACGCCGGCGAGCGGCGTGATGTAGTTCGCGTTGATGTCGCGCACCATCTGGATGCCGTGCCAGGCGGTGACGCGCTGCGGCCGGCTCTGCTCCCAGTTCGAGAAGGCGCGCGAGTTGTGGCAGAAGGTGCAGTTGACGCCGAGGCCCGTCGACATGTGCATCATCAGCGCATAGGTCGTCTCGGTCTTCTTGAACTCAGGCCCCGGGTTGCCCGGCAGCGCGGTGGTGGCCTGGACGCGGATCGCCCCGCCCGGCTCGCTGATGAGCGGCGTGAACGGGTCATAGGGCAGCGACGCGAAGGCCGGAACCGGCTGGCCGGCGAGGTTCTGGCCGTTGCGGCTGGCCGCGAAGCCGCCCGCCTGCCTGGGGCCGGGATTGGTGAACCAGATGTTGGCCGGCACCGCATTGCCGCGGTGGCAGGTGTAGCAGGTGACTCCGGTCTGCGCGACGTGGGCCTTGTACTGCGTGTTGATCGCCCGCGTCATCTGCAGCATGCGGCGCGCCACGACCTTGGTATAGACCTCGTCCGAGGCCATGTTCTCGACGTTGTGGCAATAGGCGCAGCCGGCGTTGTCGCCTTCCTGCGGGGCCACCCACAGCGTGATCGCGCCCATCAGCCGGTTGAACTGCGCGGTGTCGAGATCGCCCAGCACCTGCACGTTCTTGTAGTTTTCGTGATCGTCCCTGACGAGCACGCCGTCGTTGGGAACGGGGTCGTCGGGCGTGGGCAGCGGGTTCGCCGCCTTGACCCTGGCCGCAAGCCGCGGGTTGACAATGTGCTCCATGCCGAGGCCGCGGAAGCCCCATTGCGCCGACTCCATCGGCGGGCGCTCCCACTGCAGCATCATGGGGATGACGAGCAGGGTGCCGATGACGGTGACGAGCAGGGAGGCGGTGAGGGTGGTTGCCGAGAGTTTCATGATCCGCTCGCTCCTATTGCGCCGCCGCCGGGTCGGCGACGGGGGCCGTCAGGTCGAAGGGATAGACCGGGGCCACATGGTGCTTCACCGCCCAGAGATACCAGTTGTCGACGACCGTGCCTGTGAGGAGAATGCCGATGCCGCCGGCGAGCGGGCAGAGCACGGCGAACCACCAGGCCCAGCGGTGGATCGACTCCATGGTGGCGTTGAAACCCATCGTCCAGCGCCAGAACAGGGCCGCGCGCTCCGACGCCGTGCCGCGGTCGACGATCTGCTCGATCTCGCGCTCGCCGCCCAGCCGCGACACGGCGAGGATGGTCGCGCCGTGCATGGCGAAGAGCAGCGCCGATCCATAAAGGAAGGCGATCGAGATCATGTGGAAGGGGTTGTAGAAGAGGTTGCCGTAGCGGATCGAGAAGGCCGCCGTCCAGTCGAGGTGCGGGAAGATGCCGAAGGGCACCGCTTCCGAGAAATCGCCCATGAACAGCGGGCGGATGAAGCCCAGCACCAGATAGAGCCAGATCGCCGCGGCGAAGGCCCAGGCGATATGCGTGCCCATGCCCAGCGCGCGGGCCCGGCGGTAGGTTCTGAGCCACCACAGCAGGATGGACGCGGTGAGGAAGAACCCCGCCATCTGCCACCAGCCGCCCTCGCGCAGGGGAGCGAGGCCCAGGCCGTATTTCGCCGGCGGCGGCTCGAGGCCCAGCCAGAACAGCTGGCGCACGAACTGGACGGGGTTCCAGTTCACCGAGGCCAGCATGTTGAGGCCGATGATCTCGATGGCGATGAAGCCGCACAGGAGCGACATGATGCCCAGCCCGCCCAGATAGACGGGGCCCACCTGCGCATCGCCGATGACGCCCAGGAGCCAGTTGGTGGTGATGCCCTTTTCGCGCGGCCAGTTGCCGGGCTTCATGGGCACGCCCAGATCGTCGGGTCCGTGGACCTGAACGCGGGTGAAGATGTTTTGATATTCGATCATCATGATGAGAGTCCTATCCCGCCCGCGGCCAGACCGGCAGGTCGAGCCACCAGTTCCACCATTCGGGCCAGCCGCGCGTCCAGAAGGGGCCCGAGATCACGATGCAGACGGCGCTGAAGAAGACAGCGCCCAGGGCGAGGAAAAGCCCTAAGCGATGGATGCCGAGCGTGCCGATCGAGTAGCCGATGTGATCGCGGAAGAAGCTGTTCTCGTGCTCGGCCGTCTTCACCGGTTCGCCCCTGGCCGGGTTGGTTGCCGACAGCACCAGGCCGCCATGCATGGCGAGCGCCAGCGTGCAGGTGAAGAACAGGGTGATGGCGATCATATGCGCCGGATTGTAGTGGAAATGGAGATACTGGTATCCGACGTTCGACACCCAGTCGAGATGGCTGATGATGCCATAGGGGAAGCCGTGGCCCCAGGCGCCCAGCAGGACGGGCCGGATGATCTCGAGCGTCACATAGGCGAGGATGGCGAAGGAGAAGGCGACCGGCACGTGCAGCCCGATGCCGAGCTTCCTGCAGATTTCCACCTCGCGCAGCGCCCAGGAGACGAAGGCGCCGGTGGCGCAGACGGTGATGATCTGCCAGAGGCCGCCGTGCTTGAGTGGGGCGAGCGCCAGGCCATAGGAAAGGTCGGGCGGGGCGATGTTTATCTGCCAGAGGTTCCAGGTTCCGCCGATCGCCGCGCCATAGACGATGAGGGCGGTTCCGAGAAGGGAGAAGAAGGCCGTGAGCACGCCGAAGAAGCCGACATAGAAGGGTCCGACCCAGAAATCGAACAGGTCGCCGCCGATCAGCGTTCCGCCGCGCACGCGGTATTTCTTTTCGAAGCTCAGCATGGCCATGATGGTCACTCCTGCCGGTCCGGCCGGCCCTCAAGATCCTGGGGTGGTCACGTGGACGGAACGCGGTGCAAGGCACGTTCCGTCCACAGGAGCCGCGGGACGGACGGCCTCAGCCGACCATCTCGCTGATCGTCGTGTCCAGGCTCGCGGCCTTCCTCGCCACGCCGCCGTCGAGCCAGTTGAACCGGTCGGTGGACAGCAGGATGAAGTGGATGACGAGAGCCAGGACGAACAGGAAGGTCGCCATCGCGACGAGCGTCCTGCGCGGATCGAACAACAGCCAAATGCGCCACATATCCGATCCTCCTTATGTGAACATCGACGTGAGCTGATGCAGAAGCGGGCTCAGGTCGCTGCTTTGATAGCCTTCGGGTCCAGGGATCCACGGGCGCCATTGCCACGCGAGGAAGTGGGCGACGACCGCCACCAGCGTGAAACCAATGAAGCTCGACATGAAGATCGAGTGGAATTCCTTTGCTTCGGCTTCGGTCAGGCCGGAAAGGCCCGACGTCTTGTTATCGGCCATGTTACTGACCTCCGTCTGAGGGCCTTGTTGAGGGGCCCGTTACCGCTGAGTGACCGCGCGGCCCGGTTATCCGCCTTGCTCCGGAGAGCGCGGCGAATAGGAAACCCTTCACATAAAGGCGAAGGGAATGGAGTTGTGGGTCGCGGCCCTGGCGGCGGCGAGGATCGACTTGCCGTCGTCATGGCCGCCGACCCGCGGGCGCACGGCGCGCGGCACGAGCCGGGTGGCTGCGATCGCCACGAGGAACACCGCGAAGGCCAGCCACATGAGGAGGCTGAACTCGAGCTTCGAGTCGTCGTGGCGGTGGGCGTTGATCATCGACATGCTGCTATCTCCTGATGTCAGATGGAAAAGGGCGGGAGCGGGCCATCACGCGAGCTCCCGGGTTGCGTTGCGGACGTCGGCCTCGCCGACGCTTGGCGAGCCGTGTTTGCGGGCCGAGGCTTCCGCGCCGTCGCGCAGGCGCCTGGCCGCCGAGATGCGGACGAGCACCGGCTGGCGCTCCAGCCATTCGTCGAGGAAGGACCTGGCCTCGGCATCCCAGGCGATCTCCTGCTCGCGCCTGGCGGGCGTTGCCTCGACCTTGTCCATGTCGGGGCCGAGCGGCAGGATGTTGAACAGCGCGTCGAACAGCGCGTTGCACACTTCCTGGATGAGGTAGGTCGCCCCCGCATAACCCATGAAGGGCGTTCCCGTGTGGCGGCGGATGATGGCGCCGGGGAAGGAGGCGGGGATATACATGGCGCGGCCCCCGGCCTCCGCCAGATACATGCGCTCATTGTAGCTGCCGAACAGGATGAGCGGGGTCCGCTCTTTTATCAGTGCACGGATGGTCTGGTTGTCGGTTTTCTCGCCGGACTTGCGGGCGACGGCGAAGTTGCAGGGAAGCCCCATCTCCTCGCCCAGAAAATTCTCCAGCCCGCGGGCATAGGTCTCGGAGGCGACGACGCCGAAGCTGGCGGTGCCGAAGAAATCCTGCGTGACGGAGCGCCACAGGTCCCACAGCGGCTTGATGGTGGTGTGTTTCTCGCGCGCGATGAAGGGTTCGGGGTCCAGCCCCAGGATTTCGCCCAGCTTGCGCAGGAATTTGGTGGTCGAATGAAGCCCGATCGGCGCCTGCAGATAGGGCCTGTCGAGGGCCTCGCACAGCTTGCGGCCGAATTCGCGGTACATGCAGATGTTCGCCTCGGCATTGACGAGCCTGGGAACGTCGGCCAGGTGGCTGCCGAGCGGAAAACACATGTTCACGTCAGCGCCGATGCCTTCGACGAGGCGGCGGATCTCGGCGAGGTCGGAGGCCGAGTTGAAGACGCCGTAGATGGAGCCGATGATGTTGACGCGTGGGCGCTCGCCTTCCTTGCGCGGTTTCTGCGTCGGAACCTGGCGTTTCCTGGAGCCGAATTCCGTCCACAGCCAGTAAAGCGCCCGGTCGGCGGATTGCCACTGGTCCTCGTCGATGGTGCGCGGCAGAAAGCGCTGGATGCCGGTGCCCTGGGGTGTCACGCCGCCGCCGATCATCTCGGCGATCGAGCCCGTCACAACCACGCTCGGCATGGAGGGATCGAGCGTCTTGTGGGCGCGGCGCATGGCGCCTTCGGTGCCGTGCTGGCCGAGTTCCTCTTCCGAAAGGCCGGTGACGACGATGGGCAGCTCATGCGGCGGCAGCGCGTCGGTATAGTGCAGAACGGAGGTGACCGGCAGATTCTCGCAGCCCACCGGGCCGTCGATGATCACCTGCAGGCCCTTGATGGCCGTGAAGGCATAGACGGAGCCCCAATAGCCCCCGGCGCGGTCATGATCGATCACGAACATGAGGAGGCCTCCGTCAAACGATCGTCATCCCGGCGAAAGCCGGGACCCCGCTTTGCCAGCCACAAGTTAGCTGGGCCCCGGCTTTCGCCGGGGTGACGGACGTGGGGGAGAGCGCGGAGAATATTCATGTGCCCACCGCCTCTTCCGCCTTGGCCTTGGCCGCCAGCATGCCGGCATATTTCTTGCGGAACTCCGGCCGGTCCACCGGAATGTCTTCCCACACGCCCGCGGCATGGCCTTCGCCCACGCCGTCGAAGAAATCCTTCATCGCGTCGAAGCGGGTCTTGTTGCCCAGGGCCGCGTTGATCACCTGGGCGAGCGAGCCCGCGCCGGCGGGCCCCATCAGGGGCCGCGCCGAAATCAGGTTGGTGAAATAGAGCGCGGGGATCGACAGCGACTTGGCCTTTTGGACGACCGGCGTCGTGCCGATGGCGAGGTCGGGCTTCGCATCCATCATCGCGGCGATGTCCTGCTCCAGCGAGGCGCGGAACTGGATCGTCACACCGCGGGCTTCGAGCCATTCGCGGTCGGCATCCGACCAGCGCGTCTTCGGGCAGGCGGTGCCGACATAGGGAACCTCAGCTCCACTCTCGATCAGCAGGCGGGCCACGAGCAGTTCGGAGCCTTCATAGCCTGACACCGTGATGCGGCCCTTGATGGGCTTTGCCGCCAGCGCAGCCTTGATCGCGGGGAGGATGGCATTCTGCGCCGCCGCGATCCCCGCAGGCGGCACGTTGCAGGCGTCACCGATGGCCTGAAGCCAGGCCGCCGTGCCGTCATGGCCGACGGGCGCGGAGCCGACGACCGTGCGGCCGGCCTGCTCGAATTCGCGGACCGAGGCGGTGTAGAAGGGGTGGATCGCCGCAACGGCGGCGCAGTCGAAGGCCGAGAACAGCTCGCGCCATTCGCGCACCGGCACGACGGGGCCCGCGGCGAGCCCCATCGGCTCCAGCATGCGGCCGATGGAAACGGGATCGACCGGGAACATTTCGCCCAGCAGCGCGATGGCGGGAAGGCTCCCACGCGCGGTGCGCGGGGCGGCAACAGGGCCCTGGCGGATTTCTTCCGCCGCATATTTCAGCATGGCGCCGGAGAGCACGTCCTTGGCCTCCGCATGGGTGGGCACGCCGAAGCCGGGCACGTCGATGCCGATGATTCGCACCCCGTCGATTTCCTTCGGCAGCAGCTGCAGCGGCACGCCCGAAGCGGTGGGAACGCACAGATTGGTGATGACGATGGTGTCGTAGTCCTCCGGCTTCGCCAGCTTGAACACCGCCTCGCGGATGTCCTCGAAAAGCTTGCCGGTGACGAGCGTTTCGGAATTGAAGGGCACATAGCCCACGCTGCGCCGCGCGCCATAGAAGTGGGAGGTGAAGGTGAGGCCATAGACGCAGCAGGCCGAGCCGGAGAGGATGGTCGCGGTGCGCCGCATGCGCAAGCCCACGCGCAGCGAGCCGAAGGCGGGGCACATGCTTTGCGGCTGGTCATGGGGGCCCAGCGCATAGTCGCGCGCATATTGTTCGAGCACGCCGCTTTTTCCCGCGGCGGCCGCGGCCTTGCTCAGCTCTTCCTTGCCCGCATGGCAGGACATGCCGGCGGCATCCGCCGGCTTGGGCGCCGGTTTGGGCGCCGGTTCCGCTCCGGGTCTCGTCCTGTCGATGAGGGTGGTCGCCATGTGCCTTACACCGCGTCGTAGATGACTTCGAGGGACGGCTTCACGATCAGCGTGCCGCCGCACATGTCTTCAGGCGAGGCAGGCTCCAGCACCACGTTGCGGCCCACCGAGTCGCCCGAGAACAGGCCCAGGAGCCCGTCCTGGTCCAGCGGTGTGGGGCGCTGGGGGGGTGCGGTGGCCACGTTCCAGGCGAGTTCGGCGAACATCGCGCCCCACTCGCCGTCCGGCCGGCCGATGATTTCATAATTCGCGCTCTTGCGGCGGATGTCCTCGTTCGCCGGAATGGAGGAGAGAACGGGAATGCCCGCCGCCCTGGCGAAGGCCGCGGCTTCGCCCGTGCCGTCATCCTTGTTGATCACGATGCCGGCCACACCCACATTGCCGCCGAGCTTGCGGAAATACTCCACCGCCGAGCAGACATTGTTGGCGACATAGAGCGACTGGAGGTCGTTCGAACCGACGATGATCACCTTCTGGCACATGTCGCGCGCGATCGGCAGGCCGAAGCCGCCGCAGACCACGTCGCCCAAAAAGTCGAGCAGCACGTAGTCGAAGCCCCAGTCATGAAAGCCCAGCTTCTCGAGAAGTTCGAAGCCGTGGATGATGCCGCGGCCGCCGCAGCCGCGGCCCACTTCGGGGCCGCCCAGTTCCATCGCGAACACGCCGTCGCGCTTGAAGCACACGTCGCCGATCTTCACCTCTTCGCCGGCCAGCTTCTTCCTGGCGGAGGTTTCGATGATGGTGGGGCAGGCCTTGCCGCCGAACAGAAGCGAGGTGGTGTCGCTTTTCGGGTCGCAGCCGATCAGCAGCACGCGCTTTCCCTGCTGCGCCATCATGTAGGAGAGGTTGGCGAGCGTGAAGCTCTTGCCGATGCCGCCCTTTCCATAGATGGCGATGATCTGCGTCTCCTTCTTCGGCGCGGCGTCCGCTTCCATGTTCAGGTCGATGCTGTTCATGCGAATGCGCTCCAATCGAGGGCCATTTTGATGCAGTTGGGGTCGGTGAAGGCCTGTTCGTAGGCTTGCGCCGCCGTCGATGCGGCAGCCTGGTGGCTGATGAGGCCGGAAAGGCTGAGGCGGCCATTCGCCACCAGCGCCTTCACCGCCTGCATGTCGGCCATGGTGAATTCGGCCGCGATGCGGATCCTCGCCTCGCGCATGAAGGCGGGCGGGAAGGCGAATGACAGCGGCTCCTCATAGAAGCCCGCGAGCGTGATCCCGCCGCGCCTGGCGAGCCTGGGGATGATCTGGTCGAGAAGGCCTGCCGCACCCGAGGCGTCGCAGATCGTATGGTAGTCGCGGCGCGTGTCCCCGTCGGGCGTGAGAACGGCATAGCCGGCAGCGCCGTCATGGCGCGCGGCATTGGTTTCGATGACGGTGGGGGCCTCGCCGCCGAGCGCCAGCGTGATGCGCGCGATGAGGCGGCCCAGCACGCCGTGGCCGACGATGAGCTGGGGCAGGGCGAAGCCGTCGCCGGCCACCGCATGGTGCGCCGTGGCGGCCAGCGCGATAAGAAGTCCTTCCTCATCGGCAATGCCGTCGAGCTTCACCGCGCGGGCGGCGGGCAGCACGATGCGCTTCGCGGCGCCGCCGAAAAGGCCCCGCACGTCCCTGTAGCAATTGGCGCCGGGCACGAAGACGAGATCGCCCTCGGCAAATCCGCCGCAAGCCCGGGAGACGCGCGCCACGGTCTCGTAGCCGGGAACCAGCGGATAGCCCATGCCGGGGAAGCTGGGCATGCGGCCGGCCCACAGCAGCCTTTCGGTGCCGGAGGAGATTCCGCTCCACACGGCATCGACGACCAGGTCGTCCGCCTTCGGCTCCTGCAATGCCACCGTCCTGAGCGCCAGTTTGCCCGGCTGTTCGAGGACGACTGCGACCGTTTCCATTCTCGGCCTCCCGGAGAAGCCCGGCCCGCCCCGCAAGCCGGTCCATGGACTCCCTGACTGTCAGCTTACTCTTACACTTCTGTGTGTCAATAGTCAGATACAGTCTTTCCGTTGCGCCGGATTGACAGGCCCTGAGCCTGCCCGGCGCCGCGCTCCGCACCGGGGTTTTGCCTCGCGGAGAGGTGGAGGGACAGGGATGGGGTTGGGGTTGGGGATGGTGGTGGAGATGGGGTTGGGGTTGGGTTTGGGGATGGGGATGGTGGTGGTGGAGATGGGGTTGGGGTCGCGTGCTGGCGATTCATCGCGCGTTGCGGTCACACGTCTGCCGCGCGTTGCGGTCACACTTCTGCCGCCAAAGGGTCACCAGACCGCCATCCTCAACATCATTCTTTCATCCGGCGGCAACCGCAGCCGGCACCATCCGGCAGCCTCCGGCAGCTTCTGGCAGCTTCAAGAGACAACCGGAACGTGCAACAGCAGCAACGGCAACCGGCGCCATCCGGTAGCCTCCGGCGGCAACCGAAATGCGCAACGGCGGCATCCAAAAAGCATCCGAAAAGCATCCGCAAAGCATCTGAAAAGCATCCGCCGGCATCGCCGCGGAACGCTACGGCATCGTCATCCGCAGCAGGCCGGTTACAACCGGATTGCGGGTGGCCATCAGTTCGCAGGTGGCGAATCCGGCGTCCTTCGCCATGCGGCCGAATTCGTCCGGGGTGCGGGTTTTGCCCTGGCCCATGGCGGCGAAGTAGAGGCCGAAATAGGCGTCCGCCACCGGGGCGGTGGCGGCGAGGCCGGAGAGGGGTTCGGCCAGGATCAGCGTGCCGCGAGGCGGCAGCATGCGCGCGACGGCGGCCAGCAGCGTGGCCACGGCTGCATCGTCATGGTCATGCGCGATGCGGATGAGGCTGGCGCAGTCCGGGCCTTTGGGCAGCTCGTCATCAAGGAAGCTTCCGCCATGGATATTGAAGCGATTTCCGAGGTTTGCGCGGGCAAGCTCGGCCACTCTGGGAAGATCGAAGAGGCTCAAATTCAGCTGTGGATAACGCGCCGCGGCGGCTTTGAGGAAGGTGCCGTTGGAGCCGCCGATGTCGATCAGGTGTGTGTGGCGGCCGAAATTATAGGAGGCGAGGATCTCGGCGGCCACCGCCTGCTGCGAGGCGGCCATGAGGGCGGTGTAACCGGCTGCGTTCCTCTGGTCGGCGTAGCTCCAGAAGTCCTTGAGCTGGTTCTGCTTTTTGCTGCCGGAGAGGACGCCGAGCGGGTCCGTCAGATCGGCATAGAGCAGGCTGTGGTGGGTGATGAAGCGGGCGATCCAGGGGTTGCCCGCCAGGGCTGCGCCATGGATGCCGAGGGTCACCTCCCCGGTGCTGGTCCGCTCCAGAATATCGAGCGATATCGAGGCCTTGAGCAGGCGTTCCGCGCGTTCCGCCGGCCAGCCGATGCGCGCTGCGATGGCGGCGGTGGACAGCGGCTGGCCCTGCAGCATCTCGATCAGTCCGAGCTTCACCGTGCAATAGAGGACCTGGCTATAGGTGAAGCCGGCAAGGAGGTCGAAGAGCTGGCGCGAGCGCGCCCGGCTCACCGGCCTGAAGGGCGGAAAATCCACGGCAAATTTCTGGAAGCGGGGGGAGGCGAGCAGGCCGTTGCGAAAGCTCCGCCAGCGGTCCAGGGCACGTCCCGCAAGGCTCATCTCACGCCGCGGCGGTGCGCGCCTGGAGGCCGGTGACGAGGCTCCTCGACACGCCCTCGATCTGCTGTGCCAGCGCCTCGCGCCCCGGACAGTCCGGAATGGCGTTCCGCGCCGCCTCAAGCAGCTCCTCGAAATGCCCCATGGCACCGTCAAACCCCAGTTCTGAAACGAAATTCGGCGCGTGATTGGCCTCGTCCTGGTGCACGGGCTTGCCCAGCTTCTCAGCCGAACCGGCCACGTCGCGCAGGTCATCCGCCACCTGGAACGCCTCGCCGATGGCGAAGCCCAGCTTCTGCCAGGCAAAGGGTTCATAGCCCTGCGACGCCGCGCCGCCCATGGTGCACGCCGCGAAAAGGGCACCCGTCTTGGCCCGCTGATAGCGCACGATATCGATTGTCGGCTCGCATTCCCAGGCCTGCCCGGCGCAAATGCCCGACGGCCCGCCCACGCACCGCGCAAGGATTCCGGACAGCTGCGCCACCCGCTCCGTCCGCAGCGCCAGCCACTCAAACCCCAGCACGATCAGCGCATCGCCAGCGAGGACCGCAATACGTTCCCCAAACGCCACATGAACCGAGGGTTTGCCACGTCTCAACTCAGAGTTGTCAAAACAAGGCAAATCATCATGCACCAGCGACGCGCAGTGAAGAAGCTCCACAGACGATGCAAATGTGATTGCGGCGGATGCATTTTGCGATGCCGCCGTCGCATTTTGCGATGCCGCCGTTGCATTTTGCGTTGCCGCCGTTGCGTTTTGCGTTGCCGCCGTTGCTTTTTTGGATGCACAGGCGTTGCTCACCGCGAGCACCAGGCGGGGGCGAATTCGCGCCCCGCCGGGGAAGACGGCATGGCGCAGCGCTCGGGCCAGAAGCGGTGGAGAGTCACCGCTTGCAGCATGGCCGACGGCCTGTTCGAGTTCCTGTTCGAGGCGGAGTCCGATATCCATAGGCGTGTCTCCCAAGATCGTCAGATAGAAACGTCACTTGTTGCTTCGAGTTCCTGTTCGAGGCGGAATCCGATTTCCGTAGGCGTCTCCCAAGACCGTCAGATCGAAACGTCACTTGCTACTGTAAACAAACATTGACATAGTAATCGCGGCTCCGCAACAGGGAAGCTGCGGGCCGCCAACGGGACCCACATGCCGCGGGATCGCACGATCATCATCGGGGCCGGATTGGGTGGGCTGGCCGCCGCGCTGAGCCTCGCCGCGAGGGGCGAGGAGGTGCTGGTGATCGAGCGCCAGCAGGCTCCCGGCGGCAAGATGCGGCGGCTCGACGTGGCGGGCCGGGGCATCGACGGCGGGCCCACCGTCCTCACCATGCGCTGGGTGCTGGAGCAGGTCTTCGACGAGGCGGGCGCATCGCTGTCCGATCATGTGAGGCTGGAGCCCTTGTCGATCCTGGCGCGGCATGCGTGGAGCGAATCGGAGCGGCTTGACCTCCATGCCTGCCTCGTGGCCTCCGCCGATGCGATCGGCGCTTTCTCAGGGGCGGCGGAAGCGAAACGGTTCCTCGATTTCAGCGCCGAGGCGAAGCGCATCTACCGGACGCTGGAGAAGCCCTTCCTCAGTTCGCAGCGGCCGAACCCGGTGTCGCTGGCGATGTCGAATGGCCTCTCCGGCATGGTGGACGTTGCGCGCATCAATCCCTTCGAGACCATGTGGACGGGATTGGGACGGCACTTCCGCGACCCCCGCCTGCAACAGCTGTTCGGTCGCTATGCCACCTATTGCGGCTCCTCGCCCTTTCTCGCCCCCGCCACGCTGATGCTGGTGGCGCATGTGGAGCAGTCTGGCGTTTGGAGCGTGAAGGGCGGCATGCATGAGCTGGCCCTTGCGCTGGAAGCGCTGGCCCGGCGCTGGGGTGTGACCTTCCGCTATGGCGAGGCGGCGACCGGCATCGCGACCGAGCGCGGCCGCGTGGCTTCCGTCAGCACCGCGACAGAGCTTTTCGACTGCACCAGCGTGATCGTCAATGCCGATGCGCAGGCGGTGGCCACGGGGCTGCTGGGTGGTGCAGTCCAGCCCGCGGTGGCGCCGATCCGGCCGAAGCAGCGTTCGCTGTCGGCCATCACCTGGGCGGCGGTGGCGGAGACCTCGGGCTTTCCGCTGGCGCGGCACAACGTGTTCTTCTCGCGCGACTATGCGCAGGAATTCCGTATGCTGAACACCGGATACCCCGATGAGCCCACCGTCTATATCTGCGCGCAGGACCGCGAGGGTCATCAGGGCGGGCCGGAGCGCTTGCTGCTGCTCGTCAATTCGTCGGCCAACGGCGATCATTCGCCGGAGCCCCGGGTCCGCGTCGAACTCGCCATGCGCGCCAAGCTCGCGCAGTGCGGGCTCAACGTCGATTTCAATCCTGACACCACGATCATCACCGACCCCGCCCGCTTCGAGAGCCTGTTTCCGGCCACGGGCGGCGCACTTTACGGGAGGGCCTCGCACGGATGGATGGCATCATTTCAGCGGCCAGCGGCCCGC
>NZ_JADCDA010000056.1 GCF_020252405.1 Aestuariivirga sp.
AGCCTACCACTGGGAAGTCGGCAGGGAAACCACGGCCTGACAGATGCGCGGTCGCAAGCCGCTTCCAGCCTACCACTGGGAAGTCGGCAGGGAAACCACGGCCCACATGGACGCCAATGCGATCAGGCCGCAAGCCTACCACTGGGAAGTCGGCAGGGAAACCACGGCGCTTTTCCTCAACCCACGCCTCCGCCCTCGAGCCTACCACTGGGAAGTCGGCAGGGAAACCACGGCCCCGGCTTCGAACGGTAACGGTGCTGATGAAGCCTACCACTGGGAAGTCGGCAGGGAAACCACGGCCCTATATGTGGCGCGCCGCTGTCCGCGACGAGCCTACCACTGGGAAGTCGGCAGGGAAACCACGGCCAACACCGTCCGGCGCGCCTTCCTGGTCAAAGCCTACCACTGGGAAGTCGGCAGGGAAACCACGGCTTTTCCGCGCTGCCCAACCCTTGCCGGAGGAGCCTACCACTGGGAAGTCGGCAGGGAAACCACGGCCTCCCGGAAGATCGAAGGCCGTCACGCAGCAGCCTACCACTGGGAAGTCGGCAGGGAAACCACGGCAGCAATGGTGTCGAGAAGGCCGGTTGGTTGAGCCTACCACTGGGAAGTCGGCAGGGAAACCACGGCTGGCTACGTGCGCGATCGCTGCGCCGGCATAGCCTACCACTGGGAAGTCGGCAGGGAAACCACGGCTCCATCGTATGCCAATCCCAGCCATTGGCGAGCCTACCACTGGGAAGTCGGCAGGGAAACCACGGCGTCGTGATGCGTTAAACTGATCAGGGGGGAAAACTGATTCCCGGCAAGCGGCGCGGATAAGCGGGAGGTGGGCCAGTCCCGGTAATCGTCGTAGCGCTTTGACACCCTCCACTGTCAGTCATGTTTTCCATCCAGTTTTGCAACTTTGCATCGATGGCATTGCAATCCATTGCGCTGACATCCGGAATGCAACGGCGGCAGCATGTGGCGGTTGCATGGGTTTGGTCATCCGCGTGGCTACGGCGGCATCGGTTTTGCAACATAAACGCAACTGCGCCCCCATGCGGAATGCAACGGCGGCAACATGTGGCGGTTGCATGGGTTTGGTCATCCGCGTGGCAACGGCGGCATCGGTTTTGCAACATAAACGCAACTGCGCCGCCATCCGGAATGCAACGGCGGCAGCATGTGGCGGTTGCATGGGTTTGGTCATCCGCGTGGCAACGGCGGCATCGGTCTTGCAACATAAATGCATCCGCGGAGCAACGGACGGCAGCAAGGTTGCCGCGCGTGGAAGGCGCCGGGTGGCGGGCTTTCGGGGGAGGTCGTCCTACTGCTCCTCCGCCCCCGGCTTGTCCTCGATGCCGTAGCGGTGGAGTTTGACGTAGAGGCTCTGGCGGGAGAGGCTCAGCATGTCCGCGGCACTGGCCCGGTTGTTGTCGGAGAGCTGCAGGGCGGCCTCGATGCACAGGCGCTCGATGATGTCGGTGGTCTCGCGCACCAGGTCCTTCAGCGGCACCTTGCCGACGAGCCTGGTCATTTCGTCCACCGAGCGCAGCAGGCTGCGCCGGGCGGGATCGGGCTCCGCCGCGCGGCGGCTGGCGCGCCTGATCGAGAAGCCGAAGCAGGAGGGCGCGGCGGGCGGCGTGGCCACGCCCGAGACCTCCACATCCTCCGTGGCGCCGAACTGGCCGCGCAGCACGGTCTGGAACTGGCGCACCGCGCCGTTTTCCGCCAGACTGTTGAAAAGAACGGACATATCGACGCCCGGCCGGCCCAGCCAGCGGTCAATCGGCTCGCCTCTCGCCTGCTCCTCCGAGCCCAGTTGCGCGGCATCGAGGAAGGCCGCATTGGCGGAAATGATGCGCCGCTCAAGGTCCGTCACCACGAAGGCCTCCGGCAGGTCCCGCACCGCATTGACCACGGCGGCCTGGCCCCTCGACACCACAATGCCGCTGGCGCCCGCCGCCATGGGCTGCAGCCGCATGAGATAGAAACTGGCGTTTTCCTGGCGGAAGATGGTGGCGGCGAGGACGGCCTGCTGCTGGCGGCCTTCCAGTGTGAGGGCTACGTCATCGGCCCGGCCGGTGGCGCGCAGGGCGGTCATCAGATCTTCGACGCGGGCCTGGTCGGGCCCGTCAAACATCCCGGCGAATTGCGAACCGGCAAGCCTTTTCAACGGCTTGTTCATCAGATTGGCGGCGGCCGCATTGGCCTCCACGATGCGGCCCGAGCGCTGGTCAACCACCGCGATCGCCTCGGAGGAGACCTGCATCAGCAGGCGGTAGCGCGTTTCGGCGTGGCGCAGTCTCGCATATTCCTGCTCGATCGACTGTTCGGCGGCCAGAAGCTTCTGCTGCACGGCGGCGACCTGGCGCAGGTCACGGCCGATGGCCACGAATTGCCCGCCGCCGCCGGCCTTCATCACGCAATAGCGCACCGGAATATCAGGGCCGTCGGCCTGCTGGTGGTTGATCTGGCGCCAGCGCGGCGGCAGGCCCAGGGCGGCCTCCTGCAGCATCTGCTCGATTTTGGGGCGGCTCTCGACGGTCGAGACCTCAAGCCAGCTCTTGCCGGGCCAGCTGGCGAAAAGCCCGGCGGGAAGCCCGGCGCTGGCGAAGATCCTGTCCGCCAGCGTGCCGTCCGGGTTGATGACCAGCGCGATGTCGGCGGCGGCCGACAGGAGCAGCGCGGACTCGCCTGCGTCCAGCTGCTGGAGCAGCCCGGCCAGACTGGCCTCCCGGTCCCTCGGCTGAGAGGGCGCGCTCTTGAGCGTCACGTCCTTGTCCTTCCATGAGCTGCGGCGGTTGGGAACATGCGTCACTCCGCACCCGCCAGGCTGCACCACTGATTGGCCTGGTTCACGGCATCGCGCGCGTCCATCACGATGGCGTCCGCGCCGATCTCGCCCGGGGCAATGTCCAGCCCATCGAACAGACCGCCGCCAACGGCCACCCGCAGCTGTCGGTTCCGTGCTGTGGGCCTCAGCCTCAGCGCCGCCTCGCGCAGGGCCGGGAGCAGCCGTTCGGTCGATAGGGAAAATCCAACGAAATCATAGAATTCTTCGGCCGCAAGGCGCGTAATGTCAGACGCAGACGCGGTGATGTGGACGCTCACCCTCCAGCCGGCGCGCAGCAGGTGCTCCTCAACCACGCGCAGGCCGAATGTGTGCTGTTCGCCCGGCGCCGGCACGAGCAGGGCATGGCCGCGCAGCTGGGCCCCGCCCGTGGCCGGCAGCCGGAACTGGCGCACCAGCTGCTGCAGCCTGGCCATGCCCAGCGTCACCTCCACGAAATCCCGGTGGTCCTCGCGCCAGTGCTCGCCCATCAGCCGCGCCGCCGGCGCGAGCAGGTCCAGCATCAGGTTTTCCGGCGATGCCCCGCCCGCCAGCAGCCTCTCCACCATCTGCTCGAATTCGGCCTCCCGGTCGTCAAACACCATGCCGGTGAAGCTTTCCACCAGCTCCAGCGAAACCGCCGGCACGCGGAATGGAGAGGCGTCGTTCAACCCTGCCCTCCCCGTGCGGCCAAACCTTCAAGCGTGCTCATGATGTCGCAAACCGCTCATGATGTCGCAAACCGCTCATGATGTCGCAAACCGCTCATGATGTCGCAAAACGCCCCTCATGTCGCAAAACACTCCTGATGTCGCAAAACACTCATGATGTCGCAAAACACTCATGATGTCACAAAACGCCCTGATGTCGCAAAACGCCCCTCATGTCGCAAAACACTCCTGATGTCGCAAAACGCCCCCTTGATGTCGCAAAACGCTCCTGATGTCGCAAAACGCTCCTGGTCCAAACCTTCTGCGCCAGCCCGGTGCTCTCGGTGGGGCATGACGAACGGCTGCCGGGGCATCACTCCAGCGCGGGACATTATGTACCAAAATCTGGACGTCAACAAGTATTGACACTTATTTTTATGGGGACTAGCCTCCGAACCAGGGCTGCAATCCTTCACCCCGCCCCCGGCGGGAGTGCAGCGGGCCCGGGAGAAGAGACAATGCAAGTGCTTGGCGGCCAGCACGAAATCCGGACGGGGCTTTACACCGACGCCCAGCGGAAACGGCGCGATTCCTCTCCCTGGACGCTGGTGCAGGCCGTTCTGGCTCCCCTCCAGTTTCTGGTTTTCCTGGTGAGTCTCGGACTCGTGTTGCGCACATTGCTGACGGGCGAAGGCGCTGGACTCGCCAATGCCTCGGTCATCCTCAAGACTATGCTGCTTTACACCATCATGGTGACGGGCTCTTTGTGGGAGAAGGACGTTTTCGGCAAATACCTCTTCGCGCCTGCCTTCTTCTGGGAGGACGTGGTGAGCTTCGGCGTTATCGCGCTGCACACCGCCTATCTGATCTGCCTGCTGAAGGGCTGGCTGACCGAGCAGGGTCTCATGTGGCTCGCCCTCGCGGCCTATGCCGCCTATGTCGCCAATGCCGCGCAGTTCCTGCTCAAACTCAGGGCCGCGCGGCTGCAATCGGCGGGAGCCACGTCATGAACCTCCCTTTCCGCGCGCCCTCCTCCGGCGGCTGCAATGACATTCCGATTCTGCGTGAGCGCGGCCAGCGCGAGGTGTTCTGCGGGCTCACCGGAATCGTGTGGCTGCACCGCAAGATACAGGACGCATTCTTCCTCGTCGTCGGCTCGCGCACCTGCGCGCATCTGATCCAGTCGGCCGCCGGCGTGATGATCTTCGCCGAGCCGCGCTTCGCCACCGCCATCATCGATGAGAGGGACCTTGCGGGCCTGTCCGAGATCGACGCCGAACTCGACCGCGTGGTGAACCGGCTGCTCGAGCGCCGCCCGGACATAAAGATGCTGTTCCTCGTGGGGTCCTGCCCGTCCGAGGTCATCAAGCTCGACTTGAAGCGCGCAGCCGCGCGCCTCTCGCAAACTCACTCCCCGAAGGTCCGTGTGCTGAATTATTCCGGCAGCGGAATCGAGACGACCTTCACGCAGGGAGAAGACGCCTGTTTAGCCGCGCTGGTACCCTTCTCCCCCCTTCCAGCAAACGGCTATGTGCCCCCGCTCCTTGTGGCGGGGGCACTCTCTGACGTGGCCGAAGACCAATTCCGCCGGATCTTCGCCGACATGGGGCTGAGCGACGTGGGCTTTCTGCCCGCGCGCACGGCGGGCACAATGCCCGCCATCGCGCCGGGCACAAGATACCTGCTCGCCCAGCCCTTCCTGAACGACACGGCCCGCGCACTGGACGAGCGTGGCGCGATCCACATTCCCGCTCCCTTCCCGCTCGGCGCGGAAGGCACCACGGGCTGGTTCCGGGCGGCGACCGATGCCTTTGGCATTTCCGAATCGAAGCTGCGGGCAGCCACGGAGGCCGGCCACATCCGCGCCAGGCTTGCCATGGAGCCGCAACGCGAGATGCTGGCAGGAAAGCGCATCTTCTTCTTTCCCGACTCGCAGCTGGAAATTCCACTGGCGCGATTCGTGTCTCAGGAACTCGGCATGGAGCCTGTGGAGGTGGGAACGCCCTATCTGCAGCGCGCCCATCTCGCCCAGGAAATTGGACAGCTTCCAGCCGGCACCATGGTGAGCGAGGGCCAGGATGTGGAAAAGCAGCTGGACCGTTGCCGTGCGGCGAAGCCGGACCTGGTGGTCTGCGGTCTTGGCCTTGCCAACCCGCTGGAAGCCGAGGGCTTCACCACCAAGTGGTCCATCGAACTCGTGTTCACGCCGATCCATGGCTATGAGCAGGCAGGCGACCTCGCCCGCCTGTTCTCGCGGCCCCTGGACCGCCGCACCAGGCTGGGGGTTTAAGCATGCAGCTCACCCTCTGGACCTATGAAGGCCCGCCGCATATCGGGGCCATGCGCATCGCCACCGCGATGGACGGTTTGCATTATGTGCTTCACGCGCCACAGGGCGACACCTACGCCGACTTGCTGTTCACCATGATCGAGCGCCGCAATGCGCGGCCGCCCGTCACCTACACAACCTTCCAGGCCCGCGATCTCGGCGGCGACACGGCGGAACTGTTCAAGACCGCAGCCGCCGACGCCTATGCGCGCTTCAAGCCCAAGGCGATGATCGTCGGCGCCTCCTGCACGGCGGAACTGATCCAGGACGATCCGGGAGGCCTCGCCAAGGCCTTGGCGCTGCCGATCCCGGTCATCCCCCTGGAGCTGCCCTCCTACCAGAAGAAGGAGAACTGGGGCGCTGCGGAGACCTTCTACCAGATCGTGCGCGGGCTCGCGCAGCCGCGCCGCGGGGCGGAGGTAAATCCGCGCTCCTGCAACATTCTAGGCCCCACGGCGCTGGGCTTCCGCCACCGCGATGACCTTGCAGAGATCGTGAAGCTGCTGGAAGGCATGGGCATTGCCGTCAATGTGGTCGCCCCGCTCGATGCGACGCCGGACGACATCCGCCGCATTCCCGACGCCGCATTCAACGTGGTGCTTTACCCCGAAACCGCCGAAACGGCCGGTCGCTGGCTGGAGCGCAACTTCAAGCAGCCGATGACCAGCGTCGTGCCCATCGGCGTTTCCGCCACGCGCGATTTCATCGCGCAGGTGGCGAAGCTGGCCGGGCTTGACGCGGATGCCGCCCTGAAGGCCGGCGGGTCGCGCCTGCCATGGTATTCGCGCTCGGTCGATTCGACCTATCTAACCGGCAAGCGCGTGTTCATCTTCGGCGATGCAACGCATGCCATGGCCGCCGCACGCATTGCGAGGGAAGAGCTTGGCTTCGAGGTCGTCGGGCTTGGCACCTACTCGCGCGAATTCGCCAGGCCGGTGCGCGAGGCGGCGCAGAAGCTGGGGCTCGAGGCGCTGATCACCGACGATTATCTCGAGGTCGAAGCCAAGGTCGCCGAACTGCAGCCCGAGCTGGTGCTCGGCACGCAGATGGAACGCCATATCGCGAAGAAACTGGGCTTTCCCTGCGCCGTGATCTCCGCACCCGTGCATGTGCAGGACTTCCCCGCCCGCTATTCGCCGCAGATGGGCTTTGAAGGCGCCAACGTCATATTCGACAGCTGGGTGCACCCCCTGATGATGGGACTCGAGGAGCATCTCCTCCACATGTTCCGCAATGACTTCGAGTTCAACGACAAGGCTGCCGCCTCGCACCTCGGCCATGGCGCCGCCAAGCCCGCCGCCGCCCCCGCGAATTCCACCCCGCCCGCCCAGGGCGGCTGGGCGCCCGAAGCCGAGAAGGAATTGCAGAAAGTTCCCTTCTTCGTGCGCGGCAAGGCGCGCCGCAATACCGAACGCTTCGCCACCGAGCGCGGCATCAACCTCATCACCATCGAGACGCTGTATGATGCCAAAGCACACTACAGCCGATAGGGCGAATGCCCATGTGGTGATCGTCACCCTCGACAACCACATCACGGGGGCGGTGGCCCGCGTCAACGCGCAGCTGGCGCGGGAAATGCCGGGGCTTACGCTGTCGGTCCATGCAGCCTCGAGCTGGGGCGCCAGCCCGGATTCGCTTGCCGCCTGCATCGAGGACATCGGCAAGGGTGACATCATTATCGCCACCATGCTGTTCATGGAAGATCACATCCAGGCGGTGATGCCCGCACTCCAGGCGCGGCGCGACGCCTGCGACGCCATGGTGTGCTTCATGTCGGCAGGCGAGGTGATCAAGCTCACCCGCGCCGGTCGCTTTGCGATGAACGGCAGCCAGGGCGCCATTGTCAACCTGCTGAAGAAGCTGCGCGGGTCGAAGACCAACAAGGACACCGAGAAGGCCACGGCCGGCCAAAAGCAGCTTGCCATGCTGAAGCGGCTGCCCAAGATCCTGCGCTTCATCCCCGGCTCCGCCCAGGACATGCGCGCCTATTTCCTCGCCATGCAATACTGGCTGGCGGGGTCGGAAGAAAACATCGGGCAGATGGTCCGCTTCCTCGTCTCGAGATTTGCGGAAGGGCCGCGCAGAAGCCTGCGCGGCATTTCCTATCGCGAGCCGCAGACCTATCCGGAAGTGGGCGTCTATCACCCGCGGCTTGCCACGCGCATGAGCGAGACGGCGGATGCCCTGCCCTCACCGCCCACCGTTCGCAAGGGCACGGTTGGCCTCCTCCTGATGCGCTCCTATGTGCTGTCAGGCGACACGGCCCATTATGACGGGGTGATCGCGGCCTTCGAATCGCGCGGCCTGAAGGTGATCCCGGCCTTCGCCACTGGCCTCGACCAGCGCCCGGCGATCGAACGCTTCTTCATGAAGAACGGCAAGCCGGCGATCGACGCGCTGGTCTCGCTTTCGGGTTTCTCGCTGGTGGGCGGACCCGCCTATAACGACGCGCGCGCCGCCGAAGACATGCTGGTCAAGCTGGACGTGCCCTATCTCGCTGCCCAGCCCGTCGAGTTCCAGACGCTCGAGGAATGGGAAGAGTCCGAACGCGGGCTGCACCCGATCGAGACCACCATGATGATCGCCATTCCCGAACTCGACGGCGCCGGCGGCGGCGTGGTGTTCGGCGGCCGCTCGGTGGCCGACCATGGCGAACGCGGCATGAGGGTTCATGCCGAGCGGGCCTCGATGCTGGCGTCACGCGTGGCCAAGCAGGTGGCGCTGCGGCTCACGGCAAAGGCTGAACGCAAGATCGCCATCGTGCTGTTCAACTTCCCGCCAAATGCCGGCGCCGTCGGCACCGCGGCCTTCCTCTCGGTGTTCGAATCGCTGTTCAACACGCTCACCGCCATGAAGGCCGATGGCTATGACGTCGAGGTTCCGGCCAGCGTCGATGAACTGCAGGCGCGCATCCTGAAGGGCAATGCTGAGCGGTTCGGCTCGGATGCCAATGTCATTCACCGGGTGCCCGCGGACGATCACGTGCGGCGCGAAACCCACCTCCGCGAGATCGAGGCCCAGTGGGGCCCTGCCCCCGGCCGCCAGCAAGCCGATGGCTCGTCCATCCATGTGCTGGGCGAGCGTTTCGGCAATGTGCTGGTCGGCATCCAGCCGGCCTTCGGCTATGAGGGCGACCCGATGCGGCTGCTCTTCGAGAAGAGCTTCACGCCCACCCATGCCTTCTCCGCGTTCTACCGCTATCTGCGTGAGGATTTCGGCGCCAGTGCCGTTCTGCACTTCGGCACCCATGGCGCGCTTGAGTTCATGCCGGGCAAGCAGTCCGGTCTCTCCGCCCAGTGCTGGCCCGACCGGCTGATCGGCGACCTGCCGAATCTCTATCTCTATGCCGCCAATAACCCCTCGGAAGGCGCCATTGCCAAGCGCCGCGCGGGGGCCACGTTGGTCAGCTACCTGACGCCGCCGCTCGCCCAGGCCGGCCTCTACCGCGGCCTCGCCGACCTCAAGGCCTCGATCGGTCGCTGGCGCGGGCTGGACCCCACCGCAGCCGAGCGCCATGACCTCGCCCTCCTCATCCAGGCCCAGGCGGCGACGGTGGACCTCGCGGCGGCAGAACCGGAATGGGATGACGCAGAAGTCCAGGTCCGCGCGCTGCAGCAGCAAATCCTCGAACTTGAGTATACGCTGATCCCGCACGGCCTGCACGTCGTCGGCCAGGCGATGGACGCGGAGGCCCGTCGCGAGACGCTGGCGAGCGTTGCCGAGGCAGGCACTGCCACTGACCTCGCGGAGATGGACCGTCTGCTCTCGGAAGACCACGAGATCTCCGGGTTGCTCAAGGCGCTTGACGCGCGCTTTATCCGCCCGGTTGCGGGTGGCGACCTGATCCGCTCGCCCGATATCCTGCCGACGGGGCGCAACCTCCATGGCTTCGACCCGTTCCGCATCCCCTCCGCCTTCGCGGTGAAGGACGGCGCGCGCCAGGCGCAGCTGCTGCTCGACACCCATGTGGCCGCCGGCAAGCCGCTGCCCGAAACCGTGGCGCTGGTGCTGTGGGGCACGGACAACCTGAAGAGCGAGGGCGGTCCGATCGCCCAGGCCCTCGCCCTGCTCGGCGCAGCACCGCGTTTCGACAGTTTCGGACGCCTGTGCGGCGCCAGTCTGCTTGCACTCGAAGAGCTGGGCCGGCCGCGCATCGACGTGATGCTCACACTCTCCGGCATCTTCCGCGACCTGCTGCCGCTGCAGACGCGCATGCTGGCGGAGGCCTGCTGGCTGGCCGCTTCGGCAGACGAGCCGGAGACACTGAATTTCGTGCGCAAGCACGCCCGGGAACACATGAAGACTACAGGTTGCGGCCTCGAGACCGCGGCGCTGCGCGTCTTCTCCAACGCCGATGGCGCCTATGGGTCCAACGTCAACATGCTCGTCGACAGCGGCCGCTGGGAAGACGGGGATGAGCTTGGCGATCTCTTCGCCAAGCGCAAGAGCTTCGCCCATGGCCGCGATGGCCAAGTCGCCCAGCAGCCGGCGCTGATGGCATCGGTTCTGTCCGGCGTCGACCTTGCCTATCAGAACCTCGAGAGCGTCGAACTCGGCGTCACAACCATCGATCACTACTTCGACTCGCTCGGCGGCATCAGCCGCGCGGCGGAGAAGCAGCGTGGCGAGGCGGTGCCCGTCTATATCGGCGACCAGACGCGCGGCGTCGGCGTGGTGCGGACGCTGGCCGACCAGGTGGCGCTCGAAAGCCGCACCCGCGTGCTGAATCCCAAGTGGTACGAGGGCATGCTGAAGCACGGCCATGAGGGCGTTCGCCACATCGAATGCCACCTCACCAACACGGTGGGCTGGTCGGCCACCACCGGACAGGTTGCGCCCTGGGTTTACCAGCAGTTCACCCAGACCTATGTGCTGGACGAAACGATGCGCGACCAGCTCGCCTCGCTGAACCCGAAGGCTGCGATGAAAGTCGTCAACAGATTGCTCGAAGCGCAGCGGCGCGACTTCTGGTCGCCCGACGCGGAAACCCTCGCGGCGCTCGAACGCGCCGGGGAAGAACTCGAAGACAGGCTTGAAGGCATTGGGGTGGAGGTTGCGGCATGACATTGGTGATTGATCGCAAGCCACGGGTGGCTCAGCGCGGAGACGGCGAGGGCAGCGTGCAGGTACACCTTGACCCCACCGCCACCATCGGCGCCGCGAAGGTGTTCTCGGTCTATGGCAAGGGCGGCATCGGCAAGAGCACGACATCATCGAACCTCTCGGTTGCCTTCTCGAAACTCGGCAAGCGGGTGTTGCAGATCGGTTGCGACCCCAAGCATGACTCGACCTTCACGCTGACCAAGAGCCTTGTGCCGACCGTCATCGATATTCTGGAGCAGGTTGAGTTTCACTCCGAAGAACTGCGCCCCGAGGATTTCGTGTTCCAGGGCTACAACGGCGTGATGTGCGTCGAGGCCGGCGGGCCGCCGGCCGGCACGGGCTGCGGGGGCTATGTCGTCGGGCAGACGGTGAAGCTGCTGAAGGAGCACCACCTGCTGGAAGACACGGACGTGGTGATCTTCGACGTGCTGGGCGACGTGGTGTGCGGCGGCTTCGCCTCCCCCCTGCAGCATGCCGACCGGGCGCTGATCGTGACGGCCAACGACTTCGATTCGATCTTCGCCATGAACCGCATCGTGGCGGCGATCAACGCCAAGGCGAAAAATTATGGCGTGCGCGTGGGTGGGGTCATCGCCAACCGCTCCAAGGACACAGATCAGATCGACCGCTTCGCGGAGGCCACCGGCCTCAAGCGCATCGCGCACCTGCCGGACGTCGATGCGATCCGGCTGAGCCGGCTCAAGAAGTCGACGCTGTTCGAGATGCCCTCCTCGCCGGAAGTCGATCACGTGCAGAACGAGTACATGCGCCTCGCGGCACAGCTCTGGGCGGGTTACGAACCCTGCGAGGCGAGATCCATGAAGGACCGCGACATCTTCGATTTCCTGGGGTTCGACTGATGAGCGACAGCTACCTCGAGCGGCGCGGCGAGATCGAAACCTACTTCGACCGGACAGCCGCGCGCACCTGGCAGATACTGACATCTGACGCGCCGGTGAGCGGCATTCGCGCCACGGTGCGCGCCGGCCGCGACCGGATGCGCGCGACGCTCCTCTCCTTCCTGCCCGCGGACCTGCGCGGCGCGCGCATTCTCGATGCCGGCTGCGGCACGGGTGCGCTTGCCGTCGAGGCGGCAAGGCGCGGCGCGGATGTGACGGCGGTGGACATCTCTCCCACTCTCATCGGCATCGCCAGGGAACGGCTGCCGGAGAAGCTGGGGCATGGCCGCATCCAGTTCATTGCCGGCGATATGCTGGACAGGAAACACGGCGCCTTCGACCACATCGTTGCGATGGACTCGCTCATCCACTACAGCCTGCCCGACATGATCGGCATGCTGACACGGCTTGCCGCAATGAGCCGCAGCGGCGTGCACTTCACCTATGCTCCGCGCACGCCGGCACTCGCCGCAATGCATTTCGCAGGCAAAGCCTTTCCGCGCGGCGACCGCTCGCCCCGTATCGTCCCGCATGCCACCGCGGCGCTGTACAAGGCCATCGGCGGCTCCGGGCAGCTCGCCGACTGGCGGCCCGGTCGCAATGCGCGCGTCTCCAGCGGCTTCTACATCTCCCATGCGCAGGAGCTGAAGCGCATATGATGATGATCAACCGCAGGATGATTTCGGCGCTGCAGCAGGTCGGACCGCGATTTCTGCCCTTCGCCGATGCCGCGACCAGGGACCTGCCCTTGTCGCGCCTCTTGCGGCTGTCGCTGTTCCAGGTCTCCGTCGGCATGGCGATGGTGCTGCTGACCGGCACGCTGAACCGCGTGATGATCGTCGAACTCGGCGTTTCCGCCTGGCTTGTGGGACTCATGGTGTCGATCCCGGTGCTGATCGCCCCCTTCCGCGCCCTGATCGGTTTCAAATCGGACACTCACAAATCGGTGCTCGGCTGGCGGCGCGTGCCCTATATCTGGTTCGGTACGATGATGCAGTTCGGCGGCTTCGCCATCCTGCCCTTCGCATTGCTGGTGCTCACCGGAAACGGCCACGGCCCCGCGGTATGGGGCGAAGCGGGCGCGGCGCTGGCCTTCCTGCTGATCGGCGCCGGCATCAACACCACGCAGACAGCCGGCCTGGCGCTGGCCAATGACCTCGCTTCAGCGGAGACGAGACCGCGCGTCGTCGCCCTGCTCTATGTGATGCTTCTCTTCGGCATGGTGGCGAGCGCGCTCGTCTTCGGCAGCCTGCTGCATGATTTCACCGCAAAGCAGCTGATCCAGATCATCCAGGGCGTCGCCGTCCTCACCGTGGTGCTGAACACCATCGCCATGTGGAAACAGGAAGCCCGCAACTCGCCGCTCGCTTCGGAGGATGCGGCAACCATCAGCTTTGGCGAAGCCTGGCGGCGGTTCAGCGCGGCGGGCCGCGCCAAGCGCCTGCTGATCGGCGTGGGACTGGGCTCCGCCGCCTTCTCGATGCAGGACATCTTGCTGGAGCCCTTCGGCGGGCAGGTGTTCGGGCTCAGTGTTGGGGAGACAACCTGGCTCACCGCAACCATGGCGCTGGGCACGCTCGCGGGTTTTGCGATTTCGGCGCGGCGGCTGGGCAAAGGTGGCGATCCCTGCCGGCTCGCCTCCGTGGGCATTCTCGTCGGCATCTTTGCCTTCGCAGCCGTCATCTTTTCTCCCCTGCTCGGACTTGTCTCGCTGTTTCAGACCGGCGTCTTCTTCATTGGGCTGGGCGGTGGCCTTTTCTCGGTGGGCATGCTGACGGCTGCGATGGACCTCGCCTCCAGCGGCGCGGGCGCCATGAGCGGCTTTGCACTTGGCACCTGGGGTGGCGTGCAGGCGACGGCTGCCGGGATCGGCGTGGGCATCAGCGGCATGCTGCGCGACGCAGTGTCGGATCTTGCGATGCACGGCAAGCTTGGCTCCGCCACCACCGGTCCTGCCGCAGGTTATGTGACCGTCTACCAGATCGAAATCGTGCTTCTGTTCGCAACGCTTGCCGTTATCGGCCCCCTGGTGCGCGGCGGCAAACGCTCCACGAGACAGCCGGGCTTCGGCCTGGCGCAATATCCAGGCTGACCGAAGGAGAGAACCCATGTCCGCAGCCTTCACCCAGTACATCGATGTCGCCCAGGTCGTGCTCTACGTGTTCTGGGGATTTCTCGCGGCGATCATCATCTACCTCCACCGCGAGGGCAAGCGCGAGGGCTATCCACTGGAGTCAGAGCGCTCCGCCAATGTTACGGTGCAGGGCTGGCCGGCAGTGCCCGCGCCCAAGACCTATCTTCTCGCCGACGGCAGCACTGTTCAGGCGCCGCGCGCCGAGCCTTATGACGGCCGGCCGGTTAAGGCCACACCCATCGGCCCATGGCCGGGCGCGCCGCTGGAGCCCGATGGCGACCCGATGGCGGATGGCGTCGGGCCCGCCTCCTATGCCGAACGCAAGGACATTCCGGATGCGCTGTTCACCGGCGAACCGAAGCTCTCGCCCTTGCGCAACAACCCGGACTGGCACGTGGAGGAGCGCGACCCCGACCCGCGCGGCATGCCGGTGATCGGCTGCGACGGCAAGCAGGGCGGCACAGTGAAGGATGTGTGGGTGGACCGCTCGGAATACATCATGCGCTACCTCGAAGTCGAAGTGAGCGACAAGGAAGGCCGCACCCGCAACGTCCTGCTGCCGACAACACTGGCCCGCATCTGGGGCGGCAAGAAGCGCATCGAGGTCAAGTCCATCACTTCAAAGCAGTTCATCAAGGTGCCGGCACTTCGCAACCCGGATGTCGTCACAAGGCTCGAGGAAGACAAGATTTGCGCCTTCTACGCCGGCGGCCACCTCTATGCCACCGCTGACCGTGCCGAGCCCCTGGTATGACCGGGCATCACGACGATTTCGACTTCGAACCGGTCCGGGGCCTGCCGCAAATGCTGCCGCAGGGCGAACGCCTGCTGTGGCAAGGTGCGCCGCGCTGGCAGGACCTCGCGGTTCATGCCTTCCATGTGCGCAAGGTGATCTGGTATTTCGCCGGCCTCACGCTGCTCGCCGGAGCGCTGCGCTTTGCCGAGGGCGGGAGCCTTGCCTATGCAGCCCGTCCGTTCCAGTGGCTGATGCCGATGGGACTGGTGGCTGCGGCGCTCCTCTCCGGCCTTGCCTGGCTGAGCGCGCGGACGACCGTCTACACCATCACGACGAAGCGCGTGGTGATGCGAATCGGCATGGCCCTGCCCGTGACGCTGAACGTGCCCTTCAGCCAGATCGACGGCGCGTCCCTCCGGGTCTTCGGCAATGGCTCCGGCGACATCCCGCTGAAGGTGACGAAGAAGGAACGCATCGCCTATCTTCTGCTGTGGCCCCATGCGCGGCCCTTCAACTTCGCGCATCCGCAGCCCTGCCTGCGCTGCGTGCCGAGGGCCGATGACGTGGCCAGCCTGCTCGCGGCTGCGCTGACCGGCACGGCCATAGCGCCAATCGCCTTAGAAGTCCCGGACCATCGTCCGGTCAAGACCGGCCAGCCGGTGGCCGCATGAGAACCGCAACGGCCCAGCACCCGGTCCGCGGCCTCCGGCTGCACCCCGCAGCAATCGCGGCGGCCGCCATGGTGTTGGCGGCTCTGCTCGCCGTTTTGGCAGCGCGCGTCGGCGGCTATTCGCCCGTGCAGAGCCTCGGAACTCCGGAGGTGGTGCATAGCCGTCTGCTGCGCTTCGAGAGCGATGCGCAAGGCGTTGCCGTCATTGACGCCACCACGGGCGCCATCATTACACACACCAGCGCCGAGGGCTTCATCCCCGGCGTGCTGCGCGGGCTGAACCGCATGCGCCAGACCCAGCAGGCGAGGGCGACCGACGCCTATCGCCTCGACTATTTGAGCAACGGGCAGCTGCTGCTGATCGACACCGCCTCCGGCATATCGCTCGACCTCGCGGCCTATGGCCGTGAGAATGCCGCTTCCTTCCTCCGCTTCCTTCCAACGACAGGAGACCAGGGCTGATGCTGAACATCTTAACGCCGGACAGGCAAGACGTGATGTGCACCGTGCGCGTTGTAAACACCTTCGAGAGCCTCGGCGCGCATGTGGAATTGGATGACGGCATAACGGTGGAACCGGGCGACGAGGTGCTCGTCCACGGCAAGCCGATCATCGTGCCCTATGGCGAGTCCGCGATCGAGCGCCGCAAGGCCACGATCACACGGGCCAACTGGCTCGAACGCAAATGGGTGAAGCTCACGGGCGATCTGGAATTCATGGAACTGCTTGAGTTCAGCTTTTCGGGGGAGGAGCTCTAATGACCATCGAAACACTGGGCATCAGGCCCGCGGACACGCTCGCCAAGGCACAGGAATCGACGGTGCTGAGCCCGCGCTTCTACACCACCGACTTCGAGGCTCTTGACAAGCTTGACGTAACGCCCGTCCGCGAGGAGTGGGACAAGCTCATCGCCGAGATGCAGTCCGACCCCAACAAGGGCCACTTCAAGCGCAACGCCGAATGGGATCATGTCGACCTTGCAGCGCTTCCCGAGGGTCTGCGCCGCGAGCTCGTCGACTTCCTGGTGAGCTCACTCACGGCGGAATTCTCCGGCTGCGTGCTTTATTCTGAAATGCGCAAGCGCGGCACGAACCCGGATCTGTGCGAACTTTTCCGCCTGATGGCGCGCGACGAAGGCCGGCATGCCGGCTTCATCAACGACACGCTGAAGGACTTCGGGCTCGGCGTCGATCTGGGCTTCCTGACCAAGACCAAGAAATACACCTTCTTCCGCCCCAAGTTCATCTTCTACGCAACCTACCTCTCGGAGAAGATCGGCTATGCGCGCTATATCACCATCTTCCGGCACCTGCAGCAGCACCCGGAGAAGCGCATCCACCCGATTTTCAAGTGGTTCGAGCAATGGTGCAATGACGAGTTCCGCCATGGCGAGGCCTTCGCGCTGCTGATGCGGGCGCATCCCGAGCTGCTCTCCGGCCTCAACAAGCTGTGGGTGAAGTTCTTCCTCATGGCGGTCTTCGCCACCATGTATGTGCGCGATCACCAGCGGCCGCATTTCCATGAGGCCATGGGGATCGATCCCACCGAATATGGCTTCAAGGTCTTCAAGATAACCTCCGAGATTTCCCGCCAGGTCTTCCCGCTGGAACTCGACATCGACAACCCGGCTTTTTTCGCGGGCCTCGAGAAATTGCGGAAGATCAACGACCGCGCCGCCGTCTGGCAGAAAAAAGGCGGCGTGACAGCGAGGCTGGGAAAGGCATGGACGGCCGTGGCGGCGGGCGCAACCCTGGTGCGCCTCTTCCTTATCCCATCCAAGTCCAACGAACTTCCCGCCGGCATTCGCCTCGCGCCCACCTGGTGACCGGATGGATTACGCGCTGCCCATCGCCTATGCCCTGCTCCTCTGGTGGTTCGCCACCGGGCTGATCTTCTATCTCGATCAGCTTCCGGTCCGGACCTTCAGGTGGAGCATGGCGGGCGGCACGGCGGTGCTGGCGGCCGCATTGTGGGCGATGTGGACGCAACGGGACGATGCGTCCCTGCTGTCCGTCTATGCCGCCTTCACCGCCGGCGTTCTCGCCTGGGGCTGGCAGGAGCTGAGCCTTTACACCGGCTATGTCACAGGGCCGCGCAAAACCTCCTGCCCGGCCGGATGCTCCGGCTGGCGGCACTTCGGCCACGCGCTGGGCGTGAACCTGTGGCACGAAATCGCTATCGCGGCGGTGGCGCTGGCCATCTGGGGTCTCTGTGGAGAAGCTGTGAACAACTGGGGCCTTTGGGCCTATCTGCTGTTGTGGGCCATGCATCTCTCCGCGAGGCTTAACGTGTTCCTTGGTGTGCGCAATGTGTCGGAGCAGTTCGTGCCCGCGCACATGGCGGTGCTGAAGAGCTTCTTGACGCGCAAGCCCATGAATTTGCTGTTTCCTTTCTCGATTTCGGCGGCCACAATTGGTGCTGTCCTGCTGTTCCAGCAGGCCTATGCCGCCGATCTGGCGGAGGAGCGCGCCGGCTGGTCGCTGCTCGCCGCGCTGGCCACCCTCGCCCTTTTCGAGCACTGGATGCTGATGCTGCCGCTGCCTGTGGAAAAGCTGTGGAATTGGAGCCTGCCCCGGCAGCGGGACGCGGCGAAATCGCGCAATTCCATATCCCCCAAGTTTGACTATACACCTCTCAAAGCCGCCCTCCGGAGTGCCCCCGATGGACTATGAAAGCTTCTTCCAGACAGAACTCGACGCGCTGAAGACCGAGGGCCGGTACCGCATTTTCGCCGATCTCGAGCGCAAGGCGGGCAGCTTCCCGAGGGCGACGCACCACGGAGCCGACAAGAAGGAGATCACCGTCTGGTGCTCCAACGATTATCTGGGCATGGGCCAGAACGCCGCTGTCACGGCGGCGATGCATGAAGCCCTGGACCGCTGCGGCGCTGGCGCGGGCGGCACGCGCAATATCTCCGGCACCAACCATTACCACGTCGAGCTCGAGCGCGAGCTTGCAGACCTGCACGGCAAGGAAGGCGCCCTGCTCTTCACCTCCGGCTATGTTTCTAACTGGGCCGCACTGGGCACGCTGGCCAGCTGCATTCCCGGCTGCATGGTGTTCTCGGACGCCGGCAACCATGCTTCGATGATCGAGGGCATCCGCCACAGCCGCGCCGAACGCCACATCTTCAGGCACAATGACCTGCATGATCTTGAGCGCCTGCTGAAGGCCGCCGATCCCTCCCGGCCGAAGCTGATTGCCTTCGAGTCGGTCTATTCGATGGATGGCGACATCGGTCCAATCAAGGAGATCTGCGACCTCGCCGAAAAATATGGCGCGATGACCTATCTCGACGAAGTGCACGCGGTCGGCATGTATGGGCCGCGCGGCGGCGGCATTGCCGAACGCGAGGGTCTGATGGACCGCGTCACCGTGATCGAAGGAACGCTCGGCAAGGCGTTCGGCGTGGTTGGCGGCTACATCACGGGCTCTGCCGCGCTGTGCGACTTTGTCCGCAGTTTTGCCTCGGGCTTCATCTTCACCACTGCGCTCCCGCCCCATTGCGCGGCAGGTGCGGCCGCCTCGATCCGCCACCTGAAAAACTCCCAGTTCGAGCGCATGCGCCACAAGGACCGTGTGGCGAAGCTCCGCAAGAAACTCGATCAGGCGGGCGTTCCCTACATGGCGAACAACAGCCACATCGTGCCGGTGATGGTGGGCGATGCGAAGAAGTGCAAGTGGATCAGCGACATCCTGCTGGAGAGGCACGGAATCTACATCCAGCCGATCAACTATCCCACCGTGCCGCGCGGCACGGAGCGGCTGCGCATCACGCCCACCCCGCTCCACACCGACACCGACATAGACCACCTTGTTTCCGCGCTTTCCGAACTCTGGTCGCAATGCGCGCTGGCCCGCGCGGTGGCCTGATGTGATCCCCCGGCCCTCCTGTCCGTAAAGAAGCCGTTGGACAGGAGAGCGCCGTGACACAATGGATCATTCTCTGGATTGCCGCGGCGGTCCTGTTCCTGTTGATCGACACGATCTGGCTGCTGTGGCTGGGCCGCGGGTTCTATGTGAGCGAAATCGGAGATCTGCTGCGCCAGCCCCCCAACATGGGCGCTGCCGCGGCCTTCTATGTTCTCTACGTCACCGGCCTGATGGTGATGGTCGTGTGGCCCGCGGTGCAGGGCGGTTCCGTGGGCCAGGCGGTGCTATACGGCTCAATCCTGGGCCTTGTCGCCTATGGCACCTATGACCTCACCAACCTCGCGGTGATGAAAGGATTTACGACCAGAATAGCCATCATCGACATGGTGTGGGGCACGGTGCTGACCGCAACAGTATCCGGTCTCACGGCGGCGCTGGGATTGCGATTGATTGCAAAATAGGCGTTCACCCTGCAACAGCCGAGGTACATCAGGCGATCGGGCTCCATGTCCTTGCCCCTCGCCTGTTCAACAGCCGTTCACTTGTCGTCCTCTCCGCCTTGTGGGAAGAGGCGTAGATGGGGCGGATGGATCGGCGCAAGATTTATGTCGCTCTCGCGCCGCCGCAGGGCACGATTGAACAGGCGGCTCTCAAACACCTGTCACGTCAACTGATCGAACGCCTCCAGCGCCTTTGCGGCATAGACAGCACCAGGGCCTCCTGACATCTCAACCGAAACCGCGAGCATCTCAATCAACTCTTCACGGGTTGCACCATGCTTCTTGGCAGTAGACGCATGATAGATGATGCAGTCCTCGCAACCCTTTGCGACGGCGATGGCCACCGCCGTCAACTCCTTCAGCGCGGCTGAGATCTTTCCAGGTCTCGTCGCCGCCACGGTGAGGCTGTTGAAGGCCATCATCGTCTGCTTTTCGGCCTTGAACAGCCCCATGAGGCGGCTATTGACTGCCTCGAGTTTTTCCCTTGCGTCAGACATGGCGTAATCCCTACCTAAAAGAATGCCTTGCCGTTCTCCTTCGAGAACGCATGCCACTTGTTCGTGTTGACGGTCATGTAGCAGGTCTGGCCTTCCACGCCCTCGAACTCGGTCGAGGTCTTCACCCGCACGCGGCAATCGTCGAGGTCAACGTCGATAATCATGTCGCCGCCCAGAAGCTCGGTCACGAAGATCTTGCCAGTGATGTGGTCAACCGGCGGCTTGGTCATGGAGATCGACAGCGCATCGGGTCTAACACCCACGCGCAGCGCATCCTGGCGCGCGCCAGACGCGATGATCCGCTGCTGCTCGTCGTTGACGGCGATCGCAAAGTTGGGATGAACGAAGTGCGTGCGCCCCGCGCGGTCCTCGATCTTCGCATCCATGAAGTTCATCGCAGGCTCGCCCACGAAGCCTGCAACCCAGGCGTTGACCGGCTTGTTGTAGACCTCGCGCGGCGAGCCCAGCTGCTGCAGCTCGCCGTCATGCATCACGGCAATGGTGTCGGCCATCGACATGGCCTCGAGCTGGTCATGCGTCACGTAGATCATGGTGGTGCCGAGCGTGCGCTGCAGATGCTTGATCTCGCCACGCATGTGGGCGCGGAGCTTAGCGTCGAGATGCGCGATGGGCTCATCGAAAAGGAACAGGTTCGGCTCGCGCACGATGGCGCGGCCGATGGCGACGCGCTGCTTCTGGCCGCCCGAGAGCTCCTGAGGACGGCGCTCCAGCAGGTGGCTGATCTCCAGCAGCCTGGCCGCCGACGTTACCCGCTCCTTGATCACGGAAGCGTCCTGGCCGCGCAGCTTCAAGGGGTTTGCCATGTTTTCGAATACGCTTTTGTGCGGGTAGAGCGCGTAGTTCTCGAACACCATGGCCACGTCGCGGTCCTTTGGCGGCAGGGTGTTGATGGGATTCTCGTCGAACAGGATCTCACCGGACGTAATGTGCTCGAGGCCCGCCACCATGCGCATGGTCGAGGACTTGCCGCACCCCGAGGGGCCGAGAATCGAGAGGAAGGAGCCATCCGGACACTCGATGTTGAGTTCCTTAACGGCAGACACATTGCCATATTTCTTCCAGACGTTGCGGAACGAAACTTTCGCCATTGTGAGCTCCTGCTATTCCTTGACCGCGCCCATGGTGAGGCCGGTGACGAGGTATTTTCTGATGATGAGGCCGAGGAACATCATGGGAAGTGCGGTAACGACGCCGGCCGCCATGATCTGCCCCCACTGGATGTTCTGCGGCTGAACCAGCTCGCGCGTGGCGGCGGGCAGCGTCTTGGCGCCGCCGGAACCGATGATCGCTGCGAACAGATAATCGTTCCAGGCGAAGAGAATACACAGCACGATGAAGGCGCCGATGCCGGGGGCGACCAGCGGAAGGATGGCGCGCAGCGCCTGCAGGCGCGTGGCGCCATCCACCATCTGCGCCTCCTCGATGGCATAGGGCACGTTGTCGAAGAAGCCCTTCAGGATCCAGATGGCGAAGGGAAGGTTGAAGGTGGTGTAGGCGAGGATGAGGCCCGGCAGCGTGCCCACCAGGTTCAGCTCGCGGAAGATCCAGTAGAGCGGCACGAGCACCGCCACCACCGGCGCCATCCGCGTGGAGATGATCCAGAAAAACAGGTCGCTTTTGCCGCGGAACTCGATGCGGGAGAGCGAATAGGCGCACATCGAGCCGAGGACCACCGACACCACGGCGGACCCGCCCGCAGCAACGAGCGAGTTGAACAGGTAGGTGGAAAAGCCCAGGTTGGCGAAGAGTTCATAGTAGTGCTTGGTCGTCGGCGTGAAGTTGAAGAACACCGTCACGCCGGCCCAGTCGCCCACGGGAGGAATCTGGAAGGCCTCCAGCAGATCCTTGAAGGACGACATGAACATCACAAACAGCGGCAGCACCGTCCACACCATGTAGAAGGCGATGAACACGACCGAGAACCACTTGAACACCTTGGAGGGCCAGCCCTCGTATTGGATGACTTCGCGGGATGCCATGACTTAAGCCTTCTTGGGCTGCTGGCGGTCGAAGATGCGGACCAGCAACATGCCGAGGATGATGGTGACGATGAGCAGGATGAGTGCAATCGCGGCACCCCGCCCGAGCTTGAAAAACTTGAACGACACCTCGAAGAGGTAGACGGGCAGGATCTTCGTCGCATTGCCGGGCCCGCCGCCGGTGAGCACCAGGATGGAGTCGATAAAGCGGAAGTTGTCCATGAAGCGCAGCATGATGGCGATGAGCAGCACGGGGTAGAGGTTGGGCAGCGTCACCGACACGAAGTTGCGCAAGGGCGAGGCGCCGTCCACCATGTTGGCTTCGAGCTGGTCCTGCGGCACGCGCTTGAGGCCGGCCAGCGTGATCAGGGTGATGAGCGGCGTCCACTGCCAGACGTCCACCAGCACGAGGCCGAGCATGGCCGTGTCGGCGCTGGCGAGGATCGATTTTGCCCCCAGGATGCCGAGGCTCTGGAACAGCCAGTGATACCAGCCGAAGGTGCCGTTATAGAGGAAGTACCAGACCATGCCGGCCACCAGCGGGGCCACCATCATGGGCATGAGCAGCGTGGTGACAAGCACCTTTTCCCAGCGCGAGCCATTGAGCGCCACGGCAAGGAACACGCCGATGATGAGCTGCAGCGTTAGGCACATGACGCTGTACTGAATGAGCAGCCACCAGCCCATCAGGAACCGCGTGTCGCTGGCGAGCTTGGTGAAGTTCTCGAAATTGTTCCACTCGACCTTGCCGATGTCAACGTCGTGCAAGCTCATGTAGATCATCCAGAAGAACGGATAGATCGAGATGAAGGCCAGCACGATGATGGCGGGCATCATCAGCCAGAAGTAATAGGCCTTGGATGCCGCGGGGTTGACCGACGGCGGATCGGCCGCGACATGGGAAACCGGCTTCGATTCGACGCTGTCGGGAATCTGCCGGACGCGGAACAGTTCGGCTCCGCCTGCGAAGCCTTTCTGCCGGTCGATCGTAGTGCTGGAATTGGACATGGGTCCCCCTGCGGGCAGCATCGCATTTTTTTACCGGCGGCCCTTCGGCCGCCGGTACGTTTGCAGTTGCGGTTGAGCCTCAGCCCGCCCCGTTCAGCTCGTCGAGCTGGGTCTGGATCGACTTCGCGGCCTCTTCCGGAGACTGCTCGTTCGACAGGCACTTCTGCACTTCCGCGGCGAGGATCGAGTGATACTCGTTGCCGTTGGGGATCTTTGGTCCGAGCACGAAGTTCGGGTCCTTGATGCCAAAGTTGTAGACGGGGTCGAAGGTCAGCGCGTTCGGCATGTGGGTCGGACGCTGCTGGGCCTTCTTGACGTCTTCGCGTTCAAGCACGGACTTGCGGGTCGGCGTGCCGCCGAGGCCCTTGAGCACGTTGTACTGGTTTTCCTGGGACACAGACCAGATCGCGAAGATATAGGCCGCGCGCTTCAGGTCGTCGGAGGCATTGCCGTTGATGCCAATGCCGCCGATGCCGCAGTTCGTGCCGTTCACCGCCTCGCCGCCATTCTTGATCCACTTGGGATCGCCTTTCGGGCAGGGGGCGTAGGCCGTCTTGCCGCCAGCCGCGCGCGAGGTCTTCTCGTCTTCGATCGACGCGGCGAACTCGTGATACTGCGTCTGCATCGCGATGTTGCCGGACTGATAGACGGTGTTGAGCTCGAGCGTGCCGTTGGCCAGGTTGTCCGGGTGGCAGACGTCCGCCAGTTCCTTGAACTTGCCCAGCATGGCGATCGAGGACTCATCGCCCCAGTTCGTCTTGCCCGGCTCTTTCGAGCCATAGACGTCGTCGATGTTCCAGTCCATCCACCGGCCGTTGGCAAAGAGGAAGCGCTGAATGTCAAGCTGCGTCGTCCAGGCGAAGGAACCCTGGTGCTGGGCGTAGCCATAGGGCACGTCCTTGCCAGCTTCCTTGGCCTTCTTGAAGAAGGCCGCCATGTCGATGACGTTCTGCCAGGTCGAGTCCTTGTTGAACTCAAGGCGATAGCCGTATTCTGCTTCAAAGTCCTTGGAGTTCGCCTCGAACAGGTCCTGCCGGTAGAATGTGCAGGCAATTGCCGCGTCATAGGGAAGAGCGATGATTTTGCCCTTCTGGTAGAAACGCCCGCAGGCGGAGAGGAAGTTGGGGAACCAGGCTTCGTCGCCATAGCCCTCAGGGTCCTGCGGAAGGGTCTCATCGCCGAACATCGGCGTCATGTCGGCGTAGAAGTCGGCGAAGGGCGAGCCGATCGGCTTGTCCTGCACGTAGTTGAGGACGTAGTCCGCCTTGCCGCCGCGGAGGTCGATACCGACCTTCTGCTGCACGACCGGAAGGTCGTCCGTCAGAATGGTCACTTCGATGCCGGTCTTGTCCGTGAAGGCCTTGATGTTATCGCGGATTGCGAAGGACGGAGGGGTGTTCTCCGACATGAAGACAAGCTTCGAGCCGGCATATTGTTTCCACTTGGCATCGTCGGTCGACGCGGCCTGAACCCTGGAGCGGGTGATGGTTGAGCCGAGACCAAGGGTCAGGCCGCCAGCACCGAGAGCAGTGGCAGCGCCGCCGCCCAATTCAAGGAACTTTCTGCGGTTGATTCTCTGGTAAGCGGCGTTTTTCGGTATCGAAAACATAGGCGTCTTCTCCCATTTGGATTTTGTTTTTGCTGTCTGTGATACAGGGGCCGCTGTGGCGTCCTAACGCCACGGTGCCTCTCGGAACGTCTCAAACTTCCGTGATCTGTGGTCCTCCTTTCTCTGGCCGTTTCAGCGGCTCGCGAAAGCGTCGGCTACGAACCCGCGACATGAGCCTTGATCAGCGCATTCACATCGCTGGCCTTTTCCATGAAAACCATGTGGCCGGCGTCATCGAAGATCACGACTTTGGCGCCCGGCAGATTCCCGGCGTGGGTGGCGGGGATGATCTCGTCCTGCTTGCCCCAGATGACCAGAGCCGGAGGCGCATCACCCGCCGCCAGCTTGGCGCCCGGCTGGTCCTGCTGGGTCTGGCCGGCGAAGAGGGATGCGGCCAGGTCCTTCAGCAGGGGCTCGACACCATCGAGGCGCTTGTATTTCAGCACGTCGTCGATGAGCTGGCGGCTGACCAGGCTCTTGTCGGCGAAGAGCTGCTCCAGCACCGGCTTCAGGTCCTTGCGGCCCTGGGCCGCCACAAAGGCGTCGACATAGCCGCCGATCTCCTTGCCGAGGCCGGCCGGGCAGATGAGCGTGAGCGAGTCCACCTTGTCTGCATCTTCCGAGGCCAGATGCATGGCAATGGCGCCGCCCATGGAGTGGCCGACGAGATGTGCGCTGTCGATCCCCAGCTTCTCCATGAACTCCGAGAGTGCGGCGGTCATGGTGGCAAGCGAGGGATCGGCAAGCGACTTCGCCGACTTGCCATGACCCGGAAGGTCAAGGGCATAGACGGTGGCCGCCTCAGCGAGGGCATCGATGTTGAACAGCCAGCCATCGAGATCGCCGCCGAAGCCGTGGATCAACACCACGGTATCGTTGCCCGAGCCGCGCTTCGCGTAGCGGATCTGGCCCAGCGAGGTGTCGGCGAACTCGTATTTCGGGCCTTGCTCTTCTTCGTCATCGTCCGTTGATGGCGTGACATAGGAGGCGACGAACCGGTCGATCTCCTCCTCGGGCACGGAGGGGTCGGCGATAACGCCCAAGAGCGACTTAACCGGATAGATGGTATCCGGCTCGCCGACGCGGCGGCGCAACACGCCGCTCTCGTGCGCCTCGACCGCACCCGCGATCTTGTCGGTCTCGACCTCGAGGATGGCGTCTCCCGGATTGATCCGGGAGCCGTCCTCGAGCAGCCAGCCCGTCACTTTTCCCTCCTTCATGGAGAGGCCCCACTTCGGCATGACGATCGGCACGATGCGCTGGTCACTCATCTCTGTGTCCTCACTCAATCAATCAAGTTCAATGCGCCATCGACTTCTTCACCGCGCTGGCGATGGCATCGGCCGAGGGGATGTAGAGATCCTCCAGCACCGGGGAGAACGGCACCGGCGTGTGCGGCGCGGTGACCATCTGGATCGGGCCCTTCAATGCCTTGAAGCACTCCTGGGTGAGCATGGCGGACACGTCCGCCGCGATGGAGCAGCGCGGATGCGCCTCGTCCACGCAGACCACATGGCCGGTGCGCTCGGCCGAGTCGATCACCGTATCCCAGTCGATGGGCGAGAGCGTGCGCAGGTCAACCACCTCGCACTCCACACCCTGCTTGGCCAGCGCCGCCGCGGCATCCATGGCGCGCTGCACCATCATGCCATAGGTCACGATGGTGGCATGCTTGCCGTCGCGCACCACATTCGCCTCGCCAAAGGGGATGGCATAGGACTCGGCCGGAACGTCCGTCTCCGCGCCATAGAGGCTCTTGTGCTCGCAGAAGATCACGGGATCATTGTCGCGGATCGACTGAATGAGCAGGCCCTTCGCATCATAGGCGTTGGACGGGCACACAACCTTCAGGCCGGGAATGTGCACGAACAGCGGGGTGAGCATCTGGCTGTGCTGGGCGGCGGCGCGGAAGCCGGCGCCCACCATGGCGCGGATGACGACGGGGGTTTCCGCCTTGCCGCCGAACATGTAGCGGAACTTGGCGGCCTGGTTGAAGATCTGGTCGAAGCAGACTCCCATGAAGTCAAGGAACATCAGTTCCGCCACCGGCCTCATGCCGCAGGCGGCGGCGCCCACGGCAGCGCCGATATAGGCCGACTCCGAGAGCGGCGTGTCGAGCAGCCGTCCCGGATATTTGGCATTGAGCCCCTTGGTGACGCCGAGGACGCCGCCCCAGGCATCGATTTCGCCCATGCCGCCGGCTCCGCCGACGATGTCTTCACCCATCACGAACACCGACGGATCGCGGGCCATTTCCTGGTCAAGCGCCTCGTTGATCGCCTGGCGCATGCTGATCTTGCGTGCCATTGTCCTGTTCTCCCTTGCGCTCAATAGTTCACATAGACGTCGGTGGTGAGATCCGCCGCCGTGGGCAGCGGCGCAGCCTTGGCGAAGGCCACGGCCTCATCAATCCCGCGGCCGGACTCGCGGTCGATGGCATCAAGCTCGGAGCGCGAGATAACGCCCGCCTCGACGACACGCTCGGCGAACAGCTTGATGCAGTCCTTGTTGGCGCGGATGTCCTCAAGCTCGCCCTTGGCGCGGTAGGTCTGCTGGTCGCCCTCGAAGTGGCCATAGATGCGGATCATCTTGCACTCGAGCAGCGCCGGGCCGCCGCCCTCGCGCGCCCGCTTGATGATCTCGCCCGCCGCCTCGTAAACGGCGAAGAAGTCGAGGCCGTCAACCGTGACGCCAGGAAGCCCGAAGCCCGCGGCGCGATCGACGAAGCTGTCCACCGCAACCGCATAATCGCGCGAGGTGGACTCCGCATAGCCGTTGTTCTCGACCACGAAGATGGCGGGAAGATTCCACACCGCCGCGAGGTTGAGGCTTTCCAGAAAGGTGCCCTGGTTCGAGGCGCCATCACCGACGAAGGAGATGGCAACACCGCCGTCGCCGCGGAACTTGGCGGCCAGTGCGGCGCCGCAAACCAGCGGCGCGCCGGCACCGAGGATGCCGTTGGCGCCCATCATGCCCTTGGAAAGGTCGGCAATGTGCATGGAGCCGC